>CAWEDE010000012.1:0-145907 GCA_963807665.1 uncultured Alphaproteobacteria bacterium | reverse complement strand
TAATAAATTGCTGTATGATGGTATTTGGTATGCACGTGGAACGAATGGTAATTTCAAGTGCACAGTTGGTGTATGTTTTTGTGGAGACTATCGTTGATATTATCAATGGGCTGGCCGGCTTCAATCAACCCATGCTATTTGAGCAAGAAGAAGAGATTTGGCAAGAATGTCTGAAGTATGCTTCCACAGGTTTAACCATTGGACTACAGCGTTTCGATTTGCCTCGACGAACGCCAAAGAAAACACTAAGGAAAACGCCAAAGAAAACATCAAGGAAGCCGTCAAAGAAAGCAAAGACAAGGAACAGACCGCTTCGGCGACCGAAGGACCCAAGCCCGGCTCGACCGATCCGATCAAACCAAATTCGGTAAAAACCGTTACCGTGCATCCCGGCACAATGCGCACGGCCTCGCTCTCGCCACTGCCGCCGGATAACCGCAAATTGATGCCGTCCGCCACCGCTGCGACCAGCATCACGACGGTCAACACCGTCAAGAGCGAGACGCCGCCGGGCGCAAAACCGGGCGTGCTCGGTGTGCTTTCATCCAAGGTCGCGTCCGCCAGCGATAGCGTGCCGGTCGCCTCCGTTGCGCCCGAACCCGACCGCCAAAGCCGTCGAAAAGCCTACCGCAAAAGCCGCGCGCCGGCGGCTGGATGATCCAGGTCGGCGCATTCCCCGGCGAGAAGGAAGCCAAGCTGCGGCTCGAAGCCGCGCAGAGCAAAGCCAAGGATCAACTTGGCCAAGCCGATCCCTTTACCGAGAAAACCACCAAAGGCGACAAGTCGATGTATCGGGCGCGCTTTGCCGGCCTCGAAAAGGGCCAAGCGGAAACCGCCTGCAAACATCTCAAGCGTAATGAAATTCCCTGCATGTTGCTGAAGAACTAAATGCGATCCGAAAACGAGATCGCGCGTAAAAAATAACGATAGCCGGAATGCGTCAATACCAGGAGCCGCTGATGATTAGTCTGGAGTACATCAGCGATGACGGCGAAGCAGAATTTCCTTGGCCTCGTTAATGCGGGCCGCGAGATACGTAGACCCCCCCTGGTCGGGATGGAATTTCTTCATCAGCGAGCGATGCGCGCGCGCGATGTCGTCGGCGTCCGCGCCGGGTTCCAAGCCAAGGATCTGATAAGCCTCCTGTTCCGACATTTTGCCGCTGGACGCCGCCGGCCGCCCCGTTGCCGCGTCACCTTGCGCGTGTTCACTCCAAGCGGGATCGCGGCGGTCAAGATACGCCACCAGTAACGCGCGGCTTTCCTCGTCGATGCCGTTGAGCATGGCGGCCAATGTCTTGACGTCGAGGCTCTCAAGCGTCGCGCCCTGATGGGGGCCTGCGATGACGCGGCCCTCCATCGTGCCGCTATCGTGGTCGAGCACCATTTCGAAATAGGCCGAACGCACGCGCGAAGTTTTGCCGCTGCTTTTTTTGGTGCGCGCGGAAAAGCCCGCCGCGCCGAACGGCATCCAGCCCAGCAGTCCGAGGCCTACCGCGCCGAGCGGAATGGCGACGCCGACTTCGCCGCGCAGCCCGAGAAACACCGCGAGCCCCAGCGATATTATGCCGCCGCCGGCCTTGAGCACGCGCGCGCCGACTTTCGGGTCGATCTTGGAAATGACGCCGAGCACCCATATCGCGGCGACCAGGATCAAAACGCCAAAAATGAGTTCCGGCATTTAAAACTTCCCGCGCATGGCTACTTGAGCTGCGCTAATAGCATACGCGCGGCGCCGGCCTTGCGCGCCGACAGGTCGCTCAGCGCCTTGATGCCGCCGGCGGCATAGGCCGCGACCGCGCGCAACAAATCGCCGAGTTCGCGCGCCGAGCCGGTGTCGAAGCGGCAATAGGCGCCGCGCGACAGCCTGGCGATTTCGCGATAGCCGCTCTCGGCCACCGGATCGCTTCCTTCCTGGAACATGAAAACCGGCACGCCAAGAATGCCGAGTTCGCCGGCCGCCACGCATAGATCGTCGATCGCCTCTTCCATAGCGTCGCCGACGAAAACCAGCGCCTGGATTTTACGGCTGCGATGTTCCTTGCGGGCATGGTTCAAAACTTTGCCGATCTGGGTGTGGCCGCCGCGGCAGTCGATGCCCGACATCAGGCCGGCGAGCTTTTCGCTGCCCGCCACCCAGGCGGAAGCGCGGCATTCGCTCAAACCGCGGAAATAGACCAACTGAATATCGAGCCCGCCGATCGAAGCGGCTTCGCGGAACATGTCGGCTTGCAGCGCGCAGGCGCTATCCCAGGTGGGCTGGCGGCTCATGGTGGCGTCGAGCGCGAATACCAGCCGCCCGCGCGTGCCGCCGGTCGCCGCCGGCTTGAGCCCGCGCACGCGCTCGATGAAGGCATCGATTTCCGGCCGCGACGAGGCCGGCGCAGGCGTTTGCTTGGAAGGGTCGTTGCTCATGGAGCCAGTCTACACCGATTTAAGGCGCGCGGCGAAAGCGCGCGCAACCGGCGGAACGTCAGATAACGTCGTGCACCTGGAGCGGCTGGTCCACGACCGAATACCACTCGGCGCGCGCGGCGGCGCGGCGCCGGCCGTTTTCCGACATAGGCAGGCGCAGGGCATTGAGCAGGCCGATGACTTCCTCGCGCGCCGTGACATGCGACATGTTCGGCCTGGTGCCAAGCGTCGCCTCGTCGAGATCGTCAAGCGCGGTCAGCCCGCGCGGGAAAAATTCGCGATAGACCACGCGCTCGGCAAAACCATCCACGCTGCGGAAGCCCATGCGCTTGGACAATTCGTTGATACCATCGCCCACCAGCCGCTTGTTGCGCGAGCCGAGCGTGGCGAGACGATTGCGCACCACGATCCAATCGGTGAGCTTGCCGTCAACCAGCCGGCGCTGCCGGCGCGCTTCGCGCACCATGTTGGCGTAATGGCTTTCGCCGGTAACGCTGAAATTGGTCTGGTCGAGCGTGGCCAGCACGTCGAAATCCACGAAGCTGTCGTTGAGCGGCGTCACCAGCGTATCGGCCATCGAATGGGCGAGCCGCATCAGATAGGTATCATTGCCCGGCGTATCGACCACGACGACGTCATGGTCATGCTCGATGCGGCCGATGGCGGCGGCGAAATCCGCGAATTCCTGCGCTTCGTTGGCTTCGACCGAATTACCTTCGCTGCGCGCCACGCAAAAATGCGTCGGCAGTTCGAGCTTGATGCGCGCGCGTTGCGCCCAGTCGCGGCGGTTCTCGATGTAATGGGTAAAGCTCTGCTGGCGCGAATCCAGATCGATAGTCGCCACGCGCTGGCCGGCCTTGAGCAAGGCGACCGCGATGTGCAACGCAGTGGTGGATTTTCCGGAGCCGCCCTTTTCATTGCCGAGCACCACCACGTGCGCGGATTGGGGAGACTGACGGATCGGCTGGACCAACATGACGCGTCCTTTGACCCCAATTCTCGATTAAATACGGTAGTTTAGTCAAGTTTATCGCGGTTTAACCATTAACCCGCATGGCCCCGTTTACCTTGCTTTGCTAGGTCCTAGCGCGGAACTACGACGGTTAACCGACAAGACCGGCTTGCAAGGCCCGCTATTATGGCAAAACGCCCGCTCATCGCGCGAACGGTTTCTTCGCTGCGGAACGCCCTGGAACCCCGCCGGAACACCGGCGGCCGGATCGCTTTGGTGCCAACCATGGGCGCCCTGCATCGCGGCCATCTGGCACTGGTCGCCGAGGCGCGCCGCCGCGCCAAATTCGTGGTGGTGTCGATCTTCGTCAACCCGACGCAGTTCGCGCCGAACGAGGATTACGGCAGTTATCCGCGGCGTTTTTCGACCGACATTGCGGAACTCGCCAAAGCCAAAGTCGATCTGGTGTGGGCGCCGTCGCCCGCCGTGATGTATCCGCAAAGTTTTGCCACCCGGATTGCGCCGCAAGGCGCCGCGCTCGCCGGGCTCGAAGACAAGTTCCGCCCGCATTTTTTCGGCGGCGTCGCCACCGTGGTGGCGAAATTGTTCACGCAAGTTTCGCCCGATTTCGCGCTTTTCGGGCAAAAAGACTATCAGCAGTTGCGCGTCGTCACCCAGATGGCAAAGGACCTCGATCTGGCCGTGAAGGTGGTCGGGCTGGCCACGGTGCGCGAGAAAGACGGGCTCGCGCTCTCCTCGCGCAATGTCTATTTGTCGGAATCCGAGCGGCGCGCGGCGCCCCTGCTCTATCGCGTGCTCAAGGCCAGCGCGGCGCGCATCAAGAGCGGCGAGCCGATCGAGATGGTGATCGAGGAAGGCCGCGCCGAGATTACGCGCGCCGGCTTTGCGCTGGATTATCTGGAAGCGCGTCATGCGCTCACTCTTGCCCCGGTTGTGTCGCGCCGCGATGGACCGATCCGGCTTTTGGTGGCGGCTAAAATCGGCAAGACGCGGCTGATCGATAATTTGGCGGTGTGATGCGGGCATGCGAAAGCGCCCGTATTCTTTGCGGCCCCGGGTAGGCCGTAATCTCCGGCCCCGCTCATCCGCAGGGCCTTTTATTGCCCCGCGGAACATCAAGGGGCTGGATGCACCGACTGCGCCTCGACGCCTCGCGACATCGAGGCTTGTCGAAGCTGTTAGAAACGCAAGTCCACCAAACCAATGGCGTCTCCGCGCGCGGTGTTTGTGAGGTTTGCTCCGCGCGGTCTCGGTGAGGACCCGTTCGTTCGCTGCGCCCGTTACAGACGCCACGACGCTCCACCGGCGAGCCCTCGGCCACTCGGCCCCTAGTGTGCGCGCAGACAAGTCCTACGCGGTCCGTCGCAGGTCCTGGCGTGCGGACTGCGGAGTCCGGCCTCGCCGCGGGACCGCCGGCGGGGTTGCGTCGCATCCCCAACGCCCCCGACCGGCCGCCGCGTCCCGTTCCACCATCTGGATGCCTCATCACACGCCCCTCGGTAGTCGAGGCGGGATATTTGGAATATAGTCTCTCGTTTGGGATTATAGTCAAGCGTCGGCCAAAAATAATTTACAACAGCCCCAATTCGCGCAATTCGCGCCGCATCTGTTCCGGCATCAAGGCGGCGCCCGGGCGCGGCGCGCGACAAGTCCCGTGGCGCGTCCTTATTTTCGAGATAGCGCCAGCCCTGGAAGGCCGCGCGCGGGCGCGGCTCGACCAATATGCATTTGGGATCGAGCACCAGCCGGCAGCGGCCGATGCCGTCCTTGTCGGTGAAGGGGCGGATGGCGAGAATGCGCTCGCGGCACATGATCTGGCCGCGGATCACCCAGAAAATCGAGCCGCCGTCGGTCAACTCCTCGGCGCGCTTGGGCACCATGCGCGTGGTGTGGATGCGCTCGGGCTTTTTGCCGCGTTTCTTCTGCGCCTTGAGCTTGAGGGCGATCCATTCCTCGAGATCGGCGACGAAGTCGGTTCCGACGGAGAGTTTGATCAGATGCAGGGGCATTTCAAACCGTCGCTCTCACTCTTGTCCGACGCTTATGTTCATTCTTGCGGCGCGGCCTCAATCACCATCACCTTGGCGCCCTCGGCCAGTTGCGCGCCTTCGCTGGCCGCGATGTCGGCCACGGTGCCATCGCGCGGCGCCACCAGCGTGTGTTCCATCTTCATGGCTTCAATAATGGCGAGACGTTGGCCGCGCGTCACGCTTTCCCCCTTCTCCACCAGAATGGCCAGCAGCTTGCCATGCATGGGCGCGCGCACAAGCCCGCTGTGGCTTTGATCCCCAGCCTCGTCGAGGCCGGGATCGCGCAAGCTGACTTTGGTCTGGCGGCCATGGCGCAGCACATAGACCGCGTCGCCGGCGGCAACGGCGAGCGCGTCAGTGGCAGCCGCAATGCCGTCGACCGTCACCCGTGGGCCGGACGGCTCGTGCAGCACCTGCGCGGTGACCGGCTCGCCGTCGGCGAGGATCGGCAACGACATGAGTCGCGTGCCGGAAAGCTGGAAGCCATCGCCCTGGTCCCAGGGCGAGGCCGGCGCGTCGGCTTCGCCCTGTGCGGCAATGCGGGCGCTCTGCCTCGCCAGCAGTTCCTTGACGCCGAGCGCAGCGGCGGCGCGATCGAGGCCTTGCGGTTGCGCGCCGAGCGCTTCGAGATTGGCGTCGATGAAGCCGGTGTCGAACTCGCCGGCGCGGAACTCGCCGGCGCTGGCAGAGCGCCGCCAGGAAACCGGCATTGCTGCGCGGGCCGACGACGACGGTGTTGTCGAGCGCGCTGGCGAGCCTGTCGAGTGCCTGCTCGCGCGTTGCGCCATGCGCGATCAGCTTGGCGATCATCGGATCGTAAAACGGCGTGACATCGTCGCCCGCTTCGACGCCGCTATCGACGCGAAGCCCTTCACCTTGCGGAAATTCGAGCGCAATCAGCTTGCCGGTCGAGGGCAGAAAGCCGCGCTCGGGATCTTCCGCGTAAAGCCGCGCTTCGACGGCGTGGCCGTTGAGCGGCACTTGATCTTGCGTGAGCGGAAGTTTTTCTCCCGAAGCGATTTTGAACTGCCATTCGACGAGATCGAGGCCGGTGATGGCTTCAGTAACGGGATGCTCGACCTGCAGCCGCGTGTTCATTTCCATGAACCAGAACGCGTCTTCGTTCAGGCCCGCCGCGCCGTCGGCGATGAATTCGACGGTGCCGGCGCCGACATAACCGCAGGCCTTGGCGGCGGCGACGGCGGCCGCGCCCATGGTGGCGCGTAACGCAGCGCTCATGCCGGGCGCCGGCGCCTCTTCGATCACCTTCTGATGGCGGCGTTGCAGCGAACAGTCGCGCTCGTTGAGATGAATGGCGTTGCCGTGCCCGTCTGCAAAGATCTGCATCTCAATATGGCGCGGCGCGTTGATATATTTCTCGATCAGGACGCGCTCGTCGCCGAAAGCGGACTTGGCCTCGCGCATGGCGGCGCTAAGTGCAGCGTCGAAATCGGCATGCTTGTCGACGCGGCGCATGCCCTTGCCGCCGCCGCCGGCGACCGCCTTGATCAAAACCGGATAGCCGACCTCATAGGCTTTCTGCTTGAGGAATTTCGGCTCCTGCATCTCGCCATGGAAACCCGGCACCACCGGCACGCCGGCCTTTTCCATCAGCGCCTTGGCGCGATCCTTCAAGCCCATGGCGCGCATGGCAGAAGGCGGCGGGCCGACGAAGACGATGCCGGCATCGATGCAAGCCTGCGCGAACGCCGCGTTCTCGGATAAAAAGCCGTAGCCGGGATGAATGCATTGCGCGCCGACGGTTTTCGCGGCGGCGATGATTTTTTCGATCGCGAGATAGCTCTAGCGCGGCCGGCGACGGGCCGATCGCGATGGCCTCGTCGCAGAGCCGCACATGCAATGCTTGCGCGTCGGCGTCCGAATAGACCGCGATGGCGCGCAGCCCCATGCGCCGGGCGGTGCGCGCGATGCGGCAAGCGATCTCGCCGCGATTGGCGATCAGGACGGATTTGAACATGCGGATTTGAACATGGGGCCCCGGGCGTTCTCTCACCGTCATGCCCGGCCTTGGGCCGGGCATCCACGTCTTTCTTTCATTCAAGCAAGGCGTGGATGGCCGGGACAAGCCCGGCCATGACAAACATTGATTAGCGCGGCGGCGGGATGACCGCTTGGGTTTGCGGACGTTTTGGCGGCACCGGCACCGGCACGGCGGGCGCGCCATTATCGGCTTGCGGCTCGGCCTGCGGCGGGGCCGCGGCATTGGGCGCGGCGGTTTTGGGTAGCGGCGGCTCGGCATTCATAATGCTCACCGGCGGGATCGAGGCGGCGGAGGGAAAATCATATTTGCTCGGCACCGGGATGCCGGTCGGCTGTTCGGGCAAGCCGGCCACGGCGGCGGGCGGCGCTACCGGCGCGCTGGCGACCGGCGTTGGCTTTTCCGGCTCTTTGTTCCAGGCGGCCTCATAGCGCGCGACGTAAGTGTCAAAAGCTTGTGCCTTGAGATTGGCCTTGAGCACGCCGCTATCGCGCAACCACGCAAAGGCCGGGCAGCGCTCGGCGGTGCAGCCGTCGCGGGTCGCCAGCACATGGGCAGCAATGCCGAAACGATCGAGTTCGATGGCGCGGCGCGAACCGGCAAAGGCGTCACCCGGGGCGAGCGCGCCCGATTGCGCGATAGGCGTGCGCGTCCGCCATTAGCGCCAGCCGCGCCGACATATAGGCGACGGCGGCCGCGGCCTTTTGCGGATCGGCGAAAACCTGCTTCTCGCAGGCGCTCTCGATGGTTTCGCCGGCGCCGCCATCGAGGCAGGCCAGCGCCGAGCCTGGCGCCATAGCGGCCAGGTCGAGTTCGGCGTTGCGCGCAAGCAGCGCGCGGCGCTCGCTCGCTTGCTGGTCGAGCGTCATGCGGTCGAGCACGGTGAGCACGGCCATGGCGCCGCCCGCCAGCACCGCCACCGCGATCGTCAGCTTGAGCAGCCCGTTGAGCATGCGATCGACGTTCATTCGGCGTTCACGGCGCTCCCGTCACTGGACCTTGGCACCGGAGACTTTAACGACCTCGGCCCATTTCGCTATGTCCTTATGCAAATAGGCCTCGAACTCGGCTGGCGTCTTGACCAGCGGAACGGCACCCTGCTTGAGCCAAGCCTCTTTCACCGCAGGTAACTCGATCACTTTATTGATGGCGGTATTGAGGAACGTGATGACTTCCTGGGGGGTACCCTTGGGCGCCATGATGCCGAGCCAGATGGTGGCCTCGTAGCCGGGGACCGTCTCGGCCACCGTCGGCAGATCGGGCGTGAGCGGATTGCGCTTGTCGCCGGTGGTCGCGAGTGCCCGCACCTGTCCGCCTTTGGCCAGCCCGGCCATCACGGTGACGGCGTCGAACATCATCTGCACGTTGCCGGCCAGCACGCCGTTGCGCGCATCGCCGGACGCCTTATAGGGCACATGCACGATGTCGGTGTGGGTCATGGCTTTGAACAATTCGCCGGCCATGTGATAGGGCGTGCCGGGACCGGATGAGGCGTAATTGAGCTTGCCCGGCTCGCTTTTGGCGAGCGCGATGAATTCCGCCACGGTCTTGGCCGGCACCGAAGAATTCACCACCATCAGCAGGTCGGAATAATTGACCGTCGCCACCGGCACGAAATCGCGCATCAACTGGTAGGGCTTGTTGGGGATGAGCGACTCGTTGGTCGTGTGGGTGTTCGACATCACCAGCAGCGTGTAGCCGTCGGGCGCGGCTTTCGCGACCACGTCGGTGCCGATGATGGAGCCCGCGCCCGGGCGATCCTCGACCACGAAGCTCTGCTTGGTTTCCTCGGACAGATGTTGCGCCAGAATGCGGGCATAGACATCGGCCGGGCCGCCGGCGCCGAAGGGAACGATCAATTTGACCGGGCGGTTCGGGTAGGTGTCCGCCGCCATGGCCGGCAAGGACAGCAACACTGACAACGCGGCGAACGTGGCCACACGCAGGAATTTGAGCATGAAGTCTCCCTTTGGATTGGCTATGCGGCTTATTTTTCGGTCTATGGCTTAAACGCCGCCCGGCGAGCGGTAGCCGGGCGCCAGATCGCTGGCCGCCGCGAAGGCGCCTTTGGCTTCGATCGAGGTCATAGCGACGGTGGTCTTCAAATCGGTGACGCCGCCGGCGCTGCCGGCCGCCAGCAGCACGGCGGCCATCTGGGTGTCGCTTGCCGCCTCAGCGATCGAGAGAAAATCATATTCGCCGAAGGTCAGGTAATAGCCGATGAGCCGCCCGCCCGCCTTCGACAACAGGCGCGAGACCTGGTCGGCGCGGTCCTCGGGCTTGACGATCATGCCCTTGATGGCTTCCCGCGTGTATCGGCCCTGGGTGATGTAGACCGGCATGCGCTCCCCCCGCGGCTTGCTCTGGCCGCATCCTAACCGATCGCAGAGATGAAATCGCCGGGCGGGAACCCGCTCACATCTTCTCGAGCTGGCTTTCCTTGGCCACGCGCTCGAAGGCCTCGTTAGAGCTCTTGATGCGATACTGGTAATCGTCGCTCTCCGACGGCAGCAGCTTGACCACCGTATAGCTGCCGGTGGAGGCGGCGCGGCCGAAAGTGGGCGAGGTGTAATAGACCATCTCGCCGACATGGTATTTGTGGCTCTTGAGTACGATGTCGGGCGTGGCCACCGGCTGCATGGGCGGGCTTGCCGTGCGGATGATCTTGGACGAGGGCTTGGCGGCCGCGATAGAGGCGGCATGCACCATCCGGATGGTCTTGCCGACCGGATTGCGCGCCGATTTGGCGGCCTTTTTCTCTGCCGCGCGGGCGTTCTTGGCGACCGGCTTGGCGCCTTTTTTGGCACCTCGCCCATTCGTCTTGGTGGAACGCTTGGCCGTTTTTTCTGACTGCCTACCCATGCCGTCAATATAGCAGCTAAATTCGGTTTCGGGCGAAGTTTTTTGGGGCTGAATGTAAGTATTTTCAACGACTTACAACAAGGCTTCGGGCTGCGTCCGCGGCCTTTATGACAGGCCGCCGGAACGCCCTAACCGGACGCCTGGACCGGTGTAACGGCAGGTCGCGGCCCATGGAACCTTCGCCACAAGCGGCGCGTTCTGATGTGGGATATGGAGGTCCATCATGCGCGTTCTGTTCGGAATTATTCTCGGCGTCCTGCTCACCGTCGGCGGCGCCTATGTCTACGACTCGCACAACGCGCTCGACGCGGCCAACGCGCCAGCGGCCGCCGTGCGGCCTTTGGTCAATTGGGACACCGTAAGCACCAAATGGCAGGTGCTGACCGACCGCGCCAAGTCGGAATGGGCCCGCCACACCGGCTAGCCGCCGACATCGAGCGCTCCGTGAAATAGCGGCATATCTAGCACTTCTTGAAATAGCGGTAAGTGTCAGGCGCGCGCATCCAGATGAATTCATGGGTGAGCCCGCCATGCGCGTTGATCCAGGCGCGGATGTCGCCCTGATAGGCAGCCCATAATGTTGCGGTGGCCGCCGGCAGATTGGCCAGGTGGAACCCGAAACTGGCGGCGCCCGTGACGCAGATCCTGCTGCGCGGAATATGGCCAAGCAGAACGGTGCAGGCCGACTGGCACGGACCGACAATCCGCACACTCACGCCGCGCGCGGCCAGACCCGCCCAGCGCGCGTCATATTCCGTGACGCGGCCGCCGTGGTCGTCGGAGACATCGACGGTTTCCGCCCGCGCCACATTGGCGAGCCAGAGCGTGGCGGCGATGGCGACGATGGCAAATTTCACGATTATTCTCACATTGCTCTTGCTTTGCTCTTTTGCGGTCAGCCGGCAAGCGGCGCGACCTCGGCATCCATAAAGCCGGCGGCATCGAGTGCTCTGCGCACCGCGCCGGATTTCTTGGCGTCTTCCATGAGCGCGCTGACGATTTTCAACGCCGCCGCCCTGCCCTTGGGCACCGCGACCGAAATTCCAGTTTGTTGGAAATGCCCCGGCAGCACGCGCGCGCCCGGCAGCTTTGGCAATAATCCCGCAAACGAGTTATGCGTCAGCGCGAAAGCGTCGCCCTTCCCGCTTGCCGCCATTTCGGTCATTTGATCGACGCTCGGAACTTCCTCGACGCTGGCATTGGGCGCGGTGCGGCGCGCGCTGCGCGCGGTCGTGGTGTTGGAAATGGCGACAATACGCAGCGCCGGGGCGATTTACCTCGTCGATGGTTTTAATTTTCGAGCCGGCCGGCACCAGATAAGTGCTGGAAATGAAATAATAGGCCGGGCCGAAATCGACCTTGCCCTCGCGCATGGCATCGCGCGGCATGAAGCTGACATCGCAGGCGCCGGAAGCAATCGCGTCAGTCACCTGGCCGGAATTGTCATAGACCTGCAAGGCAAGTTCGAGCTTGAGCGCCCGCGCAAAGTCCTGCAGTAGATCGACCGTAACGCCATGCGGCGCGCCTTGCGCATCCTTGACGGCGAAAAAAGCGGAAGCGGCCGGCGACACCACGACGCCGCCGCGCAATTTTCCGGTGGGGGCGAGCTGTCTGAGACCGTCCGTCATAGAGCGGCGTTTAACACGCGGCGCGAGCGCGCGCCACCGAGCCTACTTATGCGGCTTGTAATCTTGATTGGTGAAGGCCGGGCTGGTCGGGCGCTTGATCACGACAAATTCGTTCTCGGTGCCCTGGTGGCAGGAATTGCAGGCGGCGTTGAGCTTGTCATAGGCGCCGGCGAATTGTTTGAAGTCCTTGGCCTCGATCGCTTTCTCCAGATCGACGATCTCCTTGGTGATAACGGCGTCGAGCATTTGCGCGAGCGGCAGGTTCTTGAAGGTCGGCACGACATCCTGCACGTCGCCCATGACTTCCTTGATCTCGCCGAGTTCATAACCGGCGAGCGGCCAGTTGCGCGCCTTGGCGGCGAACCAGAGCTTGTTGTGTTCGATCAAGATCACATTCATGAACTGCTCGAGGCCTGGGATGTAAACCTTTGGGCCTGCGGCGGCGGCCGGCTTTTCCGCCGCGGGAGGCGCAGGAGGCGCGGGCGTTTGCGCCTGCGCGAGCAAAGCGAGCGGCAACAGCGTGACAGCGAGCGCGACAGCGATTAATCGGCGGTGCATCACGGGCCCCTGCTTGATGGCGCGCGGACTTGTGCGCGGTGAATCTGTGTCACCGCGCCAGCGGCAAAGCAAGAGACGCGATCAAGATTGGAATTGGTCTAATTCGAAGCGGCGCGCGCGGTACTAGAACTTCTCGACGAAGGGCCGCAATTCAAGCTCCTGCGTCCAGGCGCTGCGCGGCTGTTGCAGCACATGCAGATAGCTCGCGGCAATCGCGTCGGGATCGAGCAGCGAGATCCGGCTTGTCGGCCGGCATCGCGCGGCGCGCGCTGGCGATGCCGCCGTCGATTACAAAATGCGCGACGTGAATGCCTTGCGGCGACAATTCGCGCGCCATGCTTTGCGCGAGCCCGCGCAACGCGAACTTCGCCATGGCAAAGGGCGCCGATTGCGCATAGCCCTTCACCGAGGCTGAGGCGCCGGTGAACAAAATCGCGCCCTGCCCCAATCCTTGTTGAACCTTGGGCAGCATCCGCTTGACCGCCGCCTGCGCCACCAGAAAAGCGCCGAAAGCCGAGACCTGGATGGCTTTCGCCACCTCGGGCGGATCGAGCTCGACGAATGGCCCGCGCGTGCGGTAGCTGGCGTTATAGACGACGACGTCCGGCGTAGTTTTGGCGGCATCGAGCGCGGCGAACAAAGCATCGACCTGGGCGCGGTCGCTGGCGTCGCAAACGTGCGTCGTGGCGCCGGTTTCCTTGGCGAGGTCGGCGAGCTTGTCGGTGGAACGCGCGGCGAGCGCGACCTTGAGGCCGGCTTTATGAAACGCGCGCGCCAGCGAGGCCGAAAGGCCGGAGCCGGCGCCAACGATAAGGGCGGAGGTGTAATTCATGTTACCTCGCAGCTTTTCCGGCCGCCCAACGCGGCAATAAGGCGTCCGGCACGAAGAACAAGGCCGGGACGATGAAGAAAATCGCTATCGCGATATAGACCGAGACGAAGGCCAAAGGGATCGACGAAGTGTAGATCAATGTTCCGACCATGCTTTTCTTGAGAATGCCGGCCTGCAGCGGCGAAAAACCGCCGTGCTCATCGCGCGTCAGCCACCAGCGCAGCAGCGTGAACGCGGTCGAACAGGCCGCCAGCACGAAGCCGTAAGCGGCGACCGCGACAGTGTCGAACGGATTATCGCCGAGATAGGCGGTCGAAACCGGGATCAGCGTCATCCAGAACAGAAGGTTATTGTTAAACCACAGCACCGCATTGTCGGCGCGCTGCGCAGAATCGAGAAGCCTGTGGTGATTGACCCACATGATGGCGATGACGACAAAGCTCAGGATGTAAGGCACCAGCTTCGGCAATAGCGGCGCCAGCAAGCCGTCCCAGACGCCGTGCCCGCCGTGTTCTGGGACCTTCAATTCCAGCACCATGATGGTGAGCACGATGGCGATAACGCCGTCGCTGAAGGCTTCGATGCGGGAGGTTTTGGGGGATTTTTCTGGCATGATTTGATCGATCGAACCGCGCGATGAGCGCGCGCCTCACATCCTGAACACCCCAAACTTCGTCTCCTCGACCGGCGCATTCAACGCGGCGGAAAAAGCCAATGCCAGCACGCGGCGGGTTTCGCTCGGCGCGATGATGCCGTCGTCCCATAGCCGCGCGGTGGCGTAATAGGGATTGCCCTCGCGCTCGAATTGATCGCGTAAGGGCGCCTTGAAGTCCTCTTCCTCGGCGCTCGTCCATTGCGCGCCGCCGGCCTCGATATTGTCGCGCTTGACGGTTGCAAGCACCGAGGCCGCCTGCTCGCCGCCCATCACCGAGATGCGCGCATTCGGCCAGGCGAACAAAAACCGCGGGCCATAGGCGCGCCCGCACATGCCGTAATTGCCGGCGCCGTAAGAGCCGCCGACGATGACGGTGATCTTGGGCACATTGGCGCAAGCCACCGCCGTGACCATCTTGGCGCCGTCCTTGGCGATGCCGCCGGATTCGGCGTCGCGGCCGACCATGAAGCCGACGATGTTTTGTAAAAACAAAAGCGGAATGCGGCGCTGGCAGCATAGCTCGACGAAATGCGCCGCCTTGAGCGCGCTCTCCGAAAACAAAATGCCGTTATTGCCGAGTATGCCGACCGGCATGCCGTGGAGATGCGCGAAACCTGCCACCAAGGTTGCGCCGTAAAGCTGCTTGAACTCGTCGAATTCGGAGCCGTCCACCAGCCGCGCAATGACTTCGCGCACGTCGTATTGTTTCTTGAGGTCGACCGGCACGATGCCGTCGAGTTCGGATGCATCGAAGGCCGGATCGCGCGGCGCGCGCAACGCAATGTCGACAGTTTTCTTGGTGTTAAGATTGGCGACGATGCGGCGCGCGATCGAGAGCGCGTGATGATCGTCCTGCGCCAGATGATCGGCGACGCCGGATTTGCGCGCATGCAGGTCGCCGCCGCCGAGATCCTCGGCGCTCACCACCTCGCCGGTGGCGGCCTTCACCAAAGGCGGCCCGCCGAGAAAAATCGTGCCCTGGTTCTTGACGATGATGGTCTCGTCCGACATCGCCGGCACATAGGCGCCGCCGGCGGTGCAGGAGCCCATCACCACGGCGATCTGCGGAATGCGCAAGCTTGAGAGCGTCGCCTGGTTATAGAAAATGCGGCCGAAATGCTCGCGGTCGGGAAACACTTCGGTTTGATGCGGCAGATTGGCGCCGCCACTATCGACGAAGTAAATGCAGGGCAGCCGGTTTTCGCGCGCGATTTCCTGAGCGCGCAGGTGTTTCTTCACCGTCATCGGGAAATAAGTGCCGCCTTTGATGGTGGAGTCGTTGCACACCACCATGCATTCGCGGCCCTCGATGCGGCCGATGCCGGTAATCAGTCCCGCGCCGTGGATGGCGTCGTCGTAAAGCCCGTTGGCGGCGAGCGGCGACAATTCCAAAAACGGCGAGCCCGGATCGATCAGGTTCATCACCCGGTCGCGGGGCAAAAGCTTGCCGCGCCCGACATGACGGGTGCGCGACTTCTCCGGGCCGCCCAAAGCGGCTTGCGCGCGGCGCGCCTGCAAATCACCGACCAGGCCGCGCATTTTCTCGGCATTGGCGCGAAATTCGGCGGCGCTGGTGTCGATTGTCGACGAAAAATCGCCAATGGCCTCCCCCTCACTCTGTAGACAAAGGGTGCCTTGGCGCTCCCCGGAAGGCAATGGTCGTGGAACTGCGGCCTAAAAAAGATCGCGGAACCTGCGCGTGCCTTGGCGGTTCTCATTCATGCACTCAAATTCACCGAAACCGTTCGGGAGGTGCCCAGAGGAGATACCCATGACGAAGGCAAGACTGTTATCGACCGTGGCGGCAACCTTGCTGCTCAGCGCCGGTATTGCATCGGCGCAAGACGTGAAAAAAGACGAAGCCCCGGGACATGCGCCGGCCGCCCAGCAAAAGGCGCCGCCGGAGAAAATCGCCCCCAATATGAAGGCCGGCAAAGCCGACGCCATCACGCATAAGCCGGCGGCCACCGTCGGTCAGGCTCCGGAGGCCGACAAGGCCCGCGCCAGCGACGACAAAGCACCGCGCCAGCGACGACAAGACAAATGCCGGCGACAAGAGCGCGATGGAGCCCAATGCCAAGAGCAATGCCGCGAGCCATGAGAGCGCCACCACCGGCCAAGGTGCCGGCGCTTCGGCCAAGCTCTCGACCGAGCAACGCAGCAAGATCGGCTCCATCCTCCGCGAGCATAAGGTGGAACCGGCGCATCTCAATGTGTCGGTCAATATCGGAACCCGGATTCCCGACAGCGTGCATTTCTATCCGCTGCCGGAGGACGTCTATGTGATTTATCCCGAGTGGCGCGGTTACGATTACATTCTGGTCGGCAACGAAATCCTGGTCGTCGATCCGCGCACGCATGAGATCGTCGCTATCCTCGAAGCCTAAGCCGGCATCGATTGACTAAATAATGGCCGTGGCGGGGAACCGCCGCGGTCAATTCGTTCTGGAGCAATGCAAAAAATCTATTCAACGTTGGGCACTTTCCCCGCCCATGAATTTGCATACGCTCAGGCATGGAACGCCGCCTCGCCTGAGGCGTTGACTGGCCGATAACTCCCTAAAAATGAGGACAAGCATCATGAACAAAGACCGCATCGAAGGCAGCCTCGAACAGGCCAAGGGCAAAGCGAAGGAAGTCACCGGCAAAGTCACCGGCGACAGCAAGCTGGAAACCGAAGGCAAAGGCCAGCAGGTCGCCGGCAAAGTTCAGAACGCCGTTGGCGGCTTCAAGGATGCCGTGAAGGAAGCCGTCAACGACTAGTCATTCGTTAATGGCCCGCGGACCGCGCGGCTTGCATTGGAGAACCCGGCGCTTGCGCCGGGTTTTTCGTTATACACGTGATAGCCTGGCCAGACGCTAGTGATCCGATTCTAACATTCGCATCCCGTGTGGAGGCACTTTTGCGAATGTTAAAGTCAAAGGACCACTAGCAAGTTATTGTTGCTAGTGGAGCTTTGGATTTGACGTTCGCTTAAGATATTCGCGGCAAGCGGGTAGCGAACGTCAAATCCGCTCCACTAGCCCGCAGGAGCCTCATGATGATCACGCGTTTTTCCGGCCTGACGCCGACCCGCAGCCGCGCCGTCGTGCATGGGGGCCTTGTTTTCACGGTCGCCGTGTCACCGGACCCGGATCCGGGATTTTACGAGCAGACCCGCAAGGCGCTGCGGCGGATCGACGAGAGCCTGGCTATGTCGGGGACCGACAAAAGCCGCATCTTGTCGGCGATCGTGTACATTGCCGACATCGCCCGCAAAGAAGAGATGAACCGCGCCTGGGACGAGTGGGTCGATCGAGCCAATCCGCCGATGCGGGCCTGTCTCGGCGTCGATCTCGAGCATCCGCATCTGGTCGAGATTGTGGTCACCGCAGCCAAGCCAGAAGCAAAAGCATGAGGACAAGCATGCACGCCGCCAACGACTATAAAGGATTGAAACTCAAGCTCGATGGGCTGGTGCCGCCCGGGAGCGGTTTTCACCGCAACCTGTTGTTCGACGCGATGTATGCCTCGCTGCCGCGCGACCCGCAGGTGAAAGTGCAGATCTACAATGCCGAGATAGTGCCGGGCGGCTTCACTAATTGGCATTGCCACAATGGCGCGGCATTTTTCGTGGCGCTACAGGGCCAGTTCGAGGCGCATTTCCAGGAAGGCGTGCTGGTCAAGGCCAAGGCCGGCGAATGCTATAGCGAGCCGATCGCCAAATTCCACCGCGGCCATAACCCGCATCCCGACCTGCCCTATCTGTGCGTCGGGCTTATGCTTCACCTCGCCCGACCGCGAGCATGTGACGAATTCAGTCGAGCGGCCGTGGTGAGGTGCCTTCACGCCTTGAGCACCGTCGGCCAGTCGACTTCGTCTTCTGGCAGCACCCAGGGCTCTTTGACGCCGGCGGCGTGCCATTCGCGCCAGGCCGGCAGCGCCATCACCGCGTCGATATAAGCGCGCGTGCCTTGCTAACATCGACGGCGTAAGTGTGCAGCCGCGACACCATCGGCGCATACATGGCATCGGCCGCGCCGTAGCGGCCGAACAGAAACGGCCCGCCGTCTTTCGCTCCTCGACCAAACCGCGCGCGGCAATCGTTCCAGATCGCCTCCAGACGCTTGACGTTCACCGCCGCTTCCGGCGTCAGCTCGCGCTTGATGACCGGACGCCACATGTTCATCGGCAACAGGCGGCGAAGCGGCAAAAACCCGGCATGCATTTCGTTGGCGACAACGCGGGCCAGCGCGCGCGCCGCAACGTCGGAAGGCCAAAGGCCGCGATCGGGAAATTTCTCGGCTAGATATTCCAGGATCGCCAGCGATTCCCAGACGCGCACGTCACCGTCGATCAGCACCGGCACCTTGCCAGTTCCGGAATGCGGGCCGACGACGGCTTTGAAGTCGGGCGCGTTGAGCGAGATGACCGTCTCTTCGAACGCAATGCCCGCCACTTTCATGGCAATCCATGGCCGCAGCGACCAGGACGAATAATTCTTGTTGCCGATGATCAGTTTCAACGCCATCGCCCGGCTATTTCTTGCTTCTCTTGCGGCTTCGCTTGGGGTTTTTCTTCAGCGGATTTTCCGGCGCGATGACTGGACCACCGGCTTTTTTCCAGGCGCCGAAGCCGCCGGCGAATATGCGCGACCGGCTTGAGTCCCATGTGCTGCGCGGTCTGCGCGGCCAAGGCCGAGCGCAAGCCACCAGCGCAGAAAAACACGAATTTCTTGTCCTGGCCGAAAACAGGCTTGTAATAGGGACTCAAAGGATCGATCCAGAACTCCAGCATCCCGCGTGTGCAGTGGAAGGCGCCGGGCACCTTGCCGTCGCGCTCCAGTTCGCGCGGGTCGCGGATATCGACCAGTACCGTGTCGTCATCGCCGGCAAGTTTAACCGCCTCCTCGACCGGCAGCGTCTCGATCTCGCGTTCGGCGGCGTCCACCAGCGCCTTGTATCCGGTGGTAATGGTCTGCGGCATGGGGGGCTTTTCCTGGTTCGGGCCCCCGATGGTGGCAGAGCCCGGAGTTAGGCTCAAGCGGAACACGGGTTGAACGATTGCGCCCTTCAAGGCACCATGGCGAAATGCCGTTCTCATCGCTGCCCGATATTCTCGCGATTTCGTGGTTCTTCGGGGCCTGGATCGTCTATTCCATCGTGATCGAAACCACCGCCAAGGGCCGCAGTGGGCTCAACGCGCGCATGAACCCCTATCGCGACGAATGGATGGAGCAGATGCTGGCGCGCGAACTGCGCATGGTGGACGCGCAGGTGACCGCGGCGCTGCAAAACGGCACGGCGTTTTTCGCCTCCACCAGCCTGATCGCCATCGGCGGCACGCTCACGCTAGTGCACCAGACCGAGCAGATATCGAATGTGATCGCGGCGCTGCCGTTTAGCGTCACAACCTCGCCGGAAATGTGGGAGCTCAAGATCATGGGGCTCACCACAATCTTCGTCTACGCGTTTTATAAGTTCGCCTGGTCGTACCGGCTGTTCAACTATCTCGCCATCATGATCGGCGCGGCGCCGTCGACGCGGGAGAAAGACACTGCGGCCGCGCAGAACTTCGTCCACCGCGCCGGACGGCTATGCGCCGACGCCGGCCGTCATTTCAATCGCGGCCAGCGCGCATTTTTCTTTGCGCTCGGCTATCTCGGCTGGTTTCTGGGGCCGCTGGAGCTTGCGCTTAGCACTACTGCCGTGGTGATCGTGATGTGGCGGCGGCAATTTGTGTCGGATGCCTATAAGGCCTTCGACACCGATATGCCGGCGGCGACGAAGGCCGCGAAGGTGCCTAAGCCATCCCCATCAAAACGGCGATAAGCGTCACCACCAGCACCGCCAGGCCGACGGCGGCGGCAGTCACCGCCTGCTCGCTCCATTTCGCACGCAGCCCGAAGGCATCATAGGCGGCGGGCTCGGTCGTGCTTGTGGCATGAATGTCAGACGGCATGGGATTCTCCGGGAAAGAGCATCGATGCGCGAGCACGCGAACGCGAACCCGGGCAAACGAATCGCCCACGAATCACTCATGACTGCGCAAGCGTAGCGTGCGCGCGGTTTTTCAACAATGAAGCGGGGTAAGCGGCGCCAGACCTGCGCCGGATCGCTCAAGGGTTATTCGACGGCCCCGGCAGAAATTCCGATGTCTTGCCGGAAAGCCAATAGGCGATGAGCCCGATCCATTCATGGGTGGCGTCGTCGAGCCGGGCGAGCCCGCTGCCCAATTTATCCGATAGAAAAAAGCGAACGTGCTTGCGGGTATGCCAGGCGACCGGATAGGCCTCCACGGCAAAACCGGCCTGCCGGAAGCAGCCGATAGCGCGCGGCATATGCTGCGCCGATGTCACCAGCAGCCAGCGCTCGCCCGGTTTAGGTTTCACCAAATCTTTCGTGAAGGCGGCGTTTTCGAAAGTATTGCGCGAGCGCGGCTCCAGCGTGACCCGCTCGCGCGCGATGCCGACAATATCGAGCAGCGGATAAAGGTAATCCGCCTCGGCTGGGCCATCGCCCCGCAAACTTGCATCGCCGCTGGAATAAACGATGCGGGCATTCGGGTAAGCGCGCGCCAGCTTGATCAGCGCAATAACGCGTCCGCCGTCGCTGTTGATCATGGTGTCGCCATAGTCGCGCGAGAGTGCCGACGAAATGCCGCCACCCAGCACCACGATGCCGTCGGGCGCACCGCGCGAGGCATCCCAGGGCGGGAAGCGGCTTTCCAGATCATGGCTGAGCACGACGCCGAGCGGCGAAAATCCCAGGACCGCCAACAGGACAAAACAGGCCAGTGCTAGGCGCTGCCCGGCCCGCTTAAAGCGCGTGAACATCAGCACGAGGCCGGAGAAACCAATAGCAATCAGAAAATTAGACGGCAGCAGAAAAAAAGCGGCGGTTTTTGAGAGGATGAAGAACATTATCGTTTCTTCTTCCACTCCTCGTAGCGTTTCTTGTTTTCGTCATTGGGCGGATAAAGCCCGGGGAGCGGTGCCCCCTTCTCGACTTCCTGAACCAGCCAGCTTTCCAGCAATTCGTGCTCGGCGCCTTCATTGGCAACAAAATCGGCGAGGTCCTTCGGGATAATCACCGCGCCGTCGTCGTCGGCCACGATAATGTCGCCGGGAAATATCGCGCAGCCGCCACAGCCGATCGGCTCTTCCCAGCCCACGAAAGTGAGCTGGTTGACGGAAGCCGGCGCCGCGATGCCGGCGCACCAGACCGGCAGGCCGGTGGCGACGACGCCATGCTTGTCCCGCATCGCGCCATCGGTGATCAGCGCGCTGACGCCGCGCTTGACCATGCGCATGCACAAAATGTCGCCGAATATGCCGGCGCCGGTAACGCCCATGGCATCCGCGACCACCACGCAGTTTTCCGGCATGGCTTCGATGGCGGCGCGGGTGGAAATCGGGCTCGACCAGCTCGCCGGCGTCGCCAGGTCTTCGCGCACCGGCACAAAGCGCAAGGTGAAGGCCGGCCCCACCACGCGCTTGCCGGAAAAGCCGAGCGGCATCGCCCCGGCCATCCATGAGCGGCGGATGCCTTTCTTGAGCAGCATCGTGGTGATGGTGCCGGTAGTGACGTTGCGCAGAGTCTCGATCGTGGAGGTCATCGGGGTCACTTCTTTTTTCAAGCCGGATTGAGTCCCAGCCGTTCATCACGGCGGCGAATATAGGCGACCAGTGGAATGGCCAAAATCACCATCCAGAGTTTGCCGACGATCTGGCCAGACAGGAAGTCGAGCGAACCAAAAGCCAGCCACAAGAATATCATCGAGTCCACGACCAATCCGACCAGGCTCGACGCTATCACGGCCAGCACGAGCCGGCGGCGGGCGAGCGGCGTATAGACCGCGAAATCGATCAATTCCGAGACCAGAAACGCGCTCGCAGACGCAATAACCAGCGACGGCGGAGAAATGGCAGCCGAGATCGAAGCGCCGGCGAAGATGGCGCCGATGCCAAATTCGATGCCCAGCCGGCGCTGCACCAGGTCACGCAGCACCAGGGCCGCTCCGATCATCAGCACGCCGGACGGCGCCATCAGGCCGGGCGCTACCGGGATCAGGCAGGGACCGTCGACGTGGCAGACCGTACCGACATGGCCAAGCATCCAGTTGGCGATGGGCACCGTTAGGCAGTACAGAACCAAGAAGACCGCGCCTTCGATATTCTTGCGCTTTTCATTTTCGCTCATCGGCATAGGCTAACTTCATCTCACTCATGAAATTCACAAAAGCCCTCGTAAACGACGGGAGCGGCCGCCCAAATAACAGTTATGGGTGTCCTCGACAACGAGGGCGTCGCCGCTCAATCCCATTTCGGCGACCAAGACCAATCGACGATGCGGCCGCCGTTGCGCGCGAGGCCCGCGATTTCCTTCATCTCGGCGTCCGACAAATCGATATCGAGAATGTCGAGATTTTCCGCGAGCCGCTCGGGCTTGCTGGTGCGCGGGATCACCACAATGCCCTGTTGCGTGAGCCAGCGCAGGCACACTTGCGCCGCGCTCTTGCCATGCGCTTTACCGATGCGCTCGAGCAATTTGTTGCCCTTGGCGCCGCCGCGCGCGATCGGGCTATAAGCCACCACCGCCATGCCGGCTTTGCGGCAGGCCGCGATCACCTTGTCCTGATCGAGAAACGGATGGCATTCGATCTGATTGCAGACCAGCGGCTCCTTGGAAAGCTTGACCGCTTCCGCCAGCAACGCCACCGTGAAGTTCGAAACGCCGATCTGTTTGACGAAGCCACCGCGCTTCATCTTGGCCATGGCGCCGAGCGTATCGGCGAGCGGCACTTTCGGGTTCGGCCAATGGATCAACAATAGATCGATCGCCTCGATACGCAATTTAGCGAGGCTATCTTTCACCGAGCGTTCGAGGTCGGCCGGCGCCAGCCATTGCGGCTGCACCTTGGTGGTGATCATGACTTCATCGCGCAGCCCTGAGGCGCGCACGCCCTCGCCTACTTCGGCCTCGTTGTCATACATCTGCGCGGTATCGATGTGGCGATAGCCGATGCGGATGGCCTCTGCGACCTGGCGCACGCATTCGCGCCCGCGCAACGCCCAGGTGCCGAGCCCGACAATCGGGATCTTGAAGCCTTTGGCTTCAACAACCTGCATCAAGCTTTTCCCTTTCGCATGATCTTGTCCGAAAACCGCTTCACACCCCCGGATCAAGTCCGGGGGCATGCTTTGTCGGGATCATGCGATGTCCCACACCGGGGCATGCGGCGGATTGACCACGCGCATATTGGTGGCGTTGAGCGCCTTGAGCTCGGCCATTTCGGCGTCCGATAATTTGAAATCGAACACCTCGAGATTTTCCTTAAGGTGCGCCGGGTTCGCCGTGCGCGGGATCGGAATGAGGCCGCGCTCGATAAGATAGCGCAGCGATACTTGCGCCGCGGTTTTGCCGTGCGACTTGCCGATACGTTCCAGGACTTCCGCGCCCGGCACCTTGCCGCGCGCGATCGGAACATAGGCTACAACGGCCATGCCGCGCTTCTTACAAGCCGCCACCACTTTGTCCTGATTGATGAAGGGATGCGCCTCGATCTGATTGCACACCAGCGGCTCGCTGGTAGCGGCCCAGGCCTCGTCAAGCAATGCCGTGGTGAAGTTCGAAACGCCGACGTGTTTTGCTTTGCCCTCTTTCTTGGCCTTGCATAGCGCGCCAATGGTGAGCTTGATCGGCACCGTCTTGCTCGGCCAATGGATCAACAGAAGATCGACCCAGGGCAGCTTCAGATTGGCGAGGCTGGTGTCGACCATGCGGGCGAAGTCGTCCGGCATGGCGTCGTCCTGACGGATCTTGGTGGTGATGAACACCTCGTCGCGCTTAAGGCCGGAGGCGCGAAACCCATCGCCGTTCTCGGCTTCATTGCCGTAATGCGCGGCGGTGTCGATATGGCGGTAGCCCATTTGCAACGCGGTCTTGATCGTCTGTACGCAGACATCGCCCTTGAGAGTCATGGTGCCAAGCCCGATCTGGGGAATGCGGGCGCCAAGCGCTTCAACGATCGGGGCTTGAGTAACGGACATTACAATCTCCTGGAACCTTGAATGGAATGGGCGGTTGGCGGGGCGGTGGAGAATGCCCGCTTGGCGGCGCGCTGCCAACCGGGTCGGCTAGCGAGGGGAAACGGCGCTAAATAGACCCATCCGCGAGCGCGGCCGGACTCCTACATTGGAATAATTCGAGAGTAAAATTAAGGACTTGCATCGAACGCGATTAATGCTTTTGTGAGGTCCATCCATATAAGTCTGGACGCTCCATGCGAACCCTTTTTGTCATGATCGGCCTTGCAGCAGCGATAAGTCTGGCGCCCGCGCCCGTGCGCGCGGACGACTACACGCTCACGATCACGGACCACAAATTCACGCCGACCGAAATCAAGGTGCCGGCGAACCAGCGGGTCATGATCACCGTGATCAATAACGACGACACCGCCGAGGAATTCGACAGCGTCGCCTTGAAGGTCGAGAAGGTCGTGCCCGGCAAATCGAAGGGCGTGGTGCGGATCGGTCCGCTCAAGCCCGGCCGCTATCCATTCATCGGCGAGTTTCATGAAGCCACCGCCAAGGGCGTGGTCATCGCGGAATAAAATATGCTCGGCGCACTCATCATCGTGTTTCGCGAAGTCATCGAGGCCGGCCTGATCGTCGGCATCGTGATGGCGGCGACGCGCGGCGTCGTCGGCCGCGGCCGCTGGATCGGCATCGGCATCGTCGCCGGCATATTGGGCGCGGCCGTGGTTGCGCTGTTTGCCGGCGCGATTTCGCAGGCCTTCGAAGGCGCCGGACAGGAACTGTTCAATGCGTGCATCCTCGGCATCGCGGTGTGCATGCTGATGTGGCACAACGCCTGGATGGCGCGCCACGGCCGCGAGATCGCCGCCGAAATGAAACAAATCGGCACGGCGGTGAGCGAAGGCGCCAAGCCTCTGACCGCGCTCGCCATCGTGGTCGGCTTGGCGGTGCTGCGCGAAGGCTCCGAAGTCGTGCTGTTCCTTTACGGCATCTTCGCCTCGGGCACGTCGGGCACGGCGCTGCTGGTGGGCGGGCTGCTCGGCGTCGCCGGCGGCGCGGCTTTCACGGCGCTCACTTATGTCGGGCTGCTGGCGATCCCGACCCGCTACATTTTCTCGGTGACGAGTTGGCTGATCGCGCTCTTGGCCGCCGGCATGGCGGCGCAGGCGGTGCAGTTCCTCAACAATGCCGGACTGGTGATCGTGCTCGACCGCACGGTCTGGGACACGTCGTGGATTTTGTCGGAAGGCAGCCTGTTCGGCAAATTGCTGCATACGCTGATCGGCTATACCGAACGCCCGACCGAAATGCAGCTCGCCGTCTATATCGCAACGCTGCTGGCGATGTTCCTGCTGATGCGCTTTGCGCGCCACGCGCCGCGTAGGCCGGTGCCGGTGGCGGCGGAATAGATCAGCGCCGTCTTCCACCAAAGCGGCGAAGGCGGCTTCCGGCGCGCTGTCGATCAGCTTGAGCAGCGCGCGGGCGGGACCGCGCGGATTGCGCTTGCCCTGCTCCCAATTGCGCACGGTCTCGAGCGGCACCTCGATCTTTTCGGCGAAGGCCGCCTGCGTGAGCCCGCAGCGCGCGCGCACATGGCGCACGAAGGCCGCCGGGTCCTTGTGATCGACGGTTTTCTCCTGCCCGTCCGGCAGGACTTCGACGATCCGCCCATCGGCTTTTAGCCGCACCCGCATCATGGCTTTGTCCCCGTTTTGCTTGGCGCGCAATCCGGGCGGCTAACCGGTGCCCACTTAGCCTGATTGCGCGCGTTGGTGACCTAGGCCAATGCACTAGCTGATTCGGGGTGGAAAAAGTTAACGGGAAAGCCCAGTCGAGGCTGTTTGCTAACCGCAGACTCTAGCGGATGAGACGGACCTTAATTGCCGCATCGAGCATTGCCCATTTATGATCGGCCGTTACCGCCGGAACGCCTTCGCGCGCGGCGAGCGCCAAGACAGGCGCGGTCAGCCAAGCGACAAACCAAGAGGCCGCGTTTGTCGTTGCAAACATTTCCCCCGCGACTTCCGCAAGACCGCGGTCAAAATCGACGACGTTGAGCCCGGCAATGCCGAGGGCCGTCGCGAACCAGCGGCAACGACATACCCTTTTCCACCAGTTTCGTGACTGCTCTCCGCGTAATTTACGGTGGAAATGACCGCATCGCCGATTACGGCAGCTACGTCATCAGCTCCCGGCTCGCCTTTCACATAATTGCTAAGAGAGCCGAGGTATCTAAAACGACACTAATCATCCTCAAGACTCGCGCTTGGCATTCGCGGCGGCGATCATCGATGAGTTCGTCAACCAGACTGACACCGTCAGGAACGAAATTGTCGAACGATCGCTTGCGCTCGCAGCATCGCAGCCCTCGGCGTAAGTAAAGCGATCTCGCCATTTTCGAGACGCGCAAATAGAATATCGCCGTCCTTCAAAGCCTAGACTTTCTCGAAACGTCGCGGGAATGACGAGCCGGCCGATCCGGTCCAAGCCTTGTCTTTAATGACGCCAATTCGTCGCCCGGCATCGCGGCTGCGACATTTCCGCCTGCCGCCTTTGCCTGCTTCATCCGGTCATGCTCAAGAACATTTCGGACGTGTTGATAGCGAATGTCGAGTTTGCGAGCGATGTCCGCTCGTGGCGACGCCGTCATTTGCTAACGCGCGTATTTTGGCGGACGTTGTACCGAGCGTGCTCAAGTGATCGCGACGGCGTGCGCTGTTGACATGACTATCCTCCTGCTGACAGTAACTAGTCACTGTATATAGTCATGACAATAGCCATACTGTCAACACCTACCTTGTCTTCTCGAATATCTCACGCCCGATCAGCATGCGCCGGATTTCGCTGGTGCCCGCGCCGATCTCGTAGAGCTTGGCGTCGCGCAACAAGCGGCCGCACGGAAAATCATTGATATAGCCGTTGCCGCCCAGGCACTGGATGGCTTCGAGCGCCATCCAGGTGGCGCGTTCGGCCGCATAGAGAATGGCGCCGGCGGCGTCCTCGCGCGTGGTGCGGCCCTCGTCGCAGGCGCGCGCCACGGCATATACGTAAGCCTTGGCCGCATTCATGGTGACATACATGTCGGCGAGCTTGGCCTGCACCAGCTGGAACTGGCCGATGGCCTGGCCGAATTGCTGGCGCTCATGCACATAAGGCACCACGACATCCATGCAGGCCTGCATGATGCCCAAGGGACCGGCGGCCAGCACCACGCGCTCGTAATCGAGCCCGGACATCAGCACATTGACGCCATTGCCGACGGCGCCGAGCACGTTCTCCTCCGGCACTTCGCAGTCGGTGAACACCAATTCGCTGGTGTCGGAGCCGCGCATGCCGAGCTTGTCGAGTTTTTGCGCGGGGGCAAAGCCCTTCATGCCCTTCTCGATGATGAAAGCTGTGATGCCGCGCGCGCCGGCGGTGCGGTCGGTCTTGGCATAAATGACAATCGTGTCGGCGACCGGCCCATTGGTGATCCACATTTTCGAGCCGTTGATGATGTAGCGGTCGTCCTTTTTGTCGGCGCGGGTGCGCATCGACACCACGTCGGAACCGGCGCCCGGCTCCGACATGGCGAGCGCGCCGACATGTTCGCCGGAAATCAGCTTGGGCAGATATTTGCGTTTTTGCGCGGCATTGCCGTTGCGGTTGAGCTGATTGATGCAGAGGTTGGAATGCGCACCGTAGGACAGGCCGACCGAGGCGCTGGCG
Organism: uncultured Alphaproteobacteria bacterium; assembly: GCA_963807665.1. GTDB lineage: Bacteria > Pseudomonadota > Alphaproteobacteria > Rhizobiales > Xanthobacteraceae > Pseudolabrys. The sequence continues at coordinate 118,229 of CAWEDE010000012.1, read as the reverse complement.
CGCGAAATCTCCTCCATCGCCACGCAATGGGCGAGGTAACCCAAGCCCGCGCCACCCTCCTCCTCGGGCACGGTAATGCCGTGCAGGCCGAGCGCGCCCATTTCGGGCCACAGGTCGCGCGGGAATGTATTGTCGCGGTCGATTTGCGCGGCGCGCGGCGCGATGCGGTCGGCGGCAAAACTCGATACCGATTGGCGCAACATATCGACGTCGGCGCCGAGGCCGAAATCGAAGCCAGACCAGGCATTGGGGATCATTATGTCCTCTCCAGTAGAACGGAGCGGACTCTATAGCCTGCCGGTCACGCTGTCAGGGCCTCGGCATGCGGCATTGCGCGGATGCCGCCTTGTCTGGCCTGCGCCAAAAGCCGATCGATGGTGCGGGCTGGCGCCGGTTTGGCGAACAGGAAGCCCTGCATCTCGTCACAGCCGGCCAGGCGCAGCAGTACGCGCTGCTGTTCGGTCTCGACGCCCTCGACCAGCACCGACAGGCCGAGCGCGCGGCCAAGCGCCACAATGGCCTGGATGATCACGCCGCCATTGGCGGAATTGCCGAGCGCATTGACGAAGCTACGGTCGATCTTGAGCTTGTCGAGCGGAAAGCGCTGGAGATAGCCCAAATTCGAATAGCCGGAACCGAAATCGTCGAGCGCGATGCGCACGCCGAGCGCATGCAGATCCTCGATGCGCTTGACCATTTCCTCCGGATTGTCGATCAACACGCCTTCGGTGATTTCCAGCATCAGACGCGACGGCGCGACGCCGCTTTCGCTCAAGGCCTCGCGCACCAGATCGACAATGGCGCGGTCGCGCACTTGGAGCGGCGACAGATTTACTGCCACATAGAGATCGGGCCAGCGCTTGGCTTCCTGCAACGCGCGCCGCAACACGAAGGCGCCTAACGCGTCCATCAAGCCCATCTGCTCAGCGACCGGAATGAACACCGCCGGGCCGACCGGGCCGCGCATGGCATGGGTCCAGCGCAATAGCGCTTCGACACCGACAATGCGGCCGCCTTGCGCGGCGACGATCGGCTGGTAATGCAATTCCAGTTCATTGGCGCTAAGCGCGCGCGGCAATTCGCGCTGGATGAATTTCTGGTCGGTCGAGACGGTGTCGATGGCGAGTTCGAACGCCACAATGGCGCCGGGGCCCTTTTTGGCGGCGGCGCGTACGGCGAGTTCGGCGCGGCGCGTGAGTTCGCCGCGCGTGGTGGCGTGGCGCGGCGTCTGCGCATAACCGGCATGGGCGCTCAGGCGCACCACCGTGTCGATCCAAAGCGGGCGCGCAATCGCCTCAAGAAGGCTGCGGATGGCAGCTTCCGCATCGAGATCGGCGGCGCCAGTCAGCATCACCGCGAATTCGTCGCTGCCGATGCGGCCGTAAATCGCATTGGCCGGCAGCGCCTCTTCAAGCCGCTTGGCGACCGCGACGATGAGTTCGTCGCTGCCGAGCACGCCGAGATCGGCGGTGACATCGGCCATGCCGTCGAGCTCGATCAGCGCGAAGGTCGTCACCTGCGAGGCTTCGCGTTCGGACAAGGTCAGGTCGAGCAATTCGAGCGTCTTGGCGTGATTGGGCAAACCCGTGAGCTTGTCCTTGTCGGCGGCACGCGCCGCTTGCTCCTCGCTCGCCGTGAGGGCGCGCCGCGCGCGCCGCAACTGCCAGAGCGAAAATCCGGCAAAACCCGCCAGCAGCGCGGCAATGCCGAAAACGATCGGCATCATCCGGTCCATCGCCAGCGTCATCGGATAGGTCTTGTTCCAGGTGAAGAAGCCGGCGATGCGGCCTTTCGCATCGATCACCGGCTGCATTTCGCGCTCACTGGGCATTGGCTCGGTCTCGAATTTGAGATCGTGCAGCCCGGTACTTTGCTCGACCATGCGCACAAAGCGCGGATCGATCTGTTCGGTTTGTCCAAACAGCGTGCGGAATTCGGCGATGGCGTTGCGCAGCGAGGCGCGCTGCTCGGACCACAGGTGTTCGTCGCTTTGGCGCGCGAGGCCGTAGCCCAAGCTGGCGCAAAGCCCGGTCGTGGCCATGGCCAGGATCGCAAGCAACACGATCAACCGCGAAGCGGAAAACACGCGTTTCGTGCGCAGGCGCGATTCATCGCTGCCGTCACTTAAGCCCGGGCGCCGCCGCCTCGCCCAAGGTTTTATCCAGGAGAAAGACGAACGCCCAGAACTCAGGCGGGCAAGTCGCTTGCCCGCCGCTATGGTATCGACCTCGCCGTCCACGCAAATCTCTCCCCGCGCCCCGATGCGGTATTGGGGGATTACGCTAGGGATTCAGGCTTAATGGTCGGTCAGCAAACAAGGTGAATGAAATATTAGCGCAGGCCGAACCACAGCGTAGCGATCGATAGAAACGAGAAAAAGCCGACGACGTCGGTCACCGTGGTGACAAACGGGCTCGAGGCCACCGCCGGATCGACCTTGAGCCGGTGCAGCGCCAGCGGGATGAGAATACCGCCCGCCGCCGCGGCGACCATATTGCAGATCATGGCGAGCCCGATCACCACGCCCAGTCCCGGCACCCTGAACCAGACATAGGCCGCGATGCCGGTGATGACGGCGAAGGCGACGCCGTTGAGCAGCCCGACCGTGATTTCGCGCAAGATGACGCGGCGCGCATTGGTATCGTTCAAGGCCTGTGTCGCCAGCGCGCGCACCGCGACCGTCATGGTCTGGGTCGTGGCGTTGCCGCCTTGGCTGGCAACGATCGGCGCCAGCACCGCAAGCGCCACCATCGCCTGCAATTGGCCTTCGAACAGGCCAAGCACGGATGACGCCAGAAACGCGGTGGCGAGATTGACCAACAGCCAATTGAAACGGCCGCGCGCGATGGTCCAAACCGTGTCGGACAATTCTTCGTCATGGCTGACGCCGCCGAGCGCCTTGATGTCTTCTTCGGCCTCTTCCTCGATCACGTCAGCGACATCGTCGAAGGTAATGACACCGACCAGCCGGTCGTCGGCGTCGACCACGGGCGCAGCCACCAGGTCGTAGCGCTGGAATAGGCGCGCCACTTCCTCCTGGTCCTGGTCGGCGCGCACGCGCCGGCGCTCCGCCTCCATCAGGTCGGAAATCGGCACCGGCCGCTTGCTGCGCGAGAGCCGGTCGAGCGGCACGGCGCCGAGAAACTTGTGCGAAGCGTCCACGACATAGAGTTCGTAGAACCGCTCCGGCAATTCCGCGGTCTCGCGCATATAGTCGATCGCCTGGCCGACATTCCAATCCGGCGGCACCGCGATGAATTCGGTCTGCATGCGCCGCCCGGCCGAGTCCTCGGGATAATCGAGGCTGCGGGATAGCGAATGCCGTTCGGTCGCCGGCAATTGCTTGAGGATTTCGGCGCGTTCCGCCGTCGGCATGTCCTCGAGGATGGCGACCGCGTCGTCGGACTCGATGTCGCCCACGCCCTGCGCCACGGTGCGCGGCCGCAACGCCTCGAGGATTTCATCGCGTACCGCATCGTCGACCTCGGTCAGCGCGGTGAAATCGAAGTGCAGGCCGAGCAATTCGACCAGACGCGGCCGTTTTTCCGCCGGCAGCGCCACCAGCACGGCGCCAAGATCGGATTCGTGCAGATCGCCGACCAGCGCGCGCAGCGCTTCGACGTCGCCGGCATCGATCGCGCGCGTAACTTGTTTGACGAAGGCAACGCGGATCGAGCCGTCCTTGGTACGAAGCGGCGCGTTGGTTTTCTGATCGAGCATGCCGGGCCTCGGCGGCTAATTTGGCGGCGGGAATTTCGGCGCCTTGTACGCCCTGCCCGTGGCGATGGGCAACGATAAACGCGCAAACTCTTTCGCTACGACAGGCTTGCCCGGCCCATGCTGTTGCGGTCAATTGGGCGATCCCGAGGCCGATATGATTCGCATCTGTGCCATTGCGCTCGCCGCCGCCATCGCTCCTGTGGCCGCACTGGCGCAGTCATGCCCGGGCAATCCGCAAGCGCTTGGCACCGAGCGGGTGCTCGCGGTCGACGCCAAGACCACGCCGCAGGTCGGGCGCAAACAATTCCCCACCACGCTGGCGCTGCGGCCAAAGGAACTGGTGCTGACCTTCGACGACGGACCCTGGCCGGGTACCACGGCGAAAGTCCTGGACGCGCTCAAGCACGAATGCGTGCGCGCCACATTTTTTCTGTTGGGCAAGAATGTCGAGCCGCATCCCGAACTCGCGCGGCGCGAACTGGCCGAGGGCCACAGCGTCGGCCATCATACTTTCTCGCACCCGCTGCTCAATCGCCTGCCCTTCGCGCTGGCAGAGGCCGAAATCAATCGCGGCATCGCCGAAGACGAATTTGCGCTTTACGGCCAGCGCCGCAGCGTCCCGACCACGCCGTTCTTCCGGTTTCCCGGTTTTGCCTCCAGCCCGGCGCTGCTCGCGCGCTTGAGCGAGCGCGGCATCGTGGTATTCGGCGCCGATATGTGGGCCAGCGACTGGAACCCGATGACGCCGGAGCAGGAATTGAACCTGATCCTGGGGCGTATCGAACATATCGGCAGCGGGATCGTGCTGTTTCACGACACCAAGGTGGAAACCGCCAATATGCTGCCGGCCTTCCTGCGCGAGCTGAAAAAGCGCGGATTTGCCATCGTTCACGTGGTCCCGGCCGGCGCCCGGGCCGGTTTGAACTAGAAACGTCCCTTATTTGCCGCAGTCCCGGTCAAATCCGCCGGAAACATGCCTGTGGACGATTTATATTGGTTAATTTCCCGTTAATATTGAACTACGTAGTTTCGGGAGACCCCAACGACAGCGGGTAGCGCCAAAAGGCGCGAATTGGGGGGCCGGGGGGCCGAATGCGTTTCTTATTCGTCTTGCAATCGTCTTATGTTGTCTGGCGGGTGGTATTTTACCGGCCATGGCGTCGTCGTGCCCGGGCAATCCGAACGCCATCGGCACCAGTAGGACCATTGCGGTCGATCCGTCCGCTTTGCCGCGCATCGGCAGCATGCAGTACCGCGCCACGCTGCCGCTCAACGACCACGAAGTGGTTATCACCTTCGACGACGGCCCGTTGCCGCCCTACACCAACCGCATTCTCGATATTCTCGACGCCAATTGCGTGAAGGCGAGCTATTTCCTGGTCGGGCAGATGGCGCATGCCTATCCGAGCCTGGTGCGCCGTATTTTCAATGACGGCCACACGATCGGCACCCATAGCCAGCACCACCCGTTCCATTTTGGCGACATGGGATTGCCGCGCATCGAACGCGAGGTCGATGGCGGCTTTGCTTCGGTGCGAGCGGCGGCGGGCGATCCGCAAGCGGTTGCGCCATTTTTCCGCATTCCGGGGCTGGCGCGCTCAAAGCAGGCGGAAAACTATCTCGGCCTCGCAATCGATCGCGGTCTGGAGCGCCGATGAAGTCGCCGACGATTGGTTCCGGAGCATCACGCCGGGCCAGATCGTGCGCCGCGCGATGCGCCGGATCGAGGCCAAGAACCATCGCGGCGTGCTGCTATTGCACGACATCCACCCGGCGACCGTGATGGCGCTGCCGGCCTTGCTCGAAGAGCTAAAGACCCACGGCTATAAAATCGTGCAGGCGGTTTCCACCGGTGAGCGGCCGAAATCGCTGCCCGTCCCTGCCGAGCCGGCGGTTGCCGAGACCGACAGTTGGCCGCGCGTGACCAAGGCCAGCGCCACGACGCCACGGAAAAAAAGCCACCGAAAAACCGGTAAAAGTGGCGGCGCTGCGTCACCGCAAGCGGCTCGCGCATAAGGAACTTGACGGCGACATCACCGCCAGCCTGGCGGCGAAGAAAACCAGCGCCAAGACCGCAGAGACCGGGCCCGGCGGACTGTTTTTCCGGCGCTAGCCGTTCGTCAAATCTCGCCAGCCGAAGCGCAAGGGCTGGCTTGCCAATCGAAGCCGCGAAGTCCGCCTTCGCCAAGGCTTCGGCGGACAATCTCCGCCGCTTCGCGGCGAAGATTGGTGCGGTCAAGAGGACTCGAACCTCCACGCCTTGCGGCGCTGCCACCTCAAGGCAGTGCGTCTACCAATTCCGCCATGACCGCTAAAAATAGGGACGAAAAGCCTTGGAAAACCCCACGTCCCATCAAGCGCGGACCGTGTAACAAATAGGGTCTGGAGGGACAAGGGCGCGCGTTGGGCAAAAGTGGGGACCGGTTTTGCGTCCGAACGCGCGCAAATAAGGCGCGCCGGAAACCTGCGGCAGCCCCTAAAGACCGTAGGTTTAGCGCATATCCAGGGGGCGCGGCAGCAGATCGCCGACCTCGACCGCGATGCGGTTGCCATTGACCACCACGGTGCCCTTGGCCACCGGCAGGTTGTTGGCGAGGATATGGACGGCGTCGTCCTCGGTCGTTTCCAGTTCGATGATGGCGCCGCGGCCAAGCCGCAGTACCTGGTGGATCGGCATGGACGCCGTTCCCAGCACCACAGTGATATCCACGGACACCTTGTCGAATGTGCTCACGGTCTTAACTTCCCTTCGGCGCCTGGCGTCAACGCAGGCGGGTTTCAGGTCACCATGGTATGGTGAATAGGTGGTTAATACGCGCAGCAATCTGCCGGTTGGGATGCCCGCGCCGCCCGGTTCGGCGGCGGCCGAATGGCGCGTGAGCCAGGCGCCGGTGGCCTATGAGGCGGCGCTTACGGTCATGGCCGCGCGGGCGCAGGCCATCGCCGACGGGCATGAGCCGGAATTGGTCTGGCTGCTCGAACACCCCCCGCTCTACACCGCCGGCACCAGCGCCGACGCCAAGGACCTGCTTGAGCGCCGATTTCCGGTGTTCGAGGCCGGCCGTGGCGGGCAGATGACCTATCATGGGCCGGGCCAGCGGGTCGCCTATGTGATGCTCGATTTGAAACGGCGCGGGCCGGATGTCCGCAAATTCGTCGCCAGTTTGGAGGAATGGATCATCCGCACTCTGGCCGCGTTCAACGTGCGCGGCGAGCGGCGCGAGGATCGGATCGGCGTCTGGGTTCGCCGGCCGGACCAAGGGTGAAGGCCGCGAGGACAAGATCGCCGCCATCGGCATCCGCGTGCAGCGATGGGTGACGCTGCATGGCATTTCGCTCAATGTCGATCCGGACCTGACGCATTTTTCCGGCATCGTGCCCTGCGGCGTGAGCGAGCAACGCTACGGTGTCACCAGTCTCGTCGATCTCGGCTTGCCGGTGACGATGGCGGATGTGGACTTGGCGCTGCGGCAAGGAATTCGAGACGATGTTCGGTCAAACCGCCTTGAGCACCGAAAACAATTCGCCCGGCAAGCGCGCCTTGAGTTCATCGGAAGTTGCGTCGCGCTGATCGAGCGTATCGACATGGGCGGGCAGCGGGCCGAAGCGGCAGGCCTCGATCATTCCCTTCACCGATTTCTCCGGACCGGCGAACACCGCCTCGACCGAACCGTCGCGGCGGTTGCGCACCCAGCCGGCGAGCCCGCGCTGCAGCGCATGGTGCTCGACGAAAGCGCGATAGCCGACGCCCTGCACTCGGCCGCGCACGATGACATGGCGCATGACCGTTGGCTCACCGGTCATAGGATATCTCCGACATCGATTACGCGCGCGCCGGTCCAACGCGAGACCGACCAGCGCTCGACCGAACGGATGTAAGCGCTCCGGCAGTTCCCAGCCGCGCGCGGCCGCCGCGATCATTTCGACATAGCCGGGCTTTGGCTGGCCAGGTGTCCGCCGCCGCAACTGGTAGATCATCGCCGTCACCAGCCGCCGGCCAAGCCGCACCGGAACATAGCGCACGTCATAGAGCCCCTTGTGCAGCAACTCATAAGCATGCAACGCGGCGACATCGCGCGGCGTGAGCCGCCACAGCACGCCATAGACTTTGCCGCCGGGCGCGGGCTTGACCGATCCCCAGCCATCGATGCCGATAAAAAAACGGTAGCCCGCCAGCACCGCCGGGCCGAGCGCGCGTGCGCTTGGGCAACGCGCTTTCATGGCGGCGCGCTGCATGTTGGAGCCATAGGCAAAATAGAGCGTCATGCGCTCACGCGAACTCGAGGATCACCGCGTCCACCGCCAGGCTGTCGCCCTGCTTGGCATTGATTTTCTTGACGGTGCCGTCGATCTCGGCGCGCAGCACGTTTTCCATCTTCATGGCCTCGACCACCGCGACCGTATCGCCGGCCTTGACCTCCTGGCCTTCCTTGACCGCGATCGAAACCACCAGGCCCGGCATCGGGCACAGCACCTGCTTGCCGGTATCGGCGGCTTTTTTCACCGGCATCAGCCGCGCGTAGGCAGCCTCGCGCTCGGTATAGACGAAGGCCTTGGTCTCGACGCCGCGATAGGACAGCGCAAAGCCGTTCGGCAGCGGCCGCACCTGTACGGCGACCGGATGGCTTTGATCGTGCCGGTCCAGATCGGATCGCCCGGCTTCCAATCCGAATGCAAATGGCGCAAGCCCGTCATGCTGTCGTCCGGGAAGCGCACTTCGATGGTGCCGTTCTCGCGTTTGACCTCGAGCCGGTGTTCGGCCGTGCCAAGCCAGACCGCGCGATCGCTCTCGCGGGTGACGACGCGGCCGGTCATCTGGCCGGAAATCTGGCGCTTGCGCTCGCCCAGCACATGATCGATAGCCGCCGCCACCGCGGCCAAGACTTCGGCGCGCTCGCCGTCAGGCGCGATCGGCGAAAAACCTTCGGGGAATTCCTCGGCAATAAAGCCGGTTGAGAGTTTGCCGGCCTTCCAGCGCGGATGCGCCATCAAGGCCGACAGGAACGGAATATTGTGGCGGATGCCGTCGATCACGAAGGAATTGAGCGCGTTGGATTGCGCCTCGATCGCCTCGGCGCGCGTCGGCGCATGGGTGACGAGCTTGGCGATCATAGGATCGTAGTAGATCGAAATCTCGCCGCCTTCATAGACGCCGGTGTCGTTGCGCACGGTAACGCCGCCGGCGGTACGCTCGGCCGGCGGGCGGTAGCGCGTCAGCCGCCCGATCGAGGGCAGGAATTTGCGGTAGGGGTCTTCGGCATAGACGCGGCTCTCCACCGCCCAGCCGGTAAGCTTCACGTCACTTTGTTTGATGGTCAGCTTCTCGCCGGCGGCACTACGGATCATCTGTTCGACCAGATCGATGCCAGTGATGAGTTCCGTGACCGGGTGTTCGACCTGCAAACGCGTATTCATCTCCAGGAAGAAGAAGCTCTTGTCCTGGCCGGCGACGAATTCCACCGTGCCGGCGCTGTCATAGCCAACGGCCTTGGCGAGCGAGACGGCTTGCTCGCCCATCTTCTTGCGCGTCGCCTCGTCGAGCAGCGGCGATGGCGCCTCCTCGATGACTTTTTGATTGCGGCGCTGGATCGAACATTCGCGCTCGCCGAGATAAATGACGTTGCCGTGCTTGTCGCCGAGCAGTTGGATTTCGATGTGGCGCGGATCGACGATGAATTTCTCGATGAACATGCGATCGTCGCCGAAGGAGGACTTCGCCTCAGACTTCGAGCGCGCAAAACCTTCCGCCACTTCGGATTCCGACCAGGCGATGCGCATGCCCTTGCCGCCGCCGCCGGCGGAGGCCTTGATCATCACCGGATAGCCGATCTGGTTGGCGATCTTCACCGCTTCCTTCTCGTCCGCGATGATGCCGAGATGCCCGGGCACGGTGGACACCTTGGCCGCGGCGGCCGCTTTCTTGGATTCGATCTTGTCACCCATGGCCGCGATCGCGCCGGCATTGGGCCCGATGAAGACGATGCCTTCAGCTTCCAACGCCTTGGGGAAAGCCTCGCGCTCGGACAGGAAGCCGTAGCCGGGATGCACGGCCTCGGCGCCGGTCTCCTTGCAGGCGGCGATGATCTTCTCGATCACCAGATAGCTTTGCGCGGCGGCCGGCGGGCCGATCAGGACGGCTTTATCGGCCATCTCGACATGCAGGGCGTCCTTGTCGGCCTCCGAATAGACGGCAACCGACTCGATGCCCATTTTGCGGGCCGTTTTGATGATCCGGCAGGCGATTTCGCCGCGATTGGCAATCAAAATACGCTTGAACATGCGGCCTTAAGAGTGGCGCCCCTCGCCGAAGCGGGAGATGGCTGCGGATAACCGGCACCTGTTACATTACTGTCTTGTCAGCCGAGTTTCTAGCGCAAGATGCAACAAAGATGCCCGGAGGGGATAATCCTTATTCCGCTAAGCGCGACGGCAATTGCTTTGTTCTCTGCGAACCGCCGAGCATGGTGCGCCGCTACTCTTTGCGGCTTTGCGCCTTGTGCGGCCTATTCCGCAGCGGCCCGGCCACCTATATAAAGCCCTCGAACACATAACGAGCTCGATTTATTGGAGGCTGTCATGGCATTGGCGATTGGCGATACCGCTCCGGATTTCGAAGCGGACACCACCGAAGGAAAAATCCGCTTTCACGAGTGGCTGGGCAATTCCTGGGGCGTGCTGTTCTCGCACCCGAAGGATTTCACCCCGATCTGCACCACCGAACTCGGCACCATGGCGCGGCTCGAAGCCGGAATTCGACAAGCGCAACACCAAGATTATCGGGCTGTCGGTCGATCCGGTCGACAACCACAAGAAATGGGCGGTCGACATCAAGGAAGTGGTCGGCTTTGCGCCGAACTATCCGATGATCGGCGACACCGACCTCAAGATTTCCAAGGCCTATGGCATGTTGCCGGCCTCGACGTCCGGCACGTCGGAAGGCCGCACGCCGGCCGACAACATGACCGTCCGTAATGTCTTCGTCATCGGGCCGGACAAAAAGATCAAACTGATCCTGGTCTATCCGATGACCACGGGCCGCAATTTCGACGAGGTGCTGCGCGTGCTCGACTTGCTCCAACTCACCGCCAAGCATCGCATGGCGACGCCGGCAAACTGGAAACAGGGCGAAGACGTGTTCATGACCGGCGCCATCACCGACGACGAAGCCAAGAAGCTTTATCCGGCCGGCTGGAAATCGCCCAAGCCCTATATCCGCATCGTACCACAGCCGAAATAGACGGAAAATTATTGCTATAAGCGAGGGCGCGGGTTGCCAATCCGCGCCCTTGTTTTATGAGAACAGGCACGACAAATGACCGATCTTGGATTTATTCACCGATACATCCCGGCGACCAAAGCTGGCCTGCCAGTTCTTCTGCTGTTGCACGGCACCGGCGGCGACGAGAACGATCTCATCGCGCTCGGGCAACAATTGCTGCCCGGCGCGGCGCTGCTCTCGCCGCGCGGCAAAGTATTGGAAAACGGCATGCCGCGCTTTTTCCGCCGCTTGGCGGAAGGCGTGTTCGATCTTGAAGACCTAAAGGCGCGCACGCTCGAACTGGCGCAATTCATCGCCGGTGCGACGCGAGGCCTATGGCTTAGAGGCGCCGGTCGCGGTCGGCTTTTCCAACGGCGCCAATATCGCCGCCTCGCTCCTACTGACGCGGCCGGACGCGCTCGCCGGCGCCGTACTGTTCCGCGCCATGCTGGCTTTCGACCCAGCGCCGCTGCCCGATCTCAAGGCTAAGCCCGTGCTTTTGCTCTCAGGCAGCAGCGATCCCATGATATCGGCGGCCGGGCGCGACCGGCTGATCAAGGCGCTGCAAGCCGCCGGCGCCGACCTCGCCTATAAGGCGCTTCCCACCGGACATGGACTGACGCAAAACGATTTCATTATCGCCGCCGATTGGCTGGAGCATTTGAAATGAGCGACATGAACGAAATCGCCAACTCGCAGCCGCCTTTTGCCAAGCTCATCGGCATGAAGGTCACGCATGTGTCGCCCGAGCGCGTTGCCGCCGAATTGCCGATGCGCGAAGAACTCAACAACCGATTCAACATCATGCATGGTGGCGCCATCATGGCGCTGGCCGACAATCTCGGTGGCACCGCCACCAGCGCCAATCTCAAGGACGGCCAATCCACCACCACGATCGAGAGCAAGACCAATTTCTTCACCGCCATTCCGATAGGCGACACGGCCTATGCCGAATGCACACCGCTGCACCGCGGCCGCACCACCATGGTCTGGCAAACCCGCATCACGCGCGGCGACGGCAAACTATGCGCGCTGGTGACGCAGACGCAACTGGTACTCACTCGCGATAAGAAATAACCGAGGCCGCCGCATTGCCCGCAACGGGCGCGACGCTGCGCGCCGCGGTTGACGATGACTACGCCAGCCGCGCAAACCACCATGCCGGCAATCGACAGCGCGTCGAGTTTTTCGCCAAACAGAATATAGGCCAACAGCGCGGTCACCACCGGCACCAGATAAAACAGGCTGGCAAAGCCGGTCGCGGCCGAGCGGCGGATCAGCCAATACATCAACCCGACCGCCGCCAGCGACAGCACGATCACCAGCCAGGCGATGGCGAAGATCAATTCAGCCGCTCCAATGGATGACCCGCGTCTCGAAGGCGAAGGCGCCGAGCGCGAACAGCGTGCCGGCGCCGGCGTATTGAATCAAATTGCCGGCGCGCCAGTCGATATGGCCGCAGTAACGCTTTTGATAGAGCGTGCCGAGCGTGATGCCGATCAATGACGTGACGCTTGCGATCCAGCCGAGCGGCGTCGCGGCCGCCAGCATGGTGCGGTCGTGCAGCACCAGGGCGACACCGGCGAGGCCAAGCGCAAGACCGAGCCATTGCTGCTTGGTCACGCTCTCGCCCATGAAGCGATTGGCGATGGTCGAGGTGAGGATCGGCTGCAGCCCTGGAATAAGCGCCGAAATGCCGGCCGGCACGCCTTGGCTGATCGCGATAAACACGCCGCCAAGATAAAGCCCATGCACGAGCGAGCCCGCCACCAGGCTATGGCCGATCTCGGGCGGCGCGGGAAAGCGCACGCGCGAAATCAAGCGCAATGACGCCCATGATGAGCACCACGAACGCCATGCGCACGGCGAGGAAAGTGAGCGGCTCGATATAGGGCAAGCCAAAACGCGCGCCGATAAAACCGGTGCTCCACAGCAGCACGAACAGCACCGGCGCCCCGGCGATCATCAGTTTTGTCAGACGCATGCGGAATCAGTCCCGGCAGAGACGGAACAAGAAGTTCCACGAGGGTGTCCTAGCACATCAGAATTTTTACGGAACCGGGTCGTCTTTCGCCGGTTGTTTTAGCCAAGACGGCTAACCAAGGAGGAAGCCATGACCGATCCGCGATTTACCGATCCGCGCTTTAGCGAGTCGCAGTTAAGCGATCCGGTGTTGCGCCGCGACAAAGAAGCCAACGGAACCTGGGGCTGGATTGCAGGCCTCGCGGTGCTCGTTTTGATCGCGTTTGTTTTCATCGCCGGCTGGCACAATAGCGGCACCAATACCGCCAGCAATATTGCGCCGCCCATGGCTGCCGGCAGCACGTCCAACAGCGGGCCGATGCGCAATGTGATGCCGCCGAGCACGACCGGTTCGGGCTCGCTGTCGCCGATGGCCCCTTCGCCGCCCGCGCCTTCGACGCCGGCGCCGGCCAAAGGCCAGTAGAAGCGTAACGCCGCAAATCGAACAACGCCCTGGCGCCAGACTTTTGCCAGTCTTGCGCCGGGGCGAAAGCCGTTTGGCGACTTAGCCAAAAATCGCGGAAATGCCGAAGCCGACCGTCGCGCTCACCACCGCTTCGAGCGCCTGGAATTGCATCCCGCTCAGGACGTGGCTGACATAGGGAAACAGCATGCCGCCCACCGGCAGCATGACGGCCGCAACCATGATCACGCATAGAATCCGCGTGATGAGTGTCTGATCGATCTGCATGAAGTCCCCCACCCCCGCGCTGTCGCGCGCCTCGTCGATTTTATTCTTATCTCTTGCCCGATCTTGGCACGGCCCGCCCCGCCGGGGCAATCGGCTTTAAGTCTGGAACGCCGGATCGATGGGAACCCGATAGCCATTGGCCAAACGGTTGGTTTCATTGGCCATGCCGGTGACCGCCATCAACTCGCCGAACATGGCCTCGCTCATGCCGGCCTTGCGCGCCGCCGCGGTGTGGCTGGCGATGCAATAGGCGCAGCCATTGGTGACCGAGACCGCGAGATAGACCATTTCCTTGGTGAGCGGATCCAAGGCACCCGGCGCCATGATTTCCTTGATGCTGTCCCAGGTGCGCTTGAGCGTGGCCGGGTCATGCGCCAGATATTTCCAGAAATTATTGACGTCCGGCACGTTGCGGGATTTTTTGATGTCGTCATAGACCGCGCGCACGGCGGCGCTGGCGTCGGCATATTCGATCGGCGTGGGCATGGTGGCCTCATTTGGCGGTTTATGCGGCGTGTTTGCCGGAGCATATTGGAAACAGGCAAACGAATGCGCCCGTATTCTTTCTTCTTCACCCTCCCCCATGTGGGGAGGGTCGCGCGCGAAGCGCGCGGGGTGGGGGTAGTTGCGAGTTGATCAATAACGACCCCCACCCCCGACCCCTCCCCACAAGGGGGAGGGGAGCAGCGTATTCCCCTACACCCAGCCGCCGCGCGCCATGATAGCCGCGCACAGCACAATGACGACGATCGCCGCGAGTTCGCCGTGGATGATCATGCGGATCATGCGCAGCTTTTTGGCATCGACCGTGGGCGCCTGCCCGGCTGCGATGGCCGCGCGCCAGGACAGGAATTCGATGGTCGGCGTGATCGAGAGCAGCGCGACCAGCAGGAAGACCGTCAGCTTGGCGATGAAGGCGTGGCTAGTGAAATAATAGGTCTCGCCCTTCTCGAAAAAGAACACGCGGCACAGGCCGACCGCGAGCAGCAGGCCGGCGGCGGCGCCGAGCACCGTGTCGGTCTTGATGAGGCGCTTGGCGGTGGCGTGCGACAGGTCCTGGCCCAGGAGGATGAACTCAATCGCCAGCGCGCCCACGAGCGTGAAGGCGAGGACGTGGTGGAAGAAGGCGAAGAGCGTGGACATGGGGCCATCGTAGGTCTTTCAGGCTATTGATAGTATATGCAAAGGGCTATTAAAATGTCTCGCTATAGTTGTGTCGGGGGCTAGTTTGGCGCGAAGCTTTTTAAGCACAGTGAATCAATTAGCGCGGGCGGCTGAACGCGCTCAACGTGCCCGCATTCGGGAGATAGAACGGCAGAGAAGAGAAGCTGAGCGCGAAGCCCGTCGTACAGCGATTGCCAACCGCACGGCCTATTTTGCAAACAAAGAGTCGGAAACGGCGGCGAAGAATACCCAACTTGAACGCCATATTTCTGACTTTCAAAATATTCTCGTTTCCCGGCTCGGGTTTGACCCGGTTTCAGAGTTCAACAAGCTGTTTAGACGTGTCGATGAAAAGACACTCGACAATATCGCCGCACTTAGAATACCGAACCCGCCGCAAACTCACGATTATATCTTTCGAAAGCCCACCTTTCTAATTCGTTGGATACCGGGCATTATGAAACGCTACAACTTGCGCGCGGCACAGGCGAAGGCTGCGTTTGACGAACAAAATCTAAAAAGAGCCGAAATAATTAGTCAGCGGTCGATTGCTTTAGCGAATTTGAAAAAAGAAATCGACGCTTACAATAATTCAATCGTTACACTTGCACGAAATTACGTCGCTGGCGAGCCAACCGGCGTTAGCGATTATTTCGAATTCATTATGCAGTTATCGGGATATCCAGAGCCCATATCACTTGATTTAAAAGTTGCGTATGTCAACGAATCAAAGCAACTTGTCGTAGAGATTGAGTTGCCAACGATTTCAGACGCGATTCCAGATGCTGAAAAATACCGCTACGTAAAAAAGACGAATGATATTGTTGAAACTCCGAGATCAGAAAAATCAAAAAGCGCGCTTTATATTGATCTCATCTCACAGATAGCAATACGGTGTCTTTACGAGCTATGTATAGCCGACACTCACCAAGTGGCCGAAACGATCGTTCTCAATGCATTCGTCTCGACGCTCGATCCTGCTACTGGCCACCACATCCGACCTTGTCTTATCTCTGTTCGTATTTCGCGCGAGATATTGTTAGGTTTCGACCTTCGGCACGTTGATCCCGCCGCTTGCCTCAAGCAGCTCCGTGCCTCCGTATCAAGCCAACCGGGAGAACTACTCGCCGTCAAACCGATCCTTGACCTGAAAATGGTCGATCCACGATTCGTCAAAGAGGAAAACGTATTATCCACCCTCGATCAACGACCAAATCTTATGGAGTTATCGCCCAAGGAATTTGAGTCTTTAATTACTAATCTGTTTAGCAAAATGGGCCTTGAGACAAGGCAAACGCAAGCGTCACGAGACGGCGGAGTTGACTGCGTTGCCTTCGATTCACGGCCTATACTTGGCGGAAAAGTCATCATCCAAGCCAAAAGATATAAAAATACAGTCGGTGTTGCAGCAGTTCGCGACTTATTTGGCACCTTGCATAATGAAGGAGCGTCGAAAGGTATTCTCGTAACAACCAGCGGATACGGGAAATCATCTTATGAATTCGCGAACGGAAAGCCAATTGAACTCATTACTGGCAGCAATCTTCTATATCTCTTGAAAGAAGAGGCGGGCATCGACGCAAAAATCGAGGCCCCAACAGACTGGGTTGACCCGCGTCTCGAACTAGATTGATGCATCACAACGGCAAATTATCGTGCTTCCTGTGCGGCATCTCGACCGTCTTCTTCTTGAGCATGGCCAGCGCCCTCGCCAGCCGCTTGCGCGTCGAGTGCGGCATGATGACGTCGTCGATATAGCCGCGCTCGGCGGCGACGAAGGGCGACAGGAAGCGGTCCTCGTATTCCTTGGTGCGCGCGGCGATCTTGTCCTTGTCGCCGATGTCGGCGCGGAAGATGATCTCGACCGCGCCCTTGGCGCCCATGACGGCAATCTGCGCCGTCGGCCAGGCATAGTTCAAATCGCCGCCGACATGTTTTGACGCCATCACGTCGTAAGCGCCGCCGAAGGCCTTGCGCGTGATGACGGTCACCAGCGGCACCGTGCATTGCGAGTAAGCGAACAGCAGCTTGGCGCCGTGCTTGATCAGCCCGCCATATTCCTGATCGGTGCCGGGCAGAAATCCGGGCACGTCCACGAAAGTGACGATGGGAATGCCGAAGGCGTCACAAAAACGCACGAAGCGCGCGGCCTTGCGCGAGGCGGCGCTATCGAGCACGCCGGCCAGCACCAGCGGCTGGTTGGCGACAAAGCCGACGCTGCGGCCGGCGATGCGGCCGAACCCGGTGACGATGTTCATGGCGTGGCGCGGCGAGACTTCGAAGAAGTCGCCCTCGTCCACGACCTTGAGGATGAGTTCCTTGATGTCGTAGGGCTTGTTGGGATTTTCCGGGATCAGCGTGTCGAGCGACATATCGAGCCGGTCGGGCTCGTCGAGCGACGGCCATTCCGGCACGCCGATCTCGTTGTTGGACGGCAGGAAGTCGATCAGCCGGCGCATTTGCAACAGACACTCGACGTCGTTCTCGAAGGCGCCGTCGGCGACGCCGGATTTGGTCGTGTGCACCGAAGCGCCGCCGAGTTCTTCGGCGGTGACGACTTCGTTGGTGACGGTCTTTACGACGTCGGGGCCGGTGACGAACATGTAGGACGTGTCGCGCACCATGAAGATGAAATCGGTCATGGCCGGCGAATAGACGTCGCCGCCCGCGCATGGCCCCATGATGACGCTGATCTGCGGAATGACGCCCGACGCAAGAACGTTACGCTTGAACACCTCGCCATAGCCGCCGAGCGCCGCCACGCCTTCCTGGATGCGCGCACCGCCGGCGTCGAACAGGCCGATGACCGGACAGCGCGCCTTCATCGCCATGTCCTGCACTTTTATGATTTTTTGCGCATGCGCCTCCGACAGCGAGCCGCCGAATACGGTGAAATCCTTGGAGAACAGATAGACCGCGCGGCCGTTGACCGTGCCCCAGCCGGTGACGACGCCGTCGCCGGGGATTTTCGATTTTTCCATGCCGAAATCGCTCGAGCGGTGTTCGACGAACATGTCGAATTCCTCGAACGAGCCCTTGTCGAGCAGGAGTTCGATGCGCTCTCGCGCGGTCAGTTTGCCGCGCTTGTGCTGGGCGTCGATGCGGCTGCTGGCCGCCGCCGAGGTGAGCCTCGTCGCGCCGCTCCTGGAGCCTGTCGAGAATGTCCTTCATGGTCTGCCCGCCCTGTGGTGCCGTTTCGCGCAATAATCGCCGGATATGGCGTGCAAAAGCCATACCATGACGCTCTTTGTCATACCCTGCGAAGGCGGGACCCAGGACCGACCGAAAGTGCAGTGTTACTGGATCCCCACTTTCGCGCGGATGACAGCCGGGAGCTTGGCATTGCCGGCCGGCCTGCTTAGAACCACCCCATGAACGAACCTCCTACCGCCGCCACGCTCCTGCAACAGGGCCTTTTCCACCACCGCCAGGGCCAGCTCGACCTGGCCATGCAACGCTATATGGACGTGCTGAAGGCCGATCCGGTCAATGCCGACGCGCTCTATTACGTCGCCGTGGTCGCCTGCCAGGAGGGTCAATACAAAGAGGGCGCCGATCTCGCGCGGCGCGCCATCGAGGTCGGGGCGCCGCAGGCGCGGCTGCATAATTTGCTCGGCCAGGCGCATGACCGGCTGGGTCAGCCGCTGGAAGCGATCAAGAGTTATGACGAGGCGCTTCGCATCAACCCCAATCTGGCAGAGGCGCATGGCAATCGCGCCAGCATCCTGGCCGACGCCGGTTTTCCCGATGAAGCACTCAAAGCCTATGACCGTGCGCTGGCGCTAAGCCCGAATTCGGGAACCGATTGGCTAAACCGCGGCACGGTATTGCATGACATGAAACGCCACGCTGAAGCGCTCGTCAGCGTCGAGCGGGCGATCGAGCTGCTGCCGGAATTGGCGGCGGCGCATAAAGTCCGGGCGCTCGCGCTCGAAGCCCTCGGCCGAGGCGACGAGGCGCGCGCCAGTGCCGACAAAGCCGCCGCGCTTGACGCCAAATTTGGCCCTAAACCAAGCGTCTTGCGATTGCAATAAAACTATGGAACTTTTCCGCAAGGCCGCGATTTAGAGGGGTATTGCTGGGGGGCGCCAGCGCGGCCATCGTGACCAATAAAGGATCATGCGTATGAATAACGCCACCAAATCCACGCCGCGTCTGCAGACGCCGACCGATCTCAAGTCGAATGCGACCAGGGATCTTTCCGGCGCGCTCAACGCGCTGCTGGCCGATAATTTCGCGCTCTATCTCAAGACCAAGAATTTCCACTGGCATATGAGCGGGCCGCATTTCCGCGACTATCATTTGCTGCTCGACGAGCACGCCGACCAGATTTTCGCCACCCTCGACGTTTTGGCCGAGCGCGTGCGCAAGATCGGCGGCAATACGTTGCGCTCGATCGGCGACATCGCGCGCCACCAGCGCCTGGCCGACAATGACGCGGCCTATGTGACGCCGGACGACATGCTGGCCGAATTGCGCGACGACAATCAGCGCGTGATCGCCGCGATGCGCGAGACGCATGACCTGTGCGACGAACACAAGGACGTCGCCACCGCGAGCCTGTTGGAGAATTTCATCGACGAGGCCGAGCGCCGGGTGTGGTTCCTCTACGAAGCCGGCCGCCGCGGCGATCCGACGGGGCATTAACTCAAACGGCGTGCCGTAACACCGTCGCCGCCGCCTGCATCTCGGCAAAGCGATAGTCGCGGCGCGCGATGGCTGCTTCGTCGCGGCCCCAATGCGCCATTTGCCAATCGTCGTCGACATGGGCGGCGGCCCAGGCCGCGTCCACGTCGAGTTGGCCGGCGCTGAGCGCAAGCGCCAGCAGCCCCGAACCGGTCAACGTCGTGACCGAGGCGACGGCGCCTAGTTTCCACGGATCATTGGGAATGGCTTTGCGCGCGGCGGCGATGGCCGCATCCGGCTGGGCGGCAAACACCACGCCTTCGACCAGCACGAAGCGGGCGCCGAGTTTTTCATGCGCCCAAGCCAGCACCGGATCCCAATGCTGCGATTGCAGGGCGACGAGACCCGGCGGCGCGTCGGCGCGATAAAACAATAAATCCGTGCCGAGATATTTGGTCACCTCCTCGGCCACCGGCGCGGTTTGATCCGCGACCGCGTCGATCACCGCATTGGCGAGCCGCGTGAGTGGCATGCGCCCCGGTTCGATCACTTCGGTTTGCGCATGCCATTCGTCCGCCAGATGTTGCGCGAGCGAACGCGTCGGCGCGGCCAGCGCGCGCCGTGCCGGCGTCTTGATCGGCTTGCCGTCGAGCAACACAGCAAAGCCTCCCTCGCCCGCGCCTTCGCCGATATGCGCGCGCGTGTAGAATTGCTTGCGCAAATTGGGCCGTCCGCCCTGGCGCGCCGACACCATCGGGTCGAGCGGCTGGTTCTCGAAAATTTCTTCAAAAATGTCACGCATGGTTCGTGACCGCGCCGGTGCCAGTGTCGGCGAGCTTGAGTTTCGGCCATAGCGCGCGGAGCGCCGGCATGAGCGCACCGAAATCGTCGATCACGCTCACGGCGCCGGCCGCGTGCAAATCGGCAACCGGATGATAGCCCCATGCGACGCCGAGCCCGAAGGCGCCGGCGGCGCGCGCCATCTCGATATCGAACACGGTATCGCCGATCACCACGGTATGCGCGGCATCGACGCCGGTCTCGCCAATCGCCTGCAATACCATGCCCGGATGCGGCTTCGATGGCGCGACGTCCGAAGTCTGGATGGTCGCGAAGGCATCGACCAGCCCATATTGCTCCAATACGGCCGTCACGCCGCGGCGCGATTTGCCGGTGGCGATACCGAGGATGACGTCGTCTTGCCGCGCCAATAGCGCGATGGCTTCGCGCGCGCCGGGATAGAGCGGCGCATTGGGTTCGCCGGCCTCGCGCAGCGCGAAGAAAGCTTCCTTGTATTGCGCGGTCAGACCCGCCACCGGGTGGTCGGCGCCTTGCGCCAGACGCCGGAAGGCGTCGTCAAGCGACAGGCCGACAATCGAGAGGAGTTGCGTGCGCGGCGGACAGACCAAGCCATTATGGCGATAGGCCGCCTCCATCGCCGCGCAGATCATCTGCTGGCTATCCACCAGCGTGCCGTCGACGTCGAACAGGATCAGGTGCATCACGCTTCCGTTATTGTGCGGCGCAACAATGGCCGGTCTAACGCGCCATAGGTATTACCCCAAATCCCCGGGCGCCATGCTGCACTGCCACGTTGCCGCCGCTTTCGGGGAGCGAAAAAGAGCATTGTTAGCTAGTAGTTGATAGGACTGAGCCCTGACGGAAGGATAGGTAGCCTTGGCAGCATGATAGCAATATTATCCGCCTCCTGAATCGGGCCGGATAACAAGGCCGCCGGGGGAAAAGACCAGCAGCGAGAGGCTGGGACGCGACCTGCTAGTACGAGTGCGTAACGGGACGCGTTTTGAGGAAGCAATGAAGAATACCGACATTTCCGACCCGAACTATTTCCACAAGGTCGTGGATTGCCAATATGCGTGCCCCGCGCACACACCGGTTCCCGAATATATTAGATTGATCGCGGCGGGCCGCTTTTCCGACGCCTATATGGTCAACTGGAAATCGAATGTGTTTCCCGGAATCCTCGGGCGCACTTGCGATCGCCCCTGCGAACCGGCCTGCCGGCGCGTGCGCGTCGAGGACGAGCCAGTCGCCATCTGCCGATTGAAGCGCGTTGCCGCCGATTACAAGGACGACATTACTGCGCGCCTGCCCAAGCCAGCCGCGAAAAAGAACGGCAAGCGTATCGCGCTGGTGGGCGGCGGCCCCGCTTCGCTCACGGTGGCGCGCGACCTGGCGCCGCTCGGTTATCATTGCGTCGTATTCGACGGCGATCCGCAAGCCGGCGGCATGATCCGCACGCAAATTCCGAAATTCCGTTTGCCCGACAGCGTTATCGACGAAGAATGCGGCTACATCCTCGGCCTCGGCGTCGAATTCCGTGGCGGCGAGCGCGTCAACAGCATGAAGGCGCTTCTGGCCGAAGGCTGGGACGCGGTCTTTGTCGGCTCCGGCGCACCACGCGGCCGCGACCTCGACATTCCCGGCCGGCAAGAAGCCGCCAAGAACATCCACATCGGCATCGACTGGCTTTCGTCCGTATCGTTTGGCCACGTCACCAAAATCGGCAAGCGCGTGATCGTCCTGGGCGGCGGCAACACCGCCATGGATTGCTGCCGCTCGGCGCGCCGTCTTGGCGGCGAAGAAGTCAATGTCGTGGTGCGTTCCGGCTTTGAGGAAATGAAAGCCTCGCCCTGGGAAAAAGAAGACGCCCAGCACGAAGGCATTCCGATCCATAATTATCTGGTGCCGAAGGAATTCACGCACGAGAACGGCAAGCTCACCGGCATCACCTTCGAAAAGGTGAAGGCCGAAAAAGACGCCAAAGGCCGCCGCAAGTTGGTGCCCGCCGGCGAGCCGGATCAGCATTTCCCCTGTGACGACGTGCTGGTCGCGGTCGGCCAGGAAAACGCTTTCCCCTGGATCGAGCGCGACAACGGCATCGAGTTCGACGAATGGAATATGCCCAAGGTCGATAAGGTGACCTTCCAATCGACCAACCGGAAGGTGTTCTTCGGCGGCGACGCCGCCTTCGGCCCGAAAAACATCATCTGGGCGGTGGCGCACGGCCACGAGGCTGCCGTCTCGATCGACAAGCTGCTCAATGGCGAGGACATCACTGAGCGCCCGCTGCCGGCGGTCGAGCAGATGAGCCAGAAGATGGGCATCCACGAATGGTCCTACGACAACGCCATCGAGCCCGATAAACGTTACAAAGTGCCGCTGCGCGACAAGGCGATCGCGCTCAAGGACATCAAGGCCGAAGTCGAACTGGGTTTCGACATCGAGCTTGCGCTCAAGGAGGCCGGGCGCTGCCTGAATTGCGACGTGCAGACGGTGTTCTCGGCGCAGCTTTGCATCGAATGCGATGCCTGCGTCGATATTTGCCCGATGGACTGCATCACCTTCACGCCCAATGGCGAAGAGGCCGAGTTGCGCACGCGGCTCACCGCGCCCGCGATGAATCTAACCCAAGACCTCTATGTCCAAGACGGGCTCAAGACCGGCCGCGTCATGGTCAAGGATGAAGATGTCTGTCTGCATTGCGGCCTGTGCGCCGAACGCTGCCCGACCGGCGCCTGGGACATGCAGAAGTTCTTGCTGGATATGACCTACGCAGGGAATTCATGTCGACCGCCAAACCAGTCACCGCGCCGATCAGCCGCGTAAACGACTTCGTCGTTCGCTTCGCCAACGTCAATGGCTCGGGCTCGGCCAGCGCCAACGAGATGTTCGCGCGCGCCGTGATGCGCATGGGCATACCTGTCGCGCCGCGGAACATTTTTCCGTCCAACATCCAGGGCCTTCCGACCTGGTACGAAGTGCGCGTCACCGAGGACGGTCACCTGGGCGCGCGCGGCGGCACCGATTTGATGGTGGCGATGAACCCGCAGACCTTCGATCGCGACATCGCTTCGATCGAGCCGGGCGGCTATCTGTTCTATGACTCGACCAAGGAACTGCCGGCGTCGAAATTTCGCCCGGACATCACCGTCATCGGCGTGCCGCTGACCGCGATTTGCAACCGCGAATATACCGATCCGCGCCAGCGCCAGTTGTTCAAGAACATCATCTATATCGGCGCGCTGACCGCGCTGCTCGAGATGGACGTGACGGTGGTCGAAAAGCTCATCGGCGAGCAATACAAGGGCAAAGACAAGCTGATAGCCCCGAATATCAAGGCGCTGCATATCGGGCGCGACTATGCCACGCTCAATCTCGATTGCCCGATCGGGCTGCGCCTGAGGAAGAGCGACAAGGTCGGCGACCGTATTTTCATCGAAGGCAATGCGGCCGCGGCGCTGGGCGCGGTCTATGGCGGCGCCACGGTGTGCGCCTGGTATCCGATCACGCCCTCTTCGGGCTTAGCCGATGCTTTCACCTCGCATTGCGCCAAATTGCGCGTCGACAAGGAAAGCGAGCGCGCCAAATACGCCATCATCCAGGCCGAGGACGAGCTTGCGTCCATCGGCATCGTGATCGGCGCCGCCTGGAATGGCGCGCGCGCGTTCACCGCGACGTCCGGTCCCGGTATTTCGCTGATGCAGGAATTCATCGGGCTGTCCTATTTCGCGGAAATTCCGGCGGTGATTTTCGACGTGCAGCGCGCCGGGCCTTCGACCGGCATGCCGACGCGCACCCAGCAATGCGACATTATTTCCTGCGCATATGCCTCGCACGGCGACACCAAACATGTGCTGCTGTTTCCCGAAGGTCCGGCGGAAGCCTTCGAATTCGGCGCGCTATCGTTCGATCTCGCCGACCGGCTGCAAACGCCGATTTTCGTCATGCTCGATCTCGACATCGGCATGAACCATCATTTGTCGGCGCCGCTGACGTGGGATGACACCCGCAGCTATGACCGCGGCAAGGTGATGACAGCCGAGGAACTGGAAGCCGGCAAGGATTTCGGCCGCTATCTCGACGTCGACGGCGACGGCATCCCCTACCGCACTTATCCCGGCACGCATCCGACCAAGGGCTCGTTCTTCACGCGCGGCACGTCGCGCGACCGCTACGCCAAATACACCGAGGAAGGCGCGCCTTACGTCGACAACATGCAGCGTTTGATCCGCAAGTTCGACACCGCCAAGGATCTGGTGCCGCGCCCGTTACAGGCCACTTCGAGCAAACCGACCAAATATGGCGTGTTGTATTTCGGCTCTACCGCGCCGGCCATGGACGAGGCGATCCACATGATCGAGGCGCGCGGCCATGCGCTCGACCGCATGCGCATCCGCGCCTTCCCGTTCCATTCGAGCGTCAACAGCTTCGTCTCCGACCACGATTTCGTGTTCGTGGTGGAGCAAAACCGCGATGCGCAAATGCGCTCGCTGGTCGTCAATGAATGCGGCATCGATCCGGTGCGGCTGGTTCCCATCGTGCATTACGATGGCACGCCCATTACCGCGCGCTTCATCGCCAAGGCCATCGGCGATCATCTCGAAGCGCTCAAAGTCACGCCGATGAAGGTGAGCTCATGACCTATCTCGCCAAGCCGAAATTCCACCATCCCGACCTGCCGAAAAACGAACTCGGCTATACCCACCGCGATTATGAGGGCACGGTCTCCACGTTGTGCGCGGGCTGCGGCCACGATTCGATCACGGCCTCGATCATCCAGGCCTGTTTCGAACTCTCCATCGAGCCGCATCGGGTGGCCAAGATTTCTGGCATCGGCTGCTCGTCGAAGACACCGACTTATTTTCTAGGCAATTCGCACGGCTTCAATTCGGTGCATGGCCGCATGCCGTCGGTGCTCACCGGGGCCAACTTGGCCAATCACGACCTCATTTATCTCGGCGTTTCCGGCGACGGCGACTCGGCCTCGATCGGGCTCGGCCAGTTCGCGCATTGCCTGCGGCGCGGCGTCAACATGACCTATATCGTGGAAAATAACGGCGTCTATGGCCTCACCAAAGGCCAGTTCTCCGCCACCGCCGACCGCGGCTCCAAGTCCAAGCGCGGCTTCATCAATACCGACAATTCCATCGATCTGGCTGCGCTCGCGCTGCAGCTCGGCGCCGGCTTTGTTGCCCGCTCATTCTCCGGCGACAAGACGCAACTGGTGCCGATCATCAAGGCGGCCATTGGCCACAAGGGCGCGGCCTTTATCGACATCATCAGCCCCTGCGTGGCATTCAACAACCACGCCGGCTCGACCAAGAGCTTCGATTTCGTGCGCGAACATAATGAGGCGGTGAACCGGCTTGATTTCATGTCGAGCCGCATGCCGATCGAGGTCGAATACGAGCCCGGCACGGTCGAGGTGGTCGAGCAGCATGACGGCTCGAAGCTGACGCTACGCAAGCTCGCCGCCGATTACGAAGTGCATGACCGCGCCGCCGCGCTCGGGTTCCTGCAGCAGCATGCCGCCAAGGGCCAGATCGTCACCGGGCTTCTGTATGTGGAAAAGGATCCGGAAGATCTGCATACCCATCTGCATACGGTCGCCGCGCCGCTCAATTCGCTCAACGCGCCGGAGCTGTGCCCCGGCCAGGCGGCGCTCGATAAGTTCAACGCCAGTTTGCGCTAAACTAGGCCGCGGAAAAACGAAGGTGGAGAGCGCCTGCGCGGCACACAGGCTCTCCCCACCCAACGCACGCGACCAAACTGAAGCCGGCGCGGTTATGACGCCACTTTTTCCGCTTCTTGCTTGGCCTTGTCCTCGTACCAGGGCGCCCACAGCACATGGTTCGTCTCAAGATAGCTCTTGAGGCTTGAGAGCACGAGCGGCCAGCCATTGCTGATGCTGGCGAAAACCGGGCTGTCCGGTGCGAAATCGTCATGCGTGACGGTGAGCTTGACCTGATCGCGCTGCTGCTCAAGGTCCATCACCACCCGTGAGGTATCGGTGCCATTATGCGGCTCGTGATACGGCGTGAACGTGTAGGACAGGCGGCGTGGCGGATCGTTTTCCAATACCTGCCCGCCTAGGGTCAGTTTGCCCTCACGGTGGAATTTGACCGGCGACCCGACTTTCCAGTCGGACGTGACGGCGTGGCCAAACCAGTATTTCTCGGTGGCCTCGGTTGAGGTCAGCGCCTTGAAGACTTTTTCGGGCGTCGACGCAATATAGGTCACATAGACGAAGCTTGGCTTACTCATGGCATCTCTCCTTACTTGGTTTCTAATGCTTTCTTCATGTCACTCAGAGCTTGAAGACGTTGGCTTTCGAATTTCCCGATCCAGCGTTCGGCGATCTCGTGGATCGGCAGCGGATTGAGGTAGTGCAGCTTCTCGCGGCCGCGTTTGACGGTCGCCACCAGATTGGCCTCCTCCAGAAGGCCCAGATGCTTGCTCACCGCCTGCCGCGTCATATCGAGGCGCTCGCATAGTTCACCCAGGGTCTGACCGTTTTCGGCGCGCAGCCGGTCGAGCAGTTCCCTGCGGCTCACGTCGGCTAAGGCTTTGAACACTGCATCCATGGTTCCTCTTTCCATAGACCATATATGCAACCATTTGGTTGCCTGTCAAGGCCTAGTTCGGCTGGGTTCCGGGATTGGAACTCGCTCCCCTGCCGCACGTTGTCCGCCATGGCCACAAGACGGAGCAGCAGGACCAAGGAAGCGGCGAAAGGTATTTCCGAACGTGAGTTCGCGGACGTCGAAGAGATGTCGGCACCGCGCACGCCCGTCATCTATGAAGTTGTGCGCCGCCTCGGCGACGACGAAATGGCGCGGCCGGCCGTCTCGCTGTGGTGGTCCGGCGTCGCAGCCGGACTCTCGATCAGCTTTTCACTGCTGGCGCAGGCGATCCTGGAAGCGCATTTGCCGGACGCGCCCTGGCGTCCCCTGGTCTCAAGTTTCGGCTATTGCGTCGGCTTCCTAATGGTGGTGCTGGGAAATCAGCAACTCTTCACCGAGAGCACGATCACCGTCGTGCTGCCGGTGTTCAAAGACATGTCGTGGCGGAATATCTGGCGCATGGGCCGGCTGTGGACGATCGTGCTGGTCGCCAATTACGTCGGCACGCTGTTTGCCGCGGCATTCTGCGTCTATACGCCTGTTTTGCCGCCCGAACTGCTGCACGGCATGGTCGGCGTCAGCCACTTTCTGCTTGGCCTTGGCTGGTGGGACATGCTGTTGCGCGGCATCACCTCCGGATTCCTCATCGCCGCCATGGTGTGGATGATTCCGAGCGCGGAGAGCGCGAAATTCGCGGTGATTGCGATGATGACATATCTGATCGCGATCGGCGGCTTCACGCATATCATTGCCGGCAGCGTGGAAGCGAACGTGCTGGTGCTCAATGGCGACTGGGAATGGTGGCGGATGGTACTACAGTTCTTCGTGCCGGTGCTGCTCGGCAATATGGTCGGCGGCACGGCGCTGTTCGCGCTGATTTCCTACGCGCAGGTAATGAAAGAGATTTAGGCCTTATTGGTTGATGCAGCTTCCCACATAGGCGTTGCGGTCGCCGGCGGCAGCGCCGTAAATACCGGCCTGGTTGGCGCAACGCATGGCGCGGTCCTGCGACGTCTCAGTGCCGCCAGGGCCAGACGGCGCAAGGGTGGGCATGTTTGGCAGCAACTGCCCGGTCTGCGGCACAAGGAGCGGCGGCGGCACGGTCGATTGAGGCTGCGGCTCCGACGAAGGCCGCGGGATCGCCACATGTTCGGTTGAGCCGCGCGGCGATTTATACTTTGGCTGCAGCCACGGCTCAGGCTTCATGATATTGTAGCGTTCATCATCGCTCTGCGCTTGAGCAGGCAGCGCTACCGCCGCTGTCAGGGCCGCAAGCAAGCTGGCTATCAATATGCCGCGCATACCGTTTCCTTGATGGCGCCCCGCCTACTCCTCCTCCGGCGCGTCGACGATCGGGTCATAGCGCTTGGCGTCGAAACCGAGCAGGTTCCAGGACTGCTCCATATGCGGGGGCAGCGGCGCGGTGACATCGATGGTGCCGCCGCGCGGATGCGGCACCACGATGCGGCGCGCCAGCAAATGCAGCCGGTTCTGGATGCCGCCGGGCATTTCCCAGTTCTCGATGTCGAAATATTTCGGGTCGCCGATGATCGGATTGCCGACATGCGTCATGTGGGCGCGCAATTGATGGGTGCGGCCGGTGACCGGTTTGAGTGAAATCCAGGCGAGCTTTTGCGCCGCGGTATCGACCACCGCGTAATACGTCACCGCGTGCACGGCGTCCTTGTCGCCATGCTTGGCGATGCGCATGTAGGAATCTTCTTCCTCTTCCTGCTTGGCCAAATAAGTCGAGACCCGGCCCTGTTTCGGCTTGGGCACGCCCACGACCAGCGCCCAGTAGATCTTGCGCGCCGAGCGGGTACGGAAGGTTTTGGCCAAGGCGGCTGCGGCGAAACGTGTCTTAGCGACCAGCAGGCAGCCGGCGGTGTCCTTGTCGAGCCGGTGCACCAGGCGCGGGCGCTGGGCGTCGGCGTAATTGCCGCGCAAGGCTTCGAGCATGTCGTCGACGTTTTCCTTGACGCCGGAGCCGCCCTGCACCGCGAGGCCCGCCGGCTTGTTGAGCACCAGCACGTCGTCGTCTTCGGACAGCGTGATCGAGCGGATATATTCGCGGTCGCGCATCGCCTTCGGCGCGTCATCGCGAACCTTCGGCGGCTCAAGCTGGAGCGGCGGAATGCGCACCACCTGCCCCGCCTCCAGGCGGTTCTTGGGCTGCGTACGTTTGCCGTCCACGCGCACTTCGCCTTTGCGGATGATGCGCTGGATATGGCTGAACGACAGGCCCGGAAAGCGCGCCTCGAAAAAACGATCGACGCGCATGTTATTTTCGTCCGGCGTGACGGTGACGTTTTGCACGCCAGCCGAAACGAAGGCGGGCTTAGCGGGCGCGACTGGCGGCGCGGGCGCAAGTGCGACGGGTGCTTCGCGCGGCGGACGGGCCGGAAATGCGCGGCCGCGTTTGGGGGCGTGTTTGGCGCGCAGGTCGGATTGGCGCGGATTGGCGCGTTCCTTGAATTGCTCTTTCGAACGCTCGCGGTTGCGCTCGTCACGATCGCGGCCGGTGCCACGGCCGCGGCCACGCGCGTCCGCCGCCTTCTTGCCGCCGCCATAGCCGCCCTTGCGCATTCTCATTTCAATTCATCCAAATCACGAATTTTCGCGCCATTACGGACAACGCTGCAGATCGCCCGGCGCGCCACGATCCCAGATCACCGAAAGCCGCCCTGCATGCGGGTGCAGCGATACCGGGATCGAACGCTCGCCGGCCTCGCCCCAGCACAGCGCCTGGATATGGACCGTATCGCCGGTCTTGTACATGCGCCCGATGCGGCAGGAATCGCCCTGCCAGCGCACCGCGTAATCGGTGACGACCAGCGGCGAATGCGCGCCGAGGCCTGAGAAGCCTTCGCAAGACGACGCATCGGCCGCCCAACGGCCGTTGACCGGCTCCCCGGCTTGACTTGATGCTGTACTTAGACCGGACAGAACCACAAAAACCGCCGCGCACTTCCAAAACGTCATTCCGGGTCCCGTTCCTTGTCGCCACTCATGTCGCGCTCTTTACCGCGCGCTTTGCCGCGTTCTTGACGCAGCTTGGCCCAATAATCCAGCCGCTTCCTAATCTCACGCTCGAAGCCGCGCTCGGGCGGATCGTAGAATTGCTGGCGCGGCAAGGCATCGGGAAAATAGTTCTGGCCGGAAAAACCCTCGGCCTCATCGTGGTCGTAGGAATAGCCGCGGCCGTAACCTTCATTCTTCATCAGCGTGGTCGGCGCATTGAGGATATGTTTGGGCGGCAATAACGAACCCGCCTCTTTCGCCGTACGCATGGCGGCGCCATAGGCGGCGTAAGCCGCGTTCGATTTGGGCGCGGTCGCCACGTAAATCAGCGCCTGCGCGATCGCCAGTTCGCCTTCCGGCGAACCCAGAAAATCGTAAGCATCCTTGGCGGCATTGGCGATCACCAGCGCCTGTGGATCGGCAAGCCCGACATCTTCGATCGCCATCCGCACCACGCGGCGCGCGATATAGAGCGGCGGCTCGCCGGCATCGAGCATGCGGCAGAGATAGTACAACGCGGCGTCGGGATCGGAACCGCGCACCGACTTATGCAGCGCGCTGATGAGATTGTAATGGCCGTCCTGCGCCTTGTCATAGATCGGCGCGCGGCGTTGCACGATCTCCTGCAATTTCTCGCTGTCGAAAGTTTCGCCCTTGCGCGCGGCGCGCCAGATTTCCTCGGCCAAAGTAAGCGACGCGCGGCCGTCGCCGTCAGCCATACGCTCGAGTGCCACGCGAGCATCGGGATCTAGCGGCAGCTTCTTGCCCTCGATTTCTTCGGCCCGCGCGAGTAGCTTCTCGATCGCCGCCGCGTCGAGCGATTTGAACACCAGCACCCGCGCCCGCGACAAAAGAGCGGCATTGAGCTCGAACGAAGGATTCTCTGTCGTCGCGCCAACAAGCACGATGGTGCCGTCTTCCATCACCGGGAGAAAGCTGTCCTGCTGCGCGCGGTTGAAGCGATGCACCTCGTCGACAAACAGCAACGTGCCCTGGCCGGCCTCGCGCCGCAGGCGCGCGGCGTCGAAAACTTTTTTCAGATCGGCGACGCCGGAAAACACCGCCGATATCTGTTCGAAATGCAGGTCGGTCTCCTGCGCCAGCAACCGCGCCACCGTGGTCTTGCCGGTGCCGGGCGGACCCCAGAATATTAGCGAGCCGAGCGATCGGGTCGCCAGCATGCGCGAGAGCACGCCATCGAGGCCGAGCAGATGATTCTGCCCCACCACTTCGTCGAGCTTTTGCGGGCGAAGTCTGTCGGCCAGCGGACGCGGCGCGTCCTTGTCGAGGCCGGCGGCGGTGAACAAACTCGGCCCGCTCGCTTTGGCGCGCGGGCTCATCCGTTGAACGACGCGGTGATCTGTTGGCCGCCACGGATGAAGATAATCCGCCAGGCGCGGTTCGGCTGCTTGGCGGCGCGCTCGAGGTCATGCGTCTTCTGGATTTTTTCGTCATTGACCTGCTCGATGATGTCACCACGCTGGAAGCCGACATTGCGCGCGATCGAGCCGTCTTCGACGTCGAGAATGACGACGCCGCTATCGACATTGCGCAACTGCAATTCGTCGGCCAGCGCGGGCGACAAATTGGCAACTTTGGCGCCGAAGAACGGCGAGCGCGAACGGATGGTCATCTCATCGCGCGGCGTATCGGGCGCGGTCTGCAAAGCGACTTGTAGCGTCGTCGTCTGGCCGTCCCGCACGACGCCAATTTTTGCCGTGCCGCCGAGCGGCTTGGTGGCAAAGCGATAGTCGAAGGCATTGGGATCGTCGACGTCCTGGCCGTCGACCGAAATCAGCACATCGCCGGGCTTGAGGCCGGCGCGCGCCGCCGGACTGCCGGGCGCTACATTGGCGACCAAGGCGCCGGCCGGGCGTTTGAGGTTCATGCTATCGGCGATCTCGGGCGTCACCGCCTGTAATTTGGCACCGAGCCAGGGCCGCTTGACCGCGCTACCCCCTGTCTTGGCGGAAGCTACCACCACCTGCACCATATTGGCGGGGATGGCGAAGCCGACGCCTTGCGAGCCGCCCGAGCGCGAGAATATCGCGGTGTTCACGCCAACCAGTTTGCCGTTGAGATCGACCAGCGCGCCGCCGGAATTGCCCGGATTGATGGCGGCGTCGGTCTGGATGAAGAACTGATAATCGGTGACGCCGACTTGCGTGCGCGCCAGCGCCGAGACGATGCCGTGCGTCACGGTCTGGCCGACGCCGAAAGGATTACCGATGGCGAGCACGATGTCGCCGACTTCCAGCGCGTCGGAATTGGCAAATTCCAGAAACGGAAATTTCTCATGCGCGTCCTTGATGCGCAGCACCGCGAGGTCGCTGCGCGGATCCTTGAGCACGACGCTGGCTTCGAATTCGCGCTTGTCGGCGAGCGAGACCTTGATGTCGTCGGCGCCCTCGATGACGTGCACATTGGTGACGACGAGCCCGGACGCATCGACGATGACGCCGGAACCGAGCGAGCGTTGTACCTGGCTGCCTGGGTCGGCACCCGGGATGCCGCCAAAGAAGCGGCGGAAAATCGGGTCGTCAAATAGCGGGTTGCGGGCTTGCACCGTCTTGGCGGCGTAGACATTGACCACCGCCGGCGCCACATGCTGCACCACGGGCGCATAGGACAGGCGCAGCTCGGCCGCATTAGGCACGCGCCGCTCTTGGGCGGCCGAAACGGTTGCCAGCCCCGCCCAGGCGGCAGCGGCCATCATAACGGCAATCAGATAGGGCTTAATGCGCATGGATTTCAGGTCTCGGCGGCGTAGCGAGATATAGGCCTCCCGCTGGGCTAAATGAAGGCCACCAACAAACCAAAAGCCGGTCATGGCCGGGCTTGTCCCAGCCATCTTGCTTAGGAACGCGTCGCCTTTGCCATCCTAAGCGGGGTCACCGGGTCACGCTGCTTCGCGGCGGCCCGGTGATGACAGGAATCATTCCTTCGCCGGCACCGTGCGCAAATAGGCCACCACCGCGTCGAGATCGGCTTCGGTCATATGGGCATAATAAGGATAGCCCATCGGCGGCTTAAGCGGGCTGCCATCCTTATGCAGGCCTTGGGTGATCGCGCGCTTGATCTCGGCATCGGTCCAATCGCCAAGGCCCTTGGTCTTGCTCGAGGTGATGTTGCGCGAGACCGAGACGCCCCAGGGCCCCTTGAACTCGAAGCCGCCGGCGCCGAGTTGACTGGCAAATTCGCGCCCGCGCGGGCCCATCGGCGTGTGGCATTCCATGCAATGTCCGATGGTGGCGAGATAGAAGCCTTTCGAGACCGGCTCGCCCATCATCGCTTCGGTATAGGGCGAGGCCGAGCCGGGGAACGGATGGTGCGGCACCTGCATCTTGTATTCCGGGTCCGCCACGCTGCGGGCCACAGGCTTGATCGTGCGCAGATAGGCCACGATCGCATTCATGTCTTCATGGGTAATGATGCCGTAAAAGGCGGTCGGCATCACGTCGGCGATCTGCACGCCGTTGGGACGCTTACCCGTGCGCAGCAAGGTCTTGATTTCGGCGTCGGTCCAGGCGCCGATGCCGTTATCCTTGTCCTGCGTGATATTCGATGCCGTCACCTTGAACGGCGGCTCGTCCCAAGTGAACCCGCCGGAAAAGTCCTTGCCGGCGGTGACGGATGGCGGGCCTATCGGCGAGTGGCAGTTGCCGCAGGTCATGATGGTGTTGACCAGATAATCGCCGCGCTTGACCGGATCGGACTGCGCGTAGGCGCTGCCGACGGCGCCGGCAAGCAGCGCGAGACAAAGCGTTGCGAGCCGGACCATGTCATTTCCCCCAATTCTATTTTGGCCGGATTATACTGGGCAAACGAGCGCCCGCTATCGCCGCGCCATAAAAAAGGGCGGCCTAAAGGCCGCCCTGTGAATTGTTGGATTGCAACGCCGAATTAGGCCGCGACGGTCTCGGTCTCATCGACCTTCTTGGCCTGCACGGGCCCGGAATCCTTGCCCTTGGCTTCGACGTCCCGGTCGACGAATTCGATCACCGCCACCGCGGCATTGTCGCCATGACGAAAGCCGGCCTTCATGACGCGGGTATAGCCGCCATCGCGTTCCTTGTAGCGGGGACCGATGACATCGAACAATTTCTTGACCATCGAGATGTCGCGCATTTCCGAAATCGCCTGGCGGCGGGCGGCGAGCCCGCCCTTCTTGGCGAGCGTGACCAGCTTCTCGACGATCGGGCGCAGTTCCTTGGCCTTCGGCAAGGTCGTGACGATCTGCTCGTGCTTGATCAGCGAAGCGCACATATTGGCGAACATGGCGGTGCGATGGGCCGAGTGCCTACCCAGTTTGCGGTGAACTTTTCCGTGACGCATCGCTCTTCTCCAAAAAGGTCAGAAAACTAGTAGTGGTCCTCGAAGCGCTTGGCGAGCTCTTCGATATTTTCCGGCGGCCATCCCGGCACTTCCATGCCGAGATGCAGGCCCATTTGCGCCAAGACTTCCTTGATTTCGTTGAGCGACTTGCGGCCGAAGTTCGGCGTGCGCAGCATTTCGGCTTCGGTCTTTTGAACGAGATCGCCGATATAGACGATGTTGTCGTTCTTGAGACAGTTGGCGGAGCGCACCGACAGCTCCAACTCGTCGACCTTCTTGAGGAAGGCGGGATTGAAAGCGAGATCGGGAATGGTCTCGGTGGCCTGCTCTTTGCGCGGCTCCTCGAAATTCACGAACACGTTGAGCTGGTCTTGCAGGATGCGCGCGGCGTAAGCCAGCGAGTCATCGGGCGTCACCGCGCCATTGGTTTCGATGGTGAGCGTGAGCTTGTCGTAATCGAGGATCTGGCCCTCGCGGGTATTCTCGACCTTGTAGGAGACTTTGCGCACCGGCGAATAAAGCGAGTCCACCGGGATCAGCCCGATCGGGGCATCCTCAGGGCGGTTGCGCTCGGCCGGCACATAGCCTTTGCCGGTATTGACGGTGAATTCCATGCGGATCTCGGCGCCCTCGTCCAGCGTGCACAGCACGAGGTCCGGATTGAGCACGACGACATCGCCGACCGTTTGAATGTCGCCGGCGGTGACCGTACCCGGTCCCTGTTTCTTGACCACCATGCGCTTGGGGCCTTCGCCCTGCATCTTGATGGCGATGTCCTTGATGTTGAGCACCATGTCGGTGACGTCCTCGCGCACGCCGGCGATCGAGGAGAATTCATGCAACACGCCGTCGATATGCACCGACTGCACGGCCGCGCCTTGCAGCGAGGACAGCAGAATACGGCGCAGCGCATTGCCGAGCGTCACGCCGAAGCCGCGTTCGAGCGGCTCGGCCACCAGCGTCGCGTGACGCGCGGGATCGGCACCCGCAGTCACCTGGAGCTTGTTCGGCCTGATCAGTTCCTGCCAATTCTTTTGGATCACGTCTTCACCTATTGAGCGGCGCGGGGTTTGCTCGCGCACCCCACCCGCCGTTGTGGGGGAAAGTTCAGCGGTAGCGAACTCCGGTCCGCTCGATGGAATGTTCATACGCGACGACGCTTACGCGGGCGGCAACCATTGTGCGGGATCGTGGTCACGTCGCGGATTGAGGTGATGGTAAAGCCGGTCGCTTGCAGAGCGCGCAGCGCCGATTCACGGCCGGAGCCGGGACCCGACACTTCGACTTCGAGGGTGCGCATGCCGTGTTCCTGCGCCTTCTTGGCCGCGTCTTCGGCGGCGACCTGGGCGGCATAGGGCGTCGACTTGCGCGAGCCCTTGAAGCCCATGGTGCCCGACGACGACCAGGCGATGGTATTGCCCTGCGCGTCGGTGATGGTGATCATCGTGTTGTTGAACGACGCATTCACATGCGCAACGCCCGACGCGATGTTCTTGCGTTCGCGCCGGCGAACGCGGGTGGCTTCCTTACCCATTCTCGATCCTTTCGCGGCCCGCGCGCAAAATTGCAGCGCCGGCGATTTCGGTTACTTCGACTCGACTTTTTTCTTGCCGGCGATCGTCTTGGCCGGGCCCTTGCGAGTCCGCGCATTGGTATGCGTGCGCTGGCCGCGTACCGGCAGGCCCTTGCGGTGACGCAGGCCACGGTAGCAACCGAGATCCATCAGACGCTTGATGTTGAGCGACACTTCGCGGCGCAGATCGCCCTCGACCATGTAGTCGCGGTCGATCATTTCGCGAATCTGCAACACCTCGGAATTGGTGAGTTGCGACACCCGCCGCTCGGGCGGCAGGTTAATCTTTGCCATGATTTCCTTGGCCTTCTGTTGGCCAATGCCATGGATATACTGAAGCGCGATCACGACGCGCTTGTTGGTGGGCAAATTCACGCCCGCGATACGAGCCACGAATGGTCTCTCCTGTTACTGCACGGCCGCGAACGACGCGCCGAAATTTCTAGTCCCTGAAAGGGGATAGCCCAAAGCGTAACACGACACCTGGCGCCGCCTGTTCGGGGCCCGGCATCGCGCTAAACTTGTGAATGCGCTGCTTATTAGGGGATTCAACGCGCCTTCGTCAACCTCCGCTTGGTACCGGATTTGCTCTATCCAGGCCTGTTTTTGGGTCCGCGAGCCTTGGCGCCCGATTTGGCCGGTTTGGACCGTAATTTGGGGTAATTGGACCATCTTAGGCTTGGCTCCGGCTTTGGGCGGCTTGGCCAGTGCTTAAAAGCCGGTCGATGGCGGCGGTTACGGCGTCAATCGGCGCCATGCCGTCCACGGTCTTGAGCATGCCCTTATGGGCGTAATGGCCGGCAAGTGGCGCGGTCTGGGTGCGGTAGGCGGCAAGCCGGCCCTTGAGCACGTCCGGATTGTCGTCGGCACGCAGCTTTTCCCCGCGCGCCGTCATCTCGGCTACCCGGGTCTCGATGCGTTTAACCAAAACACCCTCGTCAACCTTCAATTCGATGACGGCGTCGAGTTTAAGCTTGCGCTCGGTCAAAAGCCGGTCGAGCGCCTCAGCCTGCGGCACCGTGCGGGGGAAACCATCGAGTATGAAGCCGCGCTTGGCGTCATCCTGGCCGATACGGTCGGCGATAATGGCCACCACCACCTCGTCGGGCACCAGCTTGCCGGCTTCCATGATGCTCTTGGCGCGCAATCCCACCTCGGTGCCGGCGGCAACCGCCGCCCGCAGCATATCGCCGGTAGAGAGCTGGACGATCCCGTGTTTGGCGACCAGCCGCTGCGCTTGTGTGCCCTTACCCGCCCCCGGCGGCCCGAGCAGTATTAATCTCATCGTTGCCGCCCCCGCAGCTTCGAACGTTTGATCAAGCCTTCATATTGATGCGCCAGCAGGTAGCCCTGGATCTGCGCCACCGTATCCATGGTCACGCTGACCACGATCAAGAGCGAGGTGCCGCCGAAATAGAACGGCACAGCGGCGTAGGAGATCAGGATTTCAGGGATCAGGCAGACGATGGCGAGATAGAGCGCGCCGATCACGGTTATGCGGGTAAGCACATAATCGATGTATTCGGCCGTGCGCTCGCCTGGCCTTATGCCCGGAACGAAGCCGCCATGCTTCTTCAAGTTATCCGCGGTCTCGGTCGGGTTGAACACGACCGCGGTATAGAAGAAGGCAAAGAACACGATCAGCGCGATATAGAGGATCAAGAACAGCGGCCGCCCGTGCCCGAGCAGCGTGGTGACGGTGGTGAGCCATCCCGGCCCCGACCCGGCGTTGAAGTTGGCCACCGTGGTCGGCAGCAACAACAACGATGAGGCAAAGATCGGCGGAATCACGCCCGACGTATTGAGCTTAAGCGGCAGATGCGAGGATTGGCCCTCGAACATACGGTTGCCAACTTGGCGCTTGGGATATTGGATCAAAAGCCTGCGCTGGGCGCGTTCCATGAACACGATGAAGGCAATCACGACCACCACCATCACGATCACCAATAGAATTAGCCCGGTCGACAGCGCGCCTTGGCGGCCCAATTCGAGCGTGCCGGCGATCGCCGCCGGCAATTGCGCCACGATGCCGGACAGGATGATGAGCGAGATGCCGTTGCCGATGCCGCGCGAGGTGATCTGTTCGCCCAGCCACATCAGGAACATGGTGCCGCCGGTGAGCGTGATCGTGGTCGACATCAGGAAGAAGAAGCCGGGGCTCGACACGACGCTGCCGGTGCCTTCCAGGCCAATGGCGATGCCGTAAGATTGGAACGCGGCCAGCACCACGGTGAGATACCGGGTGTACTGGTTCATGATCTTGCGGCCGGACTCGCCTTCCTTCTTGAGCGCTTCAAGCGTCGGCGAGACCGTCGTCATCAACTGGATGATGATCGAGGCCGAAATGTAAGGCATGATGTTGAGCGCGAAGATCGCCATCCGGTGGATGCCGCCGCCGGAGAACATGTTGAACATGCCGAGGATGCCGCCGGACTGGGTATTGAAAATCTGTTCCCAGGCGGCCGGATCGATGCCGGGCAGCGGGATATAGGTGCCGAGCCGATAGACCAGCAGCGCGCCAACGGTGAAATAGATGCGCTTCTTGAGCTCGTCGGCTTTCGCCAGCGCGCCGAAATTGAGATTGGCTGCCAGTTGTTCTGCTGCCGAAACCATCAGTTTCTCCTGCGCCCCTGCCCCGTCCCGTGGTCGGCCTTAGCCAAGGCCATCTTCAGCAAGCACTAAATAGGCACTGCGCCGCGAACTTGTAGGCGGCAAAAGGCCTCAGATTACTCGGCTTTGGGCGCGTCGGCTTCCGCCGCTTCCGCCTTGGGCTTTCCGGCTTTGGGCTTGCTACCGCCTTTGGCAGCTTCCAGCGCCATGCGCTTGTTCTTGCCGCGCGGCTCTTCGTCGACTTCCTTTTTCGGCGCCAGGATTTTTACCGAGCCGCCGGCCTTCTCGATGGCTTCGATGGCCGACTTCGACGCGCCGTAAACCGCGATATCGATCTTGGCCTTGAATTCGCCGCCGCCCAGCAACTTGACGCCGCCCTTGGTGCGCCGCATCAGGCCGCCCTTGACCATGGCCTCGGCATCGATCGGCGACTTCAGCGTCGATGCGTCCGGCATCGATGGCCGCCTGAAGCTTGCTGAGATTGGTTTCGTTGAGCTTGACCGCGAACGGTGTGTTGCGGAAGCCGCGCTTAGGCAGACGGCGATGCAGCGGCATCTGGCCGCCTTCGAAGCCCTTGATGCGCACGCCTGAGCGCGCGGTCTGGCCCTTGCCGCCACGGCCGCCGGTCTTGCCCATGCCGGAGCCGATGCCACGGCCGATGCGCATGCGATTCTTGCGCGCTCCCGGATTGTCGGCGATCTGGTTGAGTTTCATCGGACTAGTCCTCTAACTTATTTCTTCGCGTCAACGACGCGCACCAGATGGCGAATCTTGTGAATCATGCCGCGCGTCGACGGCGTGTCCGGCAGATCCTTGACGCGGCCGATCTTGTTGAGCCCCAAGCCCACCAGCGTCTCGCGCTGGCTGTGGTGGCGCCGCGACGGGCTGCCCATCTGCTCGATCTTGATCGTCTTGTTTGCCGTAGCCAT
Organism: uncultured Alphaproteobacteria bacterium; assembly: GCA_963807665.1. Taxonomy (GTDB): domain Bacteria; phylum Pseudomonadota; class Alphaproteobacteria; order Rhizobiales; family Xanthobacteraceae; genus Pseudolabrys. Next base: position 78,853 of record CAWEDE010000012.1, on the reverse strand, counting down.
GACCGTAAATCCTCAGACTTTTCTAACGCTAGTCGACCGCGACTTCGTCGGCGCCTTCGCGGCGGCGCGACTGCAGCGTGGACACCTTGAGACTGCGGCGGCGCCGCGACCGAACGCGGCGAATCCTGGTGCTTGAGCGCATCGAAAGTCGCGCGCACGACGTTGTAGGGGTTCGACGAGCCGAGCGACTTGGCCACCACGTCCTGGATGCCGAGCGTCTCGAACACGGCGCGCATCGGACCGCCGGCGATGATGCCGGTACCGGGAGGCGCCGCGCGCAGGAACACCTTGCCGGCGCCGTGACGGCCCAGCACGTCGTGATGCAGCGTGCGGCCTTCGCGCAGCGGCACGCGGGTGAGCGCGCGCTTGGCGGCGTCGGTCGCCTTGCGGATGGCTTCCGGCACTTCGCGCGCCTTGCCGTGTCCGAAGCCGGCGCGGCCTTTCTGATCGCCGACGATGACGAGCGCTGCAAAGGCAAAGCGCCTACCGCCCTTCACGACCTTGGCCACACGGTTGATGTGGACCAGCTTGTCGGTGAATTCGCTGTCGCGCTCTTCGCGGCCACCGCGTTCACGGTCGCGCCGGGGCTCTCGTCGTGGTTCACTTGCCATATCTGTTCAACCTATCGTTCTTTCTTTGCGCATGATCTTTCCGAAACCGGTACCCATTCAGTATCATGCGCTCCCTCAGAAGTTCAGTCCGCCTTCGCGCGCGGCATCGGCCAGCGCCTTGATGCGCCCGTGATAGAGATAGCCGCCGCGGTCGAACACGACGTCCTTGATGCCCTTTTCCTTGGCGCGCTCGGCGATCAATTTGCCGACCGCCTTGGCGGCTGCGATATTGGCGCCGGTCTTGGCACCCTCGCGCAGCGCCTTCTCCAGCGAAGAGGCCGCGGCCAGCGTCACGCCCTTCTCGTCGTCGATGAGCTGGGCATGGATGTGCTTCGACGAGCGGAATACCGACAGCCGCGTGCGCCCGCTGGTGCCGGCCGCAAGCTTTACCCTGCGCCGCACTGACGCCGTCCGCCGGTCGGTCCGGATCGACTTAATCTCGACATGGCTTTCGCCCTCTACTTCTTCTTGCCTTCCTTGCGGAAGATGTATTCGCCCACGTATTTCACGCCTTTGCCCTTGTAGGGCTCGGGCGGGCGGTAGCCGCGGATTTCGGCGGCGACCTGGCCGACTTTCTGCTTGTCGACGCCGGTGATCGTTGATTTCGGTCGGCTTCGGCGTCACGATCGTGATGCCTTCCGGAATCTTGAAGTTCACGTCATGCGAAAAACCGAGCTGCAAATTGAGGCTCTTGCCTTGCACCGCGGCGCGATAGCCGACGCCAGTGATTTCCAGCTTTTCCTCGAAACCCTTGGTCACGCCGTTGATCAAATTGGCGACCAGCGTGCGCGAGGTGCCCCACAGCGAACGGGCGCGCTTGCCCTCGCCGCGCGGCTCGACCTTGAAGGTGCCCTTGTCCAAAGTGACGATGACGTCGTCATGCAGCACAAGCTGAAGAGCGCCTTTCGGGCCCTTCACCTTGACGGTCTGGCCTTCCACATTGGCGGTAACGCCAGTGGGAACCGATACCGATTTGTTTCCGATGCGCGACATTAAAACACCGTGCAGATGATTTCGCCGCCGACATTGGCATCACGAGCGGCATGGTCGGCCATCACGCCCTTGGGCGTCGAAAGAATTGCGACGCCGAGGCCGTTATTGATGCGCGGCAGCGCCTTGACCGAGGCATAGACGCGCCGGCCGGGCTTGGAGATGCGCTCGATTTCGCGGATCACCGGCTCGCCGTCGAAATATTTCAGCTCGATCTCAAGCTCGCTGCGGCCGTTGGCATGCGCCACGGCGGCATAGCCGCGGATATAGCCTTCGGTCTTGAGCACTTCGCAGACGCGCTCGCGCTGCTTGGAGCCCGGCATGGAGACTTTTGATTTCGCGCGCATCTGCGCATTGCGGATGCGGGTAATCATGTCGCCGATTGGATCGTTTACCATCTCTGTGCCCTCACCAGCTCGATTTCACGAGGCCGGGAATCAGGCCCTTGGAACCGAGCTCGCGCAACGCGATACGGCTGAGACGATGCTTGCGGTAATAGGCGCGCGGACGCCCCGTCAGTTCGCAGCGATTGCGGATGCGGGTGGCCGACGAATTGCGCGGCAATTCGGCAAGCTTGAGGGTCGCGGCGAAACGCTCCTCCATCGGCAGTTTCTTGTCACGGGCAATCGCCTTGAGCGCCTTGCGGCGGTTGGCGAATTGCTTCGTCATCCGTCGCCGGCGGTTATTCTTCTCGATCATACTCTTCTTCGCCATACGTCTAGCTCCTTATTTCCGCGTTTGAGGTGACGGTTACGTCCCTCACTGCCGGAACGGGAAGTTGAATGCAGCCAGCAACGCGCGCGCTTCTTCGTCGGTGCGCGCGCTCGTGCAAACGGTGATGTCCATGCCCCAGGTATCGGTGACCTTGTCGAAATCGATCTCCGGGAAAATCGTGTATTCCTTGATGCCGATCGAGTAATTGCCGCGGCCGTCAAAGCTCTTCGGGTTGAGCCCGCGGAAGTCGCGGATGCGCGGCAGCGAAATGTTCACCAGCCGGTCGAGGAAGTCGTACATGCGCGTCTTGCGCAAAGTGACCTTACAGCCGATGGCTTGGCCGTCGCGCAGCTTGTAGTTGGCGATCGATTTGCGCGACATGGTGATCACGGCCTTCTGGCCGGCGATCATCGAGAGATCGGCGGCGGCCGAATCGACCTTCTTGCGGTCGGCGACGCCCTCGCCGATGCCCATGTTGAGCACGATCTTGGTGATCGTCGGCACCTGCATGACGTTTTTGTAGCCGAACTGCTTGGTGAGCTCGGGACGGATGGTCTCTTCGAACTGGAGGCGCAAGCGCGCCTTGTAGTCCGACGCCACGCGCGGCTTCTTCACCTTCGGCCCGTCCGGCGCCTTGGCGGCCTTGGGTTCTTTAGGCTGCTTGGGCTTTTTGATTTCTGTATTTTCTTGTGTATCAGCCATCGATCTCTGCTCCGGAACGCTTGGCGACGCGCACTTTTTTGCGGTCCTCGCCTTCGCCGATAAACTTGAAACCGACGCGGGTCGGCTTGCCATCCTTGGGATCCGCGAGCGCGAGGTTGGACAGATGGATCGTGCTCTCCTTGGAGATGATCCCGCCCTCCTGGCTCGCCGACTGGCGCTGATGGCGTTTGACCATGTTGACGCCGCGCACGAGCGCGCGCGCATCGGCCGGACGCACTTCGATGACCTCGCCGGTCTTGCCCTTGTCGCGGCCGGTCATGACGATGACCTTGTCGCCTTTGCGGATTTTGGCGGCCATTACAGCACCTCCGGCGCGAGCGAGATGATCTTCATATGGTTCTTGGCGCGCAATTCGCGCGGCACCGGCCCGAAGATACGGGTGCCGACCGGCTCCATCTGCGCGGTGATCAAAACGGCGGCGTTGCGGTCGAAACGGATGACCGAACCGTCGGCGCGCTTGATGTCCTTGCGGATGCGCACGACGACGGCCTTCATGACCTCGCCCTTTTTGACGCGGCCGCGCGGGATGGCTTCCTTCACCGAGACGACGATGACGTCGCCGATGGTGGCGTATTTACGCTTGGAGCCGCCCAGCACCTTAATGCACATGACGCGGCGCGCACCGGAATTATCCGCCACGTCGAGATTGGTTTGCATCTGAATCATGATGCGGCTTTCTTTGTCGTTAGGCGCATAGCGCTACTGAACTTTCTGCTTCTTCTCGCCGCGCACGACTTCCCAGTGCTTGAGCTTGGAAATCGGACGGCGCTCTTCGATCCACACCTGATCGCCGACCGAGAATTCGTTGGTCTCGTCATGCGCGTGGTATTTCTTCGAGGTGCGCACGACTTTCTTCATCGTCGCGTGCGAAAAACGCCGGTCAACCCGCACGACCACGGTCTTGGCCTGCTTGTCGCTGACGACGACGCCCTGGAGCGTACGTTTCGGCATCTATGACCCCTTACTTCTTCGACTTATTAGGCTTGTTGGACTTGGCGCGCGCCTTCGACTTGGTGGTCGAGGGCTTCACCGATTTGTTTCTCGTCTTGGTCTTAGCTTTCGTCTTCTTTTCGGCTTTCGGCGCAGTATCCGCCTTGATTTGCGGTTCCGGCATGCCGGCGCGTTTTTGACCGGCGATTGTCTTCATGCGCGCGATGTCGCGGCGAATGACGCGCACGCGCGAGGTGTTCTCCAACTGCCCGGTGGCGCGCTGGAAGCGCAGGTTGAACTGCTCCTTCTTGAGCTTGAGCACTTCGTCGTCGAGCTGATCGAGGCTCATGGCCCTTACGTCCGCGGATTTCATGGCCATTACTCCGCAATCCGTTCGATGAAGCGGGTCTTGACCGGGAGCTTGGCGGCGGCGAGCTGCAAGGCTTCCTTGGCGACCGCGATCGGCACGCCATCGACCTCGAACAAAATGCGGCCCGGCTTGACGCGCACCACCCAAAGTTCCGGCGCGCCTTTGCCTTTACCCATGCGCACTTCGACCGGCTTCTTGGAAACCGGCACGTCCGGGAAGATGCGGATCCATACACGGCCCGACCGCTTCATAAAGCGGGTGAGCGCGCGGCGCGCGGCTTCGATCTGGCGCGCGGTGACGCGTTCGGGCTCGAGCGCCTTGAGGCCATATTGGCCAAAGGAGAACTTCGCCCCGCTGGTGGCGACGCCGTGGATACGGCCCTTGAACGCCTTGCGGAATTTGGTGTTCTTTGGTTGCAGCATTTTCTTTCGACTCTATTCCTTCAACTCTGCTTCTGGCTCAGGCGGCGCTGTCGCGGCGCGGACGCCCCTGGTCGCCTTCGGCGAGTTTCTTGTCCTGCGCCATGGGATCGTGTTCGAGGATCTCGCCCTTGAAGATCCAGACCTTGACGCCGCAAGTGCCGTAGGTGGTGAAAGCGGTGGAAACGCCGTAATCGACATCGGCGCGCAGCGTATGCAGCGGCACGCGCCCTTCGCGGTACCATTCCATGCGCGCGATTTCCGCGCCGCCAAGGCGGCCCGAACAATTGATACGAATGCCTTCGGCGCCCAGACGCATGGCCGACTGTACCGCGCGCTTCATGGCGCGGCGGAACGCGACGCGGCGCTCAAGTTGCTGCGAGATCGACTCGGCGACCAGTTGCGCGTCGAGCTCGGGCTTGCGGATTTCGACGATGTTGATGACGACATCGCTGTCGGTGAGCTTGGCCACGGACTTGCGCAGCTTTTCGATGTCGGCGCCCTTTTTGCCGATCACCACGCCCGGACGCGCCGAGTGAATGGTGACGCGGCATTTCTTGTGCGGGCGCTCGATGATGATCTTCGAGACCGCCGCCTGCTTGAGCTCTTTCATGAGCGCGGCGCGGATCTTGATGTCTTCATGCAAAAGCGTGCCGTATTCGGCCTTGCCGGCGAACCAGCGCGAATCCCAGGTGCGGTTGATCCCGAGACGCAGCCCAATCGGATTGACTTTTTGACCCACTAAACTCCTCCTCAGGCTTTCGCTTCGGCAGCCGCCTCGACCTGACGAACGATGATCGTCAGGTGAGAGAACGGCTTTTGAATTTGTCCGACCCGGCCGCGGCCGCGCGGGCTAAAACGCTTGATGACAAGGCCTTTTCCGACATGGGCCTCGGCGACGACGAGATCGTCGACATCCAGGTCGTGATTGTTCTCGGCATTGGCGATGGCCAATTCCAGGCATTTGCGCACTTCGGTCGAAATGCGCTTTTGCGAAAACTGCAGGTCGGCGAGCGCGGCCGCGACTTTTTTGCCACGGATCATCTGCGCGACAAGATTGAGCTTCTGCGGAGAAATCCGCAGCATCTTGGCGATCGCCTTGGCCTCGTTTTCCGGAAGATCCCGGTCGCGTTTGCGCTTGCCCATAACGGTTCTCTAAATCCTTAACTTGCCGCTGGCGCGCGGCGGCAGGTGCCGCAGCCGGCGCTGCCGCGGGCGCAGCGCTGGTGCGCTTGGCCTTGCGGTCGGAGGTATGGCCGTAGAACATCCGGGTCGGCGAGAACTCGCCGAACTTGTGACCGACCATTTCCTCGGTCACCATCACCGGAATGTGCTTCTGACCGTTATAGACGCCGAAATTCAAGCCGACGAATTGCGGCAGAATGGTCGAGCGCCGGCTCCAGATCTTGATCATGTCGTGGCGGCCGGACGAACGCGCGGCTTCCGCTTTTTTAAGCAGATAACCGTCGACGAACGGACCTTTCCATGCAGAACGCGTCATCATCTAATCCCTACTGCTGCTTCTTCTTGCGGTCGTGGCGGCTGACCATGATGAATTTGGTGGTGCGCTTGTTCTTGCGGGTCTTCTTGCCCTTGGTCGGGAAGCCCCACGGCGTGACCCAGTGGCCGCCGCCTTTGGTGCGGCCGCCATGCGGGTGATCGACCGGGTTCATGGTGATGCCGCGGTTGTGCGGCATGCGGCCCTTCCATCGCTGACGGCCGGCTTTGCCGATCGTGGTGTTCATGTTGTCGGGGTTCGACACCGCGCCGACGGTGGCCATGCAGCGGCCATGCACCAGGCGCTGCTCGGTGGTCGATAGACGAAGGATGACATAATCCTGGTCGCGGCCGACGATCTGCACATAAGTGCCGGCCGAGCGCGCGATTTGCCCGCCTTTGCCGATTTTGATTTCGACATTGTGCACGATAGTGCCGACCGGAATGCTGCCAATCGGCATGGCATTGCCGGGCTTCACGTCGGCTTTTTCTGACGAGATCACGGTGTCGCCGACGCCCAAGCGCTGCGGCGCCAGGATGTAGGAGAGTTCGCCGTCTTGATATTTGATCAGCGCGATAAATGCCGTGCGGTTGGGATCGTATTCGAGCCGCTCGACCACCGCCGGCATGTCTTGCTTGGTGCGGCGGAAATCGATTTTGCGATAGGCCTGCTTATGCCCGCCGCCGCGGAAACGCACCGTGATGCGGCCGTTATTGTTGCGCCCGCCGCTCGAATGCTGCCCTTCGGTCAACGCCTTGACCGGCGCACCCTTGTACAGCGACGAACGGTCGATGTTGACCAACTGGCGCTGGCTCGGCGTGGTCGGATTGTAGGTTTTTAAGGCCATCGCTCCGCTCCTACAATCCCGTGGTCACGTCGATGCGGTGACCCTCTTCCAGAGTCACAATCGCGCGCTTCACATCGGACTGTTGCCCGATCTTGTTCTTGAACATCTTGACCTTGCCGCGGCGGATCAGCGTGTTGACGTTCTTGACCTTGACGTCGAACAGCTTCTCGACCGCTTCCTTGATCTGCGGCTTAGTGGCATTGCGCGCCACCTTGAACACGACCTTGTTGTGCTCCGACGCCATGGTCGCCTTTTCGGTGATCACGGGTGAGAGAATGACGTCGTAATGACGCGGATCGCTGGTGCTCATTTGAATCGCGCCTCCAGCGCATCGAGCGCGGCCTTGGTCAGCACCAGGGTCTTACGCCGCATGATGTCGTAAACATTGATGCCCTGCACCGGCAGCACGTCGATATTGGGAATGTTGCGCGCGGCATTGGCGAAGTTGAGTTCGACCTCGGCGCCGTCGATGATCAGCGCGTTGATTACGCCGAGCTTGTCGAACTGCTTGGCGAGACCCTTGGTCTTGCCGTCCTTCAAGGTCATCTTGTCGATAACGATGAGGCCGCCGTCCTTGGCCTTGGAAGACAACGCGTGCTTGAGAGCCAGCGCGCGCACTTTCTTCGGCAGGCCGATGGCATGGCTGCGCACGACCGGACCGAAGGCACGGCCGCCGCCGCGAAATTGCGGAACGCGGGCCGAACCGTGACGGGCGCCGCCGGTGCCCTTTTGGGCATACATCTTCTTGCCGGTGCGCCAGATCTCGCTGCGGTCTTTGGTCTTGTGGGTGCCGCGCTGGCGCTTGGCGAGTTGCCAGTTGACGCAGCGCTGCACGATATCCTTGCGCGGCTCGAGGCCGAAGATCGCGTCCGATAAATTGATCGAACCGGCTTCCTTGCCTTCAAGCGTGGTGATCTTGATTTCCATGTTACGCGCCCTCCTTCTCGGCGGGGGCTGCGGCGGCGGGCGCTGGGGCCTCGGCCGGCATGGAATCGGATTTGGCATCGGATTTGGCTTCGCGGAATTTGCCGGGCTTCGGCGTATCCTTATGCGGCTTCTTCTTTACCGCGTCGCGCACGGTGATCCAGCCGCCCTTGGCGCCCGGTACCGCGCCCTCGACCAGAATGAGGCCGCGCTCGACATCGGTCTTGACCACTTTGAGATTAAGGGTGGTGATGCGATCGACGCCCATGTGGCCAGGCATCTTCTTGTTCTTGAAGGTCTTGCCGGGGTCCTGACGGCCGCCGGTCGAACCGATCGAGCGGTGCGAGATCGACACGCCGTGCGAGGCGCGCAAGCCGCCGAAGTTCCAGCGCTTCATGCCGCCCGCGAAACCCTTACCAATCGAAATGCCGCAAACATCGACGAACTGGCCTTCGACGAAATGATCGGCGGTGATTTCGGCGCCGACCGGGATCAAGGCATCCTCGCTGACGCGGAATTCCGCGAGCTTGCGGCGCGGCTCGACATTGGCTTTGCCGAAATAGCCGCGGTCGGCCTTGTTCATGTTGTTGGTACGGCGCACGCCCGAGCCAAGCTGCAAGGCGACATAGCCGTTCTTATCCTTGGTGCGGTGAGCAATGACTTGGCACTGCAATAGCTGCAGCACCGTGACCGGGACATGCTCTCCGCTATCGGAGAACACCCGGGTCATCCCAACCTTTTGCGCAACCACTCCCGAACGCATCTTAATTCCCTAACTTTAGAGCTTGATCTCGACGTCAACGCCGGCGGCGAGGTCGAGCTTCATCAGCGCGTCCACGGTCTGCGGCGTCGGGTCGACGATGTCGAGAAGGCGCTTATGGGTGCGCATCTCGAATTGTTCGCGGCTCTTCTTGTCAACGTGGGGCGAGCGGTTCACCGTGAACTTCTCGATACGCGTCGGCAGCGGAATCGGCCCACGCACCTGCGCACCGGTGCGCTTGGCGGTGTTCACGATCTCGCGCGTCGACGCATCGAGGATGCGGTGATCGAACGCCTTGAGCCGGATCCGGATATTCTGGCCGTTCATAAGTTTCTCTCGGTTCTCTTCTCTCCCTCTGCGCTTTCACGCAGAGGGAGAAGAAGTGAAGTTCATTACTCGATGATGCTCGCCACCACGCCGGCGCCGACCGTGCGGCCGCCCTCGCGAATGGCGAAACGAAGCTTTTCTTCCATCGCGATCGGCACGATCAGGTGCACTTCCATCGCGATGTTGTCGCCAGGCATCACCATTTCGGTACCGGCCGGCAGATGAACCACACCGGTCACGTCGGTGGTGCGGAAATAGAACTGCGGGCGGTAGTTAGTGAAGAACGGCGTGTGACGGCCACCCTCTTCCTTGGTGAGGATATAGGCCTCAGCCTTGAACTTGGTGTGCGGCTTGACGGAGCCGGGCTTGCAAAGAACCTGGCCACGCTCGACTTCTTCGCGCTTGGTGCCGCGCAGCAGCGCGCCGATGTTGTCGCCGGCTTGGCCTTGATCGAGCAGCTTGCGGAACATTTCGACGCCGGTGACGACGGTCTTCTGGGTCGGCTTGATGCCGACGATCTCGACTTCCTCGCCGACCTTGACGATGCCGCGCTCGACGCGGCCGGTGCACACGGTGCCGCGGCCGGAGATCGAGAACACGTCTTCCACCGGCATCAGGAACGGCTGGTCGATCGGACGCTCGGGCTGCGGAATGTAGGTGTCCACGGCCTTCATCAGTTCGAGGATCGCGTCATGGCCGAGCTTGGGGTCCTTGTCCTCAAGCGCCATCAGCGCGGAGCCCTTGATGATCGGGATCTTGTCGCCGGGGAAATTGTACTTGGAGAGCAGTTCGCGGACTTCGAGCTCGACCAGTTCGAGCAGTTCCGGATCGTCGACCATGTCGACCTTGTTCATGAACACTACCAGCGCCGGCACGCCAACCTGGCGGGCAAGCAGAATGTGCTCGCGGGTCTGCGGCATCGGACCGTCGGCGGCGGAAACCACCAGGATCGCGCCGTCCATCTGCGCGGCACCCGTGATCATGTTCTTCACATAGTCGGCGTGGCCCGGGCAGTCGACATGCGCGTAGTGGCGCGCAGCGGTCTCGTATTCCACGTGCGCGGTCGAGATCGTGATGCCGCGCGCTTTTTCCTCAGGCGCCTTGTCGATCTGGTCGTAGGCGGTGAAGGTCGCGCCGCCGGTCTCGGCCAGCACCTTGGTGATGGCCGCCGTCAGTGTGGTCTTGCCATGGTCGACGTGACCGATGGTGCCGATGTTACAATGCGGCTTATTGCGGTTGAATTTTTCTTTGGCCATGGAAGTCTCCTAGTCGAACCCTTGGTAATGCCTGTTAAAGTTTCCGTGCCCGCGATCAGGCGTATTTCGCCTGAACCTCGAGCGCGACGTTCGTGGGTACCTGTTCGTAGTGGTCGAATTGCATCGTGAAAGTGGCGCGCCCCTGCGACATGGAACGCAGATTGTTGACGTACGAGAACATGTTGGCGAGCGGCACCATCGCGTTGATGACGTTGGCGTTGCCGCGCACGTCCTGGCCCTGAATTTGGCCGCGCCGCGAGTTGAGATCGCCGATGACCGAGCCGGTATATTCCGCCACCGTCACCACCTCGACCTTCATGATCGGCTCGAGCAGCACCGAGGCGCCTTTCTGCAAAGCTTCGCGCAACGCGCCGCGCGCGCAGATTTCGAACGCCAGCGCCGATAAGTCGACGTCGTGATAGCGCCCGTCGATCAGCGTCACCTTGAGATCGACCACCGGGAAGCCGGCGACCACGCCCGAACCGAGCACCAATTCGAGGCCCTTTTCGACGCCGGGGATGAATTCTTTCGGCACCGCGCCGCCGACCACTTCGTTCTCGAACAAGAAGCCGCCGCCCGGCGGCAAAGGTTCGCAAACGATCTTGATCTGCGCGAACTGGCCAGTGCCGCCGGTCTGCTTCTTGTGCTGGAAGTCGACGGTGACCGGACGGGTGATGCGTCTCGCGATAGGCCACCTGCGGCGCGCCGATATTGGCGTCGACCTTGTAGGTGCGCTTGAGGATATCGACCTTAATGTCGAGATGCAGCTCGCCCATGCCGCGGATGATGGTCTGGCCGCTTTCCGGATCGGTGTGAACGCGGAACGACGGATCTTCCGCCACCAGCTTCGCCAGCGCGACGCCGAGCTTTTCCTGGTCGGCTTTCGACTTCGGCTCGATCGCGATCTCGATGACCGGATCGGGGAATTCCATCTTTTCCAGGATGACCGGATGCTTGGGGTCGCACAGCGTGTCGCCGGTGCGCACTTCCTTCAAGCCCGCCAGCGCGACGATGTCGCCGGCATAGGCTTCCTTGATGTCTTCGCGGTTATTGGCATGCATCAACAACATGCGGCCGATGCGCTCTTTGCGCTCTTTGGTCGAGTTGATGACGCCGGTGCCGCTGGTGAGCGTGCCCGAATAAATGCGGCAGAAGGTGATGGTGCCGACGAAGGGGTCGTCCATGATCTTGAAGCCGAGCAGCGCGAGCGGCTCGTCGTCGCCGGGCTTGCGCACGACTTCTTCGCCGTTATCCGGATTGATGCCCACGATCGGCGGCACGTCGAGCGGGCTCGGCAGATAATCGACCACCGCGTCGAGCAGCGGCTGCACGCCCTTGTTCTTGAAGGCCGAGCCGCACAGCACCGGGAAGAATGCGCCGGTGATGACGGCCTTGCGCAGCAATTTCTTGACGGTTTCCTCGTTCGGCATTTTGCCTTCGAGGTAGGCGGTGGCGGCATCGTCATCGAGCTCGCAGACCGCTTCGATCATCTTGTCGTGGTATTCCTGCGCCTGCGCCATCATGTCGGCGGGAATATCGATGTCTTTGAAGTTGGCGCCGAGATTTTCGTCTTCCCAGATCACGGCCTTCATGCGCACCAGATCGATCAGGCCCTTATAGGCATTCTCGGAGCCGATCGGCAGCTGGATCGCGATCGGCCGGGCGCCGAGGCGGGTCTTGATGTCGTCCATGCATTTGAAGAAGTCGGCGCCGATCTTGTCCATCTTGTTGGCGAACACGATGCGCGGCACTTTGTACTTGTCGCCCTGGCGCCAGACCGTCTCGGTCTGCGGCTCGACGCCCTGGTTGGAATCGAGCACGACGACGGCGCCGTCGAGCACGCGCAAGGAGCGCTCTACTTCGATGGTGAAATCGACGTGGCCGGGCGTGTCGATGATGTTGAGGCGCTTGCCCTTCCAGAACGCGGTGGTCGCGGCGGACGTGATGGTGATGCCGCGTTCCTGTTCCTGCTCCATCCAATCCATCGTCGCGGCGCCTTCATGCACCTCGCCGATTTTGTGGTTCTTGCCGGTGTAATAGAGGATGCGTTCCGTAGTCGTGGTTTTCCCGGCATCGATGTGAGCCATGATGCCGAAATTACGGTAGTCCTCGATTGGGTGGACGCGGGGCATAGTCGTTCTATTCCTATAGGTTGTTCGTCGTCACCAGCGATAATGCGAGAACGCCCGGTTGGCTTCCGCCATTTTGTGGGTGTCCTCGCGCTTCTTGACGGCGTTTCCCCTGTTATTCGATGCGTCGAGCAGTTCGGCCGAGAGCCGCTCGGTCATTGTTCTTTCGTTGCGATCGCGCGCGGCGATGATGATCCAGCGAATGCCAAGCGCCTGACGGCGCGAGGTGCGCACTTCGACCGGCACCTGATAGGTGGCGCCGCCGACGCGGCGCGAGCGTACTTCGATCGAAGGCATCACATTGTCGAGCGCCTGCTGGAACACGGCGAGCGGCGCAAGCTTGGTCTTGGTCTCGATCATTTCGAGCGCGCCGTAGACGATGCCTTCGGCGACCGACTTCTTGCCGTCATACATGACGGCATTCATGAATTTGGACACGACAACGTTTCCGAACTTCGGGTCCGGAATGATTTCGCGTTTTTCTGCGGCGTGACGGCGAGACATGACTGACCCTTACTTCGGACGCTTGGCGCCGTATTTCGAACGGCGCTGCTTGCGGTTTTTGACGCCCTGCGTATCGAGCACACCGCGCAGGATGTGATAGCGAACGCCCGGCAGATCCTTGACGCGGCCGCCGCGGATCATCACCACCGAATGTTCTTGGAGATTGTGGCCCTCGCCCGGGATGTAGCCGATCACTTCGAAGCCGTTGGTGAGGCGAACCTTGGCGACCTTGCGCAACGCCGAGTTCGGCTTCTTCGGCGTCGTGGTGTAGACGCGCGTGCAAACGCCGCGCTTTTGCGGCGAGGATTTCGAGCGCCGGCGCCGTGTTGCGCACCTTGAGCGGCTTACGCGGCTTGGCAATGAGCTGGTTAATCGTCGGCATCGTTCGCCTTCTCAACCTTCGTTTGGGCTTGAGTGCCCGGCATTTGTTTGGGCGTTTCGCCCGGCATTCACATCTCTTTGCGCGTTTTCCACGCGCAAAACGAAATCGCGCCATCCGCTTGAAACGCGGGGGCGCTTTTCCGTTCGGACGGCCATGGGGCGGTTAAACCCCGAAAGCCGCTCACCTAAATCCTGACATTGGCTGTCAGAGGCAGCGTTTGAGCTTCGTTCCGTCGAGGCGATGCGAAAGCCAAACTTCGAGAAAAACGTAACAATCTCAAAGGTTTAGCCTTGCGGCCGTTCCGAACAAGCGAAGCTCACCGCCTGCCGTAAAGTGTGGCGTATGTATCGGCCACGCCCCCCCAAGTCAAGGCGAAAAAGGCCGGAAAACCGGGGGTTTTGGGGCCTTACGGTCCCGTCGTTAAAAGGGCCGCCATTCGGGCGGCCCTTCGATTCGTATGCGGCTGAGCGGCTTACTCGGCCGGTGGCAGCGCCGGTGCGGCTTCCGCCTCGGCCTTGGCCGCGGCTTTGGCAGCGTCCTTCTCGCGCTCCTCAAGAATGAGGGCGTCGCGCTTAACGGCAACCTCGCGCAACTGGTTCATCATGGCGCCCGTGCCGGCCGGGATCAGACGGCCGACGATGACGTTTTCCTTGAGGCCGTCGAGCGTGTCCGCCTTGCCGTTGACCGCGGCTTCGGTGAGCACACGCGTGGTCTCCTGGAATGACGCCGCCGAGATGAACGACCGCGTTTGCAGGCTCGCCTTGGTGATGCCGAGCAGAACGGGATGCCCGCTTGCCGGCTTCTTGCCTTCGGCCTCGGCGCGGACGTTGATCTCGTCCATCTCCGAGCGGTCGATCTGCTCGCTCTGCAACAGTTCGGTTTCGCCGGCGTCGTCGATCTCGACCTTCTGCAGCATCTGGCGAACGATCACCTCGATGTGCTTGTCGTTGATGTTGACGCCCTGCAGGCGATAGACCTCCTGGATTTCGTTCACCAGGTAAGCCGCGAGCTCTTCGACGCCCTTGATGGCAAGAATGTCGTGCGGGGCGGGATTGCCCTCGACGATATAATCGCCCTTCTCGATGACGTCGCCATCCTGAAGATGGATGTGCTTGCCCTTCGGGATCAGATATTCCTTAGGCTCATCGCCCTTCCCGGTCGGCTCGATGGTGATGCGGCGCTTGTTCTTGTAGTCCTTGCCGAAGCGCACCGTGCCGCCGATTTCGGCGATGATCGCCGCATCCTTCGGCTTGCGTGCCTCGAACAGTTCCGCCACCCGCGGCAGACCGCCGGTGATGTCGCGCGTCTTGGCGCTTTCGGTCGGGATACGCGCGATGACGTCGCCCGCTTTCACCTTGCCGCCCGGATCGACCGAGATAACGGCATCGACCGCGAGCAGGTAACGGGCTTCGCCGCCACGCGCCAGCTTGAGGATCTTGCCATCCTTGCCGTTGATGACCATCGCCGGGCGCAGGTCGGCCTGGTTACGGGACGAGCCCGTGCGCCAGTCGATCACCACGCGCTTGGCGATGCCGGTCGACTCGTCGACCGCTTCCGACATTGACAGACCGTCGACCATGTCCTCGAACTGAACCGTGCCCTCGACCTCGGTGAGGATCGGACGGGTATACGGGTCCCATTCGGCGATACGCTGCGCCGCGCTTGATCTTGTCGCCGTCCTCGACGCGCATGCGCGCGCCGTAAGGAATGCGGTGATGCGCGCGTTCGGTGCCGTCGGGGTCCACCACCGCCACCACCATGTTGCGCACCATCGCGACCACATCGCCTTCGGAGTTCTTAGCGATGTTCTTGCCCTTGAACTTGAGCTTGCCGTCGAAGTTCGAACTCGATGAACGACTGCTCCGAGATCTGCGCCGCGCCACCGATGTGGAACGTGCGCATGGTGAGCTGGGTGCCCGGCTCGCCGATCGACTGGGCGGCGATGACGCCCACCGCCTCGCCCATATTGACCGGAGTGCCGCGCGCCAGATCGCGCCCGTAGCAAGCGCCGCAGACGCCGTTCTTGGACTCGCAGGTGAGCACCGAACGGATCTTCATTTCCTGCACGCTGGCATTGGTGATCGCTTCGACCTCCGGCTCGGTGAGCAAGGTGCCGCGCTTGACCACGACTTTGTTGCTGGCCGGATCCTTGACGTCCTCGGCCGTGGTGCGGCCGAGAATGCGGATCGCCAGCGGCGCGACCACGGTGCCCGCGTCGATAATGGCGCGAACCTTGATGCCGTCCCTGGTGCCGCAGTCTTCGATCGTGATGATGCAATCCTGCGCCACGTCAACCAGACGCCGCGTCAGATAGCCCGAGTTCGCGGTCTTCAAGGCGGTGTCGGCCAGTCCCTTGCGGGCACCGTGGGTCGAGTTGAAGTACTCGAGCACGGAGAGGCCTTCCTTGAAGTTCGAGATGATCGGGCTCTCGATGATTTCACCTGACGGCTTGGCCATCAGGCCGCGCATGCCGGCGAGCTGGCGCATCTGGGCGGGCGAACCGCGCGCGCCGGAATGGGCCATCATGTAGATCGAGTTGACCTGCATGTCGCGGCCGTTGGCGTCCTTCTTGGTGGTCGAGATTTCCTTCATCATCGCGTCGGCGATGGCGTCGGTGGACTTCGACCAGGCATCGACGACCTTGTTGTACTTCTCGCCCTGGGTGATCAGGCCGTCGTTGTATTGCTGCTCGAATTCCTTGGCGAGATCGCGCGTGGTCTCGACGATTTTCCACTTCGACGCCGGCACCACCATGTCGTCCTTGCCGAATGAAATTCCGGCCTTGAAAGCGTGGTAGAAGCCGAGCGACATGATGCGGTCGCAGAAGATGACCGTCTCTTTCTGACCGCAATGGCGGTAGACCTGATCGATCATTCCGGAGATTTCGCGTTTCGTCATCAGCTTGTTGACGATGTCGAACGGCGCTTTCACGCTGCGCGGCAGCACATTGCCGAGGATGACGCGGCCGGGCGTGGTGTCGTACCACTTGGTGTAGTCCTTGCCCTTTTCATCGACGCCGACCCAGCGATACTTGATCTTGGAGTGCAGGCTGATGACCTTGGCATGCAGCGCATGCTCGATCGCGGCCATATCGCCGAAGGCTTTGCCCTCGCCGGGCATGCCTTCGCTCATCAGCGACAGGTAATAGAGACCGAGCACGATATCCTGCGACGGCACGATGATCGGCTGACCATTGGCCGGATGCAGGATGTTGTTGGTCGACATCATCAAGACGCGCGCTTCCAACTGCGCTTCCAGCGACAGCGGAACGTGCACGGCCATCTGGTCGCCGTCGAAGTCGGCATTGAACGCCGCGCAGACCAGCGGATGCAGCTGGATCGCCTTGCCTTCGATCAACACCGGCTCGAACGCCTGAATGCCGAGGCGATGCAGCGTCGGCGCGCGGTTCAACAGCACCGGATGCTCGCGGATCACCTCGTCGAGGATATCCCAGACTTCGGGCTTTTCCTTTTCGACGAGTTTCTTCGCCTGCTTGACGGTGGTGGACAGCCCCTTGGCGTCGAGCCGCGAATAGATGAACGGCTTGAACAGTTCGAGCGCCATCTTCTTGGGCAAGCCGCACTGATGCAGCTTGAGCTCGGGACCGACCACGATCACCGAACGGCCGGAATAATCGACGCGCTTGCCGAGCAAATTCTGGCGGAAACGGCCCTGCTTGCCCTTGAGCATGTCGGCGAGAGACTTCAACGGACGCTTGTTGGCGCCGGTGATGACGCGGCCGCGACGGCCGTTGTCGAACAGCGCATCGACCGCTTCCTGCAGCATGCGCTTTTCGTTGCGGATGATGATGTCGGGCGCCCGCAATTCGATCAGCCGCTTCAAGCGGTTGTTGCGGTTGATGACGCGGCGATAGAGATCGTTGAGATCGGACGTGGCGAAGCGGCCGCCATCGAGCGGCACCAGCGGGCGCAGATCGGGCGGGATCACCGGAACGACCGTCAAAATCATCCATTCCGGCTTGTTGCCGGACATGATGAAGGCCTCGATCAGCTTGAGGCGCTTGGCGAACTTCTTCTTCTTGATGTCGCTGTCGGTCTCGGTCAGCGCGACGCGTAACTCGGCCTGCATCTTGTCGAGGTCGAGCGCCTTGAGCATCTCGCGAATGGCTTCGGCGCCGATGGTTGCGGTGAAGCTATCCGGGCCGAACTCTTCTTGCGCCTTGAGATATTCGTCCTCGGACAGCAACTGGCGGTCCTTGAGCGGGGTCAGGCCCGGCTCCAGCACGACGTAATATTCAAAATACAGAATCCGCTCGAGGTCCTTGAGCGTCATGTCGAGCAGCAAGCCGATACGGCTCGGCAGCGACTTCAAGAACCAGATATGGGCTACCGGCGCGGCCAATTCGATATGGCCCATGCGCTCGCGCCGCACGCGTGACAGCGTGACTTCGACCGAGCACTTTTCGCAGATGATGCCTTTGTACTTCATGCGCTTGTACTTGCCGCACAAGCACTCGTAATCCTTGATCGGCCCGAAAATGCGCGCACAGAACAGTCCGTCGCGCTCGGGCTTGAAGGTACGGTAGTTGATCGTCTCCGGCTTTTTGATTTCGCCGTAGGACCACGACAAAATCTTCTCGGGGCTCGCGATGGAAATCCGGATCTGGTCGAAGACCTGAGCCGGCGCCTGCGGGCTGAAAAGATTCATGATCTCTTGATTCATTGCCATCTCCGCTAAACCGGCCGTCGCCGGCTAAATTCAAATCGTCATGCCGCGTGAGGTGGCCGGACCCAAAAAGGCCCGGCCATACGCTTATTATTCCGCCGCTTCCGCTTGGTCGCGTCCCGCCGCCTTCGAGTTGTAAAGGTCGACGTTAAGCCCGAGCGAGCGCATTTCCTTGACCAGCACGTTGAAGCTTTCAGGAATACCCGCTTCGAACGTGTCGTCGCCGCGCACGATCGCCTCGTAAACTTTGGTACGGCCGGCGACGTCGTCCGATTTCACGGTGAGCATTTCCTGCAACGTATAGGCAGCGCCGTAGGCTTCCAGCGCCCACACTTCCATTTCGCCGAAGCGCTGGCCGCCGAACTGCGCCTTGCCGCCGAGCGGTTGCTGGGTGACCAGCGAGTAAGGACCGATCGAACGGGCATGGATCTTGTCGTCCACCAAGTGATGCAGCTTGAGCATGTAGATGTAGCCCACTGTCACCTGGCGATCGAACTTCTCGCCGGTGCGGCCGTCATAGACCGATGACTGTCCTGAGCGATCGAGGCCGGCAAGGTCGAGCATGACCTCGATGTCTTTTTCCTTGGCGCCGTCGAACACCGGCGTCGCGATCGGAACGCCGTGCCGCAGGTTGCCGCCAAGTTCGATCAACTCGTCCTCGGACAACGACTTGATGGTCTCGTCGTCGCCATAGACCTTCTTGAGCATGTCCTTGAGCGGACGGGCATCGTGCTTGAGCTTGTAGGCATCGACCGCCTGCCCGATCTTGAGCCCCAAGCCGGCGCAAGCCCAGCCGAGATGGGTTTCCAGAATCTGGCCGACATTCATGCGCGAAGGCACGCCCAAGGGATTGAGCACGATATCGGCATGGGTGCCGTCTTCAAGGAACGGCATGTCCTCGATCGGCACGATGCGCGAGACCACGCCCTTGTTGCCGTGACGGCCGGCCATTTTGTCGCCGGGCTGAATCTTGCGCTTCACCGCGACGAAGACCTTGACCATTTTCATCACGCCGGGCGGAAGTTCATCGCCACGCTGCAGCTTCTCGACCTTGTCGAGGAAGCGCTGCTCCAAGAGCTTCTTGGACTTGTCATATTGCTTCCGGATGGCCTCGATCTCGGCCATCAGCTTGTCATTGGGCGAGGCGAACAACCACCACTGCGAGCGCGGATATTCATCCAGGATCGACTTGGTGATTTTTGAATCTTTCTTGAAGCCTTTCGGCCCCGCGATGCCCTGGCGGCCTTCGAGCAACTCGGCCAGACGGCCATAGACGTTTCGGTCGAGGATCGCCTGTTCGTCGTCGCGGTCCTTGGCGAGCCGTTCGATTTCTTCACGCTCGATGGCGAGCGCGCGCTCGTCCTTCTCGACACCGTGACGGTTGAACACGCGCACTTCCACGACCGTGCCCTGCACGCCCGGCGGCACCCGCAGCGAGGTGTCGCGAACGTCCGAGGCCTTTTCGCCGAAGATGGCGCGGAGCAACTTTTCTTCCGGCGTCATCGGGCTTTCGCCCTTGGGCGTAATCTTGCCGACCAGGATATCGCCGGCGTGAACTTCCGCGCCGATATAGACGATGCCCGCTTCGTCGAGATTCTTGAGCGCCTCTTCCGAGACGTTGGGAATATCGCGGGTGATTTCCTCGGGGCCGAGCTTGGTGTCGCGCGCCATCACTTCGAATTCTTCGATGTGGATGGAGGTGAACACGTCGTCTTTCACGATCCGCTCGGAGAGCAGGATCGAGTTCCTCGAAGTTGTAGCCATTCCACGGCATGAACGCGACCAGCACGTTGCGGCCGAGCGCGAGTTCGCCGAGATCCGTCGAAGGACCGTCGGCGATGATGTCGGCCTTCTCGACCTTATCGCCCACCTTCACCAGCGGACGCTGGTTGATGCAGGTGTTCTGGTTCGAGCGCTGATACTTCATGAGCCTGTAGATATCGACGCCCGGCTTGGTCGGATCGGTTTCGCCGGTGGCGCGAACCACGATACGGGTGGCGTCAACCTGATCGACGATGCCGGTGCGGCGCGCGGAAATCGAGGCGCCCGAGTCGCGGGCGACCACGCCTTCCATGCCGGTGCCGACAAACGGCGCTTCGGCGCGAACCAGCGGCACCGCCTGGCGCTGCATGTTCGAACCCATCAGCGCGCGGTTGGCGTCGTCGTTCTCAAGGAACGGGATCAAGGCCGCAGCGACCGAAACGAGCTGTTTCGGCGAAACGTCCATGAAGTCCACTTTTTCCCGGGGGACCAAGTGAACGTCGCCGGCCTGGCGGCAGATGATCAGGTCTTCGATGAACTTGCCCTTGGCGTCCATCTGCGCATTGGCTTGCGCCACCGCGTGACGGCTTTCTTCCATCGCCGAGAGATAGATGACCTCGTCGGTGACGCGGCCGTCCTTGACCTTGCGATAGGGTGTTTCGACGAAGCCGTATTTATTGACGCGCGCGAAAGTGGCGAGCGAATTGATCAAGCCGATGTTGGGGCCTTCCGGCGTTTCGATCGGGCAGATACGGCCGTAATGGGTCGGATGCACGTCGCGCACTTCGAAGCCGGCGCGCTCGCGGGTGAGACCGCCCGGTCCAAGCGCCGAGAGACGGCGCTTGTGGGTGATCTCGGACAGCGGATTGGTCTGATCCATGAACTGCGAGAGCTGCGAGGAGCCGAAGAACTCGCGCACCGCGGCGGCCGCCGGCTTGGCGTTGATCAAATCCTGCGGCATCACCGTGTCGATATCGACCGACGACATACGCTCCTTGATCGCGCGTTCCATGCGCAACAGACCGATGCGGTACTGGTTTTCCATCAGTTCGCCGACCGAGCGCACGCGGCGATTGCCGAGATTGTCGATGTCGTCGATCTCGCCCTTGCCGTCGCGCAGATCGACCAGCGTCTTGATGACCGAGAGGATATCGTCCTTGCGCAGCACGCGCATGGTGTCGGGCGCGTCGAGTTCGAGGCGCATGTTCATCTTGACCCGGCCGACGGCCGAGAGATCGTAGCGCTCGCTATCGAAGAACAATGAGCGGAACATGGCCTCGGCGGTGTCCACCGTCGGCGGCTCGCCCGGGCGCATGACGCGATAGATGTCGAATAGTGCGTCCTCGCGCGTCATGTTCTTGTCGACGGCGAGCGTGTTGCGGATATAAGCGCCGACATTGACGTGATCGATGTCGAGCAGCGGCAAATCCTTGTAGCCGACCTCGATCAGAACCTTGAGGTTCTTCTCGGTGATCTCTTCGCCGGCTTCCATGTAGATTTCGCCGGTCTTGGCATTGGCGAGATCTTCCGCGATGTAGTGACCGATCAATTCCTCGTCGGTCATGCGCAGATGCTTGAGGCCCTTCTCGGCCAACTGGCGCGCCTGGCGCACGGACAGCTTCTTGCCCGCCTCGACCACGACTTTGCCGCTGTCGGCGTCGACGAGATCGTTGACCGCCTTGTAGCCCTTGAGCCGGTTGGCATCGAACGGAACGCGCCAGCCTTCTTTGGTGCGCTTGTAGACAACGTGCTTGTAGAAAGTGCGCAGGATTTCCTCGCCGTCGAGGCCGAGCGCATACAACAGCGACGTCACCGGAATCTTGCGGCGGCGGTCGATACGCGCGAACACGATGTCCTTGGCATCGAACTCGATGTCGAGCCAGGATCCACGATAAGGAATGATGCGGGCGGCAAACAACAGCTTGCCCGAAGAATGGCTCTTGCCCTTGTCGTGATCGAAGAACACGCCGGGCGAACGATGCATCTGCGAGACGATGACGCGCTCGGTGCCGTTCACCACGAAGGTGCCGTTCATGGTCATGAGCGGAATGTCGCCCATGTAGACATC
The DNA here is from genome assembly GCA_963807665.1 of uncultured Alphaproteobacteria bacterium. Taxonomy (GTDB): domain Bacteria; phylum Pseudomonadota; class Alphaproteobacteria; order Rhizobiales; family Xanthobacteraceae; genus Pseudolabrys. Next base: position 56,954 of record CAWEDE010000012.1, on the reverse strand, counting down.
CTGTTCTTTGATGTCCTTGACCGAACGCGCGCCCGTCTCTTCGTCGATATCGAATACGATCAGGCGCAGAGTCACCTTGAGCGGCGCCGCATACGTCATGCCGCGCTGGCGGCACTCATCGACATCGTATTTCGGCGGTTCGAATTCGTATTTGACGAATTCAAGCATCGACGAATTGGAAAAATCGGAGATCGGGAATACCGACCGGAACACCGCCTGCAGGCCCTCATCGGGACGACCGCCGACCGGCTCCTTCACCAGCAGAAATTGGTCATAAGACGCCTTCTGAACCTCGATGAGGTTCGGCATCTCCGCCACTTCTTTGATTGATCCGAAAAATTTTCGTACGCGCTTGCGACCGGTAAACGTCTGCGCCATCGTTTGTTCTCTCGATTCGATTGTAGTGGCAGCGCGGGCGCCTCTCCTAACAGCCGCAATCCATCGCGACCATCGGGACAGGCGTCGGGGCTAACCGACTTCTTTATGTGATTCGGACCGCGCCCGAACCCACTCGCACTCAACTTTTACTCGCGGCCGGATTGCTCGTAGCCGCGACCGCCTCCACCAAGCCGGTAATTCCGGCCTCTTATTGGACGGGACCCCCGGGCCAAAAAGCCCGGGGATTCCGCTTAGTTAGGTATTCGCTTACTTAAGCTCAACCTTTGCGCCGGCCTTTTCGAGGACAGCCTTCATCTTGTCGGCTTCTTCCTTGTTCACGCCTTCCTTGACGGCCTTCGGCGCGCCTTCGACGAGATCCTTGGCTTCCTTTAGTCCGAGGCCGGTAAGCGCACGGACTTCCTTGATCACCTCGATCTTCTTGTCGCCGGCAGCCGTCAGCATGACGGTGAACTCGGTCTTTTCTTCAGCGGCGGCAGCGCCGCCACCAGCGGCAGGGCCGGCAACCGCGACAGCAGCCGCGGCCGAGACGCCCCACTTTTCTTCGAGCAATTTCGCCAGATCCGCCGCTTCCAGCACGGTCAGGCCCGACAATTCGTCAACGATCTTTTGCAAGTCAGCCATTTTACGTTCCTAAGGTTCGAACCAGTTTCGAGGTTTGCTTGAGCCGTCAGGCCGCAGCGCTCTTGGATGCATAGGCTTGGATCACGCGCGCGAGCTTGCCCGCGGGAGCGTTGGTGAGTTGAGCGATCTTGGTCGCCGGCGAAACAATCAGGCCGACGATCTTGGCGCGCAATTCATCGAGAGACGGCAGCGAGGCAAGCGCCTTGACGCCGTTGAGATCCAGAGCCGTCTTGCCCATCGACCCGCCGAGAATGACGAACGCTTCGTTCGCCTTGGCGAAATCGACGGCCACCTTGGGCGCCGCCACCGGGTCGCCTGAATAGGCGAGCACGGTCGGTCCCTTGAGCAGGGACGCAATGGAGGCAACGTCGGTGTCCTTGAGTGCGATCTTGGCGAGACGGTTTTTTGCGACCTTCACATGGCCGCCCGCCAGCTTCATCTGCTTGCGCAGAGTTTGCATCTGGGCGACGGAGAGGCCGTTATAGTGAGCCACCACCACGACATTCGAGGTCTTGAAGACCCCGGAGAGTTCGGTGATGGACTCAGCTTTTGCCGCTCGATCCACTGCAAGCTCTTTCCGGTTTGACGGTTTGCCCGCGTGTCGCGGGAGCCGCCGGGTTGCTACCAGCCGTCCCGCTTGGATTCACGCGATGCGAAACCGGGCAGGACGACACGAGAGTTAGCCTGCCCCCCGAAACATGACCTTCGGTCATGAAACGGGTATCCGAGGTTCGAACCGACTTGGCGCACCTTCCGGTACGCAAATTCGGGTCTCTATCCCCGTCTATTGCTGGCCCTTTGAAGGATTAAGCTTCGGCTTTGCAGCCTTGGCACCTGCAGTCTTGGACAGGTCGCCACTAGAACTCAAAGAAATCGGGCTTCTTCCTCTTAGATGTCCCGCCGGGATGTCCAAAAGGAATGAGTTCCGATCACCTGTGTTTTAGAGACGAGCAAAGGCGTGCCGACAATTAGGGCCGGCACGCCCAATGGGGCTCATTTAGAGGGTCCGGCTGCCTTTGCCAAGGGGTTTTTCGTGTCATTTTCGTGGAAATCCCCACGAAAATGACCCCGAATTACACCTTAGGTGCAAACAGCGTCGCCGCATCCACCTTCACGCCCGGGCCCATGGTCGAGGAGATCGCGACCCGGTTGATATAGTGACCTTTGGCGCCCGGAGGCTTGGCCTTCTGTACCGCGTCGGCGAATGCCTTGATGTTCTCGACCAGCTTGTCCTCGGAGAACGAAGCCTTGCCGACCCCGGCCTGGACGATCCCCGCTTTTTCGACGCGGAACTCGACCGAGCCGCCCTTGGAGGCCTTCACCGCATTGGTGATGTCCATGGTGACGGTGCCGACCTTCGGGTTTGGCATCATGCCGCGGGGGCCAAGCACCTTACCGAGGCGTCCGACCAACGGCATCATGTCGGGCGTGGCGATGCAGCGGTCGAAGTCGATCTTGCCGCCGTTGACGATTTCGACCAGGTCTTCGGCGCCGACAACATCGGCACCGGCAGCCTTGGCCTCTTCCGCCTTGGCGCCGCGCGCGAACACGCCGACGCGCACGGAGCGCCCCGAGCCATTCGGCAACAGCACCACGCCGCGGACCATCTGGTCCGAATGCTTGGGGTCGACGCCGAGGTTCATGGCGATTTCGATGGTCTCATCGAATTTCGCTTTGGCGCGTTCCTTCACCATCTTGACCGCTTCCGCGATCGTATAGGACTTGTCGCGATCGACGCCTTCGCGGGCAACTTTTGTGCGTTTTCCAATTGTCATGACCGTTACTCCGCCACCGTGAGGCCCATCGAGCGGGCGGATCCTTCGATCATCTTCATGGCCGCTTCGATGGTGTCGCAGTTCAAGTCTTTCATCTTCTGCTCGGCGATTTCCTTGACCTGCGCCTTGGACACCTTGCCGACCAGATCGCGGCCCGGAGTCTTCGAACCTGAATCGAGCTTGGCCGCCTTCTTGAGGAAGTACGACACCGGCGGCGTCTTGAGTTCGAAGGTGAAGGAGCGATCCTGGTAAGTCGTGATGATGACCGGGATCGGCGTATTCTTTTCCATCTTCGAGGTCTGCGCGTTGAAGGCTTTGCAGAACTCCATGATGTTGAGGCCGCGCTGACCGAGCGCCGGCCCGATCGGGGGCGACGGGTTGGCAGCGCCTGCCGGCACTTGCAATTTAAGGAATCCAGTGACTTTTTTAGCCATATCTCACTCCGTTTAGTGGTGCGGATCTTGACGGTTGGCTTAACCGCCTCACCTCCCACGCCTTGTCCTGCGCAATCAGCGCGAGCGATGCTTGCAGACCGGGATCATTACGTCCCGGCTTAGCTGCATCACTTCGTGCTCACCGCATTCGGGACAAGTACGGTCAAAGCTTCTCCACCTGACCGAATTCCAATTCCACCGGCGTGGCGCGGCCGAAGATCGACACCGCCACTTTCACGCGCGAGCGTGCTTCGTCGACTTCCTCGACCGTGCCGTTGAACGAAGCGAACGGTCCATCGGACACGCGCACTTGTTCGCCGACTTCGAACGACACCGACGGCTTGGGCCGCTCGATGCCTTCCTGCACCTGATGCAAGATGCGATTGGCTTCGGCTTCCGTAATCGGCATCGGCTTTTTGTCGGTGCCGAGGAAGCCGGTGACTTTCGGCGTGTTCTTGATGAGATGGTAGACCTCGTCGGTCAGGTCCATCTTCACCAGCACGTAGCCGGGGAAAAATTTGCGCTCGGCGTTCACCTTGCGGCCGCGGCGCACTTCAACCACCGTTTCGGTGGGCACCATGACTTCTTCGAAGTGGTCGGCGAGATTGCGTTGCTTGGCCTGCTCGCGAATCGATTCCGCGACCTTCTTCTCGAAGTTCGAATAGGCGTGCACGATGTACCAGCGCTTGGGCCGGGTCGTGATGTCGGTGGCGGCGATATCGCTCATCTAGTTCAAACCATTTTTTTTCTGCGCATGATCTTATCCGAAAACCGGTTCCCACTTTTCGGGATCATGCGCTTAGCTGCCGATACCCAGCACGAAGGTGACGGCGATGCGGATCACTTGATCCGCGACCAGGAAGAATATCGACGCAATCGCCACCATGACAAAGACCATGGCGGTGGTGATCATGGTTTCCTTGCGCGAAGGCCAGGTGACCTTGCGGGTCTCCTCGCGCACCTCCTGAAGAAACTTGAAAGGAGAAGTTGCCATTCAGCTAATTCCTGCAGTTTAACCCAAATCCAGACCGTTTCGAACCGGCGACTTGCACTATCTAGTTACGGCCCGTGGCATTTGCCCGCCTCGCCACCTGGCAGGAGTGGCAGGACTCGAACCTGCAACCCCCGGTTTTGGAGACCGGTGCTCTACCAATTGAGCTACACTCCTCCGGGAAGCCAGCGTGCCGAGCCGAAGCTCGCGGCGCCAGCCCGCCTTCGCCCAATTGGGCTCCGGCGCGACAGCCTTCTCCCGCTTCGCGAGCGTAGGCTGGAAGCGGAAGCGGCGAACCTAATAAAGGTCCGCCGCGCCGATGTCATGCATGATAGGGCGGCCCAAAGCAAGGGCGTTTGGGGCGGATTCCGGCGGTATTTTGCGGCCGAAGGCGCGAAGGTTGGAGCGGGTGAAGGGAATCGAACCCTCGTATTCAGCTTGGAAGGCTGCTGCTCTACCATTGAGCTACACCCGCGGAACTCTGCAGCTCTTTTACCGGATTTCGCCCGCCTTCGCTAAAGCTTCGGCGCAGCGAGGCCGGCTTGCCAAGCCGAAGCTCGCGAAGCGAGCGAAGGCTGGTGGGAGAGGTAGGACTCGAACCTACGAAGGCGTAGCCAGCGGATTTACAGTCCGCCCCCTTTGCCACTCGGGACACTCTCCCTGAAAGCCGCCGCACCACATTGATCGATCACGAAAAACGGGGTTGTCGGGATTCGCGCGTTTTATGGGCAGCCACCCTGGTTAAGTCAATGGAGGCTATTCCGGCCGGGGCGGATCGGTTAAGGCACAGCCATGATGTCACGCCCCCCCAGCGGCTATTCCGGCGCAAAACCGGGCGCCACCCGCGAACAGGTCGAGCGCCGCGAGCGCTTTGAGCGCGCCCGCCGCGACAGCCTCAAGCCCGAGGCCGACGGGCCCATTGTCATGTATGGCTGGCACACCGTGACGGCGGCGCTGCAAAACCCGGCGCGCCACCACCGCAAACTCCTTGCCACGGAGAACGCCGCGCGCCGGCTGACCGACGAAGGCATCAAATCCAGTATCGAGCCAGAAGTCGTGCGCCCAACGGCAATCGCCGAGCGGCTGTTGCCCGACGCTGTCCACCAGGGGCTTTATCTGGAGACCGATGCCCTGCCCTCGCCCGCGGTCGAGGATTTGCCGGCCAAAGGCATCGTGCTTGTGCTCGATCAGATCACCGACCCGCATAATGTCGGCGCTATTTTCCGTTCAGCCGCGGCCTTCGGCGTGAGCGCAATCGTCACCACGCTGCGGCATTCGCCGGAAGCCACCGGCGCGCTCGCCAAGGCTGCCTCGGGCGCGCTCGAGCGCGTGCCCCTGATCAGCGTTCAAAACCTCGCGCGTGGCCTGACAGCGCTCAAAGACAACGGCTTTCTGGTAATCGGCCTCGATGGCGAAGGCGACGCGGATCTCGCCACGCTGGCGTTGCGTGCGCCGGTGGCGCTGGTGCTCGGCGCCGAAGGCAAAGGCCTGCGGCAACTGACCAAGGAAAGCTGCGATCACGTCGCCCGCATCAAATTGCCGGGCGAACTCAAGAGCCTGAATGTGTCGAACGCGGCGGCCGTGTCGCTTTATATTGTCAGCACGAACCTTCAATAAATTTTGGACGTAAAAAAAACGAACGGCGGGCCCCCGCCCGCCGCCCGCGTCCCGCTAAATTTTTTGGCGTTCAGTCTTCGTTGACGCCGGGCTTGAGCGCCTCGATGGGCGCTTCCTTCGGTCCGTGGCCCTTTCGGAACAGGCGGATGCTCATGCGGTCCGGTCCCAGAATCGTGACTTCGGCGTCGGCCTGGATGACGCGCTTCTTATTGTCGTCGCGGCGGATATTTTCGCTGACCGCCGGCGCCTGAATAAGCCCGCGCTGGCGCGGCGCGCGCGTAGGCTCGTCCTCGACGACGACGTTGCGCTCGATAACGCGCGGCGGATCGTCGACATAGCGCTTTGTCTCGACCACGACCGCTTTGTCGCGCACGATCTTGATGGAACGCTTGTCCTGCTTGCCGGCATCTTGCTCGTGATTTTCTTTGTCGCGCTTGGCTTGGGCGCGCTGGCGCAATTCCTCGATCAGTTCGCGATTGGCAGGCTTTGGCTTATGATCGAAGCGCTTGGCGTCGTGCTCAGCCTTCGGTTTAGGAGCGCTTTTGGCGTGGCGGCTTTGCACATAAGGATAGGCGGGCGCGACGGCCTGTTGGCCGCGCTGGATCACATAGGTATTGGGCGAGACCTGCACCGCATAAGAAGGACCGCCCTGCACCGCGTAGGGATAAAGTGGCGGTTGGCGAGGCGGCGGTGGCGAGGCCGAATAGTAATATTGCGCCTGCGCGGCCGCGGCCGGCAGCATCATGGCGGCGATTGCGGCCAGCATGGAAAGATGGCGCGATTTTTGGTGCATTGTTCTCACGCGGCCGGACATTGACGCATTGGGGCGGACATTTACGGTCTCACTTCAGCGGTGCTTCAAGGGGCAGTTCTGGGTCGGCATAACGCGGCTGCACGCGGTGGCGCGGCGGTTCGGACACGTAGGAAGCTTCGGGCGTCGACCACGACCGGTGGAAAGTCTCCGCCTCCGGCAGATGCCGGCTCACCGCCGAAAGATTTTCGGCGCGGCCGATTTTGGGCCGGCGTCCATTGGTCGGGTAATAATGGTGGTTACGCCAGGGGGCGAGCCAATAGGCGCGCATGCCAACGCCGGGCTGGTCGTCGTAGACTACCAGCGGTTCGGCGCGATAACCGCCGCCGCCATAGCCGGTAAAAGTGACGCCGGTCCGGTCGGCCGGAAGGTCGGCGGCACAGACAGCGTCCACTCCGGCGATGACAAGCACGGCGAGTAGAACCGCGAACAGGACGCGCATCTCTAGCATCTCCATTTCGCCTAAATTCGATTGCATTTTATACGAATGATTGACGTTGCCGCGGCCAATCGCCGGGTAACATTAATCGTGCGCGGGATTTGGAACTGACGGAATTTGCCCGCACCATCGGCAAGTCGATTCCGATCGGCGTTGAATTTCCCGTCGAACACCGTTAAAACGCTTTGAACGTTAAAGTTAATTGGCAATGCCGAGCCGCCGACCGCCTCAATTACCATCCGCTGCGCCGACGTCCGCGCCGGAGCCATTTCGTCGCCGCTACGATGCGCTGGAAATGCGGCGCGATGAGCTGGTCACGCGACTGCATAGGCTTGGCAATGTATCCAAGATATCCAAGCCGCATCCCGGCTATAAGCGCGCGCTCAAATTGCTCAACGACACCTTCCGCAAATCGAAAATGGCGCAGCGCCTGGCGGTTCTGCAGGCCGCGGCTTGGCTGATCGATGTGCTGGAGCGCGTGACGACCGGCCTGTGATCGAAGCGGTCCACAGGCTTGCAGCCGGCCTGGCCGGCCGAAAAATTTATCCCTTTGAATCAATTGTCTAATTAGAGCATCTTATACTTTAGGCGTAAGACCTGAGGCGCACAGACGCGGCCTCTATGCGCGGCGTATCCGTAGTCCGGGGACGTCTTTTGCTTTTCTATGAATGCGTGAGGCCGCCCCCAATAAGAAATAAACAATCGCGAAAAATGGGGAAACGCCTATGACCACAATGACTGCCGACACCACTTCGTCGGCGAGCATGACCTCCGAACAGCGGATGGTTATTTTCGCCTCGTCACTCGGCACCGTGTTCGAGTGGTACGACTTCTACATTTACGGAACGCTCGGCGCCTACTTGGCAAAATACTTCTTCTCCAACGTGCCGCCCAATGTCGGCTTCATCTTCGCGCTGCTGACATTCGCTGCCGGCTTTGCCGTGCGCCCGTTCGGCGCACTGATTTTCGGCCGGCTCGGTGACACGATCGGCCGCAAATATACCTTCCTCATCACCATGTCGTTGATGGGTGTCGGCACCTTCTTCATCGGCGTTCTGCCGGGCTTCGCGACCTGGGGCATCCTGGCGCCGATCGTGCTGATCGGGCTGCGGCTGATTTAAGGCCTCGCGCTCGGCGGCGAATATGGCGGCGCCGCGATTTACGTGGCGGAACATGCGCCCAAGAACAAGCGCGGGTTCTACACCTCTTGGATCCAGACCACCGCTACTCTGGGTCTGTTCATGGCGTTGCTGTTGATCCTCGGCATCCGCACCGCCATGGGCGAAGCGGCGTTCGGCGACTGGGGCTGGCGCATTCCGTTCCTGCTCTCGGCGATCCTGCTCGGGGTCTCGATCTGGATCCGGCTTAAGCTCAGCGAGTTGCCGCTGTTCCGCAAAATGGTGGACGAAGGCAAGCAGTCCAAGCGTCCGCTCGCCGAAGCCTTCGGCGAATGGAAAAACGCCAAGATCGCGATTGCGGCCTTGTTCGGCGCCACCGCCGGCGAAGCCGTGGTGTGGTACGGCGGACAGTTCTACGCGCTGTTCTTCCTGACCCAGACGCTCAAGGTTCCGTCCGTCACGGCCTGGATCCTGATCGTGATCGCGCTCGCCATCGGCACGCCGGGCTTCATCCTGTTTGGATGGCTGTCCGACAAGATCGGCCGCAAGCCGATCATGCTCGCCGGCTTCGCGCTGGCGGTCATCACCTACTTCCCGATCTTCCAGGGCATCACCCACTTCGCCAATCCGAAGCTGGAACATGCGCTGGCAGCCGCGCCGGTGGTTGTCACCGCTGACCCGAGCCAGTGTTCGTTCCAGTTCAAGGCGACGGGAACCGAGAAGTTCGTGACCCCCTGCGACGTCATCAAGTCGACGCTGGTCAATCTGTCGGTGAACTATGAAAACGTGTCGGCGCCTGCCGGCACGGCCGCCAGCGTGAAGATCGGCGATGCTTCGCTTGACGCTACGGCTGCGACGCCCGCCGCGATCACGGCGGCGGTGAAAGCGCACGGCTATCCGGCCGGCGCCGATCCGGCGGAAATCAACTATCCGATGACGATCTTATTGCTGGCCATCCTGGTCTTCTACGTGACCATGGTGTACGGCCCGATCGCCGCCTGGCTGGTTGAACTGTTCCCGACCCGTATTCGTTATTCGGGTCTGTCGCTGCCGTATCACATCGGCAACGGCTGGTTCGGCGGCTTCCTGCCGGCGACCGTGTTCGCGATTGTTGCCGCGACCGGCAACATCTACTCCGGCCTCTGGTACCCGATCTGCATCGCGGCGATGAGCTTCGTCGTGGCGCTGATCTTCCTGCCCGAGACCAAGGATCGCGATATCACCAAGATCTCGTAAAACCTCGGGCGGCCGCAACAGGCCGCCCGACTGCCAACCAGACGCCCCGCACCCTTTATCGGTTGCGGGGCGTTTTTTATGGGGGTTAAGCGCGATTTAGTGCCAATTGGGCCGCTTGTGGCGGGCCCCCGGCGCTGATAGCTCTCTGGCCAAGCCGGATTAGCTCAGCGGTAGAGCAGCGGTTTTGTAAACCGTTGGTCGGGAGTTCAATTCTCTCATCCGGCACCAGCCCTGCCCGCTTAAGAGGCGTTTTGGGGGCCGGAAACGCCCCCGCGCCGACCCAAAATATACCTCAAAAGTCGTGGCTACCGGCCCGTCCGGGACCTTGTTCGGCGGTTGCGGAGTGTGCCAAAATGGGCGGCGTTACTAGTAATACTTCGGAGATCTAGCATGCCTCAGGGCACCGTAAAGTGGTTCAATCCGACGAAGGGCTATGGTTTCATCCAGCCCCAAGAAGGCGGGAAGGATGTGTTCGTTCACATCTCGGCGGTCGAACGCGCCGGACTTAGCACGCTGAACGAAGGTCAGACCGTTCAGTTTGAACTCGTCGAGAACCGCGGAAAAACCTCCGCGGAGAACCTCAAGGTTAAGTGACCTCGTAGCCCGAGGCTGCTTTCGGCCTTTTGTCTGAAGCTGGAATTGCTGAGCATTGAGCCGGCGGTTTTTGCGCGGGCATTTGTACCGGCGTTTCGTTTTTTATTATCGTTTTAGCGCGGCCAGTTCGGGGAACGGCGCGTAGGCCGCGTCCTTGCATATCTCGCGCGCCTCGCGCGGCGTATCGAAAAAACGGTCGAGCTTTCCCGACACATAGACGGCGACGCCCTCTTTTGTTCCCATATATTTCCCGTCGCCATTGCGTGCGTTGAAACGCACGCAGGCCATGTAGCGTTGGCCTTGTCCGAAATCCTTGAGCACCGGGGCCGAGACCGCGCTATCGCGAATCCGCGTCGGGTCGTTGAGATAAGTGCGCATATAGGCCAGTAAATCCTGCTTATAGTTTTGCGGGGAGACGTTCTGCGCCTCCCAGCTTGCCTTGAGTTCCGCCGGACTGGGACCAACTTCCGTCGTGCAGCCGCCAAGCGCGCAGCCGGCCAATGCTGTGGCCAAAAGTGCAAACCTCCGCATCCGCCACACCATTATCCGCTCCTTCGTGCCCGGCTTTTCATGCCGGCCTTTTCATTCCCGTATTGGCAATCATAGCGCCTGGCGCCGGATCGGCCAGCCAAGCGTCTCGCGCCATACCCGGGATAATTGTAAGCTGGCCATAACAATAAATATCCGGGGGAGAAAACAATGAAATTCACGCGACGCACGATCCTGCTTGGCACCGTCACCGCACCTTTGGCCGCGCCTTTCGCTGGGCGCGCACAAACACCGGGATGGCCACCGGCCAATATCAGAATGGTCGTCGCCTATCCGCCGGGCGGATCGACCGACGCCATCATGCGGCTGGTCCAAGCGCCGCTGCAGGAACGCCTGGGCACCACCATCATCATCGAGAACCGGGCCGGCGCCTCCGGCAGTGTCGGCACTGGCTGGGTAGCGAAATCGCCGCCCGACGGCAGCACTTGGCTCGCCGTGTTCGACAATCACGCGGCCAATCCCTTCGTGCTGCCGAGCCTGCCCTATGACAGTGAAAAGGATCTCGACCCGGTTCTCTTGATCGGTACCGCGCCCTACTTGCTCGCCACCGCCAAAGCCAAGCCATACAACTCGCTCGCCGATTTGCTCGCCGCCGCCAAGCAGAAACCCGGCAGCGTCAGCTACGCTTCGGTTGGCAGCGGCAGCGTCGGCCATCTGGCGATGGCGATGTTGGCGCAACGCGCCGGCGTTACATTGGTCCATGTGCCCTATCGCGGCGGCGGACCGGCGATGACCGACGCATTGGGCGGGCACGTCGATATCCTTGTCGGCAGCACCGCACTGTCGATGCCACAGGTTAGAAGCGGCGGCCTGCGCGCCCTCGCGCAGACCGGAATAGCCCGTAATCAATTTCTCGCGGCGGTGCCGACCGTGGCCGAGAGCGGCTTTCCCGGCTTCGAAGCCTATGCCTGGTGGGGCATTTTCGCGCCGGCAGGAACGCCCAAGCCGATCATCGATCGCGTCGGCACCGAAATGGCGGCGTGCCTGCGCGAAGAGCGCGTGGCCAAGCAACTGACCGAAACCCAGCAGGTCTCGCTCACGCTCGGCGGCCCGCAGGTGCTGCGCGAATTCGTCGCCGGTCAAATGAAAGTGTGGGGCAAAGTCGTAAAGGACAACAACATCAAGGCGGATTAGAACCGCGAATGGCCGCACTGTCCCGCCGCACATTCTTAACTGGAACCGCGCTTGCGGCGGGCGGCTTGGCGCTCGCCGCACCGGCCGATGCGGCGGCGCCTGTTTCCGGCGCGCAAGGGCCCGGCGTCTATCGGTACAAGCTCGGCGACTATCAGCTCACCGCGCTTTACGACGGTATCTGGAATCTGCCGATCGACGGCCAGTTCATGCGCAATGCCAGTGGCCGCGATGTCAACCGCGCGCTGGCGGCGGCGTTCCTGCCGCCCGGCATATTGCCGATCACTTTCACCGCGCTACTGGTGAACACCGGCAGCAAGCTCATCTTGATCGACACCGGCACCGCCGGCCAGATCACCGACAGCGCGGGTTTCTTGCTCGCCAATCTCGCCACAGCCGGCATCGCGCCGGCTGCGATCGACACCATCCTGATCTCGCATTTTCATCCCGACCATATCGACGGCCTCAAGACCAAGGACGGCGGCAAGGTCTTTGCCAATGCCGAGATATGGGTGCCGGAACCGGAATGGGCTTACTGGATGAACGACGCGCACATGGCCGGCGTACCGAAATCGGTGCACGGCTATTTCCTCAATGCGCGGCGCATTTTCGGCGACATCGCCAAAGAAGTGCGCCACTTCAAACCCGGTGCCGAGGTGGCGCCCGGCATTGTCTCGATCCCGGCCTATGGCCACACGCCAGGCCACACCGCCTTTGCAATCCATTCCGGCAATGCGTCGATGCTGGTCATGAGCGACACCGTGCGCAATCCTTATCTGTTCGCGCGCCATCCGGATTGGCAGCCGATCTTCGACATGGACGGGCCCTTGGCCGCGCGCGCGCGCCGCGCCATGCTCGACCGCGCGGCCAGCGACCGCATGCTGGTCGAGGCGTTTCATTTCCCCTTCCCGGCCTGCGGCCACATCGCCAAAACCGGCAACGGCTATGAGCTGGTGCCGGTGGAGTGGCAACCGCTGTAGGCGCGCGGTCATTTACTGGTGAGCTCTTGTACGCGTTACCGCCGAAGACGCCAAAGCCCGGGTGCATCCATCCGGTCGGATCCTCATATTGTTTGTTGAACAGATTATCGATGCGCCCGAACACCGTGACGTTCTTGTCCACGACGTAATTGGCCGCGAGATTGACGACGGTGTAACCGCGGCGCATCCGCGCGCGCGAGTAGATTGCCCGCCCGGTCGAAATCCTTCCACGTCCCGACATAGATCACGTTCGTCGAAAGCGTTAGCGCCTCGCTCACCGACCACACCACCGTTCCCGCTCAGCTTGTCGCGCGGCCGGCGCTGCAACTCGGCGCCCGTAGTTGCGTCCGTGGCGACGGTCTGCGTGTAGTCGCCCCGCACGCGCAAGCGTTCTGTCACCTTGGCTTCGGCAAAAGTCTCGTAGCCGTGGATCAAGGCTTTGCCGATGTTCACATAAGTGTTGGCCGGAACGAAGACGCCGTTGATCAGGTCGGTAATATCGCTGTGGAAATACGTCGCACCAAACCTAAAGCGATCGTTGGCGATTGGCTGCTCGAAGCCATATTCATAACCCGTGCTGGTTTCCGGCTTGAGTAGCGGATTTCCGATGAAGTTGAAATCGCCAACACCGTAGAGTTCGTAAAGTGTCGGCGCCTTGAAGCCTGTGCCGTAGGACGCCTTCAATTTGGTGTCCGTGACCGGCACGAGGAAGGCCGGCGCCACACGCCAGGTGAAATGGCTGCCGAACTGATCGTTGTCGTCGACGCGGATATTGCTGACGAGGAAGAAGTCGTTCGGCAAATTTCGATTGAAGCTCCAGATAAGCGGCTTGATTACCGCTATTCGCGTTGAACGAAATGGGGCCGGCCGGGAATGTGCCAAGCGAACTGCTGCCGGCGCGTTCATCTTCCCGCTCAAGTCCCATCACAAGCATCTGTTCGGGCGTCACCGCAAAATTTCCGCGCCAATCGAACTTGGTGCGGGTGCCGTTATAGCGAGAACTCCGGCGACACATTCGGGTCCTGCGTCGACCGCTTATAGTCGGTGACGTTCACGCCAAACGTATTCACAAAACGGCCGTCGAGAAGTTTCCACACCGTTTCGACGCGGCCATAGGCGGCGTGCGCCTGCTGGAAGGATTGATCGGGGTTCGGCGCGAGCGACAGCAGGATAAAGTTGAACAAATCATTGGTGAAGCGAAGCGTCGAATCGGTGAAGCGGCCGTAGAAATTGAAGCTGAGATTTTCGTTGGCGTCGAAGCCGAGCCGCGTCGCATAGGTCATATTGTCGTAGTAGTCGTTATTCCTTTGCTGGCCCGGCGGCAGGTAATAAAGCGGCGTCACCGGAATGCTGGCGGCGCGAAAATGCGACACGTCGAACGTGTAGTTGAACTGTCCCGAAGATCCGCTGACGCCGGCCGACTGGTTGAACGTGCCGAGCGAGCCGCCTTCGACCGTCGCCGTCATCTTAGCCGGGCCGGAGCCCTTCTTGGTCGTGATTGAGATCACGCCGCCGATGGCATTGGAGCCGTAAAGGCCGCCTTGCGGGCCCCGCAACACTTCTATCTGCTCGATATTGGTCGTCAGCAGATGGGCGAGATCGACCGCGCCGTTCGGTGTGCTCGGGTCGCTAGCATCGATACCGTCGATCAGCACCTTGACGTGCTGCGAGCCTGTGCCGCGCATGAAGATCGCCGCCTGGCCGCCTGGGCCGCCGCTTTGGACGACGTTGACGCCGGGCACGTTGTTGAGGACGTCAGGCAAGGTGCGGCGTTGATCTCTCTCGATCTCCTCGCCGGTGATGACGGTGACCGAACTCGCGAGTTGATCGATCGGTGTCGGAATCGTTGTCGGGCTAACAGCAATAGTCGGCAGCGTCACTGAATTGTCTTGCGCATGCGCGGCTGTTGCCGCCAGCAACGCCACCAGCGCCAGCCCGGCGCCGGTTACGCGATGAAAGTGCCCCATGACTTGCATTCCTTCGTTTGCACGCAGCCTTAAAGGCCGCGCACATCGGGTGAAACCAAACCCGATGCGAAGGACACAGCGACGCAGAACGCCCGTGAGGGCGCAGTTACGCTCACTTTGTCGAAGTCGTGGGAGTGTCAAACCCTCACGGCCATCGCACCGGCATTGACGTCACCGCTGCGAAAGCGCGCTCCGTATGGACCTCCCGTCCACCGGTTGGGTGACTGTGCTGGCAGGTTTCCTGGCTCGCGGGTCGTCGCTCAGTTGCGTCCGGCCTTCCCAGTTTCCCAGTGGCCGTATGGACGCGGGCTCGCCGCTAACAGTTGCGGGGGCAGCCACAAATCGCTGTGCATTCAAAAAGGCCGAATGCGCGGTACTTGTGTTCCCTCTTTCGTCCCCGGTGCTACCCGGGGAACCAGCACAGTAAAAATTTTCGGCTTTATGCGCGCATGAGTCAAGCGCCGCTGGATTGCGCCAGCAGCGCCTGCTCTTTCGACAATCGCGTCTTTAAGCGAAGACGCTTAGCCGGCGATCTTGTTCTTGGCCGGCTGCTTAACTTGCTTGATGTGCTTCAGGTGCTTGGCGATCTTCACGTGTTTGACATGCTTCACATGCGCGAAGTGCTTGCGGTGATGGCGATGCATCGCGACATGCTTTTTGGTCTTGGTGACCTTCATCTCGGTGGTCTTGACCTTGACGTCGGTCTTTACGCCCGCCGTCTGGCTGGTGGTGGCGGGCACAATTGTCGTTCCTTGGGCCAGCGCCGGGCCAGCGATCAGGCTTACGGCGATGGCGGCTGCTGCGAGTTTCCTAAACATGGTATTGTCCTATTCTCAATCGGGTTGCCGCAAACCCTTGGGGTTATTCGGCCGACTGGCGTTACCGCCGTCGTTAACGGGGAGAATGCGCCGGGGGCACTGAACCCACTCTGAAGCGCGCCGTTATCGCGCGTTCAAACACCCGCCCGCGCGGTGTCGGAAAGCGGGCCGGATCAAGGCCGCACGGAATATTCGTCCCCGCCGGGCGTTTTTTGGGACTAAAGCCCGATCACAGATTGTTTTATTCTTAGGCACCGGAATCGGCCTAATATCACCGGGCCGCCGCCAGCAGGAGACCGCCGCCATGATCTTTGCCAATCACCTTCGTAAAGCAGGCTACCTCGCCGCCGCCGCATTTCTTGTGGCCGCCGTCAGTATCAAGCCGGTCACCGTCTATGCCATGGGCACCGACAATCCGCCGCCGACCGACGACGGCAAAAAGAAGAAAAAAGGCGATGGCAGCGCCATCGAAGAGCAAGAGCAGCAGCTCGCTCAGGCCAAATTTTTGCGCAATTATCGCGCCGCCCGCGAATTGATCCTGGCCGGCGACTACAAGGGCGGCATCGCCGCCATGCATGCGCTTGGCCATGACGAACACCCCGATGTCGCCAATTACATCGGCTACGCCAACCGCAAGCTGGGCAATTACGAGCAATCCAAGATTTGGTACGAGGCCGCCCTCAAGGCCGATCCGAATCACACCCGCACCTGGTCCTATTACGGCATGTGGCACATGGAACAGGGCAACCGGCTCAAGGCCGAGGATTACCTCGCCAAGGTCAACGCGCTTTGCGGCAATACGAGTTGCAAGGAATATATCGAGCTCAAGGCCGTGATCGACGGCAAAGCCAGTTACTAGTCTGGCGCCCATACGCCACTGACGCTCACACAACGAAAGCCCCGCCCCGTGCAAACGGGATGCGGGGCTTTCCAGTTCTTCAGGCAATGGAACTCGCGCTCTTTCACTCCAATTCTTCACGCGGTTTTTACGTTCGCGAAACGGTAACGCCTTAGTCTCGACACAACTCCTGCGCAACTTCGCCAGCGGGGGCGAGCGTCGCGGTTCGAAGTCTTGAACGTGAAGATTGGGCGCCATGGCCACCGACTCCGCCGCACAGGAACCTAAGGCGCAGGCAGCGCTCGCGCTGCACCGCTTCGGCTTTGGCCCGCGTCCCGGCGACATTTCGGCCATCGCCTCCGACCCGCGCGGCGCCGTGCTGGCCGACCTCAAAACCGGCGCCGGCCTGATCGACAATCCCGATTTATTGAGCGGCGGCGAAGCGGCGCGCGCGGCTTTCGATTTTCGCCAGGAGCGCAAAGCCGCCCGGCTGGTGGCGCAAATCGATGCGCAGGAAGCAGCCAAAGCCCCGCAAGCCGGCGAGATGGCAAAACCCGATGCCACCAATAAGGATATGGCCAATAACGAAATGGCCAACAAGGAGATGGCCAATAAAGATATGGCGAAACCCGAAGACGCCAATAAACCGCCGCGCCAGCAGCCCGGCGTGCCGCAGCAGATTTATCTCGAGGAGGCCAAAGCGCGCTACGACGCGGCCCTCAACGCCGATATCGGTCTGGCCGAGCGCCTGGTCTGGTTCTGGTCAAATCATTTTTGCGTCTCGGCCGACAAGGGGCCGACTCGTCCGCTCTGCGGCGCCTATGAACGCGAGGCGATCCGCCCGCATATATTGGGCAAATTTTCCGACATGCTGATCGCGGCCGAAAGCCATCCGGCCATGCTGCTCTATCTCGACAATGCGCGCTCGATCGGCCCGTCTTCGATCGCCGGCTTGCGCCAGGGCAAAGGACTCAACGAGAATCTGGCGCGCGAAATTCTGGAACTGCATACGCTCGGCGTGCGCACGGTATACAGCCAGACCGACGTCACCAATTTCGCCAAGGTCATCACCGGCTGGACCATCGTGCCGCCCAAGCGCGATGCCGAGCATGGCGGCGAATTCACGTTCAATCCACGCATGCATGAACCGGGCGCGCAAACGGTCATCGGCAAGAACTATCCCGACACCGGCTTCGACCAGGGCCGCGCCGTGCTACACGATGTTGCGCGCAACCCGGCGACCGCAAAACACATCGCAACCAAACTCGCAATCCATTTCGTCGCCGACGAGCCGCCGCCGCTTTTGGTCGGCAAATTGACCAAGCGCTTCCTCGATACGCAAGGCGATCTGATGGAAGTCACCAAGACATTGGTGAGCGCGCAGGAATCATGGGCAGCGCCGCGCGCCAAACTGAAAAAGCCCGGCGAATGGGCCATGGCCTCCATGCGCGCCACTGGCCTTGCGGCGCAGGACGTGCGCCGGGTCGTGAATGTGCAGAATCTTCTGGGCGAGCCATTGTGGCGTCCGCCGGCGCCAAAAGGTTTCTCCGACGATAGCGCGGCCTGGCTCGACGGCATGGCGCAGCGTCTCGACATCGCCAATCAGGTTGGCCGCATCGTCGGCAACAAAGGCCAGGAGCCGGACGAGATGGTGGACCTGGCGCTCGGGCCGCTAGCCTCGCGCGACACGCGCGAAGCGGTCAAACACGCCGAGAGCCGTCCGCAGGCGCTAGCGCTTTTGCTGATGGCGCCCGAATTCCAGAGACGGTGATGACATGACCATGCAACTTCACGCGCCTTCCCGCCGCCAACTCCTGCTCGCATCCGGCGTATTGTTTGCCTGGGCTCATATGCCACGAGCGGCCCTCGCCGAAGGCCGCGATCCGCGCTTCCTGGTGATCGTATTGCGCGGTGCGCTCGATGGCCTGGCCGCGGTGGCGCCGGTCGGCGATCCCGATTGGCTGCGGCTGCGCGGCGATGCGGCGCTCACGCTCGATGGCGCAACACCGGCATTGCCGCTGATACATTTCTTCGCGCTCAACCCGGCCATGCCTAACCTGCACCGCATGTACAAGGCAAACCAGGCCAGCATCGTACATGCGGTCGCCTCGCCCTATCGCGAACGGTCGCATTTCGACGGCCAGGATGTGCTGGAAAGCGGTCTGACCAAACCCGGCGCCGTCGATACCGGCTGGCTCAACCGCGCGCTCGCTTCATTGGCGCCTGCGGGCCAAGTGAACGGCCATGGTGGCAGCAATCAAGCTTTCGCCGTCGGCCCGGTGACGCCGCTGGTCGTGCGCGGCTCCGCGCCGGTCATGTCCTGGACGCCGCCGAAACTGCCGCCCGCCACCGACGATACGATGATGCGCCTGCTTGAACTCTACCGCCATACCGATCCGGCGTTGGCGCATGCATTGGAAGAACATGCTGGCCTGACCGCGATCGCACGCGAAGGCGGCATGGACATGAACCCCCATAAGGACAACGGCCCGCGTTCGACCGTGCCGGGCGCCGCCGTGCGCGCCTATTTCGCCGAATCCGCCGGAGCCGCCGCCAAGTTCATGGCGCGCGGCGATGGCCCGCGTATCGGCGCTCTCGCTTTCGACGGCTGGGACACCCATGCCGACGAAGGCGCCGCCAGCGGGCGGCTTGCGGCTTTGCTGGGGGCGCTCGATGGCGCGCTCGGTGCCGTCGAAAGCGGCATGGGCGACGCCTGGAAGGAAACCGCGGTCGCCGTCATCACCGAATTTGGCCGCACGGCACGCATCAACGGCACCCAAGGCACCGACCACGGCACCGCGACGGTCGCATTGCTGGCGGGCGGCGCCGTCAAAGGCGGCCGCGTGATCGCCGATTGGCCGGGCTTGAGCGAGGCAAAACTCTATGAGGCCCGCGACCTCAAACCGACCATGGATCTGCGCGCCATTCTCAAAGGCGTGCTGCGCGACCATTTGCGCGTCGACGAGCGCGCATTGGCTTCCAGCATCTTCCCCGGCAGTGCTACGTTGAAGGGCTTGAATGGGCTGGTTGCGTCGGCTTAACGGGCGCCCGTCCCCCTAGCCTCGACAATCGAGGCCCAGGTCGTATACACGGTGCCCGCCCGGCAGCCCCGACCGAGAGCCCCGAATGAGCCCGAAGGCCCACAGTTTCAAGCATATCGCCTTTGTCGCCAGCAATACGCCGGAGGCGCGCGAGGCCTGTGCACTCTTGGAAAAGCATTACGGCCAAGCCGAACCTGCCATTGCCGACGTCATTGTCGCGCTCGGCGGCGATGGGCTGATGCTGCAAACCCTGCACACGTTCATGAACACGGGCAAACCGATCTATGGGATGAATTGCGGCACGGTCGGCTTCCTGATGAACGAGTTTCACATTGGTGGCTTGATCGAACGCCTCGCAGCCGCGCATCGCACCGTCATCTACCCCTTGCTGATGCATGCTATCGACCTGGAGGGCCGCGCGCACGAGCGGCATGCCATTAACGAGGTTTCGCTATTCCGCCAAAACGCACAGGCCGCGCATCTACGGATTCTGATCGACGGCAAGGAGCGGCTCGCCGAATTGGTCGCCGATGGCGTGCTGGTGTCGACGCCAGCCGGCTCCACCGCCTATAATCTTTCGGTGCAAGGCCCGATCATCCCGATCAACGCGCCCTTGCTCGCGCTTACCGCCATCAGCCCGTTCCGGCCGCGGCGCTGGCGCGGCGCGCTGTTGCCCGACAAGGCCAAAGTCACCATCGAGGTGCAGGACGCCGACAAACGCCCGGTGGCGGCGGTCGCCGACCACGACGAAGTGCGCTCGGTGCGCAGCGTCGACGTGCGCATGGACCATAGCGTGTCGCTCAACATGCTGTTCGATCCCGGCCATAATCTGGACGAGCGGATTTTGAGCGAACAGTTTGGGTTTTAGCGCATGATCCCGAAAAGTGGGAACCGGTTTTCGGACAAGATCATGCGCAAACAATACAAGTCACTATGACGAAGCAAATCGATTTTTTTGTCAACGGCAATGCCGTCAGCGTCTCTCCTTCGAACGACGACACGCCGCTACTCAATGTGCTTCGCAACGACCTGGGCCTTATGGGCACGCGTTTCGGCTGCGGACTCGAACAGTGCGGCTGCTGCATGGTGCTGATCGATGGCCAGCCCGAGAAATGCTGCACCAAGCCGATTTCCAGCGTGGCCGGGAAACAAATCACCACGGTCGAGGGGCTGGGCACGCCGTCACACCCTCACCCGCTCCAGCAGGCCTTCATCGATGAACAAGCCGGCCAATGCGGCTATTGCCTGGCGGGTATTTTGATTAGCGCGACCGCGCTGCTGGCGAAAAATCCGTCGCCGACGCGGGGAGAGATCGCGTTGGCGCTCGACGGCAATATCTGCCGTTGCGGTTCCCATAACCGTATCATGCGCGCGGTCGAGAAAGCCGCGGCTCGGATGCGCTCTGGAGCGCCGCAATGAACGCGCCGCTGCCCGGTCCGCTCAACGACAATCCGATCCTCGATAAATGGGTGGCGTTTCCCGCGCCCGGCAAGGTCACCATCAATACCGGCCGCGTCGAAATCGGCCAGGGTGTGCTCACCGCGATGGCGCAGATCGCGTCGGATGAACTCGATGTCGCCATGGCGCGCATCGCCATCCATTCCGGCGACACCGACCGCGCACCCAACGAAGGCTACACCGCCGGCAGCCAATCAATTCAATTCGGCGGCGTCGCCATGCGGCAGGCTTGCGCCGATGTGCGCGCGCTGTTCCTCGATCAAGCAGCGAAAATTATCGGCTGCGAAGCTGGCGAACTCGGCATTCGCGACGGCAGCATCCTGCGCAACGGCGCCACCACCGGCCAGGATTACTGGACGCTGGCAGGTGCAGTAAACCTCGCCGTCAAGGCAACCGGCAGTGGCGCGCGTAAGGCCGTCGCGGACTTCGAAGACGATTGGCGCGAGCAGCCCGCGGCTCGATTTGCCGGCGAAGATATTCGGCGACGCGGTATTTATCCATGACATGCAGCTTGACGGCATGCTGCATGCCCGCGTCGTGCGCCAGCCGAACCGCGGCGCCTCTATCGCCGCCATCGACGAAGCCGCCATCAAACGCGCCGCCAAGGGCGATATCAGCTTCGTGCGCAAAGGCAATTTCCTCGCCATTGTCGGCGACAACGAAACCGCGGTCGATCTGGCCGGCGCCGCCGCCGTCAACCATGTCATCTGGCAGCATGTCGAGGCGCCCACCCCGCTCCAGCAGGAAGCCACTTGGCTATTGCAACGCCCCGCCATCGACCGCGTCATCGGCGCGCCAGAGCCCGCCGATGCCCAAGGCAAAGAGCGCTTCGAAGCGACCTATTCGCGCGGCTATCTGGCGCATGCCTCGATCTCGCCGTCTTGCGGGCTCGCGGAATTTCGCGACGGCCATCTGACGGTCTGGACGCATTGCCAAGGCGTGTTCCCGCTGCGCGGCATGCTGGCCAAGACGCTTGGCTTGGACGCCTCCGCCATCACCGTGCATCACGCGCAGGGGTCGGGCTGTTATGGCCATAACGGGGCCGACGATGCCGCCGCCGACGCCGCGATCATCGCGATGCAGATACCGGGCAAGCCGATCCGCGTGCGCTGGCGGCGCGAGGAGGAATTCGTCTACGAGCCCAAAAGCCCGGCCATGGTGGTGAAGGTGCGCGCACTGCTCGATGCCGACGGCAAGCCGGCCGACTGGACGCAGGAAATCTGGAGCGGCACGCACAACAAACGGCCCGGCGCCGGCGGCATTCTGCTGGGCGCGCAGGCGCTGCCCAATCCCCTGCCCGAGCCGCCGCCCTCTTGCGTGCCGGAATCCAACGGCGGCGGCGGCACCCGCAATGGCGAACCGCTCTACGACATCGCGGCCAAGCGCATCGTCCATCACCTCGTCACCGAAACGCCGGTGCGCACCTCGGCGCTGCGCGGGCTCGGCGCCATGCCGAATGTGTTCGCGATGGAATGCGCCATCGACGAACTGGCCGAGCGCGCCGGCAAAGACCCGGTCGAATACCGGCTATCGATCATTGCCGACAAACGCGCGCGTGCCGTGATCGAAAAAGTGGCCGCAATGGCGAAGTGGCAACCGGGCGCGCCCGGCGGCGCCGGCCATGGCCGCGGCATCGCATTCTCGCGCTACAAGAACCGTGCGGCTTACTGCGCGGTCGTGGTCGAGCTTGATGTCGATGAGGAAATCCGCATTGGCCACGTGTGGTGCGCGACCGATGCCGGGCTGGCGGTCAATCCCGACGGCGCCATCAACCAGATCGAGGGCGGCATCGTCCAATCGATAAGCTGGGTGCTCAAGGAGCAGGTTCGCTTCGACAATGCGGTGGCGTCATTCGATTGGGAGACCTACCCGGTGCTCAAATTCAGCGAAGTGCCGGAAATCGATTGCGAATTGATCAACACCAAGGACGAAGTGCCGCTCGGCGTCGGCGAAGTCACCGCCGGCCCCACCGCCGCGGCGATCGGAAACGCCGTCTCGCATGCCCTTGGCGCGCGTATTCGAGACTTGCCGCTCACGCGCGAGCGCATCATGGCGGCGCTGCTCAAGAACTAAACGCTAGATGCGGCGCAACGGATTGGTAAGCGCGAGCAGACAGCCTGCGCTGGTGAACAGCGCCATCATCAAAAACCCGGCACGGAAGGCAAGCACGATGTCGTCCTGAACAACGGCACGCTCAGCCGCCGGCAACGGCGTGCCGGTATGCGTGAGGTGCTCGACCAGCGACGCAAAGACCCGGGCGGATTCCGGATTTCTGATCGCCAATGTTGCAAACAACACCGTCGCCACCACCGCGGTACCGAAGGCCGCTCCGATTGAACGCGAGAATTGCACGGATGCCGCCGCTTCACCCAGCCGCAGTGGCCCCGCCGCGCTCTGCACGGAGACCTGCACGACACCCATCACGGTGCCCATAAACAAGCCAATCAGCAGCAGCAGGCCGGCAAGGGCGGCGTTGCCGAATAAGGGCGCGCCCACTGCGAGCACTACGAGACAGAGCGTGGCCACGGCGAGACCGGCCACCGGGAACACCGTGGTCAATCCGGTCTTGCTGACCAGCCGGCCCGTCACCAGCGAGCCGGCGCCGATTCCGATGGTGAGCGGCACCAGCAGGAAGCCGGTCTCCGACGGCGAAGCCCCGCGCACCACTTCCAGATAGACCGGCAAAAACGTGATCAGCGACACCAGGGCGGCGCCATGACACGCTGCCAGCGAATCGCTGTGCCAGATCGCGGGCTGGCGCAACAGGCCGAGCGGAATAAGCGGCGACGGCGCGCGGTTCTCGTGCCGCACCAGCCACACCAGCGCGACCAGGGCAGCCGCCAGCAGCGCGCCGCCGAGCGGCAGCGAACTTAATTCGGCGTGCTGCACTTGTTCGAGCGACAGAAGCGCGGTTGCAATAAATAATGTGAACAGAATGAGCCCACCGGGATCGGCCTTCCACGGCAGCCGTTCGCGCACCGGATTGGGCAGCCGGATTGTCAGCCCTAGCGCGCCCAGCCCAATCGGCACATTGACCAGGAAAATCGATTGCCAGCCGAAATGCTCGGTCAGATAGCCGCCGGCGATCGGACCAAATGTATTCGCGCAAACCGCGACCGCCGCGAGATAGCCTTGATAGCGCGCCCGCTCACGCGGCGGGATCGCCTCGCCGACCAGCGCTTGCGACAGCGTCATCAGGCCGCCGCCGCCGAGACCTTGCAGCACGCGGGCGAGCGTCAGCCATTCGACGGTCGGCGACGCCGCGCACAAAAGCGAAGCAAGAATGAACAGCGTAAGAGCGCCAAACATCAAACGCCTGCGGCCGAAAGCATCGCCGAGCCGGCCATAAATCGGCGCGGCAATCGTCGCCGCAATCAGATAAGACACGACCACCCATGACGCGCGTTCCACATGGCCGGTGGACGCCACGATCGCCGGCAACGCGGTGGCGACGATCGTCTGATCCACCACCGCCAGAAACATCGGCAGCATGATCGACGGGAACACCGTCAGGAATGCCGGATATTTATGTCCGTCGGGACTGGTCGAAAATTTTGGCTGATCGGGCTCGTGCGTCATTCGACTTAATGCGCCATGAATACCGGCAGCGTGGCATTGCCCAAGATACGGCGCGTGGCGCCGCCAAAAATCATTTGGCGCAAACGGCTCTGGGTATAGGCGCTCTTGACCACGAGATCGCAGCCAAGCTTCGCCGCCTGAGCGAGGATGACCTCGCCGGTCGCCTCGCCCGAATAGCGCGCGCCGGACTTGATCAGCAAAGCGGTTGCGTTGACGCCGTTGCGCCGTAGATGAAGCGCGGCCCTCTCGCAGGACGCCGCCGATGCCGTTCCGCCTTCAACCGTCAATACCGTCACCTTGTCGGCACGTTGCAACAGCGGAATAGCGAAGGCGTTGGTGTGGGCCTGTTCGGTGCTGTCGTTCCAGGCCACCAGCACGTTGCGTCCGATCGATTGCGGGACCGACGGCGGCACGATCAGAACCGGACGGCCGCTTTCGAACAAGGCGGCCTCCAACGCCGCCATGCGCGGATTTTGCGGCTCGGGTCCGGGCTTGCCCAATACGATCAAATCGAAGACGCGGCCACGGCGCCCGATAAACTCATCCTCGGCCGGTTCGTCGCGCGGCCAATCGTAGGAATAACGCGCAAGTCCGTCACCGGCCGCCGCGCGCGCCACGCCATGCGACTGCATGAAGGTCTCGAATTCGGCGCGCACCTGCTTGGCAGTGTCGGCTTCGAAAGCACCTGAAATGGCGATGCCGCTCACCGGTTCGACCGTCACATAGGTCCCGAATGACGGGCGGACCGCAAAGCCCTCCATATAGCTTTCGAACTGCTGCGCGATCAGCCGGGCGGCCTCAAGAACCGCCGGCATCGCGTCGTGATCCTCGGCCGGGATCAGGATGGTTTTCATGGAGCACCCTAGCGAAATAGAGCCGCGCGCAAAGCCTACCGTAACTTGATGGCGCAAGATGAGAGCCGGTTCAACAAGGACTGGCCTTTTTCCGGGCCTGTGGCCCAAAATCAGGCGCCAAAGCCCCCAAAAACGGGCTCCAACATCCTAAACTCTTCCTTAATGGGCGCTCAGTAGTTTGCCTTACGGTATCGGGCGCCCTTCGCCCGAGGCCCGGGGTACTCATGGTCCGTATCGACTTCAACCGCCTGCGTTTCCTCGTCATCGACGATAACGCCCATATGCGCAGGATATTGCGCACGCTGCTGCACGGCTTCGGTGCGCGCGAAGTCTACGAGGCGGAAGACGGCGCCGCCGGCCTGGAAGCCTTTACCCATTACATCCCCGACATCGTCATTACCGATTGGGCGATGCCGATTTTCGACGGGCTCGAACTCACGCAGATGATCCGCCAGCCCGGCGCCAACTCCAATCCTTATGTGGCGATCATCATGCTCACCGGACATTCCGAGAAAAAGCGCGTCACCGCGGCGCGCGATGCCGGCGTCACCGAATTCCTCGCCAAGCCGATCTCGGCTAAGGGCCTCTATCAGCGCATCGTCAACGTGGTCGCCAATCCGCGCCCGTTCATCAAGACCAAGACCTATTTCGGGCCCGACCGGCGCCGCAACGTCAATCCCAACTATGTCGGCCCCGAACGCCGCAAAGGCGGCAAGGCCGATGTCATCCGCCAAGCACCCTTGCTCGAAAAAGTCCGCACCCCAGGCTAGAGGCAACGACCATGGCCCCCCCGAAAATCACGGCGGCGTCCGCCACTTACGGCGATCACGAGGTCATTACGCCGGAAGACAAGCTGCGCAAGGCGATCTCCAACAGGCCCTATTCGCCCGGCGAAGAAGATCCGGTCAGTCGCGCCGAAAAGGCACTGGCGGCACTCGCCCCGGAATTCGCCTCGTGGATGGATTCCGAATGTGACCGGCTCGATCTGGCCCGTCACGGCGTCGTCAAGATCGGTTTTACCAAGAGCACCAAGGAAGCACTGTTCCACGCCGCCCACGACATCAAGGGCGAAGCCGCGACATTCGGGTTTCCGCTGGTGGCGGCGGCGGCCGACAGCCTATGCCGGCTGCTGGAATACACGCCCGATGCCACCCGCATTCCCGTCAAACTGGTGGATCAGCATGTCGACGCGGTGCGCGCCATCTATCGCGAATATTCCAAATCGGACGCCCAGGAATTGGCGGCATCATTGACCGGGCGGCTGCGCGAGGTCACCGACGAATTCCTAATTTTCGAAAATCGCGACCGGCCCGAAGTGCTTGAGCAGATATCGGGCCCCTCGATCGTGCCGGAATAAATTTTTCCGCGGCAAGCCTGGCTTACGCCACCAGCCGCCGCTCGCCGGCCATTTGATCGTTGGCCACCAAATCGTCGCAGAACATGCGGGCTTCCTCGCGGGCGGCTTCGACCGCAAAGCGCCGGAGCAAAGCCAATAGCGACGCCGTATCGGGTCCGCGTTCATGCGCGCAACGCGCCAGCACGCGCTCGACCATGCGCCGCTTGAGCCGCGCCACCCCGCCCTGCTCGCCGACCATGATACCGTCGCGCATCGCCGCGATGGCCTCGCGGAAGGCCGGATAGGCGACATCCGGCAGCCCGGCCTTGCTGTAGAGCGCGTGGAAGCCAGAAATATTCTTGTCGTGGATATAACCGGTGACGCGGTCGAGCGGCAGGCCGGACAATTCGGTGAGCGCTTCCTCGAACAGCACGACATTGCCGCACAAAAGCGCGCGCAGGATCATGCCGGCGGTGAGCTGGCCGCTTTGGCGCAAATGCCGCATCAGTTCGGCGATCTCGTCGTAAGGCGTCTCGGCGGCGAGCGCGAGCGTCGCCTTTTCGCAGGCCTCGCGCGCCGCGTATTGCGCGTGTTCCGGTCCCAGCCATTGCCGGGCGGCGACAAAGCCCGCCAGCGTAAGCGAGAGCTTGCTGAGCAGCGCCTGGCGCGTCGCCATCGGCAGGTCGTCGCGCGCCGCCAGGTTTTCACGGATCGCCGCCAGATGGCCGAAACGTTCGACCATGCGGTCGATCGAGAACGGCGCAATGTCGGCGTCGGAATTTTCCAGGAGTGCGAGGCAAGCCTGCGCCGATCCGACTTCGGCGATGGCCGCCGCCAGAGGGCGCGACAACATCGCGCGGCCGGCAATCGCGACTTGCGCCGTCGGCTGGCCGGTGGCGATCAAATCGACCAGGTCTTCGTCAAGCAGTAGCGGCGAGCGCGACAACACCGGCAGCGCGACATCGGGTTGATCGCTGGCAAGCGCGCGCACCACGACCAGCGGCGCCTTCTGGGATGACGCAAAAACTTCCGCGAGCGCGCAGCGCACCAGCGGCGAGGGATCATCCAGCAACATGATCATCGCGCCTTCGGCGGCGGCAAGATCGTCGGACGATAAATCGGAATGCAGATAAGCGCGTGCCAGTGCGGATGTGGCCTCGGCGCGTTCGCCGGGCGGCGCATGGCGGATCCACTGCAGGAACTGACGTACAATCATGACACGACCAGACGCTTACGAACCTGCCGTCCATACTGACGGCGCCCGCAAAGCCTAACGAACGAGGCTTAACAAAGCGTTCACCATAGAAATTGATGCAACGTTAACGACGATCGCGCGCCCGTGGCCCCATCTTACGAAGCGTTGCCGAGCAGTTTTTTCGTGTTGGGCCGGATGTCGGTAAACAGTTCGAGCGGACGCCCGGCATCAGGCGACGCTGACGCAGTATCGGCCGGCGCCCATAGGCTACTTACGGTTTGCGTCACTGCTTTGCGCGCGCGGTCGGTGAACATGCTCTGGAACAACGGCTTGCTGTCGGGCAAAGGCGGCAAATTGGTACTGGCCTGCGCAAAAGCCTGCGTGACACCGGCGGTGTCGGGCGATAGCGCGCGCGGATCAGTAGTGAGCGCCACGCGCGTGTCCGGCGCAAAGCTGGAGGCGCGGGCAAGTTCAAAACGCCCGGTCAGTTTGGCGTAAACTTCGCCGGCGGTTCGCGGCCGGCCGGTGCCATCATAGAAAATATTGCGGTTTGCCGCCGCGGCTTGCGGAAACATGTCGGCGGCATTGGACTGCGGCTCGTTCGAGGCCGCCGCGATCAGTTTACCGGCGCCGTCGGAGCCCAGGAAATGCGCGATATAGAGCTCGCCCTCGGTGGGCGCACGCCCGATCGCGGATTGCAGCTGGGTGGCGTTGGCGCGGGTGAAAGCACCCGCCATCATCGCGCTCGCGGCTGGATCGCTGCGCAACTGCATGATCGCCGCCCGCATGGTGGGATCGGCGACGTCGTAGTGTCCGTCCGGCGTGCGCGAAATGGCGTCGGCATATTGGCCATAGCCATTGGCCGCCCCGCTCGTCTTGAGAGTGCCGAGCCAGGTCTGGTCGATGAACTGGTAGAGCCCTTTGGCCGACGAGGTCGCCGCCTGCGCCGCCGGATTGAGGTTGGATTCGATCTGCGCCGTGGTGATCAGGTATTCGAAGCTGATGCCGCTTGAGCTTGCGGCCTGGCGGATCGCGCCGGCGATCTGCGGCGCGGCACTGGCGGTTGCTGAATTGACGGCCATCGGGTTGCCCTTGGGCGCGAACGACTGCTATGGGCCTCACGCGACTGGCGTGCCTGTAGACCATGGGTAATTATGGTAAATGAAGGGTAAACGCCGGTAGCAGGCTCCTATCTGGTTCTTGCCCTACATAGGTATTTCTACGGAGGAAGCGATGGTCGACACGATCCAGCGGCACAAGCGCGGCGGGCTCTATTTCGAGGATTTCGAGGTCGGCAAGCTCTATGAGCACCGCTACACCCGGACCGTCACCCAGATGGACAACATGTTGTTCTCCAACATGACGCTCAACCCGCAGCCGCTGCATATCGACCGGCATTTCTGCGAGACCGAGACCGAATGGGGCCAGCCGCTGATGAATTCGCTGTTCACGCTCGGCCTCATGATCGGCATCCAGGTCTCGGACATGACGGTCGGCACGACGATCGCCAATCTCGGCATGACCGACGTAAAATTCCCCAATCCGCTGTTCGAGGGCGACACCGTCAATTGCACCACCGTGGTCATCAGCAAGCGCCCGTCGAAATCGCGGCCCGGCGCCGGCATCGTCGAATTTCACCACAAGGCCTTCAAGCAAGACGGCACGCTGGTCGCCGAATGCCACCGCAATGCTTTCATGGTCATGCGGCCGAAGTGATTGGAAAGTGAACCGAAAAGTGAATCGACAAAACTAATGCGCTCCCTTCTGTTCGTTCCCGCCGACGGCGGCAATAGACTCGACAAGGCGATGGCGAGCGGCGCCGATGCCGTGATCGTCGATCTCGAGGATTCGATCGTGCCCGAGCGCAAGCAGCATGCGCGCGCCGCGGCGTTGGAATTTCTCAAAAGCAACGCCGCCAATAAAAACCGGCCGCGTATCCTGGTGCGCATCAACGGCTTCGAGACCGGCATGACCGACACTGACCTGGACGCGATCGTCGCTGGCAAGCCGGACGCCGTCGTGTTTCCCAAGTCCGAAGGCGGCGCCAGCGTGATCCATCTCGACGCCAAGCTGACCGCGCGCGAAGCGCTCGCCGGTTTGCCGGAAGGCTCGATCAAGATTTTGGCGCAGGCCGTGGAATCGGCCGCCGGACTTTTCTCGGCCGGCACCTTCCGCGATGCGAGCGCAAGATTGATCGGCATGACCTGGGGGCCGGAGGATCTTTCCGCCGAACTGGGTGCGCAAGCCAATCGCGACGAGGCCGGCTTCCTCACCGAGCCCTATCGGCTGGCGCGCAATATGTGTCTGTTTGGCGCCGCGGCGGCCAAACTGCCTGCGATCGAGACGGTCTATGTCGATTTCCGCAACTCAGAGGGTCTGCGCCGCGATACGCAAGAGGCCCGCCGCGACGGCTTCACCGGGCGGCTCGCCATTCATCCCGCGCAAGTGCCGGTGATCAACGAGGTGTTCACGCCAACGCCGCAAGAGATCGAAAATGCCAAACGGTTGATCGCCGCCTTCGCGGCCAAGCCAGACGTCGGCGCGGTTGGCATCGACGGCAAAATGTTCGACCGCCCGCATTTGATAAGGGCGCAAAGGCTGCTGGCGAGCATGAAGGCCTAGCTTGTCCCGGACGCGGTGCAGCGCACTTGCGGTGCACCGCAGAGCCGGGACCGTTCAAAACCGAATTCTTAACGGTCCCGAGCGTAGCGCGTCATTTCATGCCGCGCTACGCCCGGGACACTGATTACTTCTTCCCGTACGTCGCCTTCGGATCGAACGTCTTCTCGCCATCGCGGAATTCAAGCGTGACCGCGCCGGTCTGGCCAGCCGGCACCGCGCGATAGAAGCACGAGCGGCGCCCGGTGTGGCAGGCGCCCTCGCCGGCCTGTTCGACCTTGAGCCAGAGCGCATCCTGGTCGCAATCGACGCGCAGTTCGACCACGCGCTGAACATGGCCCGACGTTTCGCCCTTTTTCCAAAGGCGCTTGCGCGAGCGGCTGTAATACCAAGCCTCGCCGCTTTCGATTGTTTTCGCGACCGCCTGCGCATTCATGTGCGCGACCATCAGCACGTCGCCCGACTTGTAATCGGTCGCGACCGCGGTGATCAGCCCGTCGGCGTCGAATTTGGGAAGAAAGGCCAAGCCTTCTTCGATGTCGGATTTATCGGCCACATACGCCTCGCAGTTATTGCGGGGCGCGCCGCTTAGCGTTGCGCCCCACGCAGCATGGTCATGAAACGAACCTGCTCGTTGGCATCCTTGCGGAACGCCCCGGTGAAATGCGTGGTCACCGTCAGCGCGCCGGGCTTGGTCACGCCGCGCAGCGACATGCACATATGCTCGGCCTCGATCATCACCGCGACGCCGCGCGGCTTGAGAATCTCGTCGATCGCGGTCGCCACTTGCGAGGTGAGATGCTCCTGCGTCTGCAGGCGCAGCGCATAGACATCGAGCAAACGCGCCAGCTTCGAGAGCCCCACCACGCGCTCGGTCGGCATATAGGCGATATGCGCCTTGCCGAAAAACGGCATCATGTGATGTTCGCAATGCGAGTTGAAGCCGATGTCCTTGACCAGCACGAAATCGTCATAGCCGCCGGTCTCGCTGAAGGTGCGGTCGAGCACCTCCACCGGAGATTCGCGGTAGCCCTGGTAGATTTCCTCGTAGGCGTCGATCACGCGCTTGGGCGTATCGAGCACGCCTTCGCGCTTGGGATCGTCGCCGGTATAGGCGATCAGCGTACGCACGGCCTCTTCGGCGGCTTCGCGCGACGGGCGCGGACCGGCCGGGGTTGGTGTTGCGCGGACGTGATCGGACAAGCCCTGCGTCGGAAATGGCTTAACGATGGTGCTCTTGGCGTCCATTTAACGGTCTCTCCGTTCGACCGGGGCAATGCCTTCGAGGGGCAGCTCCGGATGTGTCACCGGGGTGGCCGCGTCAAAGCCCGATTAAGGGCGCGGACGCCGCATTCCCATCCAGTAGTGTCTTCCCAGCACCGGGCGCGAGAACCCCTTCTCGTACCGGCGGGTCGATCCCTATATATTGTTTTATACGGCCCAAGCAATCCACTGGATCACTGTTGCTTTTGGGTTCTTTTGGGGCGGTTCAGGGCAAATTCAATGCTGAACGACGTCTATAACGAGAAAATCCTCGATCTGGCGGGCAATATCCCCCGCCTGGGCCGACTTGCCGTACCCGACGCCTCCGCCACCGCGCTTTCAAAGCTGTGCGGCTCGACCGTGACCGTTGACGTCAAAATGGACGGGCCTCTGGTGTCGGATTTCGCCCATGACGTGAAGGCCTGCGCGCTCGGCCAAGCCTCATCCTCGATCATGGCCCACCATGTGGTCGGCTCATCGCCCAGCGAATTGCGCGAGTTGCGGGAGACCGTGCGCAAGATGCTCAAGGAGAACGGTCCGCCGCCGTCCGGCAAATGGGCCGATATCGCGGTGCTTGAGCCGGTGCGCGACTATAAGGCGCGCCACGCCTCCACCATGCTCACCTTCGACGCGGTGGTGGACGCGGTCGATCAGATCGAGAAGAAGCGCAAGCCGGCGGGTTAATCCGCCTTTTATTCGCGGCGCGGCTACTGCGCGGCCGCCATACCGCCGGTCTTCTTGAGCGGCGCCAAATCCGCGCGATCGCCGGACGCTTTGCCGCAACTAGCCGTTAGCCGCGGCAAATTGATCTGCGCGCCGGTATTGCCGAGACGGATGGTCGTGACCATGGCACCGGCTTCGGTTTCGATCACCATCGAATGATTGCCGGCCGAGGCGAATGAGCCGATCAGCGAAGAGGAGAGCGTCCCGGCAGCATAAGTGACGAGTTCGCCTTGTTCGCTGCCGCTTTGAGAAGAGGCCACCTTGAGCGCCGTCGACGTGCCGCCAATCCGCAGCGTGACCGTGCCGACACCGGCGGGCAGCGGCACGGAATCGCCAGCATGACGGCGTTCGACATAGCTCACGGCATAGCTCGCGGTTCCTGCACCGCAGGCAACCACCAGATCGAAGTTGCCGATATCCTCGCCTTCGACAGTCAGCGGATGATGGCGCGCCAGCGCGGCACTGCCGGCGCGATCGATCATGGACCAGCGCCGCTCGCTAATCCGGGTCGCCTGCCAATCGGCTTTCACGTCGCTCTTCAAACCATTGCTCAAGCCGTCGGTCGCCGGCGGAACCGGCGCAGCCACAGCGGGCGGCGCCGCTGCAACCGTTGCCGCGGCAGGCGCATCTGCCTCCTCGGTCACGAGCTTGGTGTGGCGCAGTTCGTCGCGCGTCATGGCGTGCATCGGCTCCCAGGGTGGAATCCGTAGCGCCAGATCGAGCAGATCGACTGAGGCACCCATTTCGGCTGTGTATTGCGCCAGCCGCCCGATGTCGCGCTGCACCAGCACGAGATCCTCGGCCGAATAATTCGCGGCGGTCGGATCGTCGCGGCGGTCGCCCAGCCAAATCTGGTGCACCATCACGCGCGACTGCGGCGGCACGATACGGTGCAGGCCGCCAAGCAGCACGAAAGCGCACATCGACTCGCAATCGGCCTGCGGCGAGAGCAGCGCGCGGGGGCGCCGACGTCCGTTGCCGGCAATATCGGTGGTGTGCCCGACCGTGGTGGTGAGCGCGAGGCGGCGGATTTCGCGCCCAAGCGCGATGGCGCCCAGCACCGATCCGCCATCGGAATCGAGCACCACAATGGCGTTGGAAAGATCGCGCCCTTGCGCGAAGTCCAGGAAATCGCGCGCGCTATCGGCGGTGATGGCGCCGCTCGCCGAAATCAATGCCGGGCATTTTGCGCCGCAGGCATCCGCCGGTCCTTGCAGGCGCAAATCGAAGCGCATCGGCAAGGTGCGGTCGCCCGCTTGCGAGGCTCCGGGCAATAGCAAAGCCGGCGCGGCCAATGCCAGCGCAATCGCGAAACCAAGGGAGTGACGCATCCTTCCCCCTTCTTAGCGCCGAGCCCTTCCGTAGCTTTGACGTGCGCTCCACGCCTTTGGGCCTGGCAGCTTCAAGTACCCCGAACATCTCAAATTTAAATCAGCGGGAAGATTCGGGCCAGTGTAAAAAGGTCGCTATCGTCCGCCGAATTTGGTCAAACCATGGGCAGTTCCTTGACCGGGAACTTTTGCGCCGGTCATGCAGCTTCGATGTCGGAAATGAACAAACAATCCCAATCCCGCGGCTTTGCGCGGCTGCCGCGGTTCATTGGGCACGCATTGGTCGCGCTTTATCGCTATACGCTGGCGCCCTTGATCGGCCCGCGCTGCCGGCATCTGCCGAGTTGTTCGGAATATGCCGACGAATTCGATCATGCGCTTTGGTCTTTGGGCGGGCGGATGGATGGCGCTGGCGCGCATCCTGCGTTGCCAGCCTTGGGGCACGCATGGGCTCGATTTCGTGCCGCAGGCTTTGCCCGCCGCCGCGCATTGGTGGGCACCCTGGCGTTACGGGCGCTGGCGCGGGACGCAAACGGTGCCTTGATCGACCGGCCGGAAATCGGGTGGACGGCCTCAATGGCCTCCCTTCTAGTCGTGCACCCGCCACCATTGCCAGGAAAGATTTCAATTGACCGCCATCACTGCGCCCTCGACCGCCATGGACCGGCAGACCTGGGCATTGCTGATCTTGTTGTCGGTGCTATGGGGCGGCTCGTTCTTTTTCTCGAGCGCCGCCTTGCATGAATTGCCGCCTTTCACCGTGGTGCTGGTACGCGTTGGATTGGGCGCGGCTTTCTTGCTTCCGGCCTTCAGGCGCAATGGCGGTGAATTCCCGGCGACAGTTGCCGGCTGGACTCCGTTCTTCGTGATGGGGATGCTCAACAACGTGATTCCGTTTTCGCTGTTAATCGGCGGCCAGGTTTTCATCACCGGCGGCATGGCGTCGGTGCTCAATGCCACGACGCCCTTGTTCACCGTGCTGGTGCTCGGCGCGTTCGGCGATGAAAAGCTGATCGCGCGCCGCATCGCCGGCGTGATCATCGGTTTGGCCGGTGTGGTCGTGTTGCGCGGCCCCGGCATCGGGCCGTCGGAAAACCAGACCATCGGCATGCTGATGTGCCTCGGCGGCGCGCTCAGCTACGGATTTTCCGGATTGTGGGGCCGGCGCAAGCTGATCGGCGTACCGCCGATCACTTCGTCTACCTGCCAACTCATTTGCTCAACTATCGTGGTTGCGATCATTGCTTGCGCGGTCGACCGGCCCTGGACCCTGCCGATGCCCGGACTTGCGACCTGGGGTGCGCTGGTCGGATTGGCCGCGCTCGGCACCTCGCTCGCCTACATTGTGTTCTTCACTATACTGACCCGATCGGGCGCGACCAATGTGATGCTGGTGACGCTGTTGATCCCGGTCACCGCCATTCTGCTTGGCGTCCTGTTCCTTGGCGAGCCGCTCACCCTCTATGAAATCGCGGGCGCGCTGATCATCGCGGCCTCGCTGCTGGTGATTGACGGGCGGCCATTGGGGTGGCTGCGCCGGGCTTGAGCGCGAAATATCGAACTTGCGCCGCCCGATTCCCCTGCTATATCCCTCTTAAATCCGCTTACCCGCGCTCGTTCGCGGGAGTGAGCAACAGGAGACCCGCATGGCGCAAAATGTCGCCCTGACCTTTCCCGATGGCGCACGCCGGGAATATCCGCAAGGCACCACCGGCCTCGATATCGCCAAGGGTATTTCGCCCTCATTGGCCAAACGCACCGTCGCCATGGCGCTCGACGGCTCGGTCGCCGACCTCGCCGACCCCATCGAGCACGATTTAAAAATCGAATTTATCAACCGCGACGATCCGCGCGCGCTGGAGCTGATCCGCCACGACGCCGCCCATGTGCTGGCCGAGGCGGTGCAGGATCTGTGGCCCGGCACACAAGTGACCATCGGCCCGGTGATCGAGAACGGATTTTATTACGACTTCGCGCGCAACCAGCCCTTCACGCTGGAAGACCTGCCCGTCATCGAAAAGAAGATGAAGGAGATCGTCGCGCGCGACAAACCGTTCACCAAGGAAATCTGGTCGCGCGACGAAGCCAAGAAAGTTTTCAGCGACAAAGGCGAAAACTTCAAAGTCGAATTGATCGACGCCATTCCGGCCGATCAATCGCTGAAGATTTACAAGCAAGGCGACTGGTTCGATCTGTGCCGCGGCCCGCATATGACGTCGACCGGAAAAGTCGGCAACGCCTTCAAACTGATGAAGGTGGCCGGCGCCTATTGGCGGGGTGATTCCAACAATCCGATGCTGACCCGCATCTATGGCACCGCCTTTGCCAAGCAGGAAGAACTCGACGCTTATTTGAAGCAACTCGAAGAGGCCGAGAAACGCGACCACCGCCGCGTCGGCCGCGAAATGGACCTGTTCCATTTCCAGGAAGAGGCGCCGGGCTCGGTGTTCTGGCATCCCAAAGGCTGGACGCTGTTCCAGGCGCTGGAGAATTACATCCGCCGCCAGCAGCAGCATCGGGTTTCGTCGAGGTCAATTCGCCCCAGCTCATGGACCGTGAATTGTGGGTCACGACCGGCCACATCCCGACCTATAACGACATGATGTTCCTCACCGCCAAACGCGAGGACGACGAGCGCGTCTACGCGATCAAGCCGATGAACTGCCCCGGCCATGTACAGATTTTCAAAAACGGCTTGAAGTCGTATCGCGACCTGCCGCTCAAGATCGCCGAATTCGGCAAGGTGCACCGCTTCGAGCCGTCGGGCGCGCTGCATGGCCTGCTGCGCGTGCGCGCCTTCACGCAGGACGACGCGCATATCTTCATCACCGAAAGCCAGATCGCCGAGGAAGTGCTCAAGGTCAACGACCAGATCCTGGCGATCTATTCCGATTTCGGCTTCGACGATGTACGCATCAAGTTCTCCGACCGGCCCGACAAGCGCATCGGCGACGACGCGGTCTGGGACAAGGCGGAAGCGGCCTTGATGGCGGCGCTCGAGGCGTCAGGCCGGCCCTGGACGCTCAACAAGGGCGAAGGCGCCTTTTACGGCCCCAAGCTGGAATACGTCCTGCGCGACGCCATCGGCCGCGAATGGCAATGCGGCACGGTGCAGGTCGATCTCAATTTGCCCGGCCGTTTGGGCGCCTTCTATATCGACGAGCATTCCAACAAAGTGACGCCGGTGATGATCCACCGCGCCATGTTCGGCTCGCTCGAACGCTTCACCGGCATGTTGATCGAGCATTACGCCGGCCATTTGCCGCTGTGGCTGTCGCCCACGCAGGCTGTGGTCGCGACCATCACGCAGGATGCGGACGATTATGCCCGCGAGGTCGTCGAACTCGCGCGCAAGGCGGGATTGCGCGTCGAGGCCGACATTCGCAACGAGAAGATCAATTACAAAGTGCGCGAGCACTCGCTTGCCAAGGTCCCGGCCCTGCTGGTCGTCGGGAAAAAGGAAGCGGCCGAACGTCTTGTTTCCGTGCGCCGGCTCGGCCAAGAGAAGCAGGAAGTGATGCCGCTCGACGTCGCGATCAAGACGCTGGCCGACCAGGCTGTGCCGCCGGACATAAAGCGCGCGAAACTCTAACGCCCGGTCGCCGCGCGGAATGGCACCGGCGCATATTCCGCCGGCGGCGCTTGTTCGAGCGTTTGCAGGAAACGCTCGGCCCACTGGCCGAGATCGTTGCGCAACAGCGCCTTGAAATTCACCGATTGGCGCTGCATGCGCTCGTCGAGCGACATCGACAGCGCCCGGTTGATGGCAATCGCGACGCCTTCGTGGTCATAAGGATTGACCAGCAGCGCCGCCGTGCATTCGCGCGCAGCGCCGGCAAATCGCGACAGAATCAGCACACCCGGATCGTCCGGATTTTGCGCGGCGACGAATTCCTTGGCCACCAGATTCATGCCGTCGCGCAACGGCGTCACCAAGCCGACCCGCGCCGAGCGGTAGAGCCCGGCCAGCGCGGTGCGGCTATGCGCCTTGTTGATGTAGCGCACCGGCGTCCACGACGCCTCGCCGAAATTGCCGTTGATGCGGCCGACCGCCTCGCCCACCAGCCGGCCGATCTCGGTATATTCGGGAATGGCCGTGCGGCTGTAAGGCGTGATCTGCAAATAGGTGACGTTGTTGTGCCAGTCCGGAAACAACGTCAGAAAGCGCTCGAACGCATTCATGCGTTCGGGAATGCCTTTGCTGTAGTCGAGCCGGTCGACGCCGATGATCATGGCACGGCCGGAAAGGCTCTCCAGCACTTCGCGCACGAAGGAAGACTCGATGGCGCGGCGCGCCAGCCGCGCGAAGGTTTCGGTCTCGACGCCGACCGGAAAAACGCCGACCCGCACGCTGCGTCCATCGAACTCGAAGCTCTCGCTATCGATGCGTTTGAGCCCGACCTCGTTGGCGAGATAGCGCGAGAAATTGGTGGCGTCGATCTCGGTCTGGAATCCGACCAGGTCGTAATTGCCAAGCGCCGGGATGAGCCGCTCATGGTTGGGCAGCGCGGTGAGCATTTCCGGCGGCGGAAACGGAATATGGATGAAGAAACCGATTTTGTTCTTGTGGCCGCGCTCGCGCAGCGCCTTGGCGAGCGGAATGAGATGATAGTCGTGCACCCAGACCACATCGTCGGGCCGCAGGATTTTCTCCAGATTGCTGGCGAAGAATTCATTGACCCGGAAATAGCCGCCAAGATCGCGGCGGGTGAATTCCGCAAGGTCTAGCCGGTAATGTAGGATCGGCCACAAAACGCGGTTGGCAAAGCCGTTGTAGAATTCCTCGTAATCGTCCTTTTGCAGGCCCACGGTGATGTAGGACACATTGTCGCGTTCAACCGTTTTGGCCGGCTCCGGCTCGCCATCGGTGACCTTGCCGTTCCAACCGAACCAGACGCCGCCGCGCTTTTTGAGCGCAGGCCTGATCGCGACCTCGAGCCCACCGGCCCGTTGTCCACTGTCGGGAATGCCGACACGATTGGAAACTACGACGAGGCGCGCCAATATCGGTCTCCCCAGCTGCGCGACAACTTGATCGCGCTCATAATTAATCCGGACATGGAATAGGTCTGGGGAAAATTACCCCATAATTTTCCGGTCACCGGGTGCACGTCTTCCGACAGCAACCCGTAGCGGTTTCGCAAGCGCAACGCATCGACAAACATGTCGCGTGCCTCTTCGCGCCGCCCAGTTTCCCACTTTGCATCGATCAGCCAGAAGCGGCAAATCAAAAAAGCCGTTTCCGGCGTGCCAAAATCGTCAGCGGCGATATATCGCATAACGTGGAAATCGCGCCGAAGTTCACGCTCGATCGCCTCCACGGTAGAGACGAAGCGTGGATCGTCGGGCGCGATCAATCCGAAATCCGCCAACAAAAGCGCGCTGGCGTCGAGTTCGTCGCCGCCGAAAGCGCCCGAGAATGCGTTACGCTTAGGATTCCAAGCGCGCGCCAATACTTCGGCGCCGATCTTGTCGGCGATGGCGCCCCAGTATAGCGCGCGATCGGCAAGACCCAGATGCGCCGCAATCGCCTGCAGGCGCTGACAACCGGCCCAACACATCGCCGCCGAATGGGTATGCACGCGCTTGCGCCCGCGATATTCCCAGATGCCCGCGTCCGGCTCGAGCGCGAGACGCGCGGCCTGCTCGCCGAGCGGCTCGAGCACATGAAACAGCGCCGCATCGCCGGGCCGCGGCAGCCTGCGGTCGAAGAACATCGGCGTCGCCGCCATGATGATGCTGCCGTAAACGTCATGCTGATTTTGATCGACGGCGGCGTTGCCGATGCGCACCGGCCCATCGCCGCCATAACCGGCCAGCGCGTCGGCATTGCGCTCGTCGAGCACATCGGTGTGCACGATACCGTACATCGGCCGCAAGCCACCGGGGCGCCCGGTTGCGACGGTCAGAATATAGGAGATGAAATCTTCCATCGTGCGCGTCGCGCCGATACGGTTGAGCGCGCTCACCACGAAGAAGGCGTCGCGCATCCAGCAAAAGCGGTAATCCCAGTTGCGCGCCGAGCCGGGCCCTTCCGGGATCGAGGTCGTGAGCGCGGCCACGATGGCGCCAGTCTCCTCGTAACTGCACAGCTTAAGCGTGATCGCGGCGCGAATGATTTCTTCCTGCCAGTCGATCGAGAAAGCGAGACGGCGCACCCATTCCTGCCAGTATTCATGGGTGCGTTCGTGGAAATCGCGGCAGGTGCTCGCCAGCGCGCCATCGAAGGGCTCGTCGGTGCCAAAAACCATATAGACAGGCCTGGTCAGCACGAACGACGCTTCGTTTTCCACGTAAGAGAGCGGGGCGTCGGTGGTGAGGCGAACCGGAATGTCGTCGCGCCAATAGCGGATGTGGTTGCTGCCGGCCGAGCGCGTTTCCACCGGCACGCCGTAGCGGTGCGCCGCCCGAAATCGGATGGTGATGCGCGG
The DNA here is from genome assembly GCA_963807665.1 of uncultured Alphaproteobacteria bacterium. GTDB lineage: Bacteria > Pseudomonadota > Alphaproteobacteria > Rhizobiales > Xanthobacteraceae > Pseudolabrys. The sequence continues at coordinate 16,806 of CAWEDE010000012.1, read as the reverse complement.
CATGCCGGCAATCGGCTCGATGATGCGCACCAGTTGCGGCGGCCGGAACGTGCGGCCGTAAATCTGGAACCGCGGCGCAAAATCGGTAACGCGCACGGCGCCGCCGCTCGCATCGGTAAGTTCTGTCACGACGATGGCGGTATTGCGCACGTATTCGGATTTGGTCTCGACCATCTTGTCGAGCACCACGTCGGTGAAGCCTTTTTCTTCCTCGCCGGCCAGCAGCCGGCAGAACACCGGATCGCCGTCATAGCGCGGCAGGCACCACCAGACGATGCGCGCTTCGGGATTGACCAGCGCCGCGGTGCGCCCGTTGCCGATCACCGCGAGGTCGAGACCATATTCGGTCATGACGGCTGCGCCTGGGCATTAGCGGCAACGCCACGCTCGGCAAGCCGCGCCAAGGCGTGCCGCACCTGCTCGGGTGAATCGAAAATTCCGGCAACCCCGTCGAATTTCCGCGTCACCGAAAAACCTTTGCCGCCAAGATCGGGCAGCACCGCGAAAACCGATTCATCGGTGACATCGTCGCCGATAAACACCGGCACGCGGCCGGCAAAGGGCGTGAGCTTCATCAAGCGGCGCACGCTTTCGCCTTTGTTGACCGCCGGCCGCTTGACCTCGAACATCGCCTTGCCGGGTAGCACTTCGATAGCCTCATCGGGAAATGCCCGGCAGCAAGCCACGACATGGCGGAGCAGCCAATCTTGATGCTGCGGCACTTTGCGGTAATGGAGCGCCAGCGAATAGCCTTTGTCTTCGACCTCGATGCCGTAGCGCAGGTCCGCCACGAGTTGCCGGCGCAGGGCCTCGGGCAAAGCTTGCACCCGCACGGTCACCGCCGCGCCTGCCGCGCGCATTTCGGCGCCGTGGCCACCGACCGACGGTAATTTGAGCGGTGCAAATAACATGTCGAGATCGCGGATCGGGCGCCCGCTCACCAAAGCGAGCGCGCCACCGGTAAGATCGAACAGGCTTTTAAGCGATTGCCGCAGGCCATCTGAGACGGTGACCTCAAACGGCGAAGGACCGATTTCGATCATCGTACCATCGACGTCGAGCAGAATTGCAATCGTCTTCGGATCGAGACTTGCAAAAATGCCCATAGCCGCATCGTTCGCAATGGGCTGCGTCACCAGGTTCATTATTTGGTCCAACTACCGCGGACGGAAAAAGTTCCAATTACTGCGCCGTCACTTCGACATCGCCATCGACGCCGTTCACGACCTTGAATTCGCGCTCATAGACCTTGCCCTCGTTGCGGGCGATGGCGCGATATTCACCCTCCGCCAGGATGACCCGGGGAAAGGCGCCGATCGACTCCTTGATCACGTCGCCGCCGGGCGTGAGCACCGACCAGGCGGTATTGGCGAGCGCCTCACCGCCCTTCTCGCTCACCAGCTTGAGCGTGATCGCGGCGGCGCGATGGGTGACGGTAATATCCGTAAGCTTGGCAGCCGCCACGCGGATGTCGGAGCGCACCACCGAATTGGCGTCGCCGTAATTCGACACGATGTAATAGGTGCCCTCCGGTACCACCACGACTTCGCCGGTCATCACATGTTCGGCGATCGGCCGGCGGTCGCCGGCTTCGAACTGGCTGCCTTTATAGACATCGAATGAAATCTGCCCGGCCGGAATACGCACGTCGCCAACTTTGCCTTCCATGCGCAAGCCGCCGGCCGGCAAATTGAATTCTTCATGCACCGTCGGCCCACGCAAGGTCACCGGCCGCACCGCGGTAGCGAGCCCGAAGCCGACATGAACAATGTAACCGCCGGGCGGCAGCACCAGCGTCGGCGACGGCGTCTTGTCTTCCGTGATCAGCTTGAAGCTTCCGCTCGGCTCCGCTTTGTCGGCATAGACCCGCCAGGTCAGTCCGCCGCCGATCGGTGCTGCGTCCTTGCCGAAACGCGCCGACAGCGAGAGCGCCACCTGGCCCGCCGGCACCATTGGCATTTGCGTCATCGCCCCGGGCGAATTGGGCAAGCTTGAATTGGGCAAGCCTGAGTTAGGGCGATTGGTCAGCGGCGACTGGGTCGCCGGCGATTGCACAGGCGGCAGTCCGAAGCCGTCATTTCGGTTGGTTTGTCCCGGCGTAATCAGCCCGGTCGAAGGCGCGGCCGAAAACAGCGACGACTGCGCCGGCGCGGCACAGGGATATGCCAGCGAAAAAATGAGCGCGAGGGCTCGCAGATATTTCGGCGCAGTCACCATGGTGGCGGCGTTTTCGGCCCAAATCGCGGCGATTTCAAGCCGGCAAATTGCCCTAGGTATCGCTTGCCAACTAGGGAGCCATCTCGTCGAGCCAGACCACTTCGAGCGGCGCCGTCGACATCGCATTGACGGTCTTGAATACGTCTTGCATATGTTGCGAGGCTAAGAAATCCTTCACCGCCTTGACTTCCGTTGCCGCTATCTCGCCGACCACATGCGCGCGGTTGCGATCCTCGGTTCCGCGCAACAGTCGCCAACGGCCGATTTTCGGCGGCGGGTTTGACGTGAACGTCTTGAACCATTCTTCGAAGTTCTTGAGACGATGGACAACAACGACCACGGCCATAATACACCTCCATTACAAGGAATTTTCCAGTCACAGGTCAGTACAATGGCCCGGCCAGATTCGAAAATTAGCACATTTTTATTCGCAATGCCTGCAACAGCACCCGATATATCGCGCTGCATTGTCGCAAGCGATGTGCCAAAGTCCGCCGCCGCCAAGCCGCGCCAGACTTCAATATCAGGACCGCAAGGTCGAATTGAAAGAAACGCAATGCCCGATGCTCTGCACCTGCTCAAGACCCGCCGCTCGGTCAAGCCGATGGAATTGACAGGCCCAGGTCCGAACGATTCCGAAATCGATACGCTGCTCGGCATTGCCTCGCGCGTGCCCGATCACGGCAAACTCACGCCCTGGCGTTTCATCGTATTTGCCGGCGATGCGCGGCTTGCTGCCGGCGAAATTATTGCCAAAGCCTTTGCCGCCAACCACCCTGACGCCACGCCCGAGCAGATCGCTTTCGAGCGGGCTCGACTGGCGCGCGCGCCGCTGGTAATCGCGGTGGTTAGCCGAGCCGGCACGCATGTGAAAATCCCCGAATGGGAGCAAGAACTCTCCGCCGGCGCTTCCGCCATGAGCCTGGTGATCGCCGCCCACGCCATGGGCTATGCCGCGAGCTGGATCACTGAATGGTACGCTTATGACCGGCGCGTGCTCGACGCGCTGGGCTTAAGCGCCAGCGAGCGCATCGCCGGCTTCGTGCATATCGGCAAAGCCGCCAAGCCGCCCGAGGATCGCGACCGGCCCAAGCTTGAGACAATCGTCACCCACTATTCAGCTTAGAGGATAGCGCATGATGTTCTACGAGCCTGACAAGCGCGATAAATCGATACTGCCGCATGACCCGTTCAAGGCCATCGTGGCACCACGCCCGATCGGGTGGATCACCTCGATGAATTCGAAAGGCGAAGTCAATCTCGCGCCCTATTCCTATTTCAACGGCGTCAACAGCCGCGCCAACTTGGTGATGTTCGCGAGCGAGGGCCACAAGGATTCGGTGAGTTTCATCGAGGAGACCGGCGAATTCGTTTGCAATCTGGCGACCTGGGACTTGCGCGAGCAGATGAACGCGACCTCCGCGCCACTGCCGCGCGGCATCAATGAGATGCAACGCGCGGGCCTGGAGCCGGCGCCCTCGCGGCTGGTTAAGCCGCCGCGCGTCGCCGCCAGCCCCTGTGCGCTCGAATGCAAGCTGGTCAAGATCGTGCCCCTGGAAACCGCCGCCGGCACGCCGCTCGATGGCCACGTCGTGTTCGGCCAGGTGGTAGGCGTGCATATCGACGACCGGTTTATCGTGGGTGGTCTTCTGGACACCGCAGCGATGAAGCCCATCGCCCGCTGCGGCTATGACCAATATGCGGTGGTCGAAAGCCTGTTTTCGATGACCCGGCCGCCCGCCTGAATTGAACCAATGCCGTTCTGCGGCATTAAGCCTTGCGGACAAGCTTAACCATCCCGTAATCAGCCAGGCGCAGGATTCCAGTCACGTTTCGGTCACAAGACTCCACCAATGACGCCGTGACCACTGATTGAATTGTCGGGGCCAAATCTGTTGGGGACATGTGCCCGGCTGGACGGCCGGGCCGGAGGGATAATCGCCTTGGTATTCGAAGGACTCTTATCGCGCATTCGTGGCGGCGGCGATCGTACCGCCGAGGCGACGCCGCATGTTGAACCGGCAGCGACCCACCCCAGTATCGGGCTTGCGCTTGGCGGCGGCGCCGCGCGCGGCTTTGCCCATATCGGGGTTGTGCGCGCGTTGGTCAAACATGGCATCGTACCCGATGTCATTGTCGGCACCTCAATCGGCGCCGTGGTTGGCGGGTTCTTTGCCGCCGAGCAACTCGACAGCCTGGAAGACTGGTCGCGCAAGCTCACCGTGCGCAATATTCTGGGCTACCTGGATATCAATCTATCCGGCTCCGGCCTCATTCGCGGCACGCATCTCGCGGCGGCCCTGATCGAAAGGATCGACGACAAGCGCATCGACGACTTGCCAGTCCGCTTTGCCGCTATCGCCACCGAATTCAATACCGGCCACGAAATCTGGCTGACACGCGGCCGGCTCGCCGACGCCCTTCGTGCCTCCTATGCCCTGCCGGGCATTTTCCCGCCGGTTAAGATTGGCGGCCGCTGGCTGGTGGACGGCGCACTGGTCAATCCGGTGCCGGTATCGGCGGCGCGCGCGCTCGATGCGCGGCTGGTGATCGCGGTCAACCTCAACGCCGATCTGTTTGGCCGCGGTACCATCGTCGCCAGTCACGGCTCCGACGAGAGCGACGAGCCGGCGGCCGAAGAACCTCCGAAGTCGAACGGCATTCTCGGCCTGTTCGGCGGCGAGCGCTCCTTGCGGCGCCAGTTTCTCGGCCGGCGCGGCAGCCCGGGCATCCCGACGGTCATGGTCGAAGCCTTCAACGTCATGCAGGATCGCATCACGCGCGCGCGGCTCGCCGGCGATCCGCCCGACGTTTCGATCAACCCGCGGCTTGGCAATATCGGTATGTTCGATTTTCACCGCGCCGCCGAGGCAATCGAAATCGGCGTCGAGGCAACCGAAAAGGTCATCGACCAGATCACCGAAGCCGTTGCCGCCTTGGCACAGCGCGAAAGCAGCAACAGTTTCTGATCAGGCGGTCCGGATATAATCGCGCAGCGCCTCGGACTCGTGCTCGATTTCATCGACGCGTTGCTTGACCACGTCGCCGATCGACACCAGTCCGACCAATTCACCCTTGCTCACCACCGGCATGTGACGGAATTTTCCAGCCGTCATCTGCTCCATGATGCTGGCAAGGCTGTCGTCCTCGCCGCAGGTCGCGACGTTACGCGTCATCACCTCGCTGACCTGCAACGAGAGCGCGGCGGCGCCGTGTTCGGAGAGCGCGCGCACGATGTCGCGCTCCGATAATATGCCGGCAAGCCGCCCGCCAGCACCACGGATCAGAAGCGCGCCGACGCGATGCGCGCTCAGCAATTTAGCCGCCGCCGCCAGATCGGCGCTCGGCTTGATGGAGATGATGTCGCCGCCCAAAGCTTTGGCAGCCAATAATGTCTTGACGTTCATGGCAGCCTCCCTACGCCCGGCAGCGGAGGGACCCGCTGTTCCGGGCCATTGAGAACGATCCTGCCGCGACGATGGTTCCGTCAAGCGCAATCGCTTTGCAATGCACCCATGGTGCAAAACCGGCTAATGCGGCGTTGCACCAAAATCTTCATTTTGTTGGCCTTCCGGTCCTTCACCTGGCGCCGGATCGAACCATGAAAACAACAACAGCCCGGCCATGAAGCCGCCGATATGGGCCTGCCAGGCAATCGACTCATCGCCGCCGGTAATCGATAACCCCGAGCCGGAGCCCAGTCCGAATAGAAGATTGATGCCAAACCATACGACGATAAAAATCAAAACGCGCGGATCGCGAAAAACACCCGACAGCGGAACCGCCGGCACGCGATAGGTCTGTTCGTCGTCGCCGCGCAACATGCCAAGCGGACCGCCGTGCTGGAATGCAAACCGCATCGCTCCGGCCATCGCGCCCGAAATCGCCGCGGAGGCGCCGATCACCGGCCCCGTCTGGCCGGTATGGGTCGCAAGATGCAAAGCCGCGCCCGCCGCCGCCGTCACCGCAAAGAATGCGAGAAACCGCATCGCGCCGAAGCGGCGCGCCAGCGCACTGCCGAACGGGAGAAGCCAAATCGCGTTCACGCCGAAATGTGTCCAGCTGCCGTGGATCAACGCATAGGTAACGAAGGTCCAGATCTCGGCGCCGAAGCCGCCCGGCAGCACACCGCCCAGCACGGCTGAGGTGTCGTAGCGCGCCGGAATAAAGGCAAAGGTGAGCAGGAATTCGACGCTCTGTTCGTCGCTCAGCAAATATGTGCGCACCGCGTGAACCAGCGCTAGGACGGCGATCAATGCGACGATGACCGGCGGAATATTGAACAGCGGTTCGCGTTTCACGTGGGGGATCCGGTGGGACTTTGAGTTAACCCCTTGGCCGCGTGACCGCAAGCCGCAACGCCCTATCCCCGCTGCGCAAAAAAATAAGGAGGGCTGGCGCCCTCCTTATGCAGCCAAAGAAATGCAGCCAAAAAACTGCAGCATCGTGTGGATCGACGCCGACATTAGGCAAATCGGCGTGCATTGCAATTCCATCGCGGTCTTAACATTAACCGCCATTGGCGGGCGTGCATCGCCGTCCCCGGCACGCCGCCTGCTCCTCCTGGCACGTGGCGGCGAAAAGCCGGCGCGTTTGTCCCGACCGGGGACAAACAGACGCCGGCACCGTCCCGCGACGGAACAGGTGGCGACGATGAAACATGCATCTACGCAGGCGCTGTTCGACTATTGGAATCGCAAGCGCGGCACGAGGCCTGCGCCCGACCGCGCCGAGATCGATCCCGGTGCCATTCGCCATGCACTCGGCGACACTTTCATGCTGGCCGCGGATTTCGTCGATCAACTGCGCTTTCGCCTAGCCGGCACGCGGGTCTGTGCGCTGTTTAACCGTGAAATCAAGGGCGAGGAATTTCGCGCGCTTTGGAGCGAGGCGAGCGTCAAGCTGATCGACGATCTGCTCACCGTGGTGAATAACGAATCCGTCGGCGCCGTGGCTGGGCTTACCGGGCGCACCGAAGATGGAACCCAAATCGATCTCGAAATGATGTTGCTGCCGCTGGCCCATACCGGCCACGCCCGCATTCGCGCCCTTGGCGTTCTGGTGCCGCTCACCGTGCCCTATTGGCTCGGTGAAAAGCCGGTGGCCGAACTCGAACTCGGCACGCTGCGCCATATCGGGTCGGATCTCGAAACGCATCTTGCGCCGCGGCTCACCCATGCCACCGAGGCGGTCGAACTACGCCACGGATTTGTGGTTTACAGCGGTGGCCGCGAGGTACCTCCCGGCAAGAAGACCGGCTAACGCACCGTTAACGATAGACTCATAGGGTCATTGGCTGCGGGAGAACGAGCCCCAAAATGCCAACCGCCATGGCCCTACCATTGACGAAACCACGAACTGTGCCGCGGGCCGAAGAACGGCGGCGGCACCAGCGCGTCAAAGTCAATCTGCTCGGACGATTCATGCTTGCCGACCGGCGCGATTTCCCGTGCCAGGTCATCGACATGTCGCCGGGCGGAATGGCGGTGCTAACGCCAGTCGTGGGGACGCCAGGCGAGCGCGTCATCGCCTATGTCGATCACCTCGGCCGCCTTGAAGGCAAGATTGCGCGCCTCATCGACAACGGCTTTGCCATGACAATATCGGCGACCTCGCGCAAACGCGACAAACTCGCCGCCCAGTTAACCTGGCTCGCTAACCGCCAGATCCTCAATCTGCCGGAAGACCGCCGCCACGGCCGCTTCACGCCGAAAAACACCGCGGCGCGGCTAATCCTGCCGAACGGCACCAATGTGACCTGCCGGGTTATCGACCTTTCGGCTTCGGGCACGGCGGTCGCGATCGCTCCCGAATTGCGGCCTGACATCGGCGCTGCGGTCACCATCGGCAAGACGACGGGCCGGGTGGTGCGCCACATCGAGGATGGCTTTGCCATCGAATTCACCCGCCTGCAGCACCCCGACGCCATCGAAGATAACGTCACCGGCGAATAGAGTTTTCGCCCGGTAAACGGCACGCGTAAAATTGCGCGTGCGCACGGTCGTCATTTGGCGCACCCGGCGCCAATGCGCCGGTATCGGCGTGATGAATCCCAACCACCGCTTATCGTAAATTCCGCGCGTGCGGCGCCGCGCGCGGGCCCGTCAATGCTGGGGCAAGTAGATTAATGTCTAAAATTTTATACAAATTGTATTCTCTAAGTTTTTAATCAACCTATATTCGAAGTTATACAGTATTCGTCTCTCTTTTGAGATTGGTTAGCCTCAAATCCTCTGACTAGACTTAGCAGCGCTGCAAAAACTTTATGCGAATTGTGGTCCCAACAAGACGGGAAGGGGCCACAACATGGGCGGGCGTTTCAAACAATCACTGCGGACCGGCAGCGCGCTGGTTCTTGTCTGCGCGGCGGCTTTGGCCGTCACGATCGGCAATACGGCGGCGGCGGAGCGTACGGCTTCGCTCGGTCCCGTCACGGCGAATGCACCGGCGGCCTATATCGCGGTCGGCGAGCCGACGCGGCCACCGATCGGCTGGGTCGAATTCTGCATTCGCTACAAACCCGAATGCAACACCAAGCCCTCGGCGGCGCGCGACGTCGTGCTCACGTCCAAAGCCTGGGAAGACATGGCCAAGGTCAACAGCTGGGCCAATGACAACATCCAGCCGATCACCGACCTCGAACATTGGGGAGTGGTTGAGCAGTGGGATTATCCCGACGACGGCAAAGGCGACTGCGAGGACTATGTGCTGCTCAAGCGGCGCATGCTGATGCAGGCCGGCTGGCCGCGCGAGGCGCTGCTGATCACGGTGGTGCGCGACAAGCGAGGCGACGGCCACGCCGTGCTCACGGTCAAGACCAACCGCGGTGAATTCATTCTCGACAACCAGGAATCGCAAATCCTGGCCTGGAACAAGACCGGCTACAAATTCGTGAAACGCCAGTCGCAGTCCGATCCCAATATCTGGGTCGCGCTCGGCGAGCCGCACGCGCCGGCCACGGTCTCTGCACGCTGACGACGCTCTCTCGCTCTAACTGATCTGACTATCTCGACTAGCTACCTGGATTCAACGCTTACGAGGAATTCGCAGAACTCGGTCACGTCCCCACCCCTCCCCGTCCCCAGGCCGGGTTTGCGAGCGGCCGGCCTCCCCCAAGGCCGGCCGCACCTGTTTTTGGGGGCGCATGATCCCGAAAAGTGGGAAACGGTTTTCGGATAAGATCATGCGCAATTAAAAAACTACCCGATCTTCTTCAGCCCCTTCGCATATTGCTTCCAGCGCTTCACATAAATATCGGCGCCGCCGCGAATCATGGCCAGCGCCTTGTCGTCGAGCGTACGGATGGCGCGCGCCGGCGCGCCGACGATCAGCGAATTGTCGGGAAATGTTTTGCCCTCGGTCACCAATGCGCCGGCGCCGACCAGCGAATTTTTCCCGATCCTGGCGCCGTTGAGCACGATCGCGCCCATGCCGATCAGGCAATTGTCGCCGATAATGCAGCCATGCAGCATCACCTTATGACCGATCACGCAATTTGAACCGATGGTCATCGGAAATCCGGGATCGCTATGCAGCGTGGCGTTGTCCTGGATCTGCGAGCGCTCGCCCAGTTCGATCCATTCATTGTCGCCGCGCAGCACGGCGCCGAACCAGACGCTGGCCTCGCGCTTGAGCCGCACGCGGCCGATGAGCACGGCCGTGTCGGCGACCCAGTATTCGCCTTCGCCCGGAAATTCCGGCGCCTGGCCGTCGAATTCATAGATCGGCATTCGCGTCTCCTGAAAAGAGAGCGACCATTGCAACGAAATCGGAAAATTGGAAGCCGGTTTTAGGCGATGAGCAGACTTGTCAGGCGAACAGCAGACTTGCGGCCTGCAAGCTCATCACCATGACCATGCCCGACATCAGGCTCCAAAAGCCTGCAATGAGCGTGGCCACGAACACGAATTCGAAACGGCGGCCTTCCTGCCGGCGGCCCAGCAGCGTGTTGCGCATGATCAGGAACGGCGCCGCCACCATCAGTAGCGGCACTGCCGCGATAGCTTGCGCGCTGGGGCCTTGGCTGAGCAGGCCGAAGCTCGGCAGGCGGCTGGTGACCAGCTGATAGGCCGAGGAGAAAAGCCCGGCGACGGCAAAGCCGAGCGCTAGGGCTAGCACCATTTGCAGCGACTGCGGGGTCATTTACGCCTCGAACACACGGACAACAGGCGCTGTTTTTACCGCGCCCACCGCCGTCCGCCAGCCAAACCTTAACAAAGGGTTAATGCCGGAATCCGGAGCCGGCCCCGCCCGCATGGCATACTGGCGTTTGATTCGAGCCCTTTTTGATTTGAGCCCTTGGAGCCGGAATGGCCTATCTCGCCCATGAGCCGCCGGTGCGACGCCCGAGCAAGCGCCGCGCCGGGGCAAACCCGCTGGCCGCGCCGGTGCTGTTCTTTGCCGCGGTCTGCGCCATCGCCGTGCTCTACGTGGCTTACGTGCTGTGGCCGCGCTGGCCCGATGCGCCGGTGGCGCTCGATGCGCCCTCGCTGCCGATCGTCATCGCCGGCGTCGCCTTCAACATCGAGCCGGCGGCTATCCGCCAAGGCGTGCAGCGCCGCCCCGGCACCCAGGAGCGCGTCGATCTTTCATATTTATGGCCGTCGCTGGTGCCGCCTGACCCGGCGCACAAGCCCACCGTCGGCGCGCCGATCGATCCCAATGGGCGGCTGTTCGTCACCATTCAAAGCGGCGACGGCACCTTGCCGCTGTTGGAGCGCGTGCAAACCATCTATCCGCGTTATCTGGTCGCGCAGCCGGTGGCCGGCCCTGACGGTCTCACGCTGCGCGGCTTTCGCGACGACTCGCCCTATGCCGGCGAGGAACTGGCGTTCAATTCAGCCGCGCCCGAACATTTCCTGGCGCGTTGCGCGCGCCGTGGCGTGATCAATTCGGGTTCGTGTCTGTTGGAGCGGCGCATCGGCAATGCCGACGTCACCATCCGCTTTCCGCGCGACTGGCTGGATGACTGGAAAAACATCGCGACCGGCATCGACACGCTGATGGCACGGCTGCACCCGAATTGACGATATGCGTTAAAGCCCGGCGTCGACCAAATCGATGTCGAGGATCGGCACTTCGAAAATATACGACTTGCGGCCCTTCTCGTTTTCGAGAAACAGCACGCCGAGAAATTCCTCGCCCAGATAGGCTTCCACCGAATCCAGTTTCTTCGGCCGTGTCACCACGCGGATTTGGTCGTTCTCGAATTTGCGCCGCAAATAGGCGTTGAGCGTCGGCACCGGCTGAATGCTGGGGTCGCTGCCGACCTGGATGACCATGCGGAAATTATACGAGCGGTCGCCGTCCTCATCGTCGACGATCAATTCGCCCAAATCGTCGTCGCCGACGAACACCTCGGCCGCCTCGCCGGCTTTCGGCACCACGCGAATATTGGCGTTGCCGAACAGCTTTTTGAGATAGGCGTCGAGCTTCCTGACTTCCTGCACGTCCACCGGCCGGCTCCTCCAAAATCAATGATGCGCTAGTAGCCCGATTGCGCGCGCCGGTGCAAGCCGCCGCATAATTAAAATTCAGCCATCAAGCATGATGCCGTACAGCATCTGGTCCATGGCGCGCGAAGGCTCGGGGCAGCCGGCCTCGCCGACCACCCTGGCCGGAATTCCGGCAACCGTCACATTATTCGGCACCGGCTTGATCACAACCGAGCCCGCGGCGATGCGCGAGCAATGGCCGACTTCGATATTGCCCAAAATTTTTGCGCCGGCGCCGATCATCACGCCATGGCGGATTTTTGGATGGCGGTCCTCGTGCTCCTTGCCGGTGCCGCCAAGCGTCACATCGTGGAGGATCGACACATCGTCTTCGATCACCGCGGTCTCGCCCACCACCAGGCCGGTGGCGTGATCGAGGAATATTCCGCGCCCGATGACGGCAGCCGGATTGATGTCGCACTGGAATGCCGAGGACGAGCGGCTTTGCAGATATAGCGCGAAATCCCTGCGGCCTTTTGCGAGCAGCCAATGCGCCAGCCGGTGCGTCTGGATGGCGTGGAAGCCTTTGTAATACAGCACCGGCTCGATGAAGCGGGTGGTCGCCGGATCGCGATCGACCGTCGCGACAATGTCGGCGCGGAAGGCTTCGCCAATCGCGGGAACGTCGTCGAGCGCGTCGCCATAGGCCTGGCGGATCAGATCGCCGGACACGTCCGAATTGCCGAGCCGCTCGCTGACGCGGTGGATGACCGCGGCCTCGAGCAAATCGTGATGCAACACGTTCTCGTAAATGAAGGTCGCCAATTCCGGCTCACGCCGCGCGGCATCCTCCGCCTCCTGGCGGATACGCCCCCAGACCGGATCGACCTTGTCGAGGCCCTTGCTGGCCTTCGTCTGAAATTGCGCCATGGAATCGTGTCTCCCAAGCCTCTCGATCCCCTACATAGCTCTTTTATCACACAAATCTAGCTTCGGAGAATGGCGCGACTAGCCGCCAATGCATGGCTCATAGTCGTTGGTTAAGGAATTCAATAACGCCCGTTTTATAGGCCTTATCGCCAACAGCCTGCATATGGTCGCGCTCGGCTATGTCCAGCGCGATCGCGCCCGGAATGGCGGCGGCCAATTCCTGGGCCGAGCCCGCCACATCGTCCTTGGTCCCGACCGCAACCAGGACCGGGATGCCGATACCGGCCACTTGCTCGCGGCTCAGCGTCTGGCGCGAGCCGCGCATGCAGGCGGCCAGCGCCTTTAAATCCGATTTGGTCTGCTCGGCAAAGGCACGGAAAACCCGCCCCGTCGGGTCCGACACATCGGCGAGCGAAGGCGCTTCCAGCGCGTCGGCGATCGCCTCCGGCAGCCCGACACCTTCCACCAATCGGATACCCAGCCCGCCCAGGATCATCGAGCGCACGCGCTCCGGATGATCGACCGTAAGATAGGCGGTAATGCGCGCGCCCATGGAATAGCCCATCACATCGGCGCGCTCGATTTCGAGATGATCGAGGAGTGCCCGCACGTCCTCGGCCATGATGGCGCTGTGATACGCGGCAGGATCGTAGAGCTTGCTCGATTGCCCGTGGCCGCGATTGTCGAGCGCGATCACGCGCCGCCCGGCGCGCATGAGCGTGCTCACCCAGCCGGGATTGACCCAGTTGATCTGCTTGCTGGACGCAAATCCATGCACCAGCACGATCGGCTCGCCCGAACCTTCGTCGAGATAGGCGATTTCAACCGCGCCGTGATGAAAGCTTGCCATGGTAATTATCCTAGCCGAGCACGGCTTGCGCCGCATAGTGACATGACCCCATAGCCTCGCTATGGTGCGAACCACAATCGTTTTTACGCGGATTTCTCAAGGACCTCCAAGGCTACATGGCGGAACACGTCGTCCCCCATTTTCACAACGATCCCGGCGTGCCGGTCATCGAGATCGGCGCCCGGGAATTCATGTGCGTGGGCGCCACGCCGCCGTTCGATCATCCGCATGTATTTCTCGATATGGGCGACGCCGACGAAATCATCTGCCCCTATTGCTCGACCCTCTACCGGCACGACCCGGCGCTCAATTCGCACGCGGCGCGGCCGGCCGAATGCGCGCTGCCTCTGACTGCCGCCGCCTGAAAAATCCGGAGGCCTGAGCCTTGGCGTCCCCGCGTCATGTCATTGTCGCTGGCGCCGGTATCGCGGGGCTGACGGCGGCGTTAACGCTGGCGCGCGCGGGCCTGCGCGTCACCGTGCTCGAACAGGCCGCCACGCTCGAAGACGCCGGCGCCGGTATTCAGCTTTCGCCTAACGCTACCCGCGTACTCATCGGCTTAGGTCTGCGCGAGCGCCTCAAGCAAGTCGCGATGGTGCCGGAGGCGATCCGCGTCATGGCCGGCGGCTCCGGGCCGCCAGATCGTGCGCATTCCCATTGGCGACGACATGGAGCGGCGCTACGGAGCGCCTTATTGGACGATCCATCGTGGCGATTTGCAAATGGCGCTCGCCGCCGCGGCAAAAACCGCGCAGGACGTCGAACTCAAGCTCGGCGTGCGGGTCGACGACTTCGCCGCCCATGTCAACGGCGTGAGCGTGCAGGGCCGCCGCGGCCGCGAGGTCTTGGACGAGAGCGGCATCGCGCTGATCGGCGCCGACGGCATCTGGTCGAACGTGCGCACGCGGCTACGCCTGCCGCGGCCACGCTTTGCCCGCCGCACCGCGTGGCGCGCCACCGTGCCCGCCTCCGCCGTGCCGGAAGAATTTCGCCAGAACCTCGTACATCTTTGGCTCGGGCTCGACGCGCATCTGGTGCATTATCCGGTCAAGGGCGGCCGCCTCATCAACATCGTCGCCATCGTGCCTGACGACTGGAACGAGGCCGGCTGGTCGGCGGCCGGCGAGCGCGTCGAGATCCTGCGCCATTTCGCGCGCTGGTCCTGGGCCGACAAAGCGCGCGATCTGATCGCGATCCCGGCGCAATGGCAGAAATGGGCGCTCTATGACCGGCGTCAGCCGTTGCAAGCCGGCAGCGGCCCGGTCGCCTTGATCGGGGATGCCGCCCACCCGATGCTGCCATTTTTGGCGCAAGGCGCCGGCATGGCCATCGAAGATGCCGCGGTACTGGCCGAAATGCTGCGCCAGTTTCGCAACGATCCGGACGACGCGCTGCGCGGCTACGAAGGCGCGCGCCGCCTGCGCACCATGCGCGCCCAACAGGCATCGCGACGGCAAGGCCGCATCTATGGGCAGAGCGGTCCGCAGGCCCTCGTCCGCAATCTCGGCATGCGCTTGCTGGGCGGAGAAAGACTGCTCAAGCGCTACGACTGGCTCTATAAGTGGCAGGTGCCCGAACGCTTCTAGGGCCGTTAAAATCCGGGTTCGACATGATATTTCCATCGACCATTGCCGGCAGTCTGCCGAAGCCATCCTGGCTCGCCGAGCCGAATAAATTGTGGCCGCAATGGCGGCTGCAAGGCGACGATCTCGCCGCCGCGAAACTCGACGCCACGCTGCTGGCGATCAAACTGCAAGAAGACGCCGGCATCGACATTGTCGGCGACGGCGAACAATCGCGCCAGCATTTCGTGCATGGCTTTCTCGAATTCGTCGATGGCATCGATTTCGCCCATAAGGTCGAGATGGGCATCCGCGGCGACCGTTACAAAGCCATGGTGCCGGTGGTGAAGGGCGAATTGAAATTGAAGGGCCGCGTGCATCGAATTGGAAGCGCGCCACGCCCGCGCCCACACCAAGCGTCAGCTGAAGATTCACCCTGCCGGGCCCGATGACGATTTCCGACACGGTTTCCGACGCGCATTACGGCGACAAAATTAAAATGGCGATGGCCTTTGCTGGATTGCTCAATCAAGAGGCGCGCGCGCTAGAAGCCGACGGCATCGACGTCATCCAGTTCGACGAGCCGGCTTTCAACGTGTTCATGACCGAGGTTCAGGTTTGGGGCATCGACGCGCTCCATAAAGCGATCGATGGCCTCAAATGCACCACCGCCGTGCACATCTGTTACGGCTATGGCATCAAGGCCAATATCGACTGGAAAAATTCGCTCGGTAGCGAGTGGACGCAATACGAAAAGATTTTCCCGGCGCTGGCAAAAAGCCGCATTGGCCAGGTCTCGCTTGAATGCATCAATTCGCGCGTGCCGCTCAAGCTTCTGTCGCTGCTCGATGGCAAGGACCTTCTGGTCGGCGTCATCGACGTGGCCAACGATACCGTCGAGACGCCCGAGCAAGTTGCCGGCGTCATCGGCGAGGTGATGAAATTCGTGCCCAAGGAGCGCATCGTCGCCTCGACCAATTGCGGCTTGGCGCCGATGCATGCCGATATCGCGCGGGCCAAGCTGGTTGCGCTCGGCGCCGGTGCGAAGCTAGCAAGAGAGAAATACGCCTAGCGCTGTAAAGGCTTCGCAATCCGGCCATTCGCGACTATGTAAGTGCCGTGCCCGACCATTCCGCCCATCAAGACAGCCATGACGCCGGCGCGCCCGCGAAAGCCGGCGCGACCGATCCGGTATGTGGCATGAGCGTCGATCCTAACGCTGCCAAACACCGCGCCGAATACCTCAACCAGCCGTATTATTTCTGCTCCGCCGGCTGCAAGACCAAATTCACCGCCGATCCGCAGAAATATCTGGGCAAGCGCGAACCCACGTCTGTCGTCGCGGGCGCGATCTACACCTGCCCGATGCATCCGCAGATCCGTCAAATCGGTCCGGGCGCCTGCCCGATCTGCGGCATGGCGCTCGAGCCGGAAACCGTTACCGCCGACGATGGCCCCAATGCCGAACTCGCCGACATGACGCGCCGGTTCTGGATCGGCCTCGTGCTCGCGCTGCCGGTGATGGTCATCGAAATGGGCGGCCATTTTATGGGCGCACATTGGATCGCGCCCGCGACTATCGGGCTACATCCAATTCGCATTCGCCACGCCGGTGGTGCTGTGGGCGGGCTGGCCGTTTTTCGTGCGCGGCTACCAATCGCTGATCACACGCAATCTCAACATGTTCACGTTGATCGCGATGGGCGCCGGCGTCGCCTATGTCTACAGCGTGGTCGCCACTTTCTCGCCCGGGATTTTCCCGCACGAATTTCGCGGACACGATGGCGCGCCGGCGGTTTATTTCGAAGCGGCC
>CAWEDE010000011.1:0-145507 GCA_963807665.1 uncultured Alphaproteobacteria bacterium | reverse complement strand
GGCCAATATGCTGGCCGCCCTGTGGCCCGCCGGCGAACACGCGCCGAGCCTTGTCGAGCAGCGTAGCGCGCCCGATATCCAATGGGTGGCGCGTCTGGGCGCGGCCGCGATGGAAACCGGTTTGCCACCCAAGCCACTCTATTTGCGCGCGCCTGATGCCCAGCCGCAAAACGCCGCGCAACTGGCACGGCGATGATCGGCTTCTGGCGCAATTTATTCGCGCGCGGCGAGCCGGCGCTATCGGAGGCAGGCCCACGTGACACTTCAGCCATTGCGCCGCTGCATGCGGCTTCGTTCCGGCGCGGCTGGAGCGAGCATGAGATCGAAACCCTGCTGGCCGACCGTCATGTCATCGCGCATCGGGCCGTGATCGGCAGCAAGCTCACCGGATTTATCCTGTCGCGGCTCGTGGAGGATGAGGCAGAAATTCTTTCGGTCGCAGTCGCAAAATCAAGTCAGCGGCGCGGCCTCGCCGGCCGGCCTCCTTAACCTGCATCTGCGGCGGCTGGCCGGCATGGGCGCGCGCGCGGTCTTTCTGGAAGTCGATGAGCATAACAAGCCCGCAATGCGGCTTTACGCGCGCGCTGGCTTTCATGAAATATCGCGCCGGCCCAATTACTATCAGGTGGCCGGGTCTAAACCGGCCGCAGCATTGGTGCTGCGCCGCGACCTCACTTAAGATAGAATAAGACGGCCGGACGGCAGCCGGCCGCCGAAACGTTCATGCGCAAAAGGTAACTAAAGTGGCCACGCCCGACAAAAGCGCCCAAAAGCTGACTGGCCAATTGACCGGTCATGAGCGGCGCGACATCGAAGCGCTGTGCGCCGCCAAGGGCATGCGCATGACCGAGCAGCGGCGCGTCATCGCGCGCGTGCTGGCGGGCTCCGACGACCATCCTGACGTCGAGGAACTGTACCGGCGCTGCGCCAAGGTCGATGACCGGATCTCGATTTCCACGGTCTATCGCACCGTGCGCCTGTTCGAGGATTCCGGCATTATCGAGCGCCACGATTTCCGCGAGGGCCGCGCGCGCTACGAAACCGCGCCGGAAGCCCATCACGACCACCTGATCAATCTGCGCAGCGGCGAAGTGATCGAATTCCAATCGGAAGAGATCGAACGCCTGCAAGCGGAAGTCGCGCGCAAGCTCGGCTATAAATTGGTCGATCACCGGCTTGAGCTTTATGCCGTGCCGCTCAATGGCGACAAGACCAAACGATGATCCGCGCTCTTGGCGTCGCCGCGCTGTTTTTTACGATAACGCCGCTGCTGATCTTCCTGCAGTGGTTGCTTCGGACCTTGCACGTGCCGGGCTGGGGCACGCTCGGCACGCGCTATTATCGCTCGCTATGCGCGGCCATGCGCATCCGCGTGCGCGTCGTGGGCCATCCGGTGCACGACCGCGCGGTGCTGTTCATTTCCAACCACGTATCCTGGGCCGACATTCTGGTGATCGGCTCGATCGTGCCGATTGCCTATGTCTCCAAAAGCGAAATCGCCAAATGGCCGCTGGTCGGCACTGCCGCCAAATCGCAGCGTACGGTGTTTGTCGATCGCTCGCGGCGCCAGCAGACCGGCGACGCCATCGGCGAGATCGTCGCGCGCCTGGCGTCGGGCACCTCGGTGGTACTGTTTGCCGAAGGCACCTCAAGCGACGGCAACCGCGTGTTGCCGTTCCGCTCGGCGCTGGTCGGCGCAGTCAAAGAAGCGGGCGCACGCGCCGCGCACGGCATTCTCATTCAGCCGATGTCGATTTGCTATACGGGGCTTAACGGCATTCCGATGGGCCGCCAGCATCGCCCGACCGTGGCCTGGTATGGCGATCTCGATTTCATGCCGCACATCAAGGCCTTCTTGGCGCGCGGCGCGATCGACGCCGTGGTCAGCTATGGCGAGCCGGTGGCGGCCGACGGCAGCGCCGACCGTAAGGCCATGACCAAATCGCTGGAAGGCGCGGTGCGCGCCATCACGTCGGCGACGTTGCGCGGCCGTTCGCATCCGGCGCCGGTAGTGTCGTGACGGCGCGGCTTGCCATGTCATTGACAATATTGAAGAAAATTAAGGTCTGGATGCACGGCGAAAGACCGGGCATGAATTAGCAAGGCATGAACAGACACCGCAAAGTCCACGTCAAATCGTTCGGCTGCCAGATGAACGTCTACGATTCCCATCGTATGGCGGACGCACTGGCGGGCGCCGGTTACAGCGAGACGGCGCAGGCCTGCGACGCCGACCTCATCATCCTGAACACCTGCAACATCCGCGAAAAAGCGGTCGACAAGGTCTATTCCGAGATCGGCCGCATGCGCGAGTTCAAGGACGCCGCAGCCGTGCAAGGCCGCGAGGTATTGATCGCGGTCGCCGGCTGCGTGGCGCAGGCCGAGGGCAAGGAAATCACAAGGCGCACCAGCGCGGTCGATCTCGTGGTCGGCTCGCAGAATTATCACCGCCTGCCCGGCATGATCGCGCGGCTGCGTAAAGACGAGCAGATCGTCGATACTGAATTTCCGGCCGAGGACAAATTCGACATTCTGGCGCCGCCGGCGCGCGCGGCGATTGCCAAGCGCGGCATTGCCGCTTTCGTGACCGTGCAGGAAGGCTGCGACAAGTTCTGCACTTTTTGCGTTGTGCCATACACGCGGGGCGCCGAGATTTCGCGTCCCGTCGCAAAGATCGCGACTGAAGTCGAGCACTTGGCCTTGGCCGGCGTGCGCGAGGTGACGCTGATCGGGCAGAACGTGAATGCCTATCATGGCCAGGGCCTTGACGGGCGCCCGGCGACGTTGGCGCAACTGCTGCGCCATCTCGCGCAAGTGCCCGGTATTGTGCGCTTGCGCTACACCACCAGCCATCCGCTCGACATGCATGATGATCTCATTGCCGCGCATGGCGAGTTGCCGGCGCTGATGCCTTATGTGCATCTGCCGGTGCAGTCGGGTTCCGACCGCGTGCTGGCGGCGATGAATCGGCAGCACACGCGTCAACATTATCTGGACACGATCGCGCGCCTGCGCGCGGCGCGGCCCGATCTCGCCTTTAGTTCGGATTTCATCGTCGGTTTTCCGGGCGAGACCGAAGAAGATTTTCGTGAGACGCTTTCGCTGGTGGAAGAAGTCGGCTTTGCCGGCGCCTATAGTTTTACGTATTCGCCGCGCCCCGGCACGCCGGCGGCCGAGATGGCAGCCGTGCCGGCCTCGATAAGCGCCGAACGTTTGCAGCGGCTGCAAGCCGTGATCACCCGCCATTGGCGCGCGTTCAACGCCAGCTTTATCGGCCGCAGCGTGGAAGTGCTGTTGGAAAAGCCCGGCCGTCTGCCTGGCCAATTGGTCGGCAAAACCCCATATCTACAGACCGTGCAGGTGATGGCGCGGCCCGAACTGATCGGCCGGGTGCTGCCAGTGCATATCACCGGCACCGGAACCAACACGCTATTCGGCGAGTTCGCCGCGCAACGCCTATCCGCCTTCGCCACAGCAGGAGCTTGAGAGCAACCTTGCGTACATCGGATCCCTTGATCCCGCCCGCCGCCGCCTCCGAAGAGACGGCAACAACGCAGACCGTGCTCGCCTTCGAGGACAATAAACTGGCGTCGGTGCTGTTTGGCCAATACGGGCAAAATCTCGCCTTGATCGAGCGCCGCCTTGGCGTGGTGGCGGACCAGCGCGGCAACCACGTGACCTTGGAAGGTTCGCGCGGCGCCTGCGAACAAGCCCGCCGCGTGCTCGAAGGTCTCTACGAGCAGATCAAACTCGGCCACGAATTATCGTCCGGCGACGTCGAAGGCGCGATCCGGCAGGCGATCGCGCAGGGCTCACTGTTCGATTTCGACCCGGCGAGCAAGCGGGCGGTCTTCGAGGAAATCAACCTGCGCAAACGCCCGGTGCGCGCACGCACGCCGGCGCAGGACAGTTATATCCGCGCGCTCAAGCGCTATCCGCTGGTGTTCGGCACCGGACCGGCCGGTACCGGAAAGACCTGGCTGGCGGTGGCGCAGGCCATCCAGATGTTCGAGCGCAAGGAAGTCGACCGCATCATCCTGTCGCGGCCGGCGGTGGAAGCGGGCGAACGACTCGGATTCCTGCCCGGCGATATGCGCGAGAAGGTCGATCCATATCTGCGGCCGATCTACGATGCGATGTACGACCTGATGGACGCCCGTATTGTCGAGCGCGCGCTGGAAGGCGGCGAGATCGAGATCGCACCGCTCGCCTTCATGCGCGGCCGCACTTTGTCGAATGCCTGCGTGATCCTGGATGAAGCGCAGAACACCACTTCCATGCAGATGAAAATGTTTCTCACCAGGTTGGGCGAAAACAGCCGCATGATCGTCACCGGCGACCCGAGCCAGGTCGACTTGCCGAACGGGCAACCCTCGGGGCTGGCCGAGGCGGTGCGTTTGCTTGAGGGCATCGAGGGCATCGGTCATGTCGCCTTCGGCGCGCAGGACGTGATCCGCCACGAATTGGTCGGGCGCATTGTGGAGGCCTATGACCGCGCTGGCCCGTCGGGCGGGAGCAAGAAATGACGCCCGCGCTTATTTTGGGCGCGTCCGCGCCGCCGATCGATATTCAAATTGCCTCGCCGCTGTGGCGCGCGCAGCCGAAGGCCGAACAGACCGTGCGGGACGCGGTTACCGCCGCTGCGGCATTCGCAAGCGCGGACGGCGAAGTGAGCGTGTTGCTGACCGACGATGCCGCCATCCGACTGCTCAACCGCGACTGGCGCGGCATCGACAAGCCGACCAATGTATTGTCGTTTCCGGCGGCGGCGACGAAGGCCGGCCCCGGCCACAAAATGCTGGGCGATGTCGTCATCGCCTATGAAACGCTTGAGCGGGAATGCGCGCAGGAAGACCGGGTTTTTCTGCACCATTTGGCCCATCTCACTGTGCATGGTTTTCTCCACCTCATCGGTTACGATCACCAAAACGATTCTGGCGCCGACGCGATGGAAGGGCTTGAGAGCAAAATCATGAGCGCCATGAAAATGCCCGATCCCTATTTCTCGCGCGATCTTGGATAAAGGCCCGCGCGCAGATCTGCGCGCTCAAGTCTGAGAACCATGCCCGATAGCGATAACCCAGCATCCAGTTCCACCGGCGGCGCGCCGTTCGAACCGCGCCATCTGCCCGTGCCGCTGACGCCGGCGCGCGAAGGCAGCGACAACTGGCTGGTGCGCGCGTTCCGTACGCTGTTCGGCTGGAAGCCGGGCTCGATTCGCGCCGATCTCAAGGACGTGCTCGACGCCATGTCACCCGGCGAATCCGGCTTCTCGCCGGAAGAAAGCCGGATGCTCAAGAATATCCTCGCATTGCGCGAGCGCCGGGTCGGCGATGTCATGGTGCCTCGCGCCGACATCATCGCGGTGCAGCAGGACATCCACATCGGCGAACTGATCCGCATGTTCGAGGGCGCCGCGCATTCGCGCCTTGTCGTCTATGACGATACGCTCGACGATCCGGTCGGCATGGTGCATATCCGCGATCTGATCGCCTTCGTGACGGCGCATGCCGCGGTCGATCCGGAAAAAAACGCCAAACGCAAAAAGCCGCTGCCGGCCGGGCTCGATCTTAAAGCCATCGATCTGGCCATGCCGCTGTCGGCGGCCAAGATCGTGCGCGAAATCCTGTTTGTGCCGCCTTCGGCGCGGTTGATGGATCTGCTGGCGCGCATGCAGGCGAAACAAATTCACCTGGCGTTGGTGGTCGATGAATATGGCGGCACCGACGGCATCGTCTCGATCGAGGATATCGTCGAGCAGATCGTCGGCGAGATCGCGGACGAGCACGACGAGGATGTAGCGGTCGATGTGGTGCGCCAGCCGGACGGCACTTACATCGCCGATGCGCGCGCCAAGCTAGAGGATGTGGTGGCCATCGTCGGCAGCGAATTCGACGTTGGCGACGCCGCCGAAGCGGTCGATACGCTCGGCGGCTATCTGGTCACGCGCGCCGGAAGGCTGCCGCTGCGCGGCGAGATCGTGCCCGGGCCGGACCTGTTCGAATTCGAAGTGCTCGATGCCGATCCGCGCCGCGTCAAACGCGTGCGTATTACGAGACTTAAAGAACGGCGCGAACGGCCGCGCGAACCGCGCAAGCGTGGCGAACCGGATGCGGTTCTGGCCGGCACCACGCCGCCGAGTTTGGCGGTGGACGGACCCGCGCCAAGGCCCCCGGCGGACGCGCCTAAAAGTGCGCGCCGGCCGTGACGCTCGCCCGTATCAGCCACGCCATCGTGCTTGCCTCCGGCTGGCAACG
The DNA here is from genome assembly GCA_963807665.1 of uncultured Alphaproteobacteria bacterium. Taxonomy (GTDB): domain Bacteria; phylum Pseudomonadota; class Alphaproteobacteria; order Rhizobiales; family Xanthobacteraceae; genus Pseudolabrys. The sequence goes on along the minus strand of CAWEDE010000011.1, from coordinate 139,250 downwards.
CGCCGCCATTGCCTTGGCGGCGGGCGCGCTATCGGCGTTGGCCTTTGCGCCATTTAATGCGTGGCCAATCTTGTTTGTGACATTTCCGGTGCTGGTCTGGCTGGTGGACGGATCCGCCGCCGGACGCTGGAGCGGCGCGATGGCCGCGGCGGGTGCCGGCTGGTGTTTCGGTTTCGGTTTTTTCGTCGCCGGATTGTACTGGATCGGATACGCCTTTCTGGTCGATGCCAAGACCTTCGCCTGGCTGCTGCCGGTAGCGGTCGGCGGTCTACCGGCCTATCTGGCGCTGTACACGGCACTGGGATTGGCGGCGGCGCGGCTGATTTGGGTGCGCGGGCCCGAGCGTCTGCTGGCGCTGGCCGCGATGCTGACCATGGCGGAATGGCTGCGCGGCCATCTGCTGAGCGGATTTCCCTGGAACACATTCGGCTATGCGCTGACCCAGCCGCTGGTGCTGGCGCAAAGCGTCTCGCTGACCGGCATCTGGGGCCTGACATTTTTGACCATCGCGATCTGCGCGAGCCCCGCCGTGCTCGCCGACGATTCCGCCGATACGCCGCATCCTTACCGCGCGCCGATGATTGGCCTCGTCATCCTTGCGGGACTTACCGGTTACGGCGCCGTGCGATTGTGGATGCACCCGACCACTTATGTGAGCGGCGTGAACCTGCGCCTCATGCAGCCAAATTTGCAGCAGGACGAGAAATTCAACTATTCCGCCAAAGCGCAGGTGATGGAGCGCTATCTGCGTCTGTCCGACCGCACCACCGGTCCGCAGTCGGGCGGCATCCACGACGTGACCGTTTTGATATGGCCGGAATCGGCGTTTCCATTTTTCCTGGCACGCGAGCCCGACGCACTTGCGCAGATTTCCGGCCTGCTCAAACCGGGCACCGAATTGATCACCGGCGCGGTGCGCGCGGCGCCAAGTTCCACCGCGCAAAGTCCGCACGCCTATAATTCGGTCTATGTGATCGATCCCGACGGCTCGATCCGCGGCATCTACGACAAGGTGCATTTGGTGCCGTTCGGCGAATATCTGCCACTACAAGGCTTGCTTGAACGGCTCGGCCTGCGCCAGCTCACCAGGCAGGTCGGCGGATTTCTAGCGGGCGACCGGCGGCGCACTATGGAGGTGCCGCATGCTCCCAAAATGCTGCCGCTGATTTGCTACGAGGCGATTTTTCCGGGCAACGCGGTTCCGGCCGGCGAGCGGCCGGGCTGGCTGGTGAACCTCACCAATGACGGCTGGTTCGGCATCAGCACCGGGCCCTATCAGCATTTCCAGCAGGCGCGCGTACTGGCCATCGCCGAAGGCTTACCGCTGGTGCGCGCGGCCAATACCGGAATTTCCGCCGTCATCGATCCGGTCGGGCGGATTATCAATGCATTGCCGCTGGGGGTTGAAGGCGTGCTCGACTCCAAACTGCCGAACGCCATCGAACCAACTTATTTTGTGAGCCTTGGGGACGACGCCTTGATTCTATTTTTGGTTGTAAGTCTTATTGCAGTGAGTTGGCGTAGACTTCATCCCTAGATTGCAGGTGCGCGCAAAAAATAGGTCGAGTTGCTTTGCGCGCGAATAAAGCTGCCGCTTATGCGCAAGAGTATGGCTTCCACTATGCGAAAACCATTGAAATATATAGCTAATTTACACATTTTTTGTGCCCAGCGAACGACCGATCGGCGATCCGGATTGCATATATGCGGATACCTGTGACATTACGCATTCCAATACCGGCATAGGAGATCTTTATGGCCAAGAAGGTACCCAATCCGATCGACAAGCATGTGGGCTCGCGCGTCCGCATGCGCCGGATGATGCTGAGCATGAGCCAAGAGAAGCTCGGCGATGCCCTCGGGCTGACGTTCCAGCAAGTGCAGAAATATGAGAAGGGCACCAACCGCATCGGCGCCAGTAGGCTTCAGCAGATCTCCAATATCTTGCAGGTGCCGGTTTCGTTTTTCTTCGAAGGCGCGCCGAATATGCCCGGCCATTCCGGCATGGGCGAAGCGCCCTCGCCGGCCTATGTGTCGGACTTTCTCGCCACCTCGGACGGCCTGTCGCTGACCAAGTCGTTCATGAAAATCAAGAGCAACAAGTTGCGCCGGCGCATTGTCGATCTGGTCGAGCAGATTGCCAGCGAGGACAAAGGCTAAGCCGCGGCCCGCGATTACTTATGAATTGCCGGGCTTTGGCCGTGGCTATTGCCCACCGCTGCCTGCATCTTGACCTGACCCGCCGCCACTGCAAGAACCTCCCCTGCGTAAAACGGCGCGGTTTTAAAGCCGCGGCACGGGAGGGATTTTAGCGGTGGCGCACACTAATTTTCAGTTTACCAGCGAGTCGGTTTCCGAAGGTCATCCGGACAAGGTCTGCGACCAGATTTCGGACGCGGTACTCGACGCATTTCTCGAAAACGACATCAAGCTCGGCATCGCCGACGACAGCGCGGTCAATACACGGCTCGGCTGCGAGACGCTGTCCACCACCAACAAGATCATCATCGCCGGCGAAGGCCGTGGCCAGGCGCCGTTCTTCCATAAGCATGGCGCCAAGGTGGTGGTGAACCGTGAAATGATCGCGCAGATCGCGCGCGATGTGGTCAAGGACATCGGTTACGACCAGGACGGATTTTCCTATTACGGCGCCGACATCGAGGTGCTCCTGCATGGCCAGTCGCCCGACATCGCCATGGGCGTTGACGCCAAAAAGAAAAAGAGCGGCCACGAGGAAGGCGCCGGCGACCAGGGCATGATGTTCGGCTTCGCCTGCACCGAGAGCGAGGTCTACGAAAAGAATTCGTTCATGCCGGCGCCGATTTATTTCGCGCACAAGATACTAAAAGTGCTCTCCGACAAGCGCCGCGCCGGCCAGTTGTTCGACCTGCAGCCCGACGCCAAGAGCCAGGTCACCGTGCGCTACGTCAACGGCAAGCCGGTCGGCTGCACCAAGGTGGTGGTCTCGACCCAGCACAATGAGAAAAGCCGTAACGGCAAGAAATATACCCCCGGCATGGTCAAGGAAATGATCGCGGACGCGGTTGAGTCGGCATTGCCGAAGGGCTGGATGCCGCAGCGGCCGTCCGACTTCCTGGTCAATCCGACCGGCAATTTCGTGATCGGCGGCCCCGACGGCGATTGCGGCCTCACCGGCCGCAAGATCATCGTCGATACTTACGGCGGCTATGCGCCGCATGGCGGCGGCGCTTTCTCCGGCAAGGATCCGACCAAGGTGGACCGCTCGGCCGCTTATGCCGCGCGCTATCTCGCCAAGAATGTAGTAGCCGCCGGTATCGCCGAGCGCTGCACCATCCAGGTCGCCTACGCGATTGGCGTTGCCGATCCGATGTCGGTCTTGGTTGACACCCATGGCACCGGCAACGTGCCGGAAAGCAAGCTTGAGAAGCTATTGCCCCAACTGTTCCGCCTGACGCCGACCAATATCCGGCGCACGCTCAAGCTGAACAGGCCGATCTACCGGCGCACGGCGGCCTATGGCCATTTTGGCCGCGCGCCCGACAAGGATGGCGGCTTTTCCTGGGAAAAGACCGACCTCGCCGCGGCAATCAAGAGCGCGGTGATGTAGGTGTCATGGCCGGGCTTGGACCGGCCATCTCGCTTAGGGACGCACAGTGCCACATGATTGGCGATCACCGGGTCACGCCGCTTCGCGGCGCCCCGGTGATGACAGAGAAGGGACGCGCGCCTTTTTCGGACGGCGCAAAGGTCATCCGTTGCGGGCGCGCCAGGTGGCGTTGTTTGCGGCGCTGCTGCCGAAGCTTGCGCCCGATCTGGGCAAACCGGCGCCCGCCGATCTGCGCGAATTGTTCGCCGCCGCGCCAAACGAGTTGCGGCTTGAAATCGGTTTTGGCGGCGCCGAGCATATGATCGCGCAAGCGATCGCAAACCCGCAAAGCGGTTTTATCGGCAGCGACGCTTTCGAAAACGCCATCGGCAAGGCGCTCACCGCCATCGAAGATAACGCGCTTGCGAATATCCTGCTGCATTTCGGCGACGCCAGCGAACTGCTCGACTGGCTGCCGGAAGGCGCGCTCGCGCGCATCGACCTGCTCTATCCCGATCCTTGGCCGAAACGGCGGCACTGGAAAAGGCGCTTCATCCAGGACGACAGCCTCAAGCGGCTGGCACGCATTCTCAAACCCGGCGGCGAACTGCGGTTTGCGACCGACATTGCGGACTACGCCGCTTACGCACTGGCGCGGGCGCAGCGCTCGAGGGATTTCATATGGACGGCGGAATGCGCAGACGATTGGCGCAAGCCCTGGGCCGGATTTTCGCGCACGCGCTACGAGGCCAAGGCGATCCGCGAAGGACGCAGCCCGGCTTATTTTATTTTCAGGCGCGTGTGATTATTCGCCGGTGCCTTGGCGCACTTGCCAGAAGCGCACCACGCGTTGCGCGGTGGCGGCGGTGAGCCGGTCGAAATTCTCATGCGCGGCATCGAGCACCTGGGCGGTGGCTTTGGCGCCGGGCCGCGCGCTAATGACTTCGCGCACCGTCGGCCATCCGAAACCGGCCGAGCGCGCCAGGATCAGAACCGGATCGGCGCGTTCGCCGCTCATCAAACGGTCCACCACCTCGACCGGCACTGCGCATAACGTCGCCAGCGCGGCAATGGTCTCTTCGTATTTTCCGGCCTTGGCGAATTCGACAATGTCGGCTTCGCTGAGCTTTTGATCTTTGTGCAGTGCGCGTACCGCGGCCAGCGCCGCTGTATAATTGCGCGGTGCGGCCTTGGCGCCGACTTCGTCGGTCACCTTCGCTAGCACCCGCCTGATCTCGGCTTGCGTTTCGGGCTTGGCCTGCGCCAGCAAGCGCTTTTGCACCACGTCGCTCGCCTGCATCAGCAATTGGCGGAACAAGCGCGGCGGAATATCGGTGCGAAGGCCAACCCGCTCGGCCAAAACGCCGTCCTGCTCGGCGCGTTTGACCAGCGTGTTGAAGGCGCCTTCCGACAGCCGGGCTTTATGATTGGTGGCAATCGAGCGCGCGACGTCGCGATCGCCGCGTTCGACCAGAATTTCGGACAAGGCCTCGCTGATGCCCATGCGGGTCGACATTGCCAGCAGATGCGCCTGGCTCTTGGTCTCGGCGATGAATTTGAGATCGGGATCGGTGATGGCCGCGCCCTTGAGCATGGGAGCGGCGACATCGATATCGTCGCTCTTGGCCAGTTTGCTCACCACGCCGGGCGGCGCATTGGAAACCGGCGCGATCCGGCGCGCGAGTTCCGCCAGCGCCTTGGCCTCGATCTCCTCGATCAGGCAGCCGATGACATCGTCGAACAGCGCGACGTGTTCGTCGTTGAAAGTAACGGCGCCATCGAGGAAAAGGCCGGTAATTCGGCGCAGGGTTTCGGCGCGCTTTTCCGCCGAGCCATTTTGGACGACGTCTTCCAGCTCCGGCAGCAGAGATGCGGGTGCACCCATCACAATACTCACCAACGACCTGTTGAACCCGCTAATCCGGGGTATTCGGCCATAATTAGGCGCAGATTCTGAAGGAAGGGTTAGCCTTACGAAGTCCTGTCAATCTTGCGCTTACTTGCATTTGGCTCGCGTTACCCTTGCAAGAGCCCGGAAATTCGCTATATTTGCGCTTGTCACTAAGACACCCTCATAACCGAACGGGTTTTGAGAGTGGGTTCCCCCCGGGACCCGCTCTTTTTTGTTACGAAAATGGCTGTAATCGAAGCACGAGAGGAAATCGCGGCTGTTGACGCCGCCCTCGGCGAGTCCGAACCCAGGCTGATTCAAGAGCCCGGGCTGCCGGCGCGTGTCGCGGCCATTGCCGAGCCGGTGATCGAGGATCTCGGCTACCGGCTGGTGCGGGTGAAGGTATCGGCGTCCGAAGGCTGCACCGTACAGATCATGGCGGAGCGGCCTGACGGCAGCATGCTGGTTGAGGATTGCGAGACCGTCTCTCGCGCGCTTTCACCCGTGCTGGATGAGGCCAATCCGATCGAGGCGGCCTACCGGCTGGAAATTTCCTCGCCCGGCATCGACCGGCCGCTGGTACGCAAGTCCGATTTTGAGCGTTTCGCCGGCCATCTGGTGAAGATCGAGATGGAAATCCCGGTCAATGGCCGCAAACGGTTCCGCGGCGAATTGATCGGCACGCAAGACGACGCCGCGCGGCTTCGCATGGACGATGCGGCGGAAAATCGAGGAAGCGGAAATTCTGCTTTCGATCGATCAAATGAGCGAGGCCAAGCTCGTGCTCACCGACGATCTGGTGACGCAGGCTTTGCGCCGCGAAAAACACGCCAAGCGCGACGCGCGCGCGGCGCGCAAGGAAGAACGGCATCTTCGGCTCAAATCACGAGCCAATAAAAAGGGAGACTGAGCTATGGCTGTCAGCGCCAACCGGCTCGAACTATTGCAGATCGCGGATGCGGTCGCGCGCGAAAAATCCATCGACCGCGGCATTGTCATTGCCGCGATGGAGGACGCCATCGCCAAGGCGGCGCGTTCGCGCTACGGCGCGGAAACCGACGTGCATGCCGAGATCGAGCCGAAAACCGGCGATCTGCGGCTGACCCGCCACATGCTGGTGGTCGAGGTAGTCGAAAATTCATCCAACCAGATCACGCTTGAGGACGCGCGCAAGCGCCATCCGGCCGCGCAAGTGGGCGACACTATTGCGGACCCTTTGCCGCCGCTGGAATATGGCCGCATTGCCGCGCAATCCGCCAAGCAGGTTATCGTGCAGAAGGTGCGCGAGGCCGAGCGCGACCGGCAATATGCCGAGTACAAAGACCGCATCGGCGAGATCGTCAACGGCGTGGTCAAGCGCGTCGAATACGGCAACGTGGTGGTCGATCTCGGCCGCGGCGAGGCGATCGTGCGGCGTGACGAATTGCTGCCGCGCGAAGTGTTCCGCAATGGCGACCGCATCCGCGCCTATATCTACGACGTGCGCCGTGAGCCGCGCGGGCCGCAGATTTTCCTGTCGCGCACGCATCCGCAATTCACGGCCAAGCTCTTTGCCCAAGAGGTTCCGGAAATCTATGACGGCATCGTCGAGGTCAAGGCGGTGGCCCGCGATCCCGGCTCGCGCGCCAAGATCGCCGTGATCTCGCGCGATTCGAGCGTCGACCCGGTCGGCGCCTGCGTCGGTATGCGCGGTTCGCGTGTCCAAGCTGTCGTGAACGAATTGCAGGGCGAAAAGATCGACATCATTCCGTGGTCGCCCGACATCGCCACCTTCGTGGTGAACGCGCTGGCGCCGGCGGAAGTCGCCAAGGTGGTGCTCGACGAAGACAAGGAGCGCATCGAGGTGGTGGTGCCGGATCAACAGCTTTCGCTCGCCATCGGCCGGCGCGGGCAAAACGTACGGCTCGCCTCGCAGCTTACCGGCTGGGACATCGACATTCTGACCGAGCAGGAAGAATCCGAACGCCGCCAGGCCGAGTTCGAGAGCCGCACCAAGATTTTCGTCGAGGCGCTCAATCTCGATGAAGTGGTCGGCCAATTGCTCGCTTCGGAAGGTTTCGGTTCGATCGACGAACTCGCGATGGTGGATGAGAAGGAAATCGCCAGCATCGAAGGTTTCGACGAAGAGACCGCCAAGGAGCTCCAGGAGCGCGCCAAGGAATATCTCGACAAGCTGGAAGCCGAACTCGACGCCAAGCGGGTCGAATTGGGCGTAGCCGACGAACTCAAGGAAGTTCCCGGCGTCACGACCAAGATCATGGTCGCGCTTGGCCAGAACGGCGTGAAAACCGTCGAAGACTTCGCCGGCTGCGCCACCGACGATCTGACCGGCTGGACCGAGCGCAAGGACGGCGAAGCCAAGCATGAGCCGGGTTTCCTCGACGGCCTCGATGTTTCGCGCGAGGACGCTGAAGCCATGATCATGCAGGCCCGCCTCAAGGCCGGCTGGGTCACCGAAGCCGAACTCGCGCCGCCGCCGGCAGCGGAAGAAGCGGCCATCGCCGAAGCTTCGCAAGCCTAAAGGAAGTACAAATCGCAAACGATGCTGGCCATTGCGCAAAACAGCGAACAGGACGACGAACTCGACCGCGGCACCAACAGTGTCGCTTCGGGAACGGCGCGCTCCTGCGCGCTGACGCGCGAGCTCAAGCCGGTATCGGAGATGATGCGTTTTGTCGTGGGGCCCGCCGGCGAGGCGGTTCCCGATATCAAACGCAAATTGCCCGGCCGTGGTATCTGGATCACGTCAACGCGGGCGGCCATCGAGGAAGCGGTCAAGCGCAATCTGTTCGCCCGCGGATTCAAGCGCGATGTACGGGTGGCGCCGGATCTGGCGCGGCAAACCGAGCAACTGCTTGAGCGCGCCGCGCTCGACGCACTGGCCATGGCCGGCAAGGCAGGCCTGGTGGTCGGCGGTTTTTCCAAGGTTGAAGCGGTCATTGAGCGCGATAATCTTTTGGCGCTTATTCATGCGTCAGACGCCGCGATCGACGGAAAGCGCAAGCTAGCGGCGGCCTTACAGCGCAGTGAGAGCGAAAAAACGCCTGAAATCGCAGTGATCGGCGCCTTTACCGGCGCCCAATTGGATTTGGCATTGAACCGCTCAAATGTGGTACATGCAGCCCTGCTTGCCGGCCCTGGAGCTACGACTTTTCTGGCTCGCGTGCTGCGCTTAGAGCACTTTCGGAATTCGCCTGATGTCGTTAGCGCGCCTGCGCCCGCGGCAGGCGCATAAGGAAAAAGTTTGGAATGAGCGAAACGAAGAATCCTGGCGAGAAGAAACTGACGCTGTCGCTTAAGCCGCGCACCGAAACGGGCGTGGTGCGCCAGAGCTTCAGCCATGGCCGTTCCAAACAGGTCGTCGTCGAGAAGATCAAACGCCGCACGATCGGTGGCGCGCCCGAAGCCAAGATTGAGCCCGCGCCGGTCGAAGCGCCGAAGGCAAAAATCGCCGCCCCGAAAACCGCTGCGCCCGCCCCCGCCGAGGCTCCCAAGCCGTCCGGCGTCGTGCTGCGCACACTCACCGAGGAAGAGCGCGTTGCGCGCGCGCATGCGCTTGCCGATTCGCGGTTGCGCGAGGCGGAAGAACGCAAGATCGCCGAAGAAGAAAACCTCCGGCGTCAAAGCCGCGAGGGCATCGATAAAACCGAACGCGATGCCGCCGAAGCGCGTAAGCGCGAAGAGGACGATCGCCGCAAACACGACGAAGAAACCAAGAAGAAGGCCGACGAAGTCGCCAAGAAGCGTTTTGGCGAAGAAGAAGCCAAGCGCACCGGCCCGGCCGCAAAGCTTACGCTTGAGGCCGATGACGACGAGCCGCCGCGCGTATCGCGCCGCCCCGGCGCTGGCGCCGGGCGTCCGGCCGCCGCACGCCCGGCCGCGCCCCGTGGCGCGCCCACGAAGGAACGCGGCCGCCTTACGCTGGTCACCGCGCTGCGCGCCGACGAAGTGCGCGAACGTTCGGTCGCTTCGTTCCGCCGCCGCACCCAACGCCTCAAGGGCCACGCTTCCAACGAGCCGAAGGAAAAGCTCGTGCGCGAAGTAACCATCCCCGAGGCCATCACGATTTCCGATCTCGCCAACCGCATGTCCGAGCGCGCGGTCGATGTGATCCGCCTGCTGATGGCGCAGGGCCAGATGTTGCAGATCAACGACGTCATCGACGCCGACACCGCGCAATTGATCGCCGAGGAAATGGGCCATTCGGTCCGCCGCGTGGCGGAAGCCGATGTCGAAGAAGGCCTGTTCGACAAGATCGACGAATCGGAAGCGACCGAGCCGCGGGCGCCGGTCGTCACCGTCATGGGCCATGTCGATCACGGCAAGACCTCGCTGCTTGACGCCATCCGCTCGACCGATGTTGTCGCAGGCGAAGCCGGCGGCATCACCCAGCATATCGGCGCCTATCAGGTGACCGCGCCATCTGGCGCCAAGATCACTTTCATCGATACGCCAGGCCATGCCGCCTTCACCGCGATGCGCGCGCGCGGCGCCAAAGTCACCGACATTGTCGTTCTGGTGGTCGCGGCCGATGACGGCGTCATGCCGCAGACGATCGAGGCGATCCATCACGCCAAGGCGGCCAAGGTGCCGATCATCGTGGCCATCAACAAGATCGACAAGCCCGACGCCAAGCCGGACCGCGTGCGCACCGAACTGCTGCAGCACGAGATCCAGGTTGAAGTCGCTGGGTGGCGAAGTCGTGGACGTGGAAGTGTCCGCCACCAAGAAATTGAACATCGACAAGCTGCTCGAAATGCTCGGGCTGCAGGCCGAAATTCTCGATCTCAAAGCCAATCCGAAACGCCCGGCCGAAGGTACCGTGATCGAGGCCAAGCTCGACCGCGGCCGCGGGCCGGTGGCCACCGTGCTGATCCAGCGCGGCACGCTTAAAGTGGGCGATCTGGTGGTGGCCGGCGCCGAATGGGGCCGTGTGCGCGCATTGGTATCCGACACGGGCGAGCCGATCGAAACAGCCGGGCCGTCAATGCCGGTCGAGGTGCTGGGTTTTTCGGGCACCCCCGATGCCGGCGACCGCCTGGCGGTGGTTGAAAACGAAGCGCGCGCCCGCGAAGTCGCCGATTACCGCGGCCGTCAGAAGCGCGAAAAGACCGCCACCCGCGGCACCGCCATGCGCGGCTCGCTCGAACAGATGATGGCGCAAGCCAAGACGTCGGGCCGCAAGGAATTTCCGCTGGTCATCAAGGCCGACGTGCAGGGCTCGCTCGAAGCCATTATCGGCGCGCTCGACAAGATGGCGACCGACGAAGTCGCCGCCCGCGTGCTGCATGCCGGCGTCGGCGGAATTTCCGGTTCCGACGTGACGCTGGCGGAAGCCTCCGGCGTTCCGATCATTGCCTTCAACGTGCGCGCCAACAAGGAAGCGCGCGAGGCGGCCGAACGCGTCGGCATCGAAATCCGCTATTACAATATCATCTACGACCTCGTCGACGACGTGAAAAAGGCGATGTCCGGCCTGCTGCCGCCGACGCTGCGCGAGACCATGCTGGGCAATGCGCTGATCCTGGAGATTTTCAAAGTTTCCAAGGTCGGCAATATCGCCGGCTGCCGCGTTACCGACGGCACGGTGGAGCGCGGCGCCAATGTCCGGTTGATCCGCGACAACGTCGTGATCCACGAAGGCAAACTTTCGCAGCTCAAACGTTTCAAGGACGACGCCAAGGAAGTCCCCGCCGGCCAGGAATGCGGCATGGCTTTCGAGAACTACCAGGACATGCGCGCCGGCGACGTTATCGAATGCTACCGGGTGGAGACGATTCAACGCAGCCTGTGAGTCCAAATCTCGCGGCTTCGATTTAGAAATTCTCCGCTCTCACCACCGTCTTGCCCGGCCTTGTGCCGGGCATCCACGACTTCCTTAGTCAAGGAAGCAACGCGTGGATGGCCGGGACAAGCCCGGGCATGACAATGTCTTTGGAATTATTATGCCACGCAAGAAATCACACCGCGACAGCGGCACGCCAGGAGGATCGCAGCGCCAATTGCGCGTCGGCGAATTGGTGCGTCATGCGCTTGCCGACCTACTCATGCGCGGCGAGGTGCACGATCCGGTGATCGAGGGCCATCTCATTACCGTGCCAGAAGTGCGCATGTCGCCCGACCTCCGGCTGGCGACGATCTACATCATGCCGCTCGCTGGACGCGATACCGACGAAGTCGTGGCGGCATTCGAGCGCAACAAGAAATTCCTGCGCGGAGAGATCGGCCACACCATCAATTTGAAATTCGCGCCCGATCTTCGCTTCCGCGTCGATGACCGCTTCGCGGAGGTCGAGCGCATCGAGAAATTATTGCGCTCGCCGCAAGTAAGACGCGATCTGGAAAAGGACGAGAGCGGCGATGAATGACGAATCGAGCGCCGTTTTGGCTCCGCCTCTTCCGCTTGCGGATGAGAGCGCAGAAAAGCCGCGGCAGAAACACAAGCAATTCAAACGCGACAAGCGCGACGTGCATGGCTGGGTCGTGCTCGACAAGCCGATCGGCATGACCTCGACCCATGCGGTCAGCGTGGTCAAACGCCTTTTCACCGCTAAGCGCGCCGGCCATGCCGGCACGCTCGATCCGCTCGCCTCCGGCTGCCTGCCGATTGCGCTCGGCGAAGCGACCAAGACCGTCCCCTTCGTCATGGACAGCCGCAAGCTTTATCGCTTCACGATCTGCTGGGGCGAGGAACGCGATACCGACGACACCGAAGGCCGGGTCGTCGCCACCGGCGATCAACGCCCCACGGCAGAGGCCATCCGCGCCCTGCTGCCGGCCTATACCGGCACTATCCAGCAGGTGCCGCCGCAATATTCGGCCATCAAAATCGAGGGCGAACGGGCCTATGACCTCGCCCGCGACGGCCAAACCGTCGAATTGGCGGCCCGAACCGTCGATATCGGGCGATTGGACCTGATCGAGACCCCGGACCGCGACCATGCCGTTCTGGAGGCCGAATGCGGCAAAGGCACCTATGTCCGCTCCCTGGCACGGGATTTCGGCCGGGCGCTCGGCTGTTTCGGCCATGTCAGCGCCTTGCGGCGCGCCGCGGTGGGCTCGTTTACCGAAAAAACCATGATTTCGCTGGAAGAATTGGAGGCTCTATGCCATAGAGCCGCTGCCGGTGAGGCTAGCCTCGCCGACGCCCTCATGCCCGTTGAGACCGCGCTGGACGACATCCCGGCGCTGGCCGTCAGCCGGGTGGATGCGGCAAGGCTCACGAGGGGCCAAGCCGTTTTGTTGCGCGGACGGGACGCACCCAACTTCCGCGGCACGGTCTACGTCACGGTCTCGGGCCAACTTCTGGCCCTTGCCGAACTGGACCGTGGCGAGATCGTCCCCAAGCGCGTGTTCAACCTCGTCGGCCTGCATGGCAGAGCCGGCGTCAAGAAAGGATGACCGATGTCGGTTACCGCCGGCCGCAAGGCCGAAGTTATCAATGCGTTCGCCACCAAGTCCGGCGATACCGGTTCGCCCGAAGTTCAGGTGGCGATCCTGTCCGAGCGCATCAACAATCTCACCGAGCATTTCAAAACCCACGTCAAGGATAACCATTCCCGCCGTGGCCTGCTCAAGATGGTGAGCCAGCGCCGAACTTTGCTCGATTACCTTCGGCGCACCAATGAAGGCAGCTACAAAGCCTTGATCGAGAAGCTCGGCATCCGCCGATAATTTTGTACCCGCGCAGGGATAATGCCCCGCGCGTTTCGTGAGACGTGAGCGCAAAAATGCACTCGCGATAATCCGGCGGCGATGGCGCTGCCGGCGACAAGCAGGCGCCGACAAGGTTTGGCGTTTGCGACAAGGCAAGGCTCAAAACGCCATGGCAGGATCGCCAGACGCTGTTCGCTTACCGCTATCGACGGTGACGCGCGACAGCTTCTCGCCGTCTTGCTCATGGCTTTCGGGTCGCGCCTTATAAACCATGAGAGAAAAACGCAATGTTCGATATGCATCGAGTTGAACTCGATTGGGGCGGGCGCAAGCTCGTCCTCGAGACCGGCCGCGTCGCGCGGCAAGCCGACGGCGCCGTGCTCGCCACTTATGGCGAGACCACCGTGCTGGCCACCGTGGTGGCGGCCAAAACGCCGCGCGAAGGCGTCGACTTCCTGCCGCTCACCGTCGACTACCAGGAAAAATATTATGCCGCGGGCCGCATTCCCGGCGGCTACTTCAAGCGCGAAGGCCGGCCGACTGAAAAGGAAACGCTGGTTTCCCGCCTGATCGACCGCCCGATCCGTCCGCTATTCGCCGACGGTTGGCGCTGCGAGACGCAAGTGATCGTCACGACACTTTCGCACGATCTGGAAAACGATCCCGATATCCTGGCGCTGGTGGCATCGTCCGCCGCGCTGACACTGTCGGGCGCGCCCTTCATGGGCCCGATCGGCGCCGCGCGCGTCGGCTTCGTCAACAATGAATATGTGCTCAACCCGACGCTGGACGAGATGGTCGAGAGCGAACTCGACCTGGTCGTCGCCGGCACCGCCGATGCCGTGCTGATGGTCGAGTCCGAGGCCAAAGAGCTCAACGAAGACGTGATGCTGGGCGCCGTGATGTTCGGCCACCGGCATTTCCAGCCGGTGATCGAAGCCATCATCAAGCTCGCGGAAAAGGCGGCGAAAGAGCCGCGCGACGTCGCTGCCGTCGACAATGCCTCGCTGGAAAAGGAAATCCTCGGCCTCGCCGAAAAGGACCTGCGCGCGGCCTATTCGATCCCGGCCAAGAAAGAGCGCCAGGACGCGGTGAGCGCCGTGAAGAAGGCCGTCATGGCGCATTTCTTCCCGGAAGGCGCCGAACCGAAATACGACAAGCTGCGCGTTGGCGGCGTGTTCAAGGAACTCGAAGGCAAGATCGTGCGCTGGAACGTGCTCGACACTTCAAAGCGTATCGACGGCCGCGATCTCAAGACCGTGCGCCCGATCGTCTGCGAAGTCGGCGTGCTGCCGCGCGCCCACGGTTCGGCTTTGTTCACCCGCGGTGAAACCCAGGCGCTGGTCGTTGCCACGCTCGGCACCGCCGAGGACGAACAGTGGATCGATGCCTTGCAGGGCAGCTATAAAGAGTCGTTCCTGCTGCATTACAACTTCCCACCCTATTCGGTTGGTGAAACCGGCCGTATGGGCGGCACCAAGCGTCGCGAAATCGGCCACGGCAAGCTGGCCTGGCGCGCGCTGCATCCTCTGCTGCCGAAGGCGGAGGAATTCCCCTACACGATCCGTCTTGTCTCGGAGATCACCGAGTTGAATGGCTCGTCGTCGATGGCTTCGGTCTGCGGCGGTTCGCTGGCGCTGATGGATGCGGGCGTGCCACTTAAGCGTCCGACCGCCGGCATCGCCATGGGCCTCATCCTCGAGGACAAGCGTTTCGCCGTGTTGTCGGACATTCTCGGCGACGAGGATCATCTCGGCGACATGGACTTCAAGGTGGCCGGCACGGAAGCCGGCGTGACCTCGCTGCAGATGGACATCAAGATCGCCGGCATCACCGAAGAGATCATGAAGGTGGCGCTCGGTCAGGCCAAGGACGGCCGCCTGCACATCCTTGGCGAGATGGCCAAGGCCATCAACACGGCACGCGCCGAACTCGGCGAACATGCCCCGCGCATCGAGATGTTCAAGATCCCGACCGACAAGATCCGTGAAGTGATCGGCACCGGCGGCAAGGTGATCCGCGAGATCGTCGAGAAGACCGGCGCCAAGATCAACATCGAGGACGACGGTTCGGTGAAGGTTGCCTCCGCCGACGGCGAGTTGATCAAGGCGGCGATCAAATGGATCAAGTCGATCGCTTCCGATCCGGAGCCCGGCACGATCTATGACGGCACCGTGGTCAAGGTCATGGACTTCGGCGCCTTCGTGAACTTCTTCGGCGCCAAGGACGGGCTGGTTCATATCAGCCAGTTGGCGGCGCACCGGGTCAACAAGGTCAACGACGTCGTCAAGGAAGGCGACAAGGTGAAGGTCAAGCTGTTGGGCATGGACGAGCGCGGCAAAGTGCGCCTGTCGATGAAGGCAGTCGACCAGACCACCGGCGAGGACCTGGAAGCCAAGCAAGCGGGCGATCAACAGCCCGCCAGCGGCGCTGCGGAGTAAGCTCACTGCGAAAGAATAAGAAAAGGGCGGCCCTCGGGTCGCCCTTTTTTATTGCCGGTGGCGGGCAAGCGCGGTCAAATACCGCCAATCTCGCAGGCTCATCATAAAGGCGACGCAATACGATTAGACCTTATCGAAATTGGCGGTATCGTGCCCGCCAACATCCAAGACAAAGCAAAATGACGATCGGAGAGTGACATGGACGCAAAAACCGACGACAAAAATGCGGGCAAGTGCCCCGTAATTCACGGCACAGGCCATCGCAACCGCGATTGGTGGCCGGATCATCTCGATATCGGCGTGCTGCATGCGGTCCATCCTTCCGCCGATCCAATGGGCAAGGCGTTCGACTACGCCAAGGAATTTAAGACCCTCGATCTGAATGCCGTGATCAAGGACCTCGAGGCCTTGATGACGAACAGCCAGGAATGGTGGCCGGCCGACTTCGGTCATTACGGTGGTTGTTCATTCGCCTGGCCTGGCACAGTGCCGGCACCTATCGCATCACCGACGGCCGCGGTGGCGCCGGCGCCGGTCAGCAGCGCTTCGCGCCGCTCAATTCGTGGCCGGACAACGTCAATCTCGACAAGGCGCGCCGCCTGTTGTGGCCGATCAAGCAGAAATACGGCAAGAAAATTTCCTGGGCCGATCTGTTTGTCCTCGTCGGCAACGTCGCCCTCGAGTCGATGGGCTTCAAGACGTTTGGTTTTGCCGGTGGCCGCGCCGATGCGTGGGAGCCTGAAGAACTTTACTGGGGACCCGAAGGCAGCTGGCTCGGCGACGAACGCTATAGCGGCGAACGTCAGCTCGCGGAGCCACTCGGCGCCGTGCAGATGGGTCTCATTTACGTCAATCCGGAAGGCCCGGGCGGCAATCCCGATCCGCTCGCCTCGGCGCGCGATATCCGCGAAACCTTCTTCCGCATGGCGATGAACGACGAAGAAACTGTGGCGCTGATCGCCGGCGGTCACACCTTCGGCAAGACGCACGGCGCCGGCGATGCGTCGCTGGTCGGTGCGGCTCCGGAAGCCGGTGACATCGAGGCCCAGGGCCTCGGCTGGCACAGCAAGCACGGCACCGGCATGGGCGCCGATGCCATTGGCGGCGGCCCGGAAGTGACCTGGACGCAGACGCCGACCAAGTGGAGCAACCACTTCTTCGACAACCTGTTCAAATACGAATGGGAACTGACCAAGAGCCCGGCCGGCGTGAAGCAGTGGGTCGCGAAAGGCGCCGAGGCCTCGATCCCGGACGCGTATGATCCATCGAAGAAAAAGTTGCCGATGATGCTGACCTCGGATCTCGCGCTGCGCTTCGATCCAATTTACGAGAAGATCTCGCGGCGCTTCTATGAGCATCCGGATCAGTTCGCCGATGCTTTCGCCCGCGCCTGGTTCAAGCTCACGCATCGCGACATGGGCCCGATCGTGCGTTACCTTGGCCCACTGGTGCCGAAAGAGACGCTGATCTGGCAGGACCCGATCCCGGCGTCGACCGGCCCGTCGCTCGACGACAAGGATATTGCCGCGCTGAAGGCGACGATCCTCGCCTCCGGCCTCACCGTTCCGCAGCTTGTTTCGACGGCTTGGGCGTCGGCCTCGACGTTCCGCAAATCCGACAAGCGCGGCGGCGCCAACGGCGCGCGTATTCGTCTCGCGCCCCAGAAGGACTGGGAGGTCAACCAGCCGGCCCAACTCAAGACGGTGCTGAACAACCTCGAAACGATCCAGAAGGGGTTCGGCAAAAAGGTTTCGCTTGCCGATCTCATCGTTCTCGCCGGCAGCGCCGCGGTCGAAAAGGCCGCGAAGGATGCTGGCATCGACGTGAAGGTTGCCTTCACGCCGGGACGCATGGACGCGTCGCAGGAGCAGACCGATGTCGAAAGCTTCGCGCCGCTCGAACCGCGAGCCGACGGCTTCCGAAACTATATCAGCGGCAAGCAGCAGTTCATGGCGCCGGAGGAGGCACTGGTGGACCGGGCGCAATTGCTCGGACTGACCGGACCCGAGGTGACGGTGCTGGTCGGCGGCCTGCGCGTACTCGGCGCCAATGCTGGCGAATCCAAGCATGGCGTCTTCACCAAACAGCCGGGCAAGCTGACGAACGACTTTTTCGTCAATCTGCTCGACATGGGCACAGTGTGGAAGCCCGCGGGTCCGATGGCGTCTACGAGGGCCGTGACCGCAAGACGAAGGCGGTCAAATGGACCGGCACCCGCGTCGATCTGATCTTCGGGTCGCACTCGCAGCTTCGCGCGCTTGCGGAAGTCTATGCCTGCTCTGAACTCGAAGGAGAAGTTCGTGAAAGACTTCGCGGCGGCCTGGAGCAAGGTGATGAACGCCGATCGGTTCGACCTGGCCGCGAAGCCGGCTCTTGAGGCGGCTGAGTAGCTCTTTACCCTCCCCCTTGTGGGGAGGGTCGACCGCTGAGCGGCAACGAAGCGGTCGGGGTGGGGGTGATAGTTATTGCCACTACCCCCACCCCGGCTCACTTCGTTCGCCGACCCTCCCCACAAGGGGGAGGGTAAGTAAGAAGCTATTTCCCGCCCTCGCCGTCCACCGCGCCGCCGGCGCTCTTCAATGCTTCCGGATGCGGCATGGCAATGACGTTGTAGCCTGAATCGACAAAGTGAATTTCACCGGTCACGCCGGTCGATAGGTCCGACAGCAGGTATAATCCCGCGCCACCGAGTTCTTCGAGCGTCACGCCGCGGCCGAGCGGAGAAAATTTCTGCTGGAAAGCGAACATATAGCGCGCATCGGTGATGCCGGCGCCGGCTAGTGTGCGAATGGGACCCGCCGAAATCGCATTGACGCGGATTTTCTGCGGCCCGTAATCCACCGCCAGATAGCGCACCGACGCCTCCAGCGCCGCCTTGGCAACGCCCATCACGTTGTAATTGGGCATGGCGCGCAGGCCGCCATTATAGGTAAGCGTCACCATCGAGCCGCCATTGGGCATCAGCGCGGCGGCGCGCGCAGCAGCTTCGGTGAAGGCGTAGCAGGAGATCACCATGGTGCGGATGAAATTTTCGCGCGTGGAATCGGCGTAGCGACCCTTCAATTCGTTCTTGTCGGAGAAGGCGACCGCGTGCACGAGGAAATCCATCGTGCCCCACTGCTTCTTGATTTCGGCGAATACCGCGTCAACCGAAGCGATATCCTCGACGTCGCACGGCATCAATATCGACGAGCCGACGGATTCGGCCAATGGCTTGACGCGCTTCAAGAGCGCATCGCCCTGATAGGTGAAGGCGAGCTTGGCGCCGTGGTCGCTCAGCATCTTGGCGATGCCCCAGGCAATCGAGTGATCATTGGCGACACCCATGATCAGCCCGCGTTTTCCGTCCATCAGCCCCGGCATCGTCGCTCCCTATTAAGTGTCATTCCGGGGCGCGAGTGAAACGAGCGAACCCGGAATCCAGATTGTTGCTCTGGATTCCGGGTTCGACGCTGACGCGCCGCCCCGAAATGACAGAAATTAAATTATGCATCCATGTGCTTGAGCACGATCGAAGCATTGGTACCGCCGAAGCCGAACGAATTAGACAGTACGGCGCCGAGTTTCATGTTGTCCTTGCGTTCGCGCAATATTGGCATGTCGGCAAAGGCGGGATCGATAGTTTGAATGTTAGCGCTCTCGCAGATAAAGCCGTTGTTCATCATCAGCAGCGAGTAGATCGCTTCCTGCACGCCGGCAGCGCCGAGCGAATGGCCGGACAGCGATTTGGTCGCGGAAATCGGCGGGCATTTGGCACCGAACACCTCCCGGATCGCCCCGATTTCGGCGGCGTCGCCGACCGGCGTCGCGGTGGCATGCGGGTTGATGTAATCGATCGGCACTTTGACCGTCTCAAGCGCCATCTTCATGCAGCGCATCGCGCCTTCGCCCGATGGCGCGACCATGTCGTCGCCGTCCGAGGTCGCGCCATAACCGGCGATTTCGGCGTAGATTTTGGCGCCGCGGGCCTTGGCGTGTTCGAGTTCTTCCAGCACCAGCACACCGGCGCCGCCGGCGATGACAAAGCCGTCGCGGTCCTTGTCGTAGGCGCGTGACGCTTTCTCCGGTGTGTCATTGTACTTGGTCGACATCGCGCCCATAGCGTCGAACATATTCGACAGCGTCCAGTGCAGCTCTTCCGAGCCGCCGGCGAACACCATGTCCTGCTTGCCCCATTGGATCAATTCGGCGGCGTTGCCGATGCAATGATTGGATGTCGCACAGGCGGACGAGATCGAATAATTGACGCCCTTTATTTTGAACCAGGTGGCGAGCGTCGCCGAGGCGGTCGACGACATGACTTTGGGAACGGCAAATGGCCCGATGCGCTTGGGTGAATTGTTTTTGCGCGTAATGTCCGCGGCCTCGACCAGCACGCTGGTGGACGGTCCGCCCGAGCCCATGACAATGCCGGTGCGCGGGTTGACGATATCGCTCTGCTCGACGCCGGAATCGCGGATCGCCTGTTCCATGGCGACGTGATTCCAGGCCGAGCCAGGTCCGAGAAAACGCATGGCGCGGCGGTCGATCGATCCGGCCGGATCGAGCGTCGGCATGCCTTGCACCTGGCAACGAAAGCCGTGGGCCGCAAAATCTTCGGCGCGCGTGATGCCGGATTTGGCCTCGCGCAAGCTAGCCAGGACTTCCTGGGTGTTGTTACCGATCGATGAGACAATGCCCATCCCGGTCACGACAACTCGCCTCATGGCCGTAAATCCCTAACTTCGCCGCGGATTTTCGATGATTGGGCTACATTTGGGCGGCCCGTGGCGACCGCGCAAGAGCCGCTTGGAATCCGCGGACTCAACCTCAAGCGCCACTCGGCTGCAACGCTTCTTCCTGTTTGAACAGGCCGACCTTGAGGTCGCTTGCCTTGTAGATGACGTTGCCGTCGGCCGAAAGCCAACCGTCGGCGATGCCGAGCACCAGCTTCGAACGCATCACGCGCTTGAAGTCGACGCCATAGACGATCTTCTTCACCGAGGGCAGCACCTGTCCGGAAAATTTCACCTCGCCCATGCCGAGCGCGCGGCCCCTGCCCGGCGAGCCGAGCCAGCCGAGAAAAAAGCCGACCATTTGCCAAAGAGCATCCAGACCAAGACAGCCGGGCATCACCGGATCGCCCTTGAAGTGGCAGAGGAAGAACCAGAGGTCCGGCTTTACGTCGAGTTCTGCGCGCACCATGCCCTTGCCGTGCTCGCCGCCTTGCTCGGATATCTCAGAAATCCGGTCGAACATCAGCATCGGCGGCAGCGGCAATTGCGCATTGCCAGGGCCGAACAGGTCACCGCGACCGCATGCCAGCAGATCTTCGTATTCGAAGCTGTGGCGCCGGTTGCCCGTGGATTTGTCGTCCGCGCTCGGCGGAACTATTGGCTGAATTCCCATGCTTGGATTCGTAACACACCGGGATGACCCGTCAAAGATGGTGGAACCGGGCGCCACGGACAATTTTCCTGCTAAAACCGCGACAAATTGGCCCTAACTGTAATTGCGAGGGAGTTGCATCTAAGCGGCCATTTCGTATATGTTTCATATGAAACGGTTTTTCGCCGGCCCCTGCTGAGGCTGGCCGATTGGGCGTACCTAATGAACCTTACGCGTACCACGATCATGCCACCGGCCAAGGCCGACACCGCGCGTTCGCCGGACCGCTCGGAACTGACCGGGTGTCCTTGGCATGATGTGAAATCCATGTTGCGCCAAGTCGGATTGCGGCCAACCCGCCAGCGCATGGCGCTCGGCTGGATCCTGTTCGGCAAAGGCGACCGCCATCTCACCGCCGAAGCGCTGTACGAAGAGGCGACCCGCGCCAAGGTGCCGGTGTCGCTGGCAACGATTTACAACACGTTGCATCAGTTCACGGAAGTCGGACTGCTGCGCCAGGTTGCTGTTGATGGCTCGAAGGCCTATTTCGATACAAATGTTACGGCCCATCATCACTTCTTCGTCGAGGGCGATGATGTCTTGCTCGACATTCCGGGTGCCGAAGTGCTGGTCGGCAAAACACCGAGCCCGCCGGAAGGCTACGAAATCGCCCGCGTCGATGTGGTCGTACGCCTGCGCCGCAAGGCCTAGTCGACCTTCTCGTTGGGATAGGCGCCCCACAGCCGCTCCTGGCGGATCCAGCCGCTGAAATTCTTGCCGCTGAATTCGCACCATTGCCCATCGCAGGTTTTAAGCTGCCCGAGCACGCCCGATTGCAGGCGCGCCACCACTGCGGATGCGGTATCCGCGCTCGCATAGAGCGGCACCAGATCGTCCTTGAGGGTCGGTACGACTACCGCAGTCCGCTTGCCGGCCAAGAGCGAGTGATAGACCCAGCCCTCGGCGCCTTCCCAGTCGCGGATGCGCCGCCAGTTCTCGAATTCGGCCGTGATCTCCACCGGCATGCCAGCGCGTGTATAGACCCAGCGCACTTCCTGGTCCTTGTTCGGGCCTGAGCGCACATTGACCCGGTCGGATTTGAGGCTGACGAAGCGCGGCACCTGCAGCCCGCTCGCCGAGCCGGTGGCTATTTCATTGGCAGCAATAGCCGGGCTGGCCAGCGCGCCGGCTATGAACGCCATCGCCGCCAGGCGGCTAAAGCCCGCCCTGACGCTTTGTGTTGTCACTGCCATCTGATAGGAAAATGGTTGGATTTTCGACCCTGCCCGCTCGCGCCGCCGTGTGAGTGTGAGCGAGCACGGTTAAAGAGGCCTGAACAGGCGCTTCTCGTTGGGCGATCTTTGGGCGGCAAAACGCCCCACCAGACGCCGCGGTTTGTAAGATTATGGCGAAGATCAAGAAGCCCGTCGTGGTCGTCACCCGTAAGCTGCCCGACAGCATCGAGCTGCGGATGCGGGAACTTTTTGACGCCCGGTTCAATGCCAGCGATAAGCCCCTGACCCAGGCCGAACTCGCCGAGGCGGTCAAAACCGCCGATGTGCTGGTCCCGACGGTGACGGACCGGATCGATAATGCGGTACTGAGCAAAGCCGGCGACCAGCTCAAGCTGATCGCCAATTTCGGCAATGGCGTGGACAATATCGACGTCGTCAACGCGGTCCAGCGCGGCATCACGGTCACCAATACGCCGGGCGTGCTGACCGAAGACACCGCCGACATGACCATGGCGCTGATCCTGGCGGTGCCGCGCCGCCTCGCCGAAGGCTCCAATGTCCTCACCTCCGACAAGGACTGGTCGGGCTGGACGCCGACCTGGATGCTCGGCCACCGCATCTGGGGCAAGCGCCTCGGC
This sequence comes from uncultured Alphaproteobacteria bacterium, assembly GCA_963807665.1. GTDB lineage: Bacteria > Pseudomonadota > Alphaproteobacteria > Rhizobiales > Xanthobacteraceae > Pseudolabrys. Next base: position 116,454 of record CAWEDE010000011.1, on the reverse strand, counting down.
ATTATCGGCATGGGCCGGATCGGCCAGGCGGTGGCGCGGCGCGCGCGTGCCTTCGGCCTGCAGATTCATTATCACAACCGCCGCAAGGTCGCGCCCAAGATCGAGGAAGAGCTCGACGCCACCTATTGGGAAAGCCTCGATCAGATGCTCGCCCGCATGGACATCGTGTCGGTGAATTGTCCGCACACGCCGGCCACGTATCATCTGCTCTCGGCGCGGCGGCTAAAAATGCTTCGCCCCGAGGCCTTCATCGTCAACACCTCGCGCGGCGAAGTGATCGACGAGAATGCGCTGGCGCGGCTGCTCGAGAATGGCGAGATCGCCGGCGCCGGCCTCGACGTGTTCGAGCATGAACCGTCGGTCAATCCGAAACTGCTCAAACTGGCGCGCGCCGGCAAAGTGGTGCTGCTGCCGCATATGGGCTCGGCCACCATCGAAGGCCGCGTCGATATGGGCGAGAAGGTCATCATCAACATCAAGACCTTCATGGACGGGCATCGGCCGCCGGATAGAGTATTGCCGAGTATGTTGTAGCCGCCTGTCCCGGGCGCAGCGCAGCATGAAATGATGCGCTGCAGACCCGGGACCGTCGCGCATTTGGAATTTGGAACGGCCCCGGCTCTGCGCCGTATCACTTCACTTCGTTCGTGCTGCGTCGCGTCCGGGACAGGAGTTAGTACTCTCCTCTTAAATCCCCGATCGTCGGCTTGTCGCCGCTCAGCGGATTGTCCTTGTCCCACGCATAGGTCAGCGTCTCGAACCGCATTGAGCGCGCATCCACCATCAGCAAGCGCCCGACCAGGCCTTCGCCGAAACCGACGATCTCGCGGATGACTTCGAGCGCCATCATGGAGCCGAGAATGCCCGGCAACGCACCGAGAATGCCGGCTTCCGCGCAAGCGGGCACCGTGCCTGGCGGCGGCGCTTCTGGAAATAGACATCTATAAGTCGGATTGCGCGTGCCATTGGCACGCGTCTCGTGCGCGCGCAACGTAGTGAGCGAACCGTCGAACGTGCCGACCGCGGCGGTAACCAGCGGCTTTTTGGCGAAGTAGCAAGCATCCGACACCAGATAACGCGTGGCGAAATTGTCCGAGCCATCGGCGACGATGTCGTATTTCGAAATCAGATCGAGCGCGTTGCTGGCATCGAGCCGTGTCATATGCGTCTCGACCGCGACATGCGGATTGAGCCGCGCAATTGCCGCCTCCGCGCTGTCCACTTTGCGCTGACCGATATCGGGCGTGGCGTGAATGACCTGGCGTTGCAAATTCGACAGCGACACGACGTCGTCATCGACAATGCCGAGCGTGCCGACGCCGGCGGCGGCGAGATAAAGCAAAACCGGCGCGCCAAGACCGCCGGCGCCAATGACCAGCACGCGCGCGGCTTTGAGCTTGGCTTGGCCGGGGCCGCCAACCTCGCGCAGCACAATGTGGCGCGCATAGCGTTCGAGTTCTTTGGCATCGAGCATGATTAACCCTAGCGCATGACGGCGAAACGGGGGAACCGGTTTTAGCGATGATTCCGTTGCCGCCTTGCGTGACCGCCTCGATGGGCTAAGGTGCCGCAAAAGCACTATAAGGGCGGCGTTAAAACGATGCGTTGGGGTCTGTGTTTTGCGATGCTTTTGCTGTTGCTCGGCGCCGCTGGCGCGCGGGCGCAGGACGCCATTCCCCAACCGGCCAATGGCCAGCCGGTAAAGCCGGCCAAAGCGGCCAAAGTGATAAAGCCGAAGGCGATCAAAGCCGAGCTGGAAAAGGCCGAACCGGAGCTTACCGCCGAAACCATGGCGGAATTCGGCTGGAACGTCGTGATCGACCCGGCCACCGGCATTCTCATCGGCCTGCCGACTAAACTGGTGCCCAATGCGCGCGATGCCGCGCGTGGCACGCGCTGGTCGTCGGCCCATGGCGACGTGCAGGTCGAGACCTTCCGAATCGTCGATCACGACCTCAAACTTTCCGCGCTGTTCGAGCAGGAAAAGCGCGAGCCGGTGACGCGCAAAATCGAGTACAGCGTGTTGCGCGACGACAGTTTTTTCATCAGCGGGTTTCAAGGCCTCAAGAAATTTTCGGTGAAGGCACAGTTTCGCGACGGCGAAGTGCGCGGCTTTACGATCCTGTACGATCAGATGATGGAAACCATTGTCGCGCCGGTCATGGTGGCGATGTCGGCGTCGTTCAATCCGTTTCCCGAACGCAGCGCGCCTTACGCGGCGCTGGCGAAATCGGTCGAATACGGCACCGGGCTGGTGGTGAGCGCGCAAGGCCACATCGTCACCGACGCCAAGCTCACGCAAGGCTGCCAGGTCATCGTCGCTTCCGGCCTGGGCGATGCCGTGCGTGTTGCCGCAAGACAAAGACAGTGGGCTCGCGTTGCTGCGCGTCTATGGCCCGCGCAAATTATCGGTGCTGGCGCTGCCGCGCGATGCGGCCAAGGATGCCACCAAGTCTGGCGATTTGACGCTGGTCGGTATCCCTGAGCCCCGGGAGCAGGACGGCAGCCGCAAGCTCACCGAGATCAAAGCGCGCCTGGCGGATGCCGGCGCGATCGAATTGCGCCAGCCGGTGCCGATGGCGGGATTTTCCGGCGCCGCCGCGCTCGACGGCGAAGGCCGTTTTCTCGGCATGATGGAAATGCGCAATGCGGTGCTGGCGAGCGCCGAACCGCCGCGCCGCCGGTGCGCCTGGTGAGTGCCGATGCAATCCGCGGCTTTCTCGCCGCCCATCAGATCGCGGCCACTGACACCCAGACCGGCGACGCCAAAGCGTCAGTCGTGCGCATGATTTGCGTGCGTAAATAGCGCGCTATTTATTCTTCCACTCCGGCTTTCGCTTTTCGACGAAGGCCTTCATGCCTTCTTTCTGGTCGGCGGTAGCAAACAGCGAATGAAAAATACGCCGCTCGAAGCGCGCGCCTTCGGCCAGCGAGGTCTCGAACGCCGCGTTGACCGCTTCCTTGCCGGCCAGCACCGACGGCAGCGACATGTTGGCGATGGTTTCCGCTACCTTCATCGCCTCGTCCATCAAGCCCGCCGCCGGCACTACGCGCGCCACCAGCCCGGCGCGCTCGGCTTCGGCCGCGTCCATCATGCGGCCGGTGAGGATCAGGTCCATCGCCTTGGCCTTGCCGACCGCGCGCGTGAGCCGCTGCGTGCCGCCGATGCCGGGAATGACGCCGAGCTTGATTTCGGGCTGGCCGAATTTTGCATTGTCGGCGGCAATCACTATGTCGCATTGCATGGACAATTCGCAGCCGCCACCGAGCGCAAAGCCGGCCACCGCGGCGACAATCGGCTTGCGCGCGCGCGTGATGCCGTCCCAATCGGCGCAGAAATTTTCGAGATAGGCCTCGATAAATGTCTTGTCCGCCATTTCCTTGATATCGGCGCCGGCGGCGAAGGCTTTTTCGCTGCCGGTGATCAACATGCAACCGATACCGTTATCGGCTTCGTATGCCGCAATCGCCTGCGTGAGTTCGAGGATCAGTGCGCGGTTGAGCGCGTTAAGCGCCTGCGGCCGATTGAAGCGGATGATGCCGACCCGGCCTTTGGTTTCGACGATGATATTTTCGTAAGCCATGACTTGTCCTTGCCTATTCAATCGAGCTTGGCGGCCTAGCGTGGCCTATTTCTGGCACGACGGGCAATAGAAGGTCGAGCGGCCGGTCTGCACGATCCGCTTGATTTTGCCTTTGCAGCCCGGGCATGGCGTGCCTTCGCGGTCATAGACCAGGAAATTGTGCTGAAAATCGCCGAGCGAACCGTCGGCGCGGCGATGATCGCGCAACGACGAACCGCCGGCCTTGATAGCGTCATGCAGCACCGCCTTGATCGCCTCGACCAGGGCAATGGCGCGCGCCATTGGGCTTGCCGCTGCGGTCGGCGATGGTGGCGGCCTGGCGTTTAGGCGACAGGCGCGCGCGGAACAGCGCCTCGCAGACATAGATATTGCCGAGCCCCGCGACCACGCGCTGGTCGAGCAGCGCCGCTTTCAGCGACGTCTTCTTGCCGGCGCAAGAGGCGGCCAGCATGCTGGCGTCGAATTCATTGCCGAGCGGCTCGGGCCCGATCGAGCGCAACAGCGGCTCGTCTGCCAATTTGGCGCGCGCCACCAGCTTCATCGAGCCGAAGCGGCGCGGATCGTTGAAAGTCACGGTCGCGCCATTCGACATGTGAAACACCACGTGATCGTGCTTGGCGCTCTTCGATTTCTCGTGATGGTATTTGGCGATCTTCTTGGCTTTGACGTCATCGACGCGGAACGAGCCCGACATGCCGAGATGCATGATCAGCACGTCGCCCGACGACAAATCCGCCAGCAGATATTTCGCCCGCCGGCCGAGGCCTTCGAGCGTCTTGCCCGTGATGCGCTTTTCGAAGTCCTTGGCGATGGGCCAGCGCAGGCCGCGATGGCGCACCTCGACCTTGGTGAAACGCGCGCCTTCCATGGCGGGCGCCAGGCCCCGGCGCACGGTTTCGACTTCGGGCAGTTCGGGCATGGTTAACCGCTTTCTTAACGACACATAGCGCCCTAACGCCGCCCGCGCTATGGTCCTGCCCGCAAAGGATTATTGGCGTATGGCGGCGCGTGAAGACACCCATTTCGGCGAACAGACCGTGCCTTTGGCCGAAAAGCAGGGCCTGGTGGACGGCGTGTTCCATTCGGTGGCGCGGCGCTACGACCTGATGAACGATCTGATGTCGGCGGGCCTGCACCGCGCCTGGAAGGACGCGCTTAGTCACCGCGGTCAACCCGCCACGAAACCGTCCCGGCCTCTTAGTAAAATGCCAGACAAGCTTTTGCCCTGCTCGATCTGGCCGGCGGCACCGGCGATGTCGCGTTCCGCGTGGCCGAGGCCGGCGGCGAAAATACGCGCGTCATCGGTTTGCGACATCAATGAAGAGATGCTCAGCGTCGGCCGCGAGCGTGCCGCCGAGCGCGGGCTCGATCAGGCCGTCAGCTTCGAGCAAGGCAATGCCGAGGAACTGCCCTATCCCGACCGCAGCTTCGATTGCGTCACCATCGCTTTTGGTATTCGCAACGTGCCACGCATCGAGCGCGCGCTGGCCGAGGCCTATCGCGTGCTCAAAATCGGCGGGCGCTTTTTATGCCTGGAATTTTCCTAGCGTCGATGTGCCAGGCCTCGACAAGCTTTACGAGCTTTATTCGTTCCAAGTGATCCCGCGTGTCGGCGAAGCGGTGACGGGCGACCGCGAGGCCTATCAATATCTCGTCGAGTCGATCCGCAAATTTCCCAAGCCGAAGGCTTTCACGCAGATGATCGAAGCCGCGGGCTTTCGCCGCGTCTCGTTCAAAGCCATGACCGGCGGCGTGGTCGCATTGCATTCGGGCTGGAAATTGTGATCGCGTCTGTGTCCCACATTGTCCGATTATCGCGCGCCGGCTTCGTGTTCGCGCGCGAGGGCGTGTTCGCGCTGGTCGATACGCGCACGCTACCGCTGCCGGCGCGCATGGCGGTTGCGCTGGCGCGGCTGATCGAACGCCCGACCGCGAAAGACGGTTCAAGCCGGCTGGCGGCGGCTTTGACCAAATTGGGTCCGACTTACGTCAAGCTCGGCCAGTTCATGGCGACGCGCCCGGACGTGGTCGGCACAGCGATCGCGCACGATCTCGAAAGCCTGCAGGACAAGATGGCGCCGTTTCCGCAAGCCGAGGCGCAAGCCGTGGTCGCCGGCGCGCTCGACAAACCCTTGAGTGAAGTTTACGTCAGCTTCGGGCCGGCGGTCGCCGCCGCCTCGATCGCGCAAGTGCACAAGGCCGAAGTCGACGATAACGGCGTGCCGCAAATCCGTCGCCGTGAAAATCCTGCGGCCCGGTGTCGAACACCGCTTCAAGTTCGATCTCGACGCATTCTTTTTTGCCGCGCGCATGGCGGAGCATTGTTCGCTCGAGCGCCCAACGCCTGCGTCCGGTCGAAGCGGTGGCGACGCTGGCGCGCTCAGTCGCCATGGAAATGGATTTCCGCCTGGAAGCCGCCGCGCTGTCGGAGATGGCGGAAAACACCAAAGATGACGATGACTTTCGCGTGCCGGGCGTGGACTGGGACCGCACCGCGCGCGACGTGCTGACGATGGAATGGATCGACGGCACGCGGCTCAATGACCGTGCCGCGCTGGAAGCGCAGGGTGTCGATTTGCCCGCGCTCGGCCACAAGGTGATCCAGAGTTTCCTGCGCCATGCGCTGCGCGACGGCTTCTTCCACGCCGACATGCATCCCGGCAATCTGTTCGTGGATGCGCAGGGCCGCCTCGTAGCGGTGGATTTCGGCATCATGGGCCGGCTTGGCCCGAAGGAGCGCCGTTTCCTCGCGGAAATCTTATTCGGCTTCATCACCCGCGATTATCAGCGCACCGCGCAAGTGCATTTCGACGCTGGCTATGTGCCAAGGCATCACTCGGTCGAAGCTTTCGCGCAGGCGATCCGCGCCATTGGCGAACCGATCCACAACCGCACCGCCGAAGATATTTCGATGGCGAAGCTCCTTATGCTGCTGTTTGAAGTAACCGGCCTGTTCGACATGCGCACGCGGCCGGAATTGCTGTTGTTGCAAAAGACCATGGTGGTGGTGGAAGGCGTCGCGCGCACGCTCGACCCGCAGCTCGACATGTGGAGCGTGGCCGATCCGGTGGTGCGCGAATGGATCGAGCGCAATCTCGGGCCCGTCGGCAAACTGGAAGACGTCGCTGAAGGCGCCGGCGAGATCGGCCGCTTCCTCGGCCAGGTGCCGTCATTGCTGACGCGCGCAGGCACGCTGATCGACCAATTCGACGACATCACCCGCGACGGCCTGGTGCTGTCGCCGGAAACCGTAGCGGCCATCGGCAAGGCGGAGGCGCGCCGCAACCGCTGGACCGCGGCGGCGCTGTGGGCCATCGCCGGCTTGCTGGCGTGGCTGGTGTGGCTGCTGGTGTGAACTATCCTGTCATGCCCGCGAATGCGGGCATCCAGTAATCGCTGATCTGTCCTTGTGTACTGGGTCCCCGCCTTCGCGGGGACGACAGCTTAATTTGCTGCTTTAGCTATCGACCACTTCGCCCAGCTTGTCGATGGCACTGCGTCCAGCCCATTTCCATCCCTGCCAGCATTTGCTTGGCAATTGGCGCGCGGCCGACGGCGTGAGTCTTCAAGACCATCGTCGTCTTGCCGCCCTGCTCGGTGAAGGTGACGGTCGTCAGTCCTTCGAGCAACACCTTGCCGTCGCCATCGACTGCGTTGTTGGTGAACACCAGCCGCTCCGGCGCTTTCACCTCGCGGAACTCGCCGACGCAAGGATAATCGTTGCCGTCCGGGCCCGTGCATGACGACGCGCAAGGCGCCGCCGGCACGGACATCCAACTGCGGCACCGAACTGGTGAAGCCGCGCGGGCCGAACCATTGCGCCATCATTTTCGGGTCGGTCCAGGCCTGCCACACCAGCGCGCGCGGCGCGTCGAATACGCGCGTCAGCGTGAAGCCGCCCTCGCCGAATTCGCTTGTGGAAGCCGTTTTGTTACAGCGGTCATGGTGTCACTCTTTCACTCCTTCACTTTTATTGCTTTCGATCAGGCAACTTTCGCCAGATAGGCCTCGAGTTGATCCATCGTCCCGGTCCAGCCGCCCGTCATGCTGGCGTGGCCGGCGTCGAAGGCCGCCTGCTCTTCTGGCGTCGCGTTATGCGGCGACCAGCGCACGGTGAATTTGGTTTTGCCGCGGATATCCTCGAAGGTGAAAGTCGAGAGCATCTCGAGTGGCCAAGCCGGCGCCAATGGATGGCGGCTCAGGCCGCCGGCCTCATCCGAAAACGAATTGATGAACACCAGACGCTCCGGCGGCGTGATTTCGCGATAGACCATGCGGCCCCACATTACCTTGCCGTCGGGCGTTTCCATGCCGTAGTGGTAAGTGCCGCCGACGCGCAAATCCATTTTCGAAGCGCGGACTTTGACGCCCTTGGGGCCCCACCATTGCTGCATGCGCTCGGGCTGGGTGAAGCATTGCCACACCAGATCGCGCGGCGCGTGCAGTAGGCGCGCGATGACGAAGTCTTTGCTGGTGGTTTTTGGATTGTCCGGCATCTGCTTTCTCCGTCCGATTTACGTTCCTTGTTACATTTATTGCGCAGCCAACACGATCCAGTTGATGCCGAACTTGTCGGTCAGCATGCCGAAGCGCGGCGAGAAGAACGTCTTGGTTTGCGGCATGGTGACTTTGCCGCCTTCGACCAACGCGGCGAATATTTGTCGGCTTCGGCGACGTCTTGGTGGTGATCGGTCAGCGCAAAGCCGTCGAACTTCGGGCACCTTTTTAGTGGCCGTCAGAGATCATACACCGGTTTCGCCGATGTTGATTGTCGGCATGCATGATCTTGTCTTCGGCGCCGGGCGGATGCGCATCGACTTGTCGGGCCTTCCTTGAACAGCATCTGCATGTCCACGGTGGCGCCGAGCGCCGTCTTGTAGAACTCGATCGCTTCGGCGGCGCGGCCATCAAAGTACAAATAAGCCTGAACTTGCATGATATCGCTCCTTGCGTGATTGTGGTTTTATTTTCGCCTGCCAGCGCCGCGACATATTCCGCCAGCCGCGCCAGGGTCTGCACCAGGCCCTTGTCGGCGCCGTATTCCTTGATGACGCGGTCGCGCTCGGCCGCCGACGGGAATTTTCCGCGCCAGACGATCCGGGTTTTGGCGCCGAGATCGTCGAACGTAATGACGGTCGAAAATTGCACCGGCTCGACATCTGCCGCCGCCATGGTGGTAAGACAATGCGCTCGGGCGGTACGATTTCGTCATAGGTGACGCGGTTCTGATAATTCGCGGCCGTCCGGGCCGTGCATGACAAAGCGCCAGACGCCGCCAGGGCGGAAGTCGTGTGAGCTTGTCGTCAGTGTGAAACCGTCCGGACCCCACCATTGCGCCAGATGTTTTGGATCGGTGAAAGCTTCGAACACCAATTCGCGCGGCGCGTCGAAGTCGCGCGTGCCGGTGATGGCCAGCGGATCGCCGAGGTCGATGTTATTTTTTACCGCCACGTTTCGGCTCCCTGGCTTGCGAGTTGCCTTGCTTGTTGGTTTCCTTGTTGGTTTGCGTGGATTTTTTTGCCTGCAGCGTTTTCAGATAATCTTCCAGGCGGTCGAGCCGTTGCTCCCAGAGCTTGCGATATTCGCCCAGCCAGTCGTCGACATCCTTGAGTGCGATGGCTTCGAGCTTGCACGGCCGCGTTTGCGCGTCGCGGCTGCGCCCGATCAGGCCGGCGCTGCTCCAATACCTTAAGGTGCTTGGAAACGGCGGGCCCGCTCATCTTGAAAGGCTTGGCCAATTCGTTGACCGTGGTCTCGCCCAAAGCGAGCCGCGCCAGGATCGCGCGGCGGGTGGGATCGGCGAGCGCGGAAAAAGTGGCGCTGAGGCGGTCGGGCGTTGCTGTGGTCATCGTTATGAACCATTCGGTTATATAACCCATCGGTTAATTACACGGGCGGCGCGCGCGGTCAAGCACTGGCTAAAATAAATTTTTCGCGCTATAATGATTGCACTGATTGCATTGCTATCAATTCCTTCTAACCCTCTGGTAAGACAGAGATTCCGATGGCCTCCCTCACCGTCCGGCAGCTCGACGAGCGCTCGAAGAAGCAGTTGCGGCTGCGCGCCGCCCGCAGCGGCCGCTCGGTCGAAGACGAAGTGCGCACGATTTTGAAATCGGCGGCGCAGGAGACCGGCGGTGACGGGCGGGAGAATTTCGCCCCGCCGGCGGCGAAATCATCCCGCCGCGCCACGCCAATGGCGCAAGCCGGTAACAAGCGCGTGCTGCTGATCATCGGCGGCGGCATCGCCGCCTATAAATCGCTCGATCTCATCCGTCGCCTGAAGGAGCGCGGCATGGAGCTGCGCTGCATTCTCACCAAGGCGGCCGAGCATTTCGTCACGCCGCTATCGGCCGGCGCGCTGGTCGGCGAGCGCGTGTTCACCGAACTGTTCGACGCCAACAGCGAATTCGATGTCGGCCATATTCGCCTGGCGCGCGAAGCCGATCTCATCGTCGTCGCGCCGGCGACCGCCGACCTGATGGCGAAAATGGCCAACGGCCTCGCCAACGATCTCGCCAGCGCCGTGCTGCTGGCGACGCACGCAAAAATCCTGCTGGCGCCGGCGATGAACCCGGCGATGTGGTCGAACAAAGCGACGCAGCGCAATCTCGCACAATTGATCGCCGATGGCGTCACGCTGATCGGCCCCCATGAAGGCGAGATGGCGGAAGCGGGCGAAAGCGGTACCGGCCGCATGGCCGAGCCGCTGGAAATCGCGGCCAGCGCCGAAAATATGCTGGCCGCCGGCGCCGCCCAACCGCTGCAAGGCAAGCGCATTTTAATCACGTCAGGCCCGACGCATGAGCCGATCGACCCGGTGCGCTATATCGCCAACCGCTCGTCCGGCAAGCAGGGCCACGCCATTGCCGCGGCCGCCGCTCGCGCCGGCGCAGAGGTCACGCTGGTCAGCGGCCCGGTCAATTTGCCCGATCCCGCAGGCGTTAAAGTCATCAAGGTCGAGACCGCGCGCGAAATGCTGCAGGCGGCCGAGCGTGCCTTGCCGGTGGATGTGGCGATTTTCGCCGCTGCCGTCGCCGATTGGCGCGTCGCCAGCGCCGGCACGCAGAAGATCAAGAAGAAACCCGGCCAGCTCACGCCCGACTTGCCGCTCGTCGAAAATCCCGACATCCTCGCCAGCATCGCCAAGCGAAAAACCCTGCGGCCAAAACTGGTGATCGGCTTTGCCGCGGAAACCGAAAACGTCGCCGCCAATGCCAAGGCCAAGCTCGCCAGCAAAGGCTGCGACTGGATCCTCGCCAATGACGTATCGCCGCAAACCGGCATCATGGGCGGCGACCGCAACACCATTCAGTTGATTACCGCGAAGGGCATCGAGCCCTGGCCGCCGCAATCGAAACAAGACGTGGCGGCGATGCTGATCGCGCGCATCGCGCAGGAGTTAAAGTCATGACCGAAGTGCGCATCATGCGGCTGGCGCACGGCAAAGACCTTGCCGTTGCCGTCCTATCAAAGCGCGCTTGCCGCAGGTTTGGACCTGTTGGCCGCGGTGCCGGCGGATGCCCCGCTCACCATGGCGCCCGGCGCGCGCGCGCTGGTACCTACCGGGATCGCACTCGCATTGCCGCAAGGCACCGAGGGACAAGTTCGGCCACGCTCGGGTCTCGCGATGCGCCATGGCCTCACGGTGCTCAATTCGCCGGGCACCATCGACGCGGATTATCGCGGCGAAATACAGATCGCGCTTGTAAATCTCGGCGGCGAATCAGTGAGCATTACGCGCGGGATGCGCATCGCGCAGTTGGTAATTGCAGCCGTAGCGCGAATTTCATTATGCGAGGTCGCGACGCTCGACGAAACGCCGCGCGGCAGCGGCGGCTTCGGCTCCACCGGCAGTTGAAGATTAGTTTCATGTTTGCGCCTAGACGGCTGGCCGACTGTAGCCTATTACCGCTCAAATTCGTTGCAAGTGGTCCCAACCATGCCGCTGGTATCTCGCAAGGGCATCCTTGCCATTGCCGCTGTCGTCGATGTCGCAATCCATGCCCAAGCCGGGCCTGTTTCGGCGAAAGCCCTGGCGTCGCGTCATAAGCTTCCGCCGCGCCACCTTGAACCGGTCCTGCAAGCGCTGGTGCGCGACGGCCTTCTCAAAGGTGTGCGTGGACCGCACGGCGGTTACGAACTCGCGCGCGAGCGCAAACGCATCACCGTCGAAGACATCCTGCGCGCCGCCGGCAGCGTCGAGGACGCCAGCGACCCGCCGGTGCCGGCCTCCGCACTGGTTAACGACGTGGTGCGGCCGGCGCTGGCCGAAGCCGAGCGCATTTTCTCGGCGGCGCTCGCACGCGTCAATATCGACGACTTGGCCAAGCAGGCGCTGAAATAGCGCAAACCTTAACGCCATCGTTCACGGTCTGGACTCTTTCGGCGGGAGTCCTCGCGGGGTTAAAGTCCTGCGATTCGTGGACGGCGTGGCGGACGCCGTCTCCTTATCCCTGGGGCAATCCTGAATGCCGGAGACAATCCGGGCGGCGAACGAGAGGCTGCGTTCTCGTCCGAGGCGGGACGGATTCTTTGCCGCCTGCTTGACGGCCTTCTCGATCGCAATGTTTGGCGTTGCGACCGGCACGCCGGCGCGCGCCGAGGCGGCGGCTGCCTTGAGCGCCATCGACGCCATGTACGGCGCGCTCGACGCGCTCGGCCGCCAGGAAATCGCCACGCTAACGCTGACGCTTGGCCTGATCGTCTTCGCCGTGCTCGCCTCGATCGTCTTGGTGCGCAGGCGCAAGACCGCCGAACGCTCCGAAGCCGCATTGCGCCACCAAGCCATGGAAATGCAGGCCGAGATCGACCGGCTCAAAACGCTGCTGTTGTCGGAACCGCAAGTGCTGGTGGCCTGGGCCGCGGCCACCGATGAGACCGACATTCTGGGCGATACCGGCATCGTCGTCACCGGCGATGTACCCGAGCGCGTGCTCGCTTTCGGCACCTGGCTGGAGCCGGCGGCGGCGCAGCGCATGGAGCGCGCGGTCGAGACATTACGCAGCGACGGCCGCGGTTTCGTCATGACACTCACCACCACGGCGGGGCGGCCGATCGAAGCGGAAGGCCGCGCGGTGGCCGGGCGCGCGGTGTTGCGTTTGCGCGATGTCAGCGGCATCGAGCGCGAACTTATCGATCTGGCCGCGCGTCATGACAAACTGGTGAGCGACGTCGAGACTATGAAGGCGCTGCTCGATTCATTGCCGGCGCCGGTCTGGGCGCGTGACGAGAACGCCCGGCTGATATTCGTCAACCAGGCCTATGCCCGCGCGGTCGAAGCCAAGGATTCGACCGACGCGGTGGCGCGCGAAGTCGAACTGCTCGATCGTGCTGCGCGCGACGAGCTCGTGCGCGCCCGCAAGGCGGGCGAGGCATATTCCGGCCGGCTGCCGGCCATCGCCGCTGGCGAGCGCCGCATCTTTGACGTGGTCGATGCCGCAAGCGGCGCCGGCAGCGCCGGCATGGCCATCGACCGCACCGAAGTGGAGACCATGCGCGCCGAACTCGCGCGCATGATCGAGGCGCACCGGCGCGTGCTCGACCAACTGGCCACCGGCGTCGCCATCTTCAACATCGACCGCAAGCTCATCTTCTACAATTCCGCGTTCCGCGCGCTGTTCGAACTCGACGCCGGCATGCTCGACCAGACCCCCACTGACACCGCCGTGCTCGATACCTTGCGCACCGCCCGCAAATTGCCCGAGGAACAGGATTTCCGGCTGTGGAAGCAGCAGCTTTACGAAGCCTACCGCGCGGTCGAACCGAAAGAGCATATGTGGCATTTGCCGGACGGGCGCACGCTGCGCGTCGTCACCACGCCCAATCCGGAAGGCGGCGTCACGTATTTGTATGACGACGTCACCGAACGCCTCGCCATGCACCGCCGCTATGACGCGCTGATCAAGGTGCAGAGCGAGACGCTTGACCATCTGGCCGAAGCGGTCGCGGTGTTCGGCTCGGACGGCCGCGTGCGGCTGCATAACCCTGCCTTCCAGCGCATGTGGAAGCTCTCGCCCGATGCGCTCGACGCGCATCCGCATATCGAAGCCGTGACCGCCTGGTCGCAGGCGCTGCATGACGAGAGCGCGGTGTGGCGTTCGTTACGCGGCGCGGTGACCGCGATCGACGGCCGCGAGCCGATTGTCGCGCGCATCGAGCGGCGCGACGGCATGATGATCGACATGACCACCATGCCGCTGCCGGACGGCGCCACGCTGGTCACGTTCCAGGACATCAGCGATACGGTGAATGTCGAGCGCGCGCTGTTGGAGCGCAACGAGGCGCTGGTCGCCGCCGACGGCATCAAGATCGACTTCGTGCACCACGTGTCCTACGAGCTGCGCTCGCCGCTCACCAATATCATCGGATTTGCGCATTTCCTCGGCGACCCGGCCTTCGGCCCGCTCACCGAAAAGCAACGCGAATATCTCGGCTATATCACCACCTCGACCAATGCGCTGCTCGCGCTCATCAATAATATTCTCGACCTCGCCACCATCGACGCCGGCGCCATGGCGCTGAGCTTGAGCGAGGTCGACATCGAGGCCAGCATGCATGCGGCGGCCGAAGGCCTGCTCGACCGGCTGGTCAATAACAATATAAAACTCGACATCCGCGCCGCCGGCGGCATCGGCAGTTTCAGCGCAGATGAGCGGCGGCTGCGGCAAATTCTGTTCAATCTTTTGTCCAACGCGGTCGGCTTCTCGCCGGCGGGCGGCACCGTCACGCTGTCTGCCGAGCGGCGGCCCGACGCTGTGACATTCACCGTCACCGACCAGGGACCCGGCATTCCGCCCGACGACAAGGACAAGGTATTCGACTGGTTCGAGACCGACTCGCGCGGCTCGGAGCACCGTGGCACCGGACTAGGGCTCTCGCTGGTGCGCTCGTTCGTCGAACTGCACGGCGGCACGGTCACCATCGACTCGACGCTCGGCCAAGGCACCGCGGTGACCTGCGTGTTCCCGATCGAGCACGCCGCCACGCCGTTGACCAAGCCTTTGACCAAGCAATCGGCGGCCTGAGCCAATTCCATAAAAATAACCTCCGCGACGAACCGCGGAGGCTATTTAGCTTTTAACTGGCGCTTCGATCAGCGCATCGCGTGGCGGCGATGGACGATCGGCTGATCGCCGACCCAAACGCCATCGACGCACTGGTCCCGTGGCGTCCAGATAATGCCGAAGCCGTGGCAATGTGCGGTAAGCCCCTCGACCAGCGCAACGGTGCCGATGCCGGCAACGCCGCCGATCGCCGCCGCGCCGACCGCGGTCGCCGGCAAGGACGCGGCAAACGCGCCGGTGTACCAGCCGTTATAGAGACCGACGCCGACAGCCGTGCCGACCGCCGCACCGGCTATTGGCGCGACATAGGGTTCGACCGGATAACGTTCATCGGGATAGGCAAAGGCCGGCGTGGCAACGGCGACCGCCGCGGCGAAGGCAAGGAATGGCAGAAGTTTACGCATTGTAGTGCTCCTTTGATTTCAGGCCGCCCTGCGGCTTCAGGAAGATCGCAGAACATTTGCAGGGCATGGACCTGTGCACTGCAAACACGCGAGTCGCGCATGCGTTCCGCAATAGGCGTCGGAACCGCTGCGATAGCCGCAAGCATGGCGGCGATGTGTTGCGAGCCAGGGAACCGCGTTGCCGCTGCGGTCAAAGCGTGGCGTGAAAGCGGCGGCGGAAACTATGCGAGCGCGCGGAAAAAAATCCGGCGGAACCGCTAGCCCGCCTGCGCGTGAACCGCGGCGGTTTCTTTTCGTCCGACGACGGCTGCGTAATCCTCGATCGCGCGCGGGCGGCCAGTCAGATAGCCCTGCACTTCGTCGCAGCCGGCTTCCATCAGCGCGTCGTGCTGAGCTTGCGTCTCTACGCCTTCCGCCAGGATCGGAATGCTCAAGCTCCGGCCAAGCCCGATCACCGCGCGAACAATCAATATCGATTGGTGGTTGGGGGCCAGATCGGTGATAAAGCTGCGGTCGATCTTGATCTTGTCAAAGGTGAAAGCCCGCAGATAAGACAGCGACGAATAGCCGGTGCCGAAGTCGTCGAGCGCGAAGCGAACGCCGAGCGATTTCAACCGCAGCAGAATCGACACGGCGCGCGAAAAATCGTCGATCAACACGCCCTCGGTGATTTCCAGTTCAAGCCGCGACGCTGCCAGCCCGGTTTCCAGCAGGATGGAATGAACCAGCCGCGGCAAGTCGCCATAGCGGAATTGAACCGGCGAGACGTTGACGGCGATGTTCAAAGGCTTTTCCCAGGATGCGGCTTCGCGGCAAGCCTCGCGCAACACCCATTCGCCTAAAGTGAGAATAAGGCTACTTTGCTCGGCAACCGGTATGAACTCGCCCGGCGGCACCATGCCGCGCGCCGGCGAATTCCAGCGCGCCAGCGCCTCGAAGCCGGTGATCTCGCCGGTCATTTTCACCTGCGGCTGATAATGCAGACACAGTTCGTCGTGCTGGATCGCGCTTCGCAAATCGGCCTGCAACGCGACGCGCTCGCGCAATTGCGCGGCCATTTCGGCCTTGAAGAATCGCACGGAACCGGAGCCGTCGGCCTTGGCGCGATAGAGCGCGGCGTCGGCGTTGTTCATCAGCGTCTTGACGTCGGTACCGTCCTTCGGGAAGACCGCCACGCCAATGCTCAAAGTCTGCGACAGCCGGTTGCCTTCGATGTCGAAATCTTCGATGAAAGCCGCCTGCATGCGGTCGGTAAGCTTCGGAATGCTAGTTTCGTCGTCATTGGCGGCGATGATCGTGAATTCGTCGCCGCCCAGCCGCGCAATGAAGATCGTGCCGGTGACGGCGCGCAACCGGTCAGCGATCCGGCATAGCAGCAGATCGCCAACGGAGTGGCCGTAGATATCGTTGACCTCCTTGAAGCCGTCGAGGTCGATGCACAGCACGGCGAAACTTTTGTCATTTGCCGCTGACGATTCGAGCGTCGCGTCCAGGCGCTCATTAAAGCCCGCCCGGTTGGGCAAATCGGTCAGCGGATCGCTATGCGCCATATGCGCGATACGTTTTTCCGTCGCCCGGCGCTCAGTCACATCCTCGATGAGAGTCAGTATGTATTCCGGCTTGCCGTCGACCCCTAGTATGGCGGCCTTCTTCGTGATGATACTGCGATCGCCCTTTGGCGTTTGGATCGTAAAGTCGCGAATCGCGATCGGCTGACCGGGGCGCAGGCATTCGGCATCCTGAGCTATAATATGTTCGCTGCTCTCCTTGGGAAATACATCATACATTGTTTTGCCAATAAAAGTTTCGCGCCGATATCCGTGCAGCTCCAGGCTGGCTTTGTTGACCAATGTGTAGCGGCCACTTTTGACGGCCTTCACCACGATCGGCATCGGAACGTTTTCGATCACGGTATCGAGAAACATCTTGGTGCGGCGCAGTTCGTCCTCGGCCAGTTTGCGCGCCGTGATGTCGTTGATGGCCACCAGCCAGGCTTTTTTATTGTCGTAGATCAAGGTCCTTGAAGAGACGGTGACGAAGATTTCCGTGCCGTCGGCCCGGCGATGGCGCCGCACGTGTTCGGCGCTTTGGCTGTCCGGCAACCCTCGGATAAAGGCCAAGGGCGTGGTGTCGTTGAGGGTACGAAGATCGGTCGCCACCATGGTCATGAATTTATCGCGGCTATAGCCATATTGCCGGATAGCGGCGTCATTGACCGCCAGGAAGCGAAGTGTTTCGCCGTCAATAACGCACATCGGCACGGGATTGCTGGCGAACATCAGGCGGAAAGATTCGTCGCGCCGGCGGTCTTCGGTGCGGTCCTCGTGGGTAGCGACCCAACCGCCCTCGTCCATCCTATAATTGGTGATCGCGATTTCACGGCCATCCGAAGCTTCGACGATTGTGCTGAACGTCTTGTTTTGTTTCAGCTGTTGCAGCAGACCGGCGCGATATTCCTCGACATTGCGATTAAGCAGCCCTAATTTGACCCGGTATTTGAGGATCTCGCGCAGGGTTACTCCCGGCTTCACGACATCGGGAGAAAACTTGTACATCTGCAAATAGTACCGATTGCAGACGACCAGGCGTTCGGCCGAATCGAACATCACGATGCCTTGCGAAATATTATTGAATACGGTCGCCAATGTCGCCGCGTGATCGGCGGCGAGCCTTTCGACGTTTTGCCGCTTGTCGGTCTCAAGTTTCAATTCCTGGCCGCGCCGCAGCGTATAGACCACCATCAGCAAGGCGAACACGAAAGTGACCACGATCAGTTCGTCGAGGTCATAGGCGTCGTTCAACATGATGAAGGCATAGACGCGGTCGAAAATCCCGAACTGGCGCGCGGCCGCATAGGTACAAAGACAAGCCACGGCAATCGCCAAGGTGTCGCGACCGCTGCGCCGGCGCAAAAAAGCAACCAACTTCGACATTTTTTGTATCGCCGGAAGAATCCACATGACGCCGTGACGCTAGCGATCAGTGGTGTTGGAAGCGTAAGCCAAGGCGCCTAATCGCCGCTGTGCTTAACCAACCATGCGGAAAATTCCGCGCGAATTTCGCTAAACTCGAACTTTGAGTTGGTGGAACTACCTAGGCGCTTCAAAAAAGCCGCGCGATGGCGGCTATCGACGCCGCCGCATGCTGCGCCACATCGTCAAAGCGATTTCCAGCACGATTGCCGCCGCGTAGACCGCCAAAATCCAAACCAGGCTGACGGGCGAACTCTGCCGGATATGCCAGAGCAGCACGGTCAACGAAGCCGCCGCCATCGCCAGGCCTGTCAATGGCATTATCGGGTGAATGGCGATTTTCGCGCGCAGCCGGAAGGCCGAAAGATTGACCGCGGCGAAAATGACCAGAAACGTCGCGCTGGCGAAGGTGGCGATGATGGTCAGGTCGGTCAGCAGCAGGAACCCGACGGTGAGCACGCTCAGCACGATCAGCGCGACATAGGGCACTGGCCGCGTGCGCCGGCGCCACGAGAATATTTTTGGCAAGGCATCCTGCTTGGCCATGGTCATGGCAAGCCGCGCCGAGCCGAACAACGTGGCGTTGATCGCCGAAGCGGTCGAGAGCAATGCGGCAAATCCGATCAAGGCGAATCCGGTCGCGCCGAACACCGGGCGTGCGGCCACCGCTAGCACGTATTCCTTGTCGTGCTCGACCTGCGCCAGCGTCAGATTGCCGACCGCGACCATGCCGACGAAAATATAGATCGCCATGGTGACCGCGATCGAGATCATGAGCGCGCGTTTGAGATTTTTGCGCGGGTTTGCCATCTCGTTGATCGCGTTCGGGATCAGTTCAAATCCTTCATAGGCGACGAAAATCAAGGCGCTGGCGGCGATCGGCGCCACCAGCCCTTGATTGAACACCGGCAACATATGGCTGGCATCGATCGTGAAAATTCCGGCGACCGCGAACAGCACCAGGATCGTGAGCTTGATGCCGACAATGATGAGTTCGACGCGGCCCGAGGTTTTGGCGCCGATCAGATTGATGCCAAGAAACACCAGCAGGACGAAAATGGCGAGCATTTGCGTGAGCCAGGGCTTGCCGCCATGGCCGAAGATCAGCGCCTGACCGAAGGCGCCGAAGGTGGTGGCATAGAGCGCCAGCGTTCCGACATAACCGACGATCAGCAGCCAGCCGGCCATGCCCGCGATGGCGGCATGGCTGAACGCCTTTTCGATATAAGTGAAGCTGCCGCCGTCGCCGCGAAACGCCAGGCCAAGATGCGCCATCGAATAGCCGGTGAGCAGCGCCAAAATGCCGCCGATGGCCAGCGCGATGGCGACCGCATGCCCGGCGGTCGCAATGGCCAAGCCGAGGGTCGCGAAAATTCCGCCGCCGACCATGCCGCCAATGCCGAGCGCGATCACTTCGGCCAGGCTCAGTTTGCGGCTTTTGCGTTTGGCGGGCATCGGAATTGCGATCTTATGGCGGCACGGCGCGCCTATGGCGCTCCGCCCGCTTTCCCCCCAAGACGCCGCAAGATGCCCGCTAATCTGGCACACTGGCGCCCGCGCCGTCTATAACATCACGACCATCACCGGATGATTCGATGTTCCCAAATTCACCCGACGGCTTCAGCTTCACGGTGGCGCTTGAGGATGAGCAGGCCACCAACCGGCTGATGGCGGACATCGCGGCGGCCGTCGAACCGGGCGACCTGATCACGCTGTCGGGCGATCTCGGCGCCGGCAAGACCACGTTCGCCCGCGCGCTGATCCGCCATTTCGCAGGCGATCCGCATGTCGAGGTGCCGAGCCCCACTTTCACATTGATGCAGGCCTATGATCTGCCGCGCTTCAAGCTGGTGCATGCCGATCTCTACCGGCTGTCGGGCCCGGCTGAACTGGCCGAGCTGGGTTTCGAGGACGCCGCCGAAGACGCCGTGACGCTGTTGGAATGGCCCGACCGCGCCGCCGGCTTCCTGCCGCCCAACCGGCTCGATGTCGCGCTCACGCTGTCGCCGCAGCATGGCGAGACCTTCCGCAACGCGCGCGTCACCGGCTATGGCGCTTTCGCCGCCAGGGCCGAGCGTATCGCGGTCGTGCGCCGCTTCCTGGCGCGCGCCGGATTCGGCCAAGCCATGCGCCGCCATATGCAGGGCGACGCCTCAACCCGCGTCTATGAGCGGCTCACGCTCGACGGTTCGAACTACATCTTGATGAATGCGCCGCGCCGGCCGGATGGGCCCATCGTGCGCGACGGCAAACCCTATAGCGCGATCGCGCATCTGGCCGAGGACGTGACGCCCTTCGTCGCCATGGCGCACGCTTTGCGCGAATTGGGCTTTTCGGCGCCGGCGATTTTCGCCGCCGACCGCGACGCCGGACTTTTGGCGATCGAGGATCTCGGGCCCGAAATTTTGGTGGCCGGCACGCCACCGGCGCCGATCGAGGCGCGCTACGAGGTGGCTACCGATCTGCTGGCAGGTTTGCATCGCCACCGATTATCCGACGTGCTGGCGGTCGAGCCGGGCGTCGAATACCGGCTGCCGCATTACGACATGGAAGCGCTGCTGATCGAAGTGGAATTGCTGCTCGACTGGTATCTGCCAAAACTCGAAGCGCGGGTTTCCGATTCCAAACGCGATGTCTATCTAGCGCTTTGGCGCGACGCGCTGACGCCGGCGGTATCGGGACCGCCGACCTGGGTGCTGCGGGATTTTCATTCGCCCAATCTGCTGTGGCTTGCGGAACGCCAGGGCACCGCGCGCGTCGGCCTGCTCGATTTCCAGGACGCGGTGATGGGTTCGCCGGCCTATGATCTGGCCTCGCTGTTGCAGGATGCCCGCGTCGATGTGCCCGAGCTCATGGAGATTTCACTGCTGTCGCGCTACACGCGCGCGCGGCTCAGAGCCGATCCGGCTTTCGACGCGCCGGCTTTTGCGCGCGCCTATGCGACACTGGCCGCGCAGCGCGCCTCGAAAATTCTCGGGATTTTCGCCCGCCTCGAAAAGCGCGACGGCAAGCCGCAATATCTGCGTCATCTGCCGCGGGTATGGGCCTATCTGCGGCGCTCGCTGGCGCATCCCGCGCTGTCGCAGCTCCATGGCTGGTACCGGCTCAATGTTCCGGCGCTGAAATCACTATGAGCGGCATCGCCCCGAAAACCGCGATGGTGCTCGCCGCCGGCAAAGGCGAGCGCATGCGCCCGCTCACCGACACAAAGCCCAAGCCTTTGGTCGAGGTCGCCGGTAAAGCGCTGCTCGATCATGTGCTGGACCGGCTGGCGCAAGCCAAAGTCGAGCGCGCGGTGGTCAATGTGCATTATCTGGCCGAGCAGATCATCGCCCATGTGCGCCGACGCGCAAGCATCCGCGCGTCACGATCTCCGACGAGCGCGGCGAAAAGCTCGATACCGGCGGCGGTGTCGTGAAGGCATTGCCGTTATTTGGCGACGCGCCGTTCTACCATCTCAATGCCGACACCATCTGGATCGACGGCGCTAAGCCCAATCTCGCGCGGCTCGCGGAAACTTTCGATCCGCAAGCGATGGACGCGCTCTTGCTGCTGGCGCCGACCGCCGGCAGCATCGGGTATGACGGGCGCGGCGATTTCGCGCTTGCACGCCGACGGCCGCCTGAGCGCGCGGCCCGAGCGCGACGTGGCGCCCTTTGTCTATGCCGGCGCCGCCATCCTAGCGCCGGCGCTATTTGCGGACCCGCCGGGGCGCAGTTTTTCGCTCACCACGCTGTTTACCCGCGCGGCCAACGCCGGCCGGCTGTCCGGTTTGCGGCTGGAGGGCTTGTGGATGCATGTCGGCACGCCGGAGGCCATAGGCGCTGCCGAAGCCGCCATCCGCGACGGCGCGGGGTAACGCTGCGCCAAAGCGTGTATGATTCGTCCGATGCCGGCCAAGAAACCCACAGTAAAGCCCAGTGTCTTCAATATTCCCGCCTCGGCGCCCTTTCTGGCGGTGCTGATCGACGCCTTGCGCGCAGGCGAAATAGTGCCGGGATTTCCGGCCTCGAACGACCCGCTCGAACTGGCCAAAGCCACGCTCTATCTGCCGACGCGGCGCGCCTGCCGGCTGGCGCGCGACATGTTTCTCGACCGGCTTGACGGCGACGCCGCCATTTTGCCGCGCATTGTCGCCATCGGCGATCTCGACGAGGACGAGATCATATTCGCGCAAACCGCCACCGGCGATCTCGCCGCCGCGGCGCTGGAACTGCCGGAGGCCCTCGAAGGGCTCGAGCGCACGACTGCTGCTCGCCGCGCTGATCCTGAAATGGGCGAAAACTCTTACGCCGCGCACGCGCGACGAGACGCCGCTGGTTGCCAATAGCCCGGCCACCGCGCTTTGCGCTGGCCAACGATCTGGCGCGACTGATGGACGACATGACAACAAGGCAGGTCGGTTGGGACCGGCTCGACGAACTGGTGCCGGATGAGCTCGACCAATACTGGGAGCTGACGCTCAATTTTCTGAAATTTGTTCGCGCGACATTGGCCGGCGATCCTTGACGAGCACGGCGCACATCGAGCCGGCGGCGCGCCGCGACAAACTGATCGAGGCCGAGGCCGCGCGGCTCAAAGCAGTACCGGCCCGGTGATTGCTGCCGGCTCCACCGGCTCGATTCCAGCCACCGCCGACTTGCTCGCAACCATTGCCAAACTGCCGCACGGCGCCGTGGTGCTGCCCGGGCTCGACACCGATCTCGACGATGCCGTCTGGGCCCTGATCGCGGGCGACATACCGACGCCACGCATGACGGCGCGCCCGCGCGGCCATCCGCAATTCGCCATGCAGGCGCTGCTTACGCGCATCGGCATCGCCCGCGACGACGTCGAGGCGCTGGCGCCGGCCGCATGGCCGCGAACGCTTCGTCTCCGAAGCGCTTGCGGCCCGCCGCCGCCACCGAACGCTGGCAGAGCGCGCCCGCGGCGACAGACTTTGCACCGCATGCCGACGCGGCGCATCGGCGAGTCGCGGTCATGATCGAAGCCGCCAATGCCGAGGAGGAAGCGCTCGCCATCGCGGTCGCGCTGCGCGAAATTATCGAGATCCAGCCAAGACCGCCGCGCTGGTGACGCCCGATCGCGCGCTTGGCCGCCGCGTCATGGCCGCGCTGGCGCGCTGGCAATGTCGCCGGTCGACGATTCCGGCGGCGATTCGCTAGCCGACACGCCGGCCGGCGTGTTCGCGCGGCTTGCCGCCGAGGCCGCGCTCGAAGGCCTCGCGCCGGTGCCGCTGCTGGCGATGCTCAAGCATCCGCTGCTGCGGCTCGGCGCCGCGGCGGGCGCCCATGCGCGCCGCCATCGCGACGCTGGAGCGCGCGCTGCTGCGCGGCCCGCGGCCGCGCGCCGGCGCGGAGGGCCTGGCTCATGCGCTGACGACGTTCCGCGCCAACTCGCGAGACACGCTGCGACCGCGAGCGATCCGCGCTGGATCTCGATCCGCGCGACGCTACGAACCGAACTCGCCGCCGCAGCGCTTGATCGCACGGCTGCCGCCGCGCTCGCGCCGCTCGAGAGCTCGGCCGGCGAGCATCCGCTCGCCGCTTCGCCGCCCGTCATCGCGACGTCATCGCGGCGCTCGCGCGACGACAGCTGGAACGAGCCGTTGTATTCATCGGCACTGATGGCACGCGCTGGCGCGCGCGTTCGACGAGATCGTGGCCGAGCGACGCCGCCGCCGCGCTGTGCCGTTGCGCCGCCGACTATGCCGAGCTGTTTCAGCGCGCCATCGCGACCGCGTGGTGCGCCGGCCCGAAACGCAGACGTGCGGGTCCGCATTTTCGGCCCGCTGGAAGCGCGCCTGCATGATCGACCGCCTCGTGCTCGGCGGCCTGAACGAAGGCACCTGGCCGCCGCGAGAGCCGCGCAACGATCCCTGGCTCAGCCGCCCGATGCGCGCCGGCTCGGCCTCGATCCGCCGGAACGGCGCATCGGGCTTTCGGCGCACGATTTCGCGCAGGCGCTCGGCGCGCCCGAAGTCATCCTGACCCGCGCCGCCAAGGTGGCGGGCGCCCGACGGTAACCTCGCGCTTCGTGCAGCGCATCGCCGCGCTGGCCGGCGCCGCGCGCTGGCAGCAGCGCTGCGCGCGGTCAGCGCTATCTCGATCTGGCGCGCGCGCTCGATCGTCCGGCGATCGTCAATCGCGCCGCGCCCGGCGCCGACCCCGATGGCGGCGCGGCCGCGACCGGCTGTCCGTGACCGCGATCGAGGACTGGCTGCGCGATCCCTACACGATCTATGCGCCAGCTACATTCTCCGGCTATGCCGCTCGACCCCGTCGATACGCCGCCCGGCGCACGCGACCGCGGCACGGTCATCCACGGCGCCATCGGCGATTTCACCAAACGTTCGCCGCCAAGTCTGCCGGCCGACCCGCTGAAGAACTGCTGGCACTCGGCGGAAAACATTTTGCGCCGCTGGCCGATTATCCGGAAGCGCGCGCGTTCTGGTGGCCGCGCTTCGACGCATCGCGCGCTGGTTCGTGCATTGGGACGCCGAGCGCCATACGGCAGTTGGCTGCGCTGCATGCGGAATCGACGGCGAGCTGAATTCTCCATGGGCACGCGCAAGTTCACGCTGCGCGCGCGCGCCGACCGCATCGAGCATCGCCGACGGCAGCTACGCCATCCTCGATTACAAGACCGGCGCGGGCGCAGCGAGAAGCAGGTGCGCACCGGACTGGCGCCGCAGCTCACGCTGGAAGCCGCCATCCTGCGCGCCGGCGGTTTCAAATCAATTGCCGGCGGTTCGGTTTCGAAATCGCCTATGTGACGCTCAAGGGCGGCGAGCCGCCGGCAAGCCGAGCGACATCAATTTCAAGGAAGGCACGCCCGACACGCAAGCCGACCACGCGCTGGCGCGGCTCAAGGAACTGGCGGTGAAATTCGAAATCGAGGCCACGCCCTATCTGTCGCTGGTGCACCCGATGTGGACCATCATTACGGCGACTACGACCATCTCGCGCGCGTCAAGGAATGGTCGCTGAGCGGCGGCGGCGATGAGGGCAGCGAATGAACGCGCCCCGCATCATTGGTTCTTGTCCCGGGCGCAGCGCAGCGCGTCTTCGTGGTGCGCTGCAGACCCGGGACCGTCACGATCTGGAACGGTCCCGGTTCTGCGGTGCACCGCTGCGCGCTGCGCCGCGCCCGGGACACGAGGTCGTCATCCTATGACCTCCCCCGCATCATCCCGCCCGATGTGAGCCACGTGCAGATCGAGGCCGCCGACCCCGACGTGTCCGCTTTCGTGTCGGCCAATGCCGGCTCAGGCAAGACGTATGTTCTGGCGCAACGCGTGATCAATCTGCTGCTGCGCGGCGTCGATCCGGCGAAAATTCTCTGCATCACCTTCACCAAGGCCGCCGCCGCCAATATGGCGAACCGCGTGTTCGATACGCTGGCGCATGGATCGCGCTCGACGACGCCGCGCTCGACGCCAAGATCGAGCTCTCGACCGGCGAGAAAGCCGACGCCGCCAAACTGCGCGCGCGCGCGAAGGCTGTTTGCGTCGGCGCTGGAAACGCCAGGCGGGCTCAAAGTGCAGACCATCCATGCCTTCTGCACGCGGCTGCTGCACCAGTTTCCGTTCGAGGCCAATGTCGCGGCGCGCTTTACGGTGCTGGACGAAGCCTCGACCACGCAATTGCTCGACCAGTTGACGCTAGGCGTGCTGCTGGAAGCATCCGCCGCGCCCGACAGCGCGCTCGGCATTGCGCTTGCCAGCGCCATTGTGGTGGCCGCCGATCAAACCTTCAAAGAGGTCATCAACGACGCCATTAATGACCGCGACGCCATTAATGGCTGGATCAAACGCGCCGGCAGCGTCGATGCGGCAATCGCCGGATTGTCCAAGACCTTCAATCTCGATCCCGCCGATACGCCGGAATCGATCGAACACGAATTCTTCTCGCTTTCGCTGATTCCAGCCGCGGAATGGCCGGACTTGATCGAAATTCTCAGCGCCGGTTCGGCCAATGACCAGAAGCACATTGCCGCGCTGGGAGGCCGCGCGCTTGGCCAGCGGGCGCGAACACATCGACAGCTTATCTCAAAGTGTTTTGCACCACGACATTGGAACCGCGCAAAAACATTGTCACCAAGAAACTTGGCGACAGCGCACCCCGATTGGCTTTCGCGTCTGGTGGCCGAGCAAGATCGCGTATGCGCCTTGCTGGCGCGCGAGCGCGCCATCCGCTGCCCGCGAGCGCACCCGCGCGCTGGTCACCATCGCCGCCGAAGTCATCGCGCGCTACGCATCGGAAAAAGAGCGCCGCGCGCTGCTCGACTATGACGATCTGATCGACAAGACGCTCGATCTGTTCACGCGCTCGTCCGCCGCCTGGGTGCTCTACAAGCTCGATCTCGGCATTGACCACGTGCTGATCGACGAGGCGCAGGACACCAGCCCGAAGCAATGGAGCATCGTGCGCACCATTGTCGCGGAATTCACGCCGGCGGCGGCGCGCGGCCCGATGTCCGGCGCACGCTTTTCGCGGTCGGCGACGAGAAGCAGTCGATCTTCTCGTTCCAGGGCGCGGCGCCGAAAGCGTTTGACGAAATGCGCCGCGAATTCGACAAGCAGTTCGACGCGCCCGATTTGGGCTGGCGCTACTTGCGCTTTCACCATTCGTTTCGCTCGGGCGCGAATGTGCTGGGCTCGGTCGACCAGGTGTTTAGCGCGCGCGAAACATTCGCCAGCGTCACCACCGACGAAGCCGGCATTCCGCCGCACACTTCATTGCCTAATGCCGCGCCGGGTCTGGTCGAGCTCTGGCCGCTGATCGAGCCGGCGCAAAAGCGCAGAAATGGAAGGCTGGGACGCGCCCTTCGACACGCAAAGCGAAGACAGCCCGCGCGTTTTGCTGGCGCGCCGGATCGCCGCGCAGGTCAAACTTTGGATGGCGCGCGGGCTTAAAGCCGGGGACGTGCTGGTGCTGGTGCGCCAGCGCGGGCCGCTGTTCGAGGCGATCATCCGCGCGCTCAAGGATTCCGAGATCCCGGTGGCCGGCGCCGACCGGCTGGTTTTGACCGAGCATATCGCGGTGATGGATTTGATGGCGCTGGCCGACGCGCTGCTGCTGGAGGACGACGATCTGCGCTTTGGCCAGCGTGCTTCGCTGCCCGCTGTTTGGATTGAGCGAAGAGCAACTGTTTACGCTGGCCTGGAATCGCAAGGGCTCGTTGCGCGACAGTTTGCGCGGCCATGCGGATTTCGCAGCGACCGCACAAGCGCTTGACGAGTTGGCAAAAGCCGCGCGTATGCTCACACCGTTCGAATTTTTCGCGCATGTGCTCGGCGAATTGCGCGGCCGCGCCAAATTTCTCGCGCGGCTCGGGCCCGAGGCCAATGACGCGCTCGATGAATTTCTAAATCTGGCGCTCGAATTCGAGACGCGGCAAACGCCGTCGCTGCAAGCTTTTCGGCCTGGCTGCGCGCCGCCAAGAGTGAAGTGCAGCCGCGACATGGAAATGGTGCGCGACGAAGTGCGGGTGATGACCGTGCACGGCGCCAAAGGTTTGGAAGCAAATACCGTGATCCTCGCCGACACCACGACGCCGCCGCTCGGGTCCTAAGGACCCGCGGTTGCTGGAACTGGTGACAACGGCGATCATGTTTGGGCCACCGCGCAAAAGGACGATGTCGCCGCCATGGGCGAGGCGCGCCGCCGGCGCAGACGCAGGCGCGCGACGAATATCGGCGGCTTTTATATGTGGCGATGACGCGCGCGGCCGAGCGGCTGGTGATTTGCGGCACGCAAGGGCGCAAACAAGATTCCCGACGGCTGCTGGTATCAATTGGTCGAGGACGCGCTGAGCGCGCGAGCGTGAGCGAAGCCGGCCGACGACGGCGATGGGCGACGTGTTGCGATATCGCAAGGGCGACGCGCTGCCGTCTGTTCCTGAGAAAGGCAAGTTGCCGGGCACCGCCAAGCCGGCGCCTTTGCCGGAGTGGCTAAAGTCGTAACGCAACGTCCGAGCACTCGGCCCCTCGCACCATCACGCCATCCAGCGTCGAAGAGGACGACGCGGCGCGGCCCGTCGCGCCCGCCGGCAACGCGCAAGCTTTGCTGCGCGGCAATTTGGTCCATCGGCTGATGCAGTCGCTGCCGGATATTGCGCCTGAGCGCCGCGCCAAGGCGGCGCAAGAATACCTCGCCAGGAGAGGCAAAGAATTAGATCAAGAACAGCGCCGGAAGATCGCCGAACAAGTAATGGTCTTGCTCAACGATGCGGATTTCTCGGGCTTGTTCTTGCCGGGCAGCCGGGCCGAAGTGCCGATCGTCGGATGGCTCAAACGCGGCGGCAAAACCGTGCGCGTCTCCGGCCAGATCGATCGGCTGGCGGTGACGCAAAACACTGTTCTGATTGCGGATTTCAAAACGAACCGGCCGCCGCCGCGGCGAATCGAGGAGGTGCCGCAAGCTTACGTCCGCCAGCTCGCGCTCTACCGCGCGGTGCTGACAAAACTTATACCCGGACATGACCGTGCGCGCCGCCCTGATCTGGACCGAAGTACCTGATATGATGGAGCTTTCGGGCGAGGTATTGGATGCGGCGCTGACGCGGGTCACGTCCGCGCGATAGCGCCTTGACGCTTACTGAGGGCGTTCATAGGTTCGCCTGCTCGCAAGTGTTTCGTAAGTTTTGGGCGCGATAAACCCAGCAAAATTATTGAGGAAAATCCCATGGCCGTCGGCAAAACGTCGGACGCAAGCTTCGAATCGGACGTGTTGAAATCGGCCGAACCGGTCGTTGTCGATTTCTGGGCGGAATGGTGCGGCCCCTGCCGCATGATCGCGCCGGCGCTGGAAGAGATTTCCGGCCAGGTCGGCGACAAGGTCAAGATCGTCAAGCTCAATGTCGACGAGAACCCCAACACCGCCGCCAAATACGGCATCATGTCGATCCCGACGCTACTGATGTTCAAGAACGGCGAGATTTTCTCACGCCAGGTCGGCGCCGCGCCCAAGCAGAAGCTGCAACAGTGGATCAGCGGCGCGGCGTGAGCGCCGGAAGGTTTTTTCGGAATTTTGCGAATGGCCGGGATTTTTCCCGGCCATTTTTGTTTTCAGGCTCTACTGCGGCGGGGTGCCATTGTCGCGCAAGACCTCGCCCGCCAGATAAAGCGAGCCGGTGATCAGAATACGCGGCGGCGGGTCGAGATCGAGCTTGCGCACGGAATCGAGCGCGTCTTCGAGGCCGTCGCGGCTCGTCGCCGTCAGCCCGATGGCGCGCGCGGCTTCGGCCACGGCGTCCGCGCTAAGGCCCTTTTCGGCGCCGGGAACCGGCACCGCGATCAGCCGGCGCGCCAGGCCGGTGAAATTGCGCAGGAAGCCTATCGCAATCCTTGCTCGACAACATGCCGACGATCAGCACCAGCGGACGCGGCACGCGTTCTTCGAGATCGGCGAGCGCCGCCGCAATGGCGCGCCCGCCGTCGGGATTATGCCCGCCGTCGAGCCACAGCTCGCTGCCGGCCGGGATCAATTCGAGCAGGCGGCCATGCGCGAGCCGCTGCATGCGCGCCGGCCATTCGGCCTTGACCATGCCTTGCTCGAAGGCCGCCGGCGAAATCTTGAACGGCGCGGCCGCGCGCAGCGCGGCGATGGCGAGGCCGGCGTTTTCGAACTGATGGCGGCCGTATAGTTTCGGCGCCGGCAGATCGAGCAATCCCGCCTCGTCCTGAAATACCAGACGGCCGCGTTCCTCGGTCGCGGTCCAATCCTCGCCGGCGATTTTCATCGGCGCCTTGAGCCGCGCGGCCTGGCGTTCCAGCACGGCCAGCACTTCGCGGCTTTGCGCGGCAACGAGCGCCGGGACGCCCGGTTTGAAAATGCCGGCCTTTTCGGCGGCGATTTTTTCCAGCGTGTCGCCGAGAAAATCGGTGTGATCGATCGAAATGGGCGTCACGATGGTGGCGAGCGGCTTGTCGATCACGTTGGTCGCGTCCAGCCGGCCGCCGAGACCGACCTCCAGCAGCAGCACGTCGGCGGGATGGCGCGCAAACAACAGCATGCCCGCCGCGGTGATTATTTCGAATACGGTGATCGGCGCACCGGCATTGGCGGCTTCGCATTCTGCCAGCGCCGCGGTGAGTTCTTCGTCCGACACCAACTGCCCCTCGCCCACCGCGCCCAAACGAAAGCGCTCGTTGATGCGCACCAGATGCGGCGAAGAATAGACATGTACGCGCTGGCCGGCGGCTTCCAACATGGCGCGCAGGAAAGCAATGGTGGAGCCCTTGCCATTGGTGCCGCCGACATGGATCACCGGCGGCAGCTTTTGCTCGGGATGGCCGAGCGCCGCCAACAGCCGCTGCACGCGCTCGAGCGACAGATCGATGCGCTTGGGATGTAGCGCGAGCAACCGCGCGAGGATGGAATCGATCGGAGTCATGATTTTCTTCTGTCATCACCGGGCCGCCGCGAAGCGGCGTGACCCGGTGATCCCGATAGGCCTTTCGCACGCTCTATGCTTCCCTAGAGTACTGGATCGTCCGCCTTCAAGCCCGGCGATGACAACATAGGGGCCGTGCGTTTGAATCTACACCCGCGCCGGAACCGGCAAGTCTCGGTTGTGCATTGGGCGCCGGCGATTTGGTCAACAGCCGGCACAATTCGGCTACCGTCGCGCGCAGCTTATGACGGTGCACGACCATGTCCACCATGCCGTGCTCGGCGAGATATTCGGCGCGCTGAAAGCCTTCCGGCAATTTCTCGCGAATGGTTTGTTCGATCACGCGCGGGCCGGCAAAGCCGATGAGCGCGCCCGGCTCCGCGATATGCACGTCGCCCAGCATCGCATAGGACGCGGTGACGCCGCCGGTGGTCGGATTGGTCAGCACGACGATGTAGGGCTTCTTGGCCTCGCGCAGCATCTGCACGGCCACCGTGGTGCGCGGCAATTGCATCAGCGAGAGAATGCCCTCCTGCATGCGCGCGCCGCCCGACGCCGCGAACATGATGAAGGGCGTATTGCGCTGCACGGCCGTTTCCAGTCCGGCGATGACTGCTTCGCCCGCCGCCATGCCGAGCGAGCCGCCCATGAAATCGAAATCCTGCACGCCGATGGTGACCATCTGGCCTTCGAGGCGGCCGATGCCGAGTTTGATCGCGTCCTGCAAGCCGGTCTTGATGCGCGCGTCTTTCAGACGGTCGGCGTAGCGGCGCTCGTCGCGAAACTTGAGCGGATCGAGCTGCACCTCCGGCACGGCGATGTCTTCGAACTCGCCATTGTCGAACATCATCTTGAGCCGCATCGGCGCGGCCACGCGCATGTGATAGTTGGAACTCGGAATGACGAATTGGTTGGCCTCGACGTCTTTATAAAAGACGAGCTGGCCGGTTTCCGGACATTTGATCCATAGATTTTCCGGCGTCTCGCGACGCAGGAAGCTGCGAATCTTGGGGCGGACGACGTTGGAAATCCAGTTCATGGCCAACCTATATAGTCGCGATTCGACACAATTATAACCGCCGCAACGGCAGAATGGTTACTTGGTGGATTCCCTGGCAGTCGCCCGCCGTGCGGCCTTGACGCCCTTGGCCAGCGCCGAAACCAGATCGGTAACCGCCTTGACGGTGCCGGAGCCTGCTTTTGCGCTTTTGTCGAGGCTAGCGCGCAGCGCATCCACCAACGCCGAGCCGACCACGACGCCATCGGCGTTTTCGGCAATGGCGCGGGCCTGCTCGGCGGTGCGCACGCCAAAGCCAACCGCGACCGGCAGTTTGGTGTGGCGCTTGATGCGCGCCACCGCCTCAGAGACCTTGCCGGCGTCGGGCGCGGCCGCGCCGGTGATGCCGGTGATCGAGACGTAATAGACAAAGCCGGATGTGTTGTTGAGCACGGCCGGCAGGCGCTTGTCGTCGGTGGTGGGCGTGGCAAGGCGGATGAAATTCAGGCCGGATTTTAGCGCCGGCAGGCAAAGCTCGTCGTCTTCCTCCGGCGGCAGATCGACCACGATCAAGCCATCGATGCCGGCGGCTTTTGCGTCGACGAGAAAGCGATCGACGCCGTAGATGTAAATCGGGTTGTAATAGCCCATGAGAACGATTGGCGTGGCGTTGTCGGTGGCGCGGAATTCGCGCACCAGCGCCAGCGTCTTGATCATGGTCTGGCCGGCGGCGAGCGCACGCAGGCCGGCGGCCTGGATCGCCGGGACCGTCCGCCATCGGATCGGTGAACGGCATGCCGAGCTCGATCACGTCGGCGCCGGCTTTTGGCAGCGCCTTGGCGATCGCCAGCGACGTCGCATAATCGGGATCGCCCGCCATGGTGAAGGTCACCAAGGCGGCGCGGCCTTCGGCTTTGAGCGCGGCAAAGCGCGTGTCGATGCGGGTGGTCATTTCTTCTTGCCCGCCAGATATTCCTCGACGCTGGCGAGATCCTTGTCGCCGCGGCCGGAGAGATTGACCACCATCAGGTGATCGGCGGGCTTCGTCGGCGCCAGATCGAACACGCGCGCCAGCGCATGCGCCGGCTCTAGCGCCGGGATGATGCCCTCGAGCTTGAGCAAAGCTGGAACGCCGCGACCGCTTCGTCGTCGGTGGCCGAAAGAAATTGCACGCGGCCCATGTCCTTGAGCCAGGCATGCTCGGGCCCGATGCCGGGATAATCGAGGCCGGCGGAAATCGAATGCGCCTCTTCAATCTGGCCGTCGGCGTCCATCAGCAAATAAGTGCGGTTGCCGT
Source organism: uncultured Alphaproteobacteria bacterium (assembly GCA_963807665.1). Taxonomy (GTDB): domain Bacteria; phylum Pseudomonadota; class Alphaproteobacteria; order Rhizobiales; family Xanthobacteraceae; genus Pseudolabrys. The sequence goes on along the minus strand of CAWEDE010000011.1, from coordinate 83,735 downwards.
GCAGCACGCCGGGCTTGCCGCCGGCGATCGACGCCGCGTGCTTGGTTGTCGCCAGGCCATGGCCGGCCGCTTCGACGCCGTAGATTTCGACTGCAGGGATCGTCGAGGAAGGGATGAAACAATCCCATCGCGTTGGAGCCGCCGCCGATGCAGGCGATCAGCGAATCCGGCAAGCGGCCTTCGGCCTTCTGCATCTGCTCGCGCGTTTCGCGCCCGATGATGCATTGGAAATCGCGCACCATGGCCGGATAGGGATGCGGACCGGCGACCGTGCCGATGCAATAGAACGTGTCGCTGACATTGGTGACCCAATCGCGCAGCGCCTCGTTCATGGCGTCCTTGAGCGTGCGCGAGCCCGACTCGACCGCGCGCACCTCGGCGCCGAGGATCTTCATGCGCAGCACATTGGGCTGCTGGCGTTCGACATCGACCGCGCCCATGTAGACGATGCAGGGCAGCCCGAATTTCGCGCACAACGTGGCGGTGGCGACGCCATGCATGCCGGCGCCGGTCTCGGCGATGATGCGGGTCTTGCCCATGCGTAGCGCCAGCATGATCTGGCCGGTAACGTTGTTCACCTTGTGCGCACCGGTATGATTGAGGTCCTCGCGCTTGAAATAGATTTTGGCGCCGCCGAATTTTTTCGTCAAGCCGTTCGGCGAAATACAAAGGCGACGGCCGTCCGACATAATTCGCCAGATACCCGTCCATTTCCTGCTGGAATTTCGGATCGGCCTTGGCGGCGGCATAGGCCTTTTCCAATTCGAGAATATTCGGCATCAGCGTCTCGGCGACAAAGCGGCCGCCATAGATGCCGAAATGGCCGCGCTCGTCGGGGCCGCTGCGAAACGAGTTAGGGCGCTGCGCGGTCATGCGCCGGTCACGATGCTGGCGGCGCCGAGCGGCAACGGATCGGCCAGGCGCGCGGCGCGGATGAAGGCGCGGATCTTGTCGGGGTCTTTGACGCCGGGACTGCTTTCGACGCCGGACGAGACATCGACGCCGGGCGCGCTGGTGATGCGGATGCGCCTCGCCGACATTGTTGGCGTCGAGCCCGCCCGAGAGCATGAAGGGAACGCCGGTGTCTAGGCCCGCCAGCAATGTCCAGTCGAACGGTTTACCGAGACCGCCGGGGCGGGTGGCGTCTTGCGGCGCGCGCGCGTCGAAAAGCAGCCGGTCGGCGACCTTGGCATAAAGGCGTACCGGCGACAGGTCGGCGCGCGTGGAAATCGGCAGCGCCTTCATGACCGGCAGGCCGAAACGCGTGCGCACCGCCACGACCCGGTCGGGCGTCTCGGTACCGTGCAACTGCAGCATTTCGGGTTTGAGCGCGGCGACGATGTCGTACAGCGTCTCGTCATTGGCATCGACAGTGAGCGCGACCTTGCCGGCGCGGCCTTGCACACGCTGGCTCAGCATGCGCGCGGCCTCGAGCCCGAGATGGCGCGGGCTTGGCGCAAAGAACACGAAGCCAACCAGGTCCGCGCCGGATTCCAGCGCCACATCAAGCGCTTCCGGGGTCCTGAGGCCGCATATTTTGATCGAGAGTGCCATGGTGGAGCGGGTTCTACCGCCTTCTCCCCACCTCCGCAAAGCGGAACCGTGATGGCGCCTTAAGGCATCGGCGGCGGGATCACCGGCGGCGGGTTTGGCGCCGGCGGCGCCACCATGGCGCTGGGGCCGAAGCGGTCGCGGATGGTGGCAAGCTCCTGCTGCAGACTGCGCACTTCGCCATCGAGTTTGCGGGCGGCGCGCCGCCATTTGCTCTGCTTGATCCAGGCCGCGATGCCGCCGACCAGCACGCCAAGGATCAGCACGGCGAGAATGATGGCAAACAGCGGCAGGGTCGCGGCATAGGCCGGCGCCGCCGAGGAGAACGGATCGAACGACACGGTCACCAGGTGCCGGTTGGCCACCGCGAAGGCGATGAGTATGGCCGCCAGCGGCACGACGATAATCGCGGTGATTATTTTACGGAGCATCTAAATGTCGCTCGTGTGGCAAGAACTATATCCCCGCTGGAACCTGCCCTCGCGCAGGCGGGGGCGGGGATGACCGGCTAAGTGAACGGCAGCGTCGGGGAACGACTTAAACCGCGCCCGGCTTGTTCAGCCGCTCGCGCATTTCCTTGCCGGTCTTGAAGAACGGGACCGATTTCTGGTCGACCGAGACATGGGCGCCGGTGCGCGGGTTGCGGCCGGTGCGGGCCGGGCGGTGCTTGACCGAGAAGGCGCCGAAGCCGCGCAGCTCAACGCGGTCGCCTTGCGCCATGGCATTGGTGATTTCGCCGAGGATGGCGTTGACGATGTTCTCGACGTCGCGCTGATAAAGGTGGGGGTTCTGGGCGGCAATTTTCTGCACAAGCTCGGACTTGATCATTGACGCCGCCTTACCCGCTAAACCGTCAGTTGGACGATGGAGGGTGCCAAAGCGCCAAGAGACCGTCAAGATTAAGTCGCTCAAAAGCTTGCACGCCGCCCCACTCTTCGATGCGATGCGCAACGGTCGAAAGCCCCACCGTCTGCAGGGCCAAAGCGGCCACATGCAGGAAGGAAAGCTCGCTAAACCGCGGCTCCAGCGAATAATCGCGCACCGGTGTGGTGGCCGGGACCTTCTTTTCCTTCTCCAGCCACGCCAGCGCGGTCTTTTCGTTGCCGATCTCGTCCACCAGCTTGAGGCCAACCCCCTGCCGGCCGGTGAAGACGCGGCCGTCGTCCACGGCGGCCAATTGGGCGTCGTCCATGTGGCGGCGGTCCTTCACCAGGTCCTTAAACCAGGCATAGGAATCGACCACGATCGCCTCGATGGCGGCGCGCGCCTCCGGGCTGGTCGGCTCGAAACCGTTGGGCGCGGCCTTGAGCGGCGAGGATTTGATCTCCTCGACCTTGATGCCGACCGTTTTGAGAATGTCGGTGAAATTGGGAAACTGGAACAGCACGCCGATCGAACCGACCAGCGAGGTGTCCTCGGCGATGATGTGGTCGGCCGAGATCGCCGCGATATAGGCGCCCGACGCCGCCAACCCATCGACCACCACCACCGTCGGTTTCTTGGCCTGTAGTTCACGCAGCGAATCGAACAGCTGCTGCGAGCCGGCCGTGGTGCCGCCGGGGCTATCGATATGCACGATGACCGCGCGGGCGCGCGATTTGCCGAGGCGCTCAAGCGCCTCGACGCGGTCCTGGTTGCCGCGGATGAGCCCGGAGATCCTGATGCGGGCGATGGCATCGGCTTGCGGCATCAAACGGCTGCCGGGCACCAGCGCCAAGCCGGCGCCGACTACCACGAGCACGACGATCACGATGGCGCACGACGCGCCAGAAGGTGAGCTTGCGCCGCAAACGGCGGCGATCGACGATGGCATCGGCATCGAGCGACATGGTGGTGATCCTCGAAAATGATGGGCGATATATACACCAAACCTTGGCCGCGAAGTGGCCAAACAAAAACCCCCGGGAAACATTCCCGGGGGCTTATTGGATAGCGGAAGAGGCGTTTTAAAGCCCTATTCCCCGGCCTTTTCGGTCTCGCCCTTGGCGGTATCGGCCTCCGGCGCATCGTCGGAACGCTGCTTGAGGGCAGCCCCCAGGATATCGCCGAGCGAAGCGCCCGAGTCGGTCGAACCGTATTGCGCCAAGGCTTCCTTCTCCTCGGCGACTTCCAGCGCCTTGATGGAGACCGCCACCTTGTGGGTCTTGCGGTCGAACTGGGTGACGCGGGCGTCGACTTTCTGCCCGACCGCAAACCGTTCGGGGTTCTGGTCGCCGCGTTCGCGCGCCAGCTCGTTGCGCTTGATGAAGGCAGTGAGGTCGGTGTCGATGATCTTGACTTCAAGACCGCCATCGGTGACCGAGGTCACTTCGCAGGTCACCACCGATCCTTTTTTGAGATCGCCGGCCGATTCCATCGGATCGCCCGCCAGCTGCTTGATGCCAAGGGAGATGCGCTCCTTTTCGACGTCGACGTCGAGCACCTGCGCCTTGACCATGTCGCCTTTCTTGTAGTCCTCGATGACCTGCTCGCCCGGACGTTTCCAATCCAGGTCCGACAGATGCACCATGCCGTCGACATCGCCGTCGAGGCCGAGGAACAGGCCGAATTCGGTCTTGTTCTTGACCTCGCCTTCGACCGTCGAACCCGGCGGATATTTCTCGACGAACAGTTCCCACGGATTGCGCATGGTTTGTTTAAGACCAAGGGAGATTCGGCGCTTGACCGGATCGACTTCCAGGATCTGCACTTCGACTTCCTGCGAGGTCGAAACGATCTTGCCGGGATGCACGTTCTTCTTGGTCCACGACATTTCGGAAACGTGGATGAGACCCTCGATGCCGGGCTCCAGTTCCACGAAGGCGCCGTAGTCGGTGATGTTGGTGACGCGGCCCTTGAACTTGGTGCCGACCGGATATTTGGCTTCGATGCCCTGCCACGGATCGTCCAGCAATTGCTTCATGCCGAGCGAAATACGGTGGGTTTCGTGGTTGATCTTGATGATCTTGACCTTCACCGACTGGCCGATATTGAGCACTTCGGTCGGGTGATTGACGCGCCGCCAGGCGATGTCGGTGACATGCAAGAGGCCGTCGATGCCGCCCAAGTCCACGAAGGCGCCGTAGTCGGTGATGTTCTTGACGACACCGTCGATGACCTGACCCTCTTCGAGGTTCTGCACCAGTTCCTGGCGCTGTTCGGCGCGCGTCTCTTCGAGAACGGTACGGCGAGACACCACGATGTTGCCGCGGCGGCGATCCATTTTCAGAATCTGGAATTGCTGCGGCACGTTCATCAGCGGGGTGACGTCGCGGATCGGGCGGATGTCCACCTGCGAGCGCGGCAGGAAGGCGACGGCGCCGTCGAGATCGACGGTGAAGCCGCCCTTGACCTGATTGAAGATGACGCCCGTGACCTTCTCGTTGTTGGTGAAGCCCTTCTCGAGCTTGCCCCAGCTTTCCTCGCGCCGCGCCTTGTCCCTGGAGAGGACGGCTTCACCGAGCGCGTTCTCGACGCGCTCCAGGTAAACCTCGACTTCGTCGCCGATCTTGAGTTCGCCGGTGCGGCCCGGACCCTGAAATTCGCGGATCGCGACGCGGCCTTCAGTTTTCAAGCCGACGTCAATGACGGCCATATCTTTTTCAATGCCGACGACCTTGCCCTTTATGACGGCGCCTTCCTGCAAATTGCCGGTGTGGAAGGACTCGTCGAGCATCGCGGCGAAATCTTCACGCGTAGGATTAGCTGCAGCAGTGGCCATGTAGTCTCCTGTAAGCCAGGCGCCGGGGTTGGAATGAAGTTGCGAACGTTCGGGCCGGAGGTCTTGGCAAAACCTTCGGCGACCACCCGGAATCCGAATGGCCGGCGCTAATACCGTACGGTCGCAACGATTGAGCTTTTTCCAGTTGCCTTACGGCGAGGCTCGAGCGGGGCTTTGTCCTCCAACAACGAGGCGCGTTAGGCGCGTCCTCGGCCCGCTCGGGTGGCCTCGACGATGTCGATGGCGGCCCGGATTGCGGTGGATATATCCATATTGGTGGTATCGAGCAAGTGCGCATCCGGGGCCCGTTTTAGGGGTGCCGTAGCGCGGTTTTGGTCGCGTTCATCGCGCTTTACGATATCGGCCAACACGGCGGATTCGTCGATATCCCTGCCCTGGGCGCGGTATTCAGCGGCCCGGCGGCTGGCGCGGACCTCCCGCGAGGCGGTCACGAAGATTTTGCAGTCCGCGCCGGGGCAGATAACGGTGCCGATATCGCGCCCATCGATCACCGCACCGGGCGGTTTGGCGGCGAATTGGCGCTGAAAACTGACCAAAGCGGACCGTACCTCTGGAATGGCGGAGACAAACGACGCGGCTTCGCCAATGGCCGGAGCCTTGAGCGCGGCTTCGTCGATTTTGGCCGGATCGAGCGATTGGGCGGCGGCGATCGCGGCGTCGCGGTCGCCGATGGGCCTGCTGGCATCGAGCACGGCTTTGGCCACGGCGCGGTAGAGCAAGCCGCTATCGAGGTGGCGCAGGCCATAATGGGCGGCCATGCGCTTGGCGAGCGTGCCTTTGCCCGAGGCGGCGGGGCCGTCAATGGCGATGATCATGTCAGGTCCGCGCCCAGGCTTCGCATCAGTTCGGTGAAGCCGGGGAAACTAGTGGCGATGAAGCCGCTATCGTCGATGCGCACCTGCTGTTCGCTGGCGAGCCCCATCATCAGCGCCGACATGGCGATGCGGTGATCCATATGCGTGGCGACTTCGGCGCCGCCGGCGACGCTACCTTTGCCCTGCACGATCAGATCGTCGCCATCGATATCGACGGTCACGCCATTGACGCGCAGCATCGCGGCGGTCGCCTCAAGCCGGTCGGATTCCTTGACGCGCAATTCCTTCAAGCCGCACATGCGCGTGACGCCTTCGGCGAAGGACGCCGCAACCGCGAGAATGAGATATTCGTCGATCATCGAGGGCGCGCGCTCGGGCGGCACATCGACGCCCTTGAGCTTCGAGGTGATGATGCGCAAATCGGCGACTTCCTCGCCGCCATCGTCGCGCGTGGCGAGCGTCTCGATATTGGCGCCCATTTCCTTCAACGTCGCAAACAAGCCGGTGCGCAGCGCGTTGGTCATGACCGCGTCGAGAATCAAATCTGAGCCCGGCACAATCAGCGCCGCGACCATCGGGAATGCCGCCGATGACGGATCGGCCGGCACCACGACATTGGCCGGCTCCAGTTCGGGCTGGCCTTGCAGCGTAATGCGGCGGCCATATTCGCCGTGTGACTTTGAAGTGATCTTGGCGCCGAAATGTTTCATCAGCCGTTCGGTGTGATCGCGCGTCGCTTCCGTTTCGACCACCGTGGTCTCGCCCGGCGCGGAAAGGCCGGCCAGCAGCACCGCCGATTTGAGCTGCGCCGACGGCACCGGCGATTCGTAAGTAATCGGCATCGGGTCGGCGGCGCCTTGCAACGTCAGCGGCAATCGGCCGCCTTCGGCTGCTTCGATCACGCGTGCGCCCATTTTTTCCAGCGGGTCGAGCACGCGCCGCATCGGGCGACCGCTGAGCGAAGCATCGCCGATGAAGGTCGCGGTTACCGGCGAGCCGGCGACCGCGCCGATCGCCAGCCGGACGCCGGTGCCGGAATTGCCAAAATCGAGCGGGTCTTTGGGAGCGGCAAAACCGCCGGTGCCGACGCCTTGGACGCGCCAGGTGAAATCGCCGGTCCGCTCGATTCGGGCGCCGAGCGCGCGCATGGCCTGCGCCGTATGGAGCACGTCGTCGCCTTCCAAGAGGCCGCTGATCGTGGTCTCGCCCACCGTCAGGGCGCCAAGGATCAACGCCCGGTGCGAGATCGACTTGTCGCCCGGTACGCGAATGCGGCCCCGAAGGGGGGCGCCGCGGCGGGCAGTCAGCGGAATTTGGGTGGCATCGTTCACGTCAGGGACATCCTTAAGGCCCAGGCCGTCCTACCACGCAGCCGCGCGCGGCGTCATCCCGGCGCATTTGCCTCGGTTTTGGCCATTAACAGCCGGATCGACGCTATTGACAGGGGGGCCGCAACTGGCCAAGTGAAGCCGATAAGTGAAGCCGAGAAGCGAACGATTATCGGCATTTCCCGAGGAACCTAGACTGTGGCTAAAACTGAACTCGGCACCAAGCGCGTCTGTCCTGAAACCGGCCGTAAATTTTACGACCTCGGCAAGACGCCGGTGATATCGCCCTATACCGGCAAAGTCGTCCCGATCGTGGTGCCTGTGCAGTCGCGCTCGCGGCCAGAGCCTGCGACGCCGGCGCCCGCCGCGCGGCCCGCTCCGGTGGCGGAGGTCGAGACCATCGTGCCGGAGACGACGGACGCCGAATTCGTTTCGCTCGAAGATGCCGAGGCCGAGCAGCAGGGCAAGAAATCGGCTGACGGCACGGTAGCCGAAGGCGAGGAAGAAGTCGGCGCCGACGAGACGCTCGACGATGCCGCCTTCATCGAGGAACAAGACGAGGGCGATCCGGACGTCACCGACATCATCGGCGACGGCATCGAAAAAGAAGAAGAGACCTGAACTCGTTCGTCCGCTATATTCGCGGACGGCAAGTTTCCAGCGAATTGGGGCCATAGCTCAGCTGGGAGAGCGCCTGCATGGCATGCAGGAGGTCGGCGGTTCGATCCCGCCTGGCTCCACCACTCGCTAGCCGCCGAACCCTCGGCAATCGAAGGCCTCGTGCGCGAGTGTCCGCCGAAGCCCGCAGGGCGAAGGCGGACAGCCTTCGCGAAAATTAGCCGCCCCTTCCGGGCGGTTTTTTTATGGCGCGCGTGATGACATCCGCCGCCACGCGGTTGCATGATGCGGAAAACCGGGGAAAGCAAATGAAAAACAAGATCGCGCTCGAGGAACATTTCGCCATCGAGCCGACGCTTGAAGATTCGCACGTGTTCGGCGCGCATGTCTGGCATGATCTGCGCCACCGCCTGATCGACATCCAGAAGATCCGGCTTGGCGAAATGGACAAGCACGGCGTCGAGATGATGATCCTGTCGCTCAACGCCCCGGCGGTGCAGGCGATCCACGACGTGAAAACCGCGATCGCGGTCGCCAAACAGGCCAATGACGTGCTGGCCGCCGAATGCGCCAAGCGCCCCGATCGCTTCACCGCCTTCGCCGCGCTGCCGATGCAGGAACCCGGCGCGGCCATTGCCGAACTGACGCGCTGCGTCAAAGAGCTTGGCTTTGTCGGCGCGCTGGTCAACGGATTTTCGAATATCGGCACGCCGGACAACGTCACTTATTACGACCTGCCGCAATACCGTGATTTCTGGCGCGCGCTCGAAGCGCTCGACGTGCCGTTCTATCTGCACCCGCGTAATCCGCTGGCGAGCTGGACAAGGATGTATGAGGGCCACAATTGGCTGCTTGGGCCGAACTGGGCGTTTTCGGCCGAGACCGCGGTGCATGCGCTGCGGCTGATCGGCTCGGGCCTATTCGACGAAATGCCGAAGCTCAAAATCGTGCTCGGCCATCTCGGCGAAGGCCTGCCGGTGCAACTGTGGCGCATTGACGGGCGCAACGGCTGGATGAAAGAGCCGCACCGCTACGCGGCCAAGCACGGCGTCGGGCATTATTTCCGCAAGCATTTTTACATCACCACGTCGGGCAATTTCCATACGCCGTCATTGGTCAACGTCATGAACGAGATGGGCGCCGACCGCGTGATGTTTTCGGTCGATTGGCCGTTCGAGGATGTCGGCGAAGGCGCGCATTGGTTCGACAAGGCCGACATCGGCGAAGCCGACCGCGCCAAGATCGGGCGCGACAATGCAATCAAGCTGTTTAAATTGAAATTGAAGTAGCGATTACTTCTTCTTGTTGCTCGCCAGCACGCCCGAGCCCCAGGCCGGTTCATCGGCGCCGTTGCCCCAGGCATAGGGCCGGTAGAAATTGTGGATGCCGTAGCGCACCAGCTTTTTCATCTCATGCGTCCAGTACGGATGCACATAGACGGCGTGGTAATGCGTCGACTTCGCCACTTCCGGCACGTAGATCTTGCCATCAAGCGTCTGCTTGGCGATGCGGTTGGCGCGCGCCCAGGCGCCGCGCTCATTGATGATCTTGCGTTTGCCGTCGCAGGCGAAGGTGAACTGGCAGGCGAGATGGTGGCTGGCGTTTTGGTAGACCACGCCGCAAATATTGTCCGGATAAAAGCCGGAGAAGGCGCGGTTAACGACGACTTGCGCGACCGCCATTTGTCCGCGTACCGGTTCGCTGCGCGCCTCGAAATAGATCGCGTTGGCCAGACAACGCTCGGCCTTGACGCGATCCGCGCCTTGCAAGTGCAGCCGTTCGGCCGGCGACGGCGGCGGCACGCCGGGCGAGGGACGCGGCAGCGGCACCATGTCGAGCGGGACTGCGCCCGACATCGGCAGAGACACCGGCGTCGGATCGATTTGAGTTTGCGGCGAAGCGAATTCGGTGCCGGCAAGATCGACCGGCTCGGCCGCGAGCGCGGCGAGCGCTAAGGGATAGCCGGCGACATTCGGTTTCGCCGCCGGACTGGGCGGCGGTTCCATGGCGAACCCGATCGCATCCTGACGGCTGGCGGCGGCAAGTTCAGCAAGCGGCGAGGTTTTGGGTTTAACCGCGCCGGCGGCCGGCGCTGCGGCGGCGCGGGCCAAAGGTATTGCAGTTCCGTCGCGCGGAACGGACGCTTGAGCCGAAGGCGAAACCGACGTGAATGAAATGGAATCGATGCCGGCGCGAATGCGGGCCGGCAGATCCGCGTTGTCGCGAAAGATTGCGGCCGCGTTTTCGACCGAATGTATATTGGCAAAATCGAGAGCGGCGACGGTCAACGCGGCGATTGCGATAATCGTGCCTGCGCGCTTGGCGCCGCTGAAAATCTTTTCCTCGGTCGCGGGACCGAACGGATCGATGTCGACATTGCGCGTCAGCACATTCAACTCCCCGAAAAGCCCGCACTATTTTTTTGTGTCGGGCACCGGAGATACTAGCGTTGCTAAATGCAACCGCGCGGATTTGACGAAAATTATGCGCCGGTAAGGAAAACACGCATGCTTAATTTAACCATGGCCGAGACGGCGCTTTACGCGGCTCTTGGCGGAACGCCCGGCCCGGCCGGAACCTGGAAAGCCCCGATTAAGGCCAGATGTACGGTCCTGCCGGCGCTACCGGCGTGTTCTTGAACCTTTAACCCAAGCCACCCATATTAGCCTGGACTGGACGGCAGTTGCCGCCCGGTTGGGGTGCCCGCGAGGGGCCCCGTCAAAGTCGCTTCGAGCGAGGGCTTTGAGACCATGTCACGAGTTCCGTCACTATCCAGTCCGTTTCTGCTGGGCTTCGACGAGATCGAGCGCGTGCTCGACCGTGTCGCCAAGGGCGCCGACGGCTATCCGCCCTACAACATCGAACGGCTGGCCCGTGACGGGCATAACCCCGAACGGCTCCGAATCACGCTTGCCGTCGCCGGCTTCACCCGCGACCAACTCGATGTCAGCATCGAGGAAAGTCAGTTGGTGATTCGCGGGCGTCAGCAGGACGACAAGAGCCGTCAATATCTCCATCGCGGCATCGCCGCGCGCCAATTCCAGCGAACTTTCGTGCTGGCGGACGGCATGGAGGTGCTGGGCGCCGATCTGAAGAACGGTTTGTTGTCGATCGATCTGGTGCGGCCGCAAGCCGTGCGTATCGTGAAGTCGATATCGATCAGCGAAACGGAATAATGATGGGCTCGAGAACAGGACTCGACCGCGTAAAGCGTTCAATGGAAAGAGGAGTCGAGGGCCATGACTAACTTGAAAACGATCAACGACAGCCAAGCCAATCCTGCCATCACGCAGGAGGCATTGGCGCATCTCGGCGACGGCCGCCTGGCTTACGTCAAGGCGATCCGCTCCGAGGATGTCGCGAGTTTATTTCCGCAGGCGCCCAAGATCGAGCCGGGGCTCGAACTGTTTGCCCTGCACGCGGCGGACGGAACGCCGATCATGCTGACCGATACGCGCGAAGCCGCGTTGGCCAATGCCTGGAGCCAGGAGCTCGAGGCCGTGAGCGTGCATTAACGCACTTTCGTCGTCCCCGCGAAAGCGGGGACCCATAACCACGGCATTTGAAATATGAAAAAAGCGCGGCCAAATTGGCTGCGCTTTTTGTTTGTCGATAGGAAGCGGTGTATGGGTCCCCGCCTTCGCGCGGACGACAATCAAGCCGCGCTGCTCGCCGCCGGCATGGCCAGCACGGCATAAAGCGCATCGGCATCGCGCGATTCGCGCAGCTTGCGGGCGATGTCGGGATCGCGCAACAGACGCGCCACGCGCGCCAGCGCCTTGAGATGATCGGCGCCGGCGGCTTCCGGCGCCAGCAGCAGGAAAATCAGATCGACCGGCTGGCTGTCGAGCGCTTCGAAATCGATCGGCCGTTCGAGGCGCGCGAATAGTCCGAACAGCCGGCCAAGTTTCGGCAATTTGCCATGCGGGATCGCAACGCCATTGCCGACCGCCGTGGAACCGAGCTTCTCGCGCTGCAACAGAATTTCCGAAATCGCACGCTCGCTCTGACCCGTAAGCTCGGCCGCGCGCGCGGCAAGCTCTTGGATCGCTTGCTTTTTACCGTTGACCTTGAGCGCCGGAATAATCGCATTCGGCGCGATAAGATCGGTGAGCGTCATGGACATGTCCAATGATTGGAAATGGCAGCGGCGAGTTATAAAGGGATGTTGAAGGTCGCGGTCCTTATAGAGCCGTCGGCGGCAAGGTCAATGGGCGGGGTTAGGCAGTTTCTGCCGTTTTTTCTTGCATGTTTTCAACCGCCGCGCCGGCCCTGGCTGTCCTTACGGCGACGCTTATAGCGGCGCAACTGCGTTTCGATGCGCATCGAGGCCTGTTCGGCACTGGCATAGGCGTCGGCGGCCATGCCCTCGGCTTCGAGCATGGCGCCGGAATCCAGATGCAGCACGCATTCGGTGCGAAAGCCGAAGCCATCCTTGCCGACCGTGGCGTGTCCGGAATAGCCACCGTCGAAATATTTCGACGCCGCCTCATCGACCCGATCGGAAATTTTTTGCTGTAAAACCGAACCGATATTGATGTTCTTACCCGAAACGCGCAAAGGCATGCGATCTGCCTCCCTGATCGGGCGCGGGCGTTACGCCGCACCAATTTCCAGCCGACAACTTATTTCAGCTTGGAATGGTTCCGCCCGTCAAGCGCTAGCGGCCTGTTTCTCGCGCCGGCGCTGCACCGAAGACGGGATACGCATGGCTTCGCGGTATTTGGCGACCGTGCGACGCGCGATGTCGATACCGACCTCATGCAACCGGTCGACGATCGTATCGTCGGACAGCACATCGACGGCGGTTTCGCAGTCGATCAACTGACGAATGCGGTGGCGCACCGCTTCGGCGGAATGCGCTTCGCCGCCGTCGGAAGCGGCGATCGAGGAAGTGAAGAAATATTTCAATTCGAAAATGCCGCGGCTGGTGGCCATGTATTTATTGGCGGTGACGCGCGACACGGTCGAACTCATGCATGCCGATGGCGTCGGCGACGGTCTTGAGATTGAGCGGGCGCAAATGCTGCACGCCCTTGGTGAAGAAGCCGTCCTGCTGGCGCACGATTTCGCTCGACACTTTGAGGATGGTCTTGGCGCGCTGGTCGAGCGCGCGCACCAGCCAGGTCGCGGTTTGCAGGCAATCGGCCAGATAGGTCTTGTCCTTGTCGTTGCGCGTGGTCTTCGACACCTGCGCATAATATCGCTGGCTGATGAGGACTTTCGGCAGCGTGTCGGAATTGAGCTCGACCTGCCATGAGCCGTCCGGCGCCGCGCGCACATAGACATCGGGCACAATCGGCTGCACCAGCGTCGAGCCGAAGGCCAAGCCCGGCTTGGGATTGAGATTACGGATCTCGGCTATCATGTCGGTGAGATCTTCGTCGCTGACACCGCACAAGCGGCGCAAGGCCGCCAGATCGCGCTTGGCCAGAAGATCGAGATGCTCGACCAGAGCCCGCATAGCCGGGTCGAAGCGGTTGCGCTCTTTAAGCTGTAGCGCGAGACATTCGGTGAGATTGCGCGCGCAGACGCCGGGCGGATCGAGGGTTTGCAAAACCGCGAGCACGGCCTCGACGTCGCTGCGCTGGGCGCCGAGTTTTTCGGCGACCGTGTCGAGATCGCCGGAGAGATAGCCGGTCTCGTCCACCATATCGACCAGATAGCGGCCGATCATGCGGCGAACCGGATCGGTGATCGCCAGCGCCATCTGCTCGGCCAGATGATCGACCAGCGTGATCTCGGCGGTGATGAAGGATTCGAGATTGTAACTTGAGTCCTCGGAACCGCCGGAGCCCACGCCCGACCATTCCGAATAGGCCGGCGGCGGGGTTTCCACCGGCGCGGTCTTTGCGCCGCCGTCGTCTGGAAATACGTTTTCCAGTTCGGTGCCGAGCCCCTGCTCCATCGAGGCTCGATTGGTTTCGAGATCGTCGCCCATCCAGTCGGCGGTCGGCGCCGTTATTTCGTCGCGCTCGAGGGTAGCGGCTTCCGGCTCGGCGCCCTGCGCCTGATTGTCCTCAGCCTCGGCGCGCTCCAACAGTGGATTGCGCTCAAGCTCGCCTTCCACATAGGCTGCCAAATCCAAACTGGAGAGCTGCAGCAGCTTGATGGCTTGCATCAGCTGCGGCGTCATCACCAGGGCTTGAGTCTGGCGAAACTCTAGTCTTTGCGACAACGCCATTGAGGTTTCCCGGCGGAAACTGGTCCGATTCTTGCTTGTTTTTGACTATAGCAGGTTATAAGCCGCAGCGGTATGTTATTCCGCACTGCGGCATTGCACAAATATTGGGCGTTTCCGCGGATAGCCCTTAAAGCCTGAATTCATCGCCCAGATAGAGCCGCCGCACATCCGGGTTATTCACGATATCCTCCGCGCGGCCTTCCATCAGGACCTCGCCCGAATAGATGATGTAGGCGCGGTCGATGAGGCCTAGCGTCTCGCGCACATTGTGGTCGGTGATCAACACGCCGATACCGCGGTTGGTCAGATGCCGGACGAGTGCCTGAATATCGCCGACCGCGATCGGGTCGATGCCGGCAAACGGTTCGTCGAGCAGCATGTAGCTCGGCCGCGTCGCCAGCGCGCGCGCGATCTCGACGCGGCGGCGCTCGCCGCCCGACAGCGCGATGGCTTGCGTCTTGCGCAGCCTCGCAATGTTGAATTCCTCGAGCAGTGCATTGAGATCGGCTTCACGGCGGCGCTTGTCGGGCTCGACCACTTCGAGCACCGCGCGGATATTCTCCTCGACGGTGAGGCCGCGAAAGATCGAGGCTTCCTGCGGCAGATAGCCGATGCCGAGCCGCGCGCGCTGATACATCGGCATCCCGGTGACGTCGTAACCGTCGAGTTCGATACGGCCGCGGTCGGCCTTTATCAGCCCGGTGATCATGTAGAACACGGTGGTCTTGCCGGCGCCGTTGGGTCCCAAAAGACCGACCGCTTCGCCACGCCGTACATAGAGCGTGACGCCCTTGACCACCATGCGGCCGCCGAAGCTTTTTTCCACGCCATGGGCGGCGAGATAAGCGTGGCGGGCGGCTTGTCCCTGTCGGCCATCGGCGGCGGCGCGCGCACGAACTTGCTGCTGGGCGCCATTGCCCTGACGCGCCGATTGGGCGTTCGCCGCGGCGGCCTGATGCTGGCGCGCCTCGGCCGGTGTCATCGGCCGGCGGGCGGCGGACTGGCGGCGCCGAAACAGCGAAAGAATATTCACCGGGCTACCTCGCGGCACGTGCGAATTTTGCCTTGCGCGCGCGACATTAGCTGATTCCCACGGCGTGCCCGGTGGTTTTTGGTCAATTTGGCGGCCGCACCGGCGCAGGCTTTGCCGGCTGGGCGCCCATAATACCGGACTTGAGATCGGGCGCGCCCGCGCCGCCGGGCTGGAACAGGCCCTCTACCCGGCCCTGACCGTTCTTGCCCGATTCCACCCGCGATACGCCGCTGGTCAGATCGACCGCCAACCGGTCGCCGCGCAGCACGTTCTGGCCTTGCGTCATCACCACGCCGCCGCTGAGCGTGACGGTATTGGTCCGCATGTCGAAAATGCCTTGATCGCCGGTGGCGGTTTGATCCTTTTGGGTCACGACGACGCCGCCACGCGCTTCCAGCCGCTTGATCTTCTGATTGCCGCCGGGGCCGGGCGTCGCGGCTTGCATGGACTTGCCGCCGGCGTCCGCGCCTCCGCCTTCGTAGAACACCAGCAGCGACTTGCATTTCATAACGGTGTCGCCTTGCGTCACTTTCACATTGCCGCTGAAGGTCGCCACCTTGTCCTTGTCGCGCACTTCCAAAGTCGTGGCTTCGATATGCACCGGCTGGTCGCGATTCTGCGAGAAGCCTTGCAAGGCATTGGGCGGACCTTTCGCAGGCTGCGCATGCAGCGTCGCGCCAGGCATCGCCAGCGCGGCGGCAATCAATAGCGGTGCGCTCAGGCGGCGGATGAGCGTCATTGCGCGCCGGTTTTCGTGGCGGGCAACGGGGTATTGTTGAGCATTAGCATCATGTCCACGCCGCCGAGGAAGCGCACGACATCGCCCGAATCGGCAATCTCCAGCCGTTTGGCATTGAGCGTACCTTGCAGCATCTCCAGTTCCACCGGGGAATCCGATACGACATTGCCCTTGCGGACATCGATCGAGGCCTCGCTCAAGTGACCGGTAAAGCCGGTGGAGGACGAGAGCAGAATATTTTGCTCAAGCTTGAGGGTGTCCAGCTTGGTATTATAGATGCCGGTGTCGGCGGACATTTCCATCATGCTCTTGTCCTCCATCTGTAGCTTGGCGTGGATTTTTCGCAGTTCCACGATGTCCGGTTTGGTCAGATCCTGCGCCGCCGCTTCGGCAATGAATTCATAGGCGCGCGCGTCTTTGGTAAAGCCCGCCAGACGCGGCTTCTCCATGGTGATCTTGGTGCCGGAGACGACAAGATCGTTGATATTGACCGGCAGCTTGGTGAGCATGCGGAACGGATTGAATATGGTGATCAGCGAAATGACGACGGCGCCGATAACCACCGCGAGCGGAACCGAAACGCGCAAAAAGCGCACCATGCGGCTGTGGCGGCGCGCCGAGCGGAAGGCGCGCTCGCTGTCGCCGCGGCTCATGGTCCAAAAAGCGCGCGCGTTCTGTGGATCGGTTCTGGCGGTGGCCACTCGGTTCATTCTTTAGGTTGGATCAGGTGTGTTCGCATAGTTTGCGTAAACATTTTATGCACCCCACAAATGCAACCTGCCGGGTGAATATGGCCCCGACGCGGCAGCCGATAATAACCATAAACCAACGACTTAGTCCGCTCACGCGGAATGGGAAAAGATGTCCTCGGCCGCCCAGCCGCCGAGATCGAGACGCGCGCGGTCGGGCAGGAAACGGAAACAGGCGGCGGCCAATTCATCGCGGCCCTCGCGCGCCAGCATCACGTCCAATTTTTCGCGCAGCGCATGGAGATGCAGCACATCGGTCGCGGCATAGGCGACCTGCGGATCGGTCAGCGCGTCGGCGCCCCAGTCGGACGATTGCTGCTGCTTGGAGAGATCGACGCCGAGCAGTTCCCGCGCCAGATCCTTGAGGCCGTGTCTGTCGGTATAGGTGCGGGCGAGCCGCGAGGCAATCTTGGTGCAATAGACCGGCCCGGCCATCACGCCGAAGGCATTGGCGAGCGCGGCGAGATCGAAACGGGCGAAATGAAAAATCTTGACGACGGATTTGTCGGCCAGGAGCTTTTCGATATTGGGCGCCTTTTTCTGTCCAGCCGCGATCTGCACAACGTCGGCCGAACCGTCGCCGGGCGACAGCTGCACGACGCAGAGCCGGTCGCGGTGCGGGTCGAGACCCATGGTCTCGGTATCGATCGCCACCGCGCCTTTGTAGGCGGAGAGGTTCGGCAAATCGCCGCGGTGCAGGCGAACGGTCATTTGGCTACCAAGCTTTTTACGTGGTGCCCAGGAAAGGACTCGAACCTTCACGCCTCGCGGCGCTAGTACCTGAAACTAGTGCGTCTACCAATTCCGCCACCTGGGCAAGGTTTTAGGACTTGTCGGGACTAGGTACGGACCGGCTTTCGGCTTGTCAATTGAAGGCATTAGGCGCCGCCTTATTGCGCTCTATACATGGCTTGGCCGATCCTGTATTTGCCGATTGCCGAGCTTTTTTGCCCCGTGAGCGCAAAATGACCGCCAGAAACAACGCCGACACCCTCATCACCGTTTATGGCGGCTCGGGCTTTCTCGGCCGCCACGTCGTGCGGGCCTTGGCCAAGCGCGACTATCGCATCCGGGCGGCGGTGCGCCGGCCCGAACTCGCCAATTTTCTCCAGCCGCTCGGCCGCGTCGGTCAGATCCACGCCGTGCAAGCCAATATACGGCACGCCGCCTCGGTCGAGGCGGCGGCGCGCGACGCCGATGTGCTGATCAATCTGGTCGGCATATTGGGCGAAGGCGGACGCCAGCGTTTTGACAAGGTTCATGGCTACGGCGCCGAGCAGGTGGCGCTGGCGGCGAGCGCCCATGGCGCGCGGCTGGTGCATATGTCGGCGATCGGCGCCGACGAGAACTCGCCCAGCGTCTATGCCCGCTCCAAGGCCGCGGGCGAGCGGCTGGCGCTTTCGGCACAGCCGCAGGCAGTCATCATGCGACCCTCGATCGTGTTCGGGCCGGAAGACGATTTCTTCAACCGCTTCGCGGCGCTGGCCCGCCTTTCGCCGGTGCTGCCGCTGATCGGCGGCGGCGCGACAAAATTTCAGCCGGTTTTTGTCGGCGACGTTGCCAAGGCCGTCGCCGATGCGGTGGACGGCAAGCTTAATCCCGGCACAATTTATGAGCTGGGCGGACCGGACGTGCGGAGCTTCAAGCAGGTCATGCAATTTGTGCTGGCGACCATCGAGCGCAAACGGCTGCTGGTGCCGGTGCCGTTCTTTGCCGCCAAGATCAAGGCGATGTTCCTGCAATTCGCGCCGCCGCCTATGACGCTCACCGGTGACCAGGTCGAATTACTGCGCACCGACAATGTGGTTTCCGATGCCGCCAAGGCGCAAGGCCGCTCGCTGCCAGGCATCGGCATCGAGCCCGAGCCGATCGACGCGATCGTGCCGTCTTATCTTTGGCGATTCCGCAAGGCCGGGCAGTTCCGCAATCGCACGGCGTAAGACCGCGCGATCAAGCGCCAATCAAGCGCCAAGAAAATAAATCGCGAAAATTCCGACGCTGCCGAGCAGGATGCGCCACCAGGCGAACACCGCGAAGGTGTGATGCTGGATATAGCGCAGGAACGTCTTGACCACGATCCAGCCGAAAATAAACGAGAAAATAAATCCGACGGCAATTGCCAGAATATTGCTATGCGCCAGTTCATGGCGGCTCTTGAACGCCTCATAGGCGAAGGCGCCGACCATGGTCGGCATCGCCAGCCAGAACGAGAATTCCGCCGCCGAGCGCCGGTCGGCGCCAAACAGCATGGCGCCCACAATGGTCGCGCCCGAGCGCGACACGCCCGGCACCATGGCGAGGCACTGACAAACGCCAATGACGAAATACATCGGCAGCGAGAACGAGGTCGCTTCGAAATAGCGCGGCTGCAAATCCAGGCCGTCGACCCAGAGCAACACGAAGCCGCCAAGGATGAACATCACGCAGACGATGCGAACGTCGAACAGATGTTCCTTGACCACGCTGCCGAACATGGCGCCGATGACCGCCGCCGGCAGAAACGCCAACAGCACGCCGATGACAAAACGCGCCGCCACCCATTGCGTGAACATGGAGGTGGCCAGCGCCCAGAGCCGGCCGAAATAGATGGTCAGCAGCGCCAATATGGCGCCGAGCTGAATCAAGATCGCGAAGGATTTGCCGAAACTGTCGTCGCCCCAGCCGAGAAACCGCTCCATCAGCAGCAGATGGCCGGTGGAGGAGACCGGCAAGAATTCGGTGAGACCTTCGACGACGCCCAGAATGGCCGCCTTGATCAGGTCGAGATGGCTGGCAATGACCGCCATGATGGCGTCGAAATTCATGATGTAACCATTGGGTTGCTCAGAATCAGGCGGTCCACGATGGACGAGCGCTTTTGGCGTAACGGCGTCATGCAGGCAAACAAAAAAGCTATTGCGGGACAATTTGCGCTCACCAAGCGGGTTTCTATAGTGCGGTGACTGATTCTGCCGGGACCTAGCCACGGATTGCCATGCTGACGCTGTTCCATCATCCGCTCTGCCCGCTGTCGCGCTATGTGCGCCTCATTTTGGGCGAATACGGCTTGCAGGCGCGGCTGGTGGAGGAACGCTTCTGGGAACGGCGCCAGGAATTCCTCTTGCTCAACCCGGCCGGAGAAATCCCGGTGCTGGTGGCCGATGGCCAGCCGGCGGTGCCGGGCGCCGCCATTATCGCGGCCTATATCGAGGAGACGCACAACGCAGAGCCGGGCGAGAACAGCCTGCTGCCGACGTCTATCGGTCAACGGGTGGAAGTGCGGCGGCTGGCAGCCTGGTTCAACGATAAATTCCACGCCGAGGTCTCGGGCCCGCTGGTGACCGAAAGGGTGTTCAAGCGCCATATGACGCTCGAACAAGGCGGCGGGCCGCCCGACACCGAGGCCATGCGCGCCGCCCGCAGCAATATCCGCTATCATCTGGCTTATATCGGCTGGCTGGTGCAGACCCGCGATTGGCTGGCGGGCGAACGGTTGAGCCTGGCCGATCTGGCCGCGGCGGCACATTTGTCGGCCGTGGATTATTTGGGCGATGTGCCGTGGAACGAAAACGAAGCCGCCAAGAATTGGTACGCGCGGGTGAAATCGCGGCCCGCGTTCCGTCCGCTGCTGGCCGACACGCTGGCCGGACTGCCGGCGGCGAAAAACTACGCCGACCTGGATTTCTAACTTACTCCTACGGAAATCAAATCGGCGCTGACCGAGCATGCACGCACGCGCGGCTTCGATGTTGCCGGCATCACCAGACCCGACGCGGTGCCGGAAGCCAAAGCCCGCCTCGACCGCTTTATCGCCGACGGCGCGCATGGCGACATGGTGTGGATGGCGGAAACCGCCGAACGGCGCGCCTCGCCCGCGGCGCTTTGGCTGGATGTGCGCTCGGTCATCATGCTCGGGATGAATTACGGACCGGACGAAGATCCGCTGGCGATTTTGCGCGAGCGCAGCCGCGCCGCGATTTCGGTTTACGCCAAAGGCGAGGACTACCACGAGCTAATCAAGGCGCGGCTCAAGGATGTCGCGCGCTGGCTGGTTGCAAAAAGCCGGCGGCGATGTCAAAGTATTCGTCGATACCGCGGCAGTGATGGAAAAACCGCTGGCGGCGAGCGCCGGCCTCGGCTGGCAGGGCAAGCATACCAATTTGGTGTCGCGCGAATTCGGCTCTTGGCTGTTTCTGGGCTCGATATTCACCACGCTCGATTTGCCTGCCGATGAGCGCGCAGCCGACAGTTGCGGAACCTGTAGCGCCTGTCTCGATATCTGCCCGACCGCGGCCTTCCCGGAGCCGTATCGGCTCGATGCGCGGCGCTGCATTTCCTATCTGACCATCGAGCACAAAGGCCCGATCCCGCGCGAATTGCGGCCGCTGATGGGCAACCGCATTTATGGCTGCGACGATTGTCTCGCGGTTTGTCCGTGGAACAAATTTGCCGAACAAGGCCGCGAGGCGAAATTGGCCGCGCGCGAAGCGCTGCGCGCGCCGACGCTGGCCGAGCTTGTCCGGCTCGACGACGCGCAATTCCGCGCGCTGTTTGCCAAGACATCGATCAAGCGCACCGGCCGCGATCGCTTCGTGCGCAATGTTCTCATCGCTATCGGCAATTCAGGCGATGCCTCGCTTGTGCCAGAGGCCGAACGGTTGCTCGACGATGCTTCGCCGCTGGTGCGCGGCGCGGCGGTGTGGGCGCTGGGGACGGTTATTGCCGGCTGAAAAATTTTCGGCGATGCGGCGCCATGACGAAGACGCGTCGGTGAATGAAGAGTGGAATTAGAACTCCTTCACCGCCGCCAACAGCCGCTCGATATCTTCCGGACGCGACAGACGGTGGTCGCCGTCCTTGATCAAAGTGAGCACCACGTCGTCGCGGGCAAAATGCGTCACGAGGTCTTCGGCATGGCGCCACGGCACGTCGGGGTCCAGCATGCCTTGCAAAATATGCACCGGGCAGCCGGTTTCGATCAGGCCGCCGAGCAACAGATGTTTGCGGCCGTCCTCGATCAGCTTCTTGGTGATCGGATAAGGCGCATCGCCATAGGCCGACGGCCGCATCCAGAAGCCATTGTCCTCGATCTCGGCTTTGGCCTCGGCGGAGAAATTCTTCCACATCAGAACTTCGGTAAAGTCCACCGCCGGCGCGATCAGCACCATGCCGGCGATGGGCGCGGCACCTTTAAGCTTGCGCAGCTCCTGCGCCATCAACAATGCCAGCCAGCCGCCCATGGATGAGCCGATTACCACCTGCGGGCCCGCGGCGAATTGCCGATAGACCGCGACGCTCTCTTCGAGCCACTGGCCGATGGTGCCGTCCTTGAAATCGCCGCCCGATTCGCCGTGGCCGGAATAATCGAAACGGATACAAGCGCGGCCCTGGCGCTCGGCGACAGGCGTCAAGCGCCACGGCCTTGGTACCGCCCATGTCGGACTTGAAGCCGCCCAGCCAAAACAGGCCGGCGCTTTTATTGTTTTGCTTGCCCTGGCGCGCGCGCACGGCGATTGTTCGCGCAGGCGATTCTATTTTCAGGGATGTCAGGCGAGCTTCGCTCATGGGATTGCTTCTCACCGCAAGTTAACGTCTAAGAATCGCCGGATAGTGACCACTGATGCGTGGGCGCCAGCATGAGGACGAACCGCGCTCGCTGGCCGGCGCCACGATTTTACAACTGGTGCCTGCGCTGCGCGACGATCCGGCCGGCCACGCCGCGGTGGACATTGCGCTCACGCTGCTGCAATCGGGCGCCCGCGCCATCATTGCCGGCGACGGCGGCCCGCTGGTCGGTGAATTGCGCGCCTTCGGCGGCGAATGGCTGCCGATGCCGAACGACACGTTTAATCCGCTGCGCATCCGCGGCAATGCCAAGCAACTGGCGAGCCTGATCGCCGGCGAGCGCATCGATATCGTGCACGCCCAAAGCGCGGGCGGCGCCTGGAGCGCGATCGCAGCGACAGACCGCATGCCGGTATTTCTCGTTACGTCATTTCCCGACCGGGTAACGACCGGCATCTGGCCGCGCACCTCGCTGCACGGCTCGCTGGCGCGCGGCGACCGGGTGATTGCGCCGTCGAGTTATGTGTCGCGCGCGATGATCGAGCGCTACAAGATTGCGCCCGATCGCATCACGGTCATCCCGCGCGCAGTCGATACCGCGAGATTCAGCCCGCAGGCGGTGAACGGTGAGCGCGTCGCCGCCTTGCGGCGCGCTTGGGGCGTTCTGCCGCATATGCGCGTCGTGCTGATCACGGGACGGATCGCGCCGTGGAACGGCCAGGCCAGCATGATTGAAGCTGCGCGGCTTGTGGTCGGCGGCCGCGACCGCAACATCGCTTTCGTGTTTGCCGGCGAAGATCGCGGCCAAGCGCGCTATGCCCGGAGCTTGCGCCGCCGCGCGGCCATGCACGGCGTCGATACGCTCGTCCGCATGGTCGGCCATTGCGCCGACATGCCGACGGCGCTGGCCGCCGCCGATGTCGTGGTCGTGGCGGCGCTGGAACCGCCGCTGTCCGGCCGCGAAGTCACGCAAGCGCAGGCGATCGGCCGGCCGGTGATTGCCACCACCGTCGGGGTCTTGCCGGAAAATGTACTGTGCCCGCCGCGCATGCGCGATGAATTGCGTACCGGCTGGCTGGTGCGGCCGGGCAATGTCGCGGAACTCGCGCGCGCGGTCAGCGCGGCGCTTGCGCTCGATGTCACCGCCTACGAGGCGCTGGGCGCCCGCGCCCGCCAATTCGCCGAATTCGTGTTTTCTCCCCAGAGCGTTGCCGAAGCCATTCGGGGCGTTTATACCTCGCTGCTGGCGCGCGATGCCTGACGATTCGAGGGCGTAACGAAATGTCGAGTTTTCCCGCGCGCGATCCAATCACCGCGTTGATTGTCGTGCCGACGCTGGATGGCGGCGCCGCCGATGCCGGCGCGCTCGAACTGGTGCGCATCCTTGCGAGCGCCGGCCACCATGCCATCGTCGCATCTTGCCCCGGCCGATTGGTCGCCGACGTGACCGCCGCCGGCGGCGAATTCGTGGCGCTCGATACTGCCACCAACAATCCGCTGGTGATCCTGCGCAATGCCGGCCTGTTGAACCGGTTGGCGCGCGAACGCCGATGCGACGCGATCCATGCCTTCGGACGCGCCGGCGCCTGGAGCGCTTATATGGCCGCGCGGCTTTCCGGCATTCCCTTCGTGACGAGTTGGTACAAGGGCTTTCGCGAACAGAACATCTTCAAGCGCCTCTATAATGGCGTCATGGCGCGCGGCGCCCGCGTCGTCGCGGTGAGCGAGGGCATCGCGCAATTGGTCAATGACCGTTACGGCACGCCGTGGGATCGCATCTCGGTGGTGCCGTGCAGCGTCGACTTCGCGCGCTTCGATCCCAACACTATCGCGCACGAGCGTATCGAGGCCGTGCGCCGCGCGTGGGGCGTCACGCCGAAAACCAAAGTGATCCTGATCAGCGGCCGCATCTTGCGCCGCAAGGGCCACCATGTGGTGGTCAAGGCGGTACGCCGCCTCAAGGATATGGGGCTGAAAGATTTTCTCTGCGTCTTTGTCGGAGAGGACCGCGGCCGCACGCACTACACCGGCGAATTGTGGGACCTGGTGCTGGCGACCGGAACCATGGACGTCATTCGCATGGCGTCGCCGGTGAGCGACATGCCGGCTGCCTATGGCGCCGCTTGCGTCGTCGTGTCGGGCGCGGTGCAGCCGGAAGGCGTGCAGCGGGCGATCGTGGAAGCCCAGGCCATGGCGCGGCCGGTGGTGGTGTCCGATCTCGCCGCCGGTCCCGACGTGGTGTTAACGGCCCCGGCGGTACCGGAAGGCCGCTGCACCGGCTTGCGCTTTGCCGCTGGCGACGATGCGGCGCTTGCGGCTGCCCTGTTGCGGCTGTTTGCCATGGACGAGGCCGCCCGCTACGCCATGGGCCTGCGCGGGCGCGCCTGGGTGCTCGATCATTTCAGCGCCCAAGCGGTCGCAGCCCAGACGCTGCGGCTTTATGACGGCATCCTGGGGCGCGAAAATGCCCCGGCTTTGGTGCCGCAAGAAGTGCCCCAAGGGGCGTCCAAAGAGGCGCTCAAGCCAGACAAAATTAGTGCAATTTGAGCGGTTTGAGCACGGATTTTCGGCCAACCTATCGACAAGCGGGCCGCAAACGCGTTGACTTATTCGCCGTTTCTACCAATCTCTCTGCTAGGCTCAGGCCTGTCAGTCTAAAGACCGTTTCAACAGCATGAGGAGACAGAAGCCATTCGACGTCCGATGAAGTCCGCGCAGCCCGCCCAAAAGGACGGCCCGCGCATCAACGAGGAGATCCGCTCGAAAGAAGTTCAGCTGATCGATGCCACCGGCGACAACAAGGGTGTCGTCGATATCCAAACTGCCATGGGAATGGCGGAAGCGGCCGGGCTCGACTTGGTCGAGATTTCTCCCAACAACAACCCGCCGGTCTGCAAAATCCTGGATTTCGGCAAGTACAAATTCCAGGCGCAGAAAAAAGCCGCCGAAGCCCGCAAAAAACAGAAAGTCGTCGAGATCAAGGAGATCAAGCTCCGGCCGATGATCGACGATCACGATTACGAGGTGAAGATGCGTTCGATGCAGCGCTTCTTCGAAGAGGGCGACAAGGTCAAGATCACCTTGCGCTTCCGCGGCCGCGAAATGGCGCACCAGGAATTGGGCGTGAAATTGCTCAACCGCGTCAAGGAAGACACCGCGACGTTTTCCAAAGTCGAATCGGAGCCTCGCTTCGAAGGCCGCCAGATGGTGATGCTGCTGGCGCCGCGCTAGCGGAAATTTCCGAATTCAAAAGCGCCGCTCGTGTTTCGCGGGCGGCGCTTTGCATTTTATTGAAAAAATTTTATCGCCGCTCGGCTTCCCAGCGGCCCGCGCAGACCGCGCCATTAGCGCCGGCGCCACGCCATATGCCGGTGCCATCGTTCGCCGACAGATGGCCGGTGCCGTCGGCGCCTTTGTCGCCGAGCCGGATACTGACTTTGACCAGGCCATCCGGCGTCACCGTCCCCGACATGTTGATGCCGGCCGCCTCGCCGCTATATTTGACCAGGCCATTCTCCACCGCCACGGCGTAGCGCAAGCCGCGGTCGCAATCGCCCTTTTCAGTGATGATGAGCACACTCCAGTTGCCGTCATGCTCGGTCGCCAAGGCCGGGCGTGCCACGCCGGTGAGCGCCAACAACGAAGCCGCAAACAGCCCGGCAGAAATAAAACCTCGCATGGCGGCCTAATCCCTTTGTGTGACCTGCAAGCCGGTAAATCTTGCAAAAATAGCGCCATTTTGAGGCGCAAAACCCGGCCCAAGACCCGGCCCAAAACCTGGCCAAAGTGCCCAATCGCCGGGTTAACGCCCCTGCCCAAGGCTTGGTTGCAAGGTGCACCCGCCTCTGCCATAACGCCGCCCTTCACCGCCCGGCCAGTCAGGGCTGCCGTGGCGGCGAAAACAGCTCAATACCGAGCAACGGCTCCGGGCGTTATGCCTTGTGGGCCAATCCAGGCCGAGTGGACCGCAAGGTCCGCATCGCGCCGATCAGGAGAGCAAAATGCCCAAGCTGAAGACCAAGTCGGGCGCTAAAAAGCGCTTCAAGATTACCGCGACCGGCAAAGTAAAATACCAACAAGCCGGCAAACGCCACGGCATGATCAAGCGGACCACCAAGCAGATCCGCGACCATCGCGGCACTAGCGTGCTGTTCAAGACCGACGGCGACAACGTCAAGAAATACTGGATGCCAAACGGCTGACCCGTATTCCAAGCGGCATTTGCGCCGCTGTTGTTTCCGTCCACTCACACCCCTTGAAGAACCGCTAGGAGAACGAACATGTCCCGCGTCAAACGTGGCGTCACCGCGCACGCCAAGCACAAGAAAGTCTACAAAGCCGCCAAGGGCTATTACGGCCGGCGCAAGAACACCATTCGCGTCGCCAAGCAGGCGGTCGAGAAGGCCAACCAATATGCTTTCCGCGACCGCAAGCGGCGCAAGCGCACGTTCCGCGCCTTGTGGATCCAGCGCCTGAACGCCGCGGTACGTCCCTTCGGCCTCAACTACTCGAAGTTTATCGACGGCTTGGCCAAGTCAGGCCTCACGATCGACCGCAAGGTTTTGTCCGATCTCGCGATCAACGAACCGGGTGCCTTTGCTGCGATCGTCGAGAAGGCCAAGGCGGCGCTGCCGGCTCCGGCCGAAGCGGCCAAGGCCTAACTTTCTTTACCCTCCCCTGGCGGGAGGGTCGCTCGCCTGAGCATTAAGCGATGTCGAGCGGGGTGGGGTGCTACTCACCTGACAAAGATTACCCCACCCGATTGCGCATTCGCTCGCGCGAAGCGCAATCAGCCCCCCCTCCAGGGGGAGGTGGGCACCGGGGTATTTGAATGACCGATATCGCGCAACTGGAACAAGTCCTGCTTGCCGCCGTCATGTCCGCCAAGGACGAGGCGGCGCTCGAAGCCGTGCGCGTATCGGCACTCGGCAAGAGCGGCGAGGTCACGGCGCTGCTCAAGACGCTCGGCACGATGACGCCGGACGAGCGTAAGATTCAAGGCCCAGCGATCAACGGCCTGAAAGACCGCGTCACCGCGGCCATCGCCGCCGGCAAAGATAGGCTCGGCGCCTTGGCGCTTGACGCGCGCCTTGCCACCGAAACGGTTGACGTCACGCTGCCCGTGCGCGAAGCGCCGACCGAAACAGGCCGCGTGCATCCGATCACCCAGGTGATCGACGAACTCACCGCGATTTTTGCCGACATGGGATTTGCGGTGGCGGAAGGTCCCGATATCGAGACCGACGACTACAACTTCACCAAACTGAATTTCCCGGAAGGCCATCCGGCGCGGGAAATGCACGACACGTTTTATTTCCCGCCCAAGCCCGATGGCTCGCGGCTGTTGCTGCGCACGCACACCTCGCCGGTGCAGGTGCGCACCATGTTGACGCAAAAGCCGCCGATCCGCGTCATCATTCCGGGCCGCACTTATCGAAGCGACTCCGACCAGACGCATACGCCGATGTTCCATCAGGTCGAGGGCCTCGTCATCGACAAGACGTCGCATATGGGCCACCTGAAATGGATTCTGGAAGAATTCTGCAAGGCGTTCTTCGAAGTCGATCAGGTCAAGATGCGTTTCCGGCCGTCGTTCTTTCCGTTCACCGAGCCATCGATGGAAGTCGACATCCAGTGCAGGCGCGACAAGGGCGAAATCCGATTCGGCGAAGGCGAGGATTGGCTGGAAATTCTCGGCTGCGGCATGGTGCATCCGAACGTTCTGCGAAATTGCGGGCTCGATCCGGCGGAGTACCAGGGCTTTGCCTGGGGCATGGGGATCGATCGCATCGCCATGCTGAAATACGGCATGGCCGACTCTGCGCGCCTTCTTCGAGGCCGACGTGCGCTGGCTTGAGCATTACGGCTTCCGGCCGCTCGATTTCCCGACGCTGGCGGGAGGATTGAGCCCGTGAAATTCACTCTGCCCTGGCTCAAAGAACATCTCGACACGGTCGCCGAGTTCGCCGGAGATCGTCGACAAGCTCACCATGATCGGGCTTGAGGTCGAGCGCGTCGAGGACAAGGCGGCGCTGCTCAAGCCCTTCGTCATCGCCAAGGTCATCTCGGCCGAGAAACATCCCAATGCCGACCGACTTGCGCGTCTGCATGGTCGATCTCGGTGACGGCAAACCGATCCAGGTCGTATGCGGCGCGCCCAATGCGCGCGCCGGCATGAAAGGCGTATTTTCGCCGCCCGGCACTTTCATTCCCGGCAAGAACATCACGCTGACCGTCGGCACCATTCGCGGCGTCGAAAGCCGCGGCATGCTGTGCTCGGCCGCCGAACTGCAATTGTCCGACGACCATGACGGCATCATCGAATTGCCGGCCGACGCGCCGGTCGGCAAATCTTACGCCGATTGGGCGGCGTTGAGCGATCCGGTGATCGAGATCAATCTCACGCCCAACCGGCCGGACTGCACCGGCGTCAACGGCATCGCGCGCGATCTGGGCGCCACTTTGATCGGCGATTTCAAGGACAAGGCGCCCAAGCCCGTGAAGGGCACGTTCCCCTGCCCGGTCAAAGTCACGCTCGATTTCGGCGCGACACATTCGCTGTGCCCGGCTTTCGGGCTGCGGCTGGTCAAGGGCGTCAAGAATGGGCCCTCGCCGGAATGGCTGCAGAAGCGGCTCACGGCCATCGGACTTCGTCCGATCAACGCGCTCGTCGACATCACCAATTTCATCACCTTTGACCGCGGCCGCCCGCTGCATGTGTTCGACGCCGGCGAAAGTGCACGGCGAATCTCACCGTGCGCCGCGCCGCGAACGGCGAGACGCTGCTGGCGCTCGACGGCAAGACCTACACGCTCGATTACTGCCATTTGCGTGATCGCCGATGATAAGGGCGTGGAGTCGCTGGCCGGCATCATGGGCGGCGAGGCCTCGGGTTGCTCCGAGACCACCACCGACGTACTGATCGAATCGGCGCTGTGGGACGAACTCAATATCGCGCAGACCGGCCGCAAGCTCGGCATCAATTCCGACGCGCGCTATCGTTTCGAGCGCGGCGTCGATCCGGCCTTCATGCTGCCGGGCCTGGAGCTCGCGACCCAGATGGTGCTCGATCTGTGCGGCGGTGAGCCGTCCGAGATCGTGGTGGCGGGCGATCCGACGCCGAAGGAAACCATCGTCGATTTTCCCTTGAGCGAATTGCCGCGCCTCGCCGGTTGAAACTGCCGCTGGCCGATGTGCGCCGCGTGCTGGAGAAGCTCGGCTTCTACGCCGCCGGCAAGAACGAGAACGTGAAAGTCGCGGTGCCGTCATGGCGTCCCGATGTGCAGGGCCGCGCCGACATCGTCGAGGAACTGGTGCGCATTGTTGGCGTCGATCAGATTCCGTCGACGCCATTCCCGCGCGGCGCCGATGCGCGCAAGCCCGTGCTCACGACAATTCAAAATCGCACCCGCAAGGCCAAGCGTGCGCTGGCCGCGCGCGGACTGGTCGAGGCCGTTACCTGGTCGTTTGTCGGCAAGCACGAGGCTGAATTATTCGGCGGCGGCGCGCCGGCTTTGGCGCTGGCCAACCCGATCGCCGCGGAACTGTCCGACATGCGGCCAAGCCTCATTCCGGGCCTGGTCATGGCGGCGCAGCGCAACGCCGACCGCGGCTTTGCCGATGTGGCGCTGTTCGAGGTCGGGCAGATTTTCAAAGGCGACCGGCCGGAAGATCAATTCACCGCCGCGAGCCGGCTTGCGCCGCGCGCTGGCGAAAGCGGGCGGCATCGGCCGCCATTGGTCGAGCAAGGCTGAGCCCGTGGATGCCTTCGACGCCAAGGCGGATGTATTCGCCGTGCTGGCGGCGGCCGGCACGCCGATGCAGGCGCTCCAAGTCATGCCCGGCGGACCGGCCTGGTTTCATCCCGGGTCGCTCGGGCACGATTCAGATTGGTCCACAGAACATCCTCGGTCATTTCGGCGAACTGCATCCGCGTGTCATTGCCGCGCTTAAAGTGGAAGGGCCGTTGGTCGCGTTCGAGGTGATCCTGGAAAATATCCCGGCGCAAAAAGCAAAAGCGACGCGCGCCAAAGCCATGCTCGAATTGCCGCCGTTCCAGCCGGTCGAGCGCGATTTCGCATTCGTGGTCGATAGCGGCGTGAAGGCTGCCGACATCGTGCGCGCGGCACAAAGCGTGGATAAAAAGCTGATTACCAGCGTGAGCGTGTTCGATGTCTATGAAGGCGCCGGCATCGGCGCCAACAAGAAGTCGATCGCCATCGCGGTCACCTTGCAGCCCCGCGAAAAAACCATGACCGATGCCGAGATCGACGCGCTCGGCAGCCGCATCGTTGCCGAAGTCGCCAAGAAGACCGGCGGCACGTTGCGCGGTTAGGCCGCCAGCAAATCCGCGAACGCAAATCCTTCGCGCTCGACCGTCTCGCCCGGCTTGACCGCAATTTTGCGCGCCAGCATCGGCCCGGCTGAGACGAAGGAATGGAATTCACCGTTCTCGCCGCAAGGATCGGCGCCTTGCGGCAGCGCGTCGAGCAAGTCCCCATCGAAACGCCGGCCGGCGAACGAGGCTGGCAGTTTCTTGAGGTCGATGGTGACAAGATTGGCCTCGACCCCGGCGCCGATCATTTCACGCGCCAATGCCGCGGTCGGCAGTCCCCATAGCGGAAACACCGGCCTGATCTCGGTGCCGGCAAGCTGGCGCTCGCGATAGGCCCGCACGTCCTCGAGAAACAGGTCGCCGAAGATAATATGCGTGATGCCGCGCGCCTTGGCATCTTGCATCGCCGCCGCCATCTTTTGTTCGTAAATCCCATTCGGGCATGGAAATGGAATATGCACCACTATCGCGGGCAGACCGGCGGCATCGAGCTGGGCGTGCAGCAGTTCTTCGCGCACGCCATGCATGCTCACGCGGGCGAAGGTTTCGGTCACGGTCGTGAGCGCGCCGACGATGTCGTATTCGCCGCTGCGGCGGACCTCATGGAGCGCCCAGGCGCTGTCCTTGCCGCTCGACCAGGCAATCAGCGCTTGCGGGGGGCGATTTGGCGACATGGTATCCGAATGATTGCAGAGCCAGACCGCAGAATGCCGCAAGCATTGCGGTTTGCCAAATTTCTTGGCTAACGCTCCGTGAATCCCGTGCCCTGCCGGTGAACTAAATTGCAATGAGTCCCGGCTAAATTGAACGCGAATTACGGGGAACGTTGCGTCAAAAAAGGCGTCAAGAATGACGCCGGGGCCGTGTGATGAGTTGGATGGCAGACGGGGTCGGGCGATTGATCGCCCACTATCTGGAAAAGCCGGTCAAGGGCTATGAGGCCCTGACGCCGGGCGACGCCGAGAGCCTGCGCGCGACGCTTCGCCCAGGCGACGTGCTCCTGGTCGAAGGCCACAACAATATTTCCGGCATCATCAAATATCTCACGCAATCGACCTGGTCGCACGCGGCGCTTTATGTCGGACCGATTGGCGATCGCGTCAGCGCGGACGGCGAGCCGCTGGTGCTGGTGGAAGCCAATATCGGCCAGGGCGTGGTGGCGGCGCCGCTGTCGAAATACGGCCGCGTTCATTCGCGCATCTGCCGGCCCATCGGCCTGAGCGAGGACGACCGCGCGCGCGTTTGCGCCTATGCGGCCGAGCGCATCGGCTTCGATTACGACGTCAAGAACATCATCGATCTGCTGCGCTATTTGTTTCCGCTGCCGGTGCCGCAACGCTGGCGCCGCCGCATGATGTCGCTCGGTTCCGGTCACCCGACCCGCATCATTTGCTCGGCGCTGATCGCGCAAGCTTTCGAAACGGTGCGTTATCCGATCCTGCCCAAGATCACGCGCAGCGACAGCGAGGCGGAGCGCCAGGAAATTCTGGAAATTCGCCATTCGTCGCTTTACGCGCCGCGCGATTTCGACATCTCGCCCTATTTCGAAGTGGTCAAGCCGACCATCGTCAATGGCTTCAATTACAAGGCGATTGCCTGGTCGGATTCGCCGCCGCTGGCGCCAGCAGGCACCGAGGCCTTCGAAGACAAGGCGCTGGCGCCGGCGATTTAGCGCCATCTCCCTTGCTCTTTTGCGCCGCACGCCTAACTGTCCCTCCATGTACGACGCCGCCATCAATGCTCTCTCGCAGTTGTTCAGCCAGCCGCTGCGCCGCGTGCTGCTCAAATCCGTGGGACTGGCGCTTTTGCTGATCGTCATCATCGGCATCGGGTTACAGCGCGTATTGTCGTCGCTGGCGCAAAGCGGCGCCGATTGGGCCGAGCAGACCGCGGGCATGGCGCCGCACGCGGCCTGGGCGGCGCTCGCCTGGGTGCTCTCGATCATGGCGGTCTCGGCATCGTCACCGGCGCGCTGTTTTTGATGCCGGCGGTGACCGCGTTCGTCGGCAGTTTCTTCGTCGACGAAGTCGCCGAAGTGGTCGAACAAACGCATTATCCGGCGGAAGCCCCTGGCCGCGCGTTGCCGATTTTTCGCGCGCTGATCGAGGGCGTGCAATTCGCCCTGCTAGCGCTGGCGGTTTATCTGTGTGCGCTGCCGTTCCTGCTGCTGGCCGGGCTTGGCGTAATCATTCTGTTTCTGGCAAATTCATATCTGCTCGGCCGCGAATATTTCGAACTCGCCGCCATGCGATTCCGTCCGCCGGCCGAGGCCAAGGCGCTGCGCAAGAGCCGCGCCATATACGTCTTTCTCGCCGGCATGGTGATCGCGGTATTCGTGTCGATCCCGCTGCTCAATCTTGCCACGCCGGTATTCGCCATGGCCTTCATGGTGCACATCCACAAGCAAATGTCCGGTGGGCGCGCGGAACTAATCAAATAAGTCTGGTTATTCCTTGCCGCGCAAATCGATCACGCGCTTGGCTTTGCCGGCCGAGCGCTCGACGCCGCCGGGCTTGACGGTTTTGACTTCCGCCGTCACCCCGATGAGACTTTTGATGTGGCCGGCCAGATCGCTGTCGCAGGACGCCCACGCCGCCTCGCCAGTGTCGGACGCGCCTCGACCACCAGACACATCGCGTCTAGCCGGTCGGTACGCCTAAGTTCGATGACAAAATGCGGCGACAGCCGCGCGTCCTTGAGGATGATCTCCTCGATTTGGCTCGGAAACACATTGACGCCGCGCAAGATAATCATGTCGTCGCTGCGGCCGGTGACTTTTTCCATGCGGCGGAACGAACGCGCGGTGCCGGGCAATAGCCGCGTCAAGTCGCGGGTGCGATAGCGGATCACCGGCATGGCTTCCTTGCTGAGCGACGTGAACACCAGTTCGCCGATTTCGCCATCGGGCAGTACCGCGCCGGTCGCCGGATCGATCACCTCCGGATAGAAATGATCCTCCCAAATATAGAGCCCGTCCTTGCCCTCGATGCATTCGCAGGAAACGCCGGGCCCGATGACTTCGGACAGCCCGTAATTATCGATGGCATGCAGATCGAAGGCCTGTTCGATCTCGGTGCGCATGGAATTGGTCCAGGGCTCGGCGCCGCACATCGCGATCTTGAGCGAACTTTTGCGCGGGTCTAGGCCCTGCGCGCGAAACTCGTCGAGAATGGCGAGCAGATAGCTCGGCGTGACGAAAATCACGTCGGGCTTGAATTCGTCGATCAACTTGACCTGGCGCTCGGTCATGCCGCCGGACACCGGGATTACGGTCAGGCCCAGTTTTTCGGCGCCGTAATGAAAGCCGATGCCGCCGGTAAACAGCCCGTAGCCATAGGAATTCTGCGCCAGCATGCCAGGCCGGCAACCGGCCGCGCGCATCGACCGCGCCATCAAGCCGGCCCACATTTCAAGATCGTTCTTGCTATAGCCGACCACGGTCGGCTTGCCAGTGGTGCCGGACGAGGCATGGATGCGCGCCACTTTTTCGCGCGGCATCGCGAACATACCGAACGGGTAATTGCGCCGCAGATCGTCCTTGGCGGTGAACGGAAATTTGGCGAGATCGGAAAGCGATTTCAGGTCGGCCGGTTGCACGCCCGCCGCGTCGAACGCCGCTTTGTAATGCGCGACATTGTCGTAAGCGTGCTTGAGCGACCATTTCAGCCGCTTAAGCTGGAGCGCCGCGATTTCATCGCGCGAGGCGATTTCAATCGGCTCGAGCGTGTCGCGGTGCGGTGCTAGTTCGGCGGCGTTAGTGCTTAGTCCGAGCATCTCACTTCCAATCCATCCATCGTCATGCCCGGCCTTGTACCGGCCATGACGGGTTACGGTTTCCGCTGCGCCGCGTTCCAGTGCTTTTCCAAATTGGCGATGAGTGCCGGGCTGAAATGGCAATAGGCCTGCTCGCGGCAATAGACCGCCATGTAGCGGCGAAACATATCGAGCGGCTCCTCGCCGACGCGGAAGGCGCGGCGGTTGCCGGCGGCGCTGACCATGCCAGAGCCGGTGAAGTCCTCGACCACGCGCGTAATCGTGGCATCGACCTCGCCAGGCGGCACGACTTCGTCGCAGATCATGCGGCCTTCCGCGCTATCGCAGTCGAAGCGGCGGCCCATCATGATGGCCTGCCGCGCCAAGCGCGGGCCGACGAAACGCGGCAGCCGCAAATTAGCGGCGCCGGGAATGATGCCTTCCTTGCGCGCCGGCAGCGTCATATAGGCGTCGCTCGCCGCAACGACGTAATCCATCGCCAGCAGATATTGGCAGCCGCCGCCGATGGCGAAACCATCGACGCCGGCGATCCAGGGCTTTTCGTCGCGTGCCGCCGGACATTTCTTCGGGGCTGCGCGTGCTCATCGCCACGCCGCGCAGCATCTTGTTGACGATGCCCATGTCGCGGCGGATGTACCAGAGGAACGGAATTTTGCCGCGATAGAGCTGAGTGAGATTGATGCCGGCCGAGAAAATCTTGCGGCCTTGGTATTTCGGATGCTCGACGACGCCGCCGCGCAGCACGCAAATCTCGCTCATCGGATCGAAGATGGCGATGTCGGCGGCGGTCTCGCTGTCGTCGAGCGTATCTTCGTCCTCGGCGTTAAGAAAGCGCGGATTGGTGATGGTGACGACTGCCGCCTTGCCCTGGCGCTCGACGCGGGCGGGCCCGAAATCAACGGCATCATTCAAAATAAATTCACGCATTCGTTCAATCGATTCCGGCTTAATCTTTAGCATCGCGTGGCACAGATGCATGCCAGTGTCGGCATTGGGAAGGACATGCGACAGGAAAATGCCCTGATCGACTTCGACGCCGTCTTTTTCGCCTTGCAGCAGTTCGCTTTCGGTATCGACTTGCCGGCGCGTCGGCGTCAGCCCCGGCACCAGCTTCGATGCTTCGTAAGCCAGGTCATCGACGCGCAGAAAATTGTCGAGATTTTTGGTCAGCTTGCGATAGACATGATCGGCATGCTTGAGAAGAAATCGCTCACGCGTATCGCGGCAACTAAATTGAATAATATCCGCCGCGAGTTTTTGCTCGCGCGTGCGCTTCGGCTTCGGCGGCAGCTTCGATAGAATTTCGGAACCTTCGCGCCAGTATTTCGCGGCAACAGCGGCATCGCGTTTGAAATTCCGGCCGAACTCAAGATACGTCTTCATCCAGACGTTGCCGGTCTTCAGCGGCAATCCGGCGTTGCCGAAAATAACTTTCGGGTCGGCGTGATCGACAGGCTTTTTCTTGCCGCGGCCTTCCATACGCTCGCTCCCTAGACAATTTTTTGCCAGACCGTTTTACAGCACGGTCTTTCCCGGCCATTGGCACAAGTCCGCAATGATACACTTTTCGCATAGCGGTTTGCGCGCCAGGCAAGTGTAGCGCCCGTGCAGAATAAGCCAATGGTGGGCGTGGCTTTTGTATTGCGCCGGGCACCACCTGCTCCAGTTTCTGCTCGACCTCGAAGGGGTCCTTGCCGGCCGCCATGCCGGTACGGTTGCCGACGCGGAAAATATGGGTATCGACCGCGATAGTCGGCTCGCCAAAGGCGGCATTGAGCACGACATTGGCGGTCTTGCGGCCGACGCCGGGCAAAGCCTCCAGCGCCTCGCGCGAGCGCGGCACCGTTGCCGCCATGTTCGGCGATGAGCATGTGCGAGAGCGCCACGACGTTTTTGGCCTTGTTGCGGAACAGACCGATGGTCTTGATCATGTCGCGCACGCGATCCTCGCCGAGCGCCGCCATTTTTTCCGGCGTATCGGCGAGCGCAAACAAAGCCGGCGTCGCCTTGTTGACGCCGGCGTCGGTCGCCTGCGCCGAGAGCACCACCGCCACCAGCAGCGTGAACGGATTGACGTATTGCAATTCGGTCTTGGGTTCCGGATTGGCTTGCTTGAAACGGCGGAACGCTTCTTCGATTTGCGCGCCGGTCATCGGCCGCACCGCGCCAGTTTCGGCCTTAGCGTTGGCTTTCGCGCGTTTCTCTGGCGGCTTTACTTTCGCAACCTTGCCTTGGCGCGCTTTCTTGACCACCTTCTTAATCGGCTTCTTGGTCAGCTTCTTGGTCGATTTTTTCGCCATTATTTTGGTATAGTGAAGGGCATGAACGCCGACAACGCCAAAATTCCCAGCGACCAAGTGCCCGACGCCGGCCTCGAACCGACGATTTTTTCCGCAGTGATCACGCCGCACCGTTCGCTTGGCCGCGCCGGCTTTGTTGTTCTGATGGCGGTGTTCGGCGGCATCAGCTTTATATCCGGCATGGTGTTTTTGCTCGCCGGCGCCTGGCCGGTGTTCGGATTTTTCGGGCTCGACGTGGCGCTGCTTTATTGGGCGTTCCGGCTCAACTATCGCCACGCCGGCGCCTATGAGGAAGTGAAAGTCACGCCGTCCACGCTTACCGTGCGCAAAGTGAGCCATCGCGGCTGCGCGCGCGAATGGGTGCTCAATCCGTTATGGGTCAAGCTAGACAAGGAAAGCCATGAGGAATTCGGCATTGAACGGCTGTTTCTGGTGACGCGCGGCAAGCAGCTCATCATCGCGAATTTCCTGGGGCCCGACGAAAAAGCGAGCTTCGCCAAGGAGCTCGGCAATGCGCTGGCGCAAGCCAAGCGCGGCGTTTTTCTCAATCCCTCCGCCTGAAGGGCGATAAGACGCCAGGAATCGGGTGGCCTGGCACCCTTGGCCGCCTTAGATAGCTGCTATGAACATGACCTTGGAACAGACCGCGCTTAGCGACCGCTTTCCCGGCATCGCCCCGCTCGCGACCGCGGCGGCCGATTACGACATCGTGCGCCGCGCCATCGCCCATATCCGCGGCCATTGGCGCGCCCAGCCGGAAGTGGACGCCATCGCGGAAGCCGCCGGCGTTTCCGCCACCGATCTGCATCACTTGTTTCGCCGCTGGTGCGGGCTGACGCCCAAGGCGTTTCTGCAAGCGCTCACGCTCAGCCATGCGCGCGATTTATTGCGCGCCTCGGCCAGCGTGCTCGAAACCTCCTACGAGGTCGGCCTCTCCGGTCCCGGCCGCTTGCATGATCTGTTCGTGACGCATGAGGCGATGTCGCCGGGCGAATGGAAAGCCGGCGGCGAAGGCCTGACGATCACCTACAGTTTTCACCCCTGCCCCTTCGGCATGGCGTTGGTGATGAATACGCCGCGCGGCCTGGCGGGTCTGGCGTTAGCGGATGCCGGCAAGGAACGCGCGGCGCTCACCGACATGCGAAAGCGCTGGCCGAAGGCGAAATACGTCGAGGACTTCGCCGCCACCGCCGCCACCGCGCGGCGCATTTTCGATCCGAAATTGTGGCTTCCTGAGCAGCCGCTGCGCGTCGTGCTGATCGGCACCGATTTCGAAGTGCGGGTGTGGGAAAAACTGCTCACCATCCCGATGGGCAAATTGACAACCTATTCGGACCTGGCCGCCAAGGCCGGTTCGCCTAAGGCCGCGCGCGCGGTCGGTGCCGCGGTCGGCAAAAATCCGATCTGCTTCGTGGTGCCGTGTCATCGCGTCATCGGCAAGAACGGCGACATTACCGGCTATCACTGGGGCATTACCCGCAAGCGCGCGATGCTCGGCTGGGAAGCGGGCATGGCGGCGGGGTAACCTCCGTTCCCCGGACGCGGTGCAGCGCGCAGCGTTGCACCGCTGATTCGGGGCCGTTCCAAACACAGAATTTTAAAAGATCCCGGTTCTGCAGCGCATCACTATGTGCTGCGCTGCGCCCGGGACAGGTTTACGCCGCCAGATCCAGCTTCGACTTCACCGTCGAATCGGCATTGAGGCGGTAAATCATCGGCGCGCCGGTATCGATGTTCAATTTCGTGATGCTCTCGATCGTATGCTTGTCGAGCACCATCACCAGCGCGCGCAGCGAATTGCCATGCGCCGACACCAACACGCTGCTCGCCGCGCAGCACCCGCGGCAGAATTTCCTGAATATAATAAGGCAGCACGCGCGCGGCGGTGTCGCGCAGGCTTTCGCCGCCCGGCGGCGCCACGTCGTAGGAGCGGCGCCAAATATGCACCTGCTCGCTCGCCCCATTTGACGCGCGCCTCGTCCTTGTTCAGGCCTGAGAGATCGCCGTAGTCGCGCTCGTTGAGCGCCTGGTTCTTGAAGACCGGAATTTTGCTCTGGCCCAATTCCTCGAGCATCAGATCGAGCGTGCGCTGGGCGCGTTTGAGCGCCGAGGTATAGGCAATATCGAACTTAAGACCTTGTGCCTTGAGCTTGCGGCCGGCCTCGCGCGCTTCCGCCACACCCTTGTCGGTGAGATCGACATCCTTCCAACCCGTGAACAGGTTCTTCAGATTCCAGTCGCTTTGGCCATGGCGCACGAGCACCAGCAATCGTTCCGCCTCGCTCATTCTTTCTTTCCTTCCGCGGCTTTTTTCGCGGCCTGTTCCTCGGCCTGCTTTTTGATCCAACCGCTGCCGAAAAACAGGACCGCATAGCCGACCACCATGAGCGCCGGCGGCCAGATCAGCGACAGGAAGTCGGGCGGAATGCCGCTGGCGTTTTGGAAAGCCGGCACACAGAATGACAACGATATAGATGATCAGCAAAGCAAAGAAGAGAAAAACCGCAATGCTTCTGCCCATCTAGTTTACTCCAACTACATCGTCCGATGTTGAATTAGAAATCGCTCAGCCCAAGCACATCGGCCATCGAATAGAGCCCCGGCTTTTGCGTGCGCGCCCAGGCAGCGGCATGCAGCGCGCCGCTGGCAAATATCATGCGGTCCTCGGCCTTGTGCGTGAGTTCGATCCGTTCGGCGTGGCCGGCGAAGATCACGCTGTGCTCGCCGACCACGCTGCCGCCGCGCAACGTCGCAAAACCGATATCGCCGGGCCGGCGTGCGCCGGTATGGCCCGAACGCGTTGCTACCGAGCACTTGTCGAAATCGACGCCGCGGCCTTGCGCCGCGGCGCGGCCAAGCAGCAGCGCGGTGCCGGACGGCGCATCGACTTTCTGGTTGTGATGCATTTCGAGGATTTCGATGTCGAAGGAATTGTCGAGCGTCTTGGCGACGCGCTTGGTGAGCGCCGCCAAAAGATTGACGCCGAGACTCATATTCCCCGACTTGACGATGGTCGCGGTCTTGGCGGCTTCCGCAATCTTGGCTTCGTCGGCCGCGCTTAAACCTGTGGTGCCAATGACATGGACCTTGCGGGCCTTGGCGGCGAGCGCGGCAAAGGCCAGCGTGGCGGCGGGTATCGTGAAATCGATAATCCCGTCGGCCTTTTCAAGCAGCGCACCGGCATCGCCCGTGAGCTTGACGCCACTTTCGCCCAGGCCCGCCAGCGTGCCGGCGTCCCAGCCAAGCAGCGGCGAACGCGCGTCTTCCAGCGCGCCGCTAAGCACGAATCCCTTGCTGTCGGCGATCGCCTTGACCAGCGTGCGGCCCATCCGCCCGCCGGCACCGGCGACCACGAGCCGCATCTCGGCCATGACATTAACTCCCGGATCGAATGGCGGTTGTATAGCGCGGCGGTAAGCAAAAGGCGACTACGGCTGCGCGCCGTCATAGCCTTCGAGGACGACGATTTCGCCAATGCCCTTGCCGATGCGCAGCGCCTTGGCCTTTTGATAATCGGGCGAGTGGTAACAGGT
This sequence comes from uncultured Alphaproteobacteria bacterium, assembly GCA_963807665.1. Classification (GTDB taxonomy): domain Bacteria; phylum Pseudomonadota; class Alphaproteobacteria; order Rhizobiales; family Xanthobacteraceae; genus Pseudolabrys. The sequence continues at coordinate 43,511 of CAWEDE010000011.1, read as the reverse complement.
CAGCGCCGCCTCATAGCTCGGAAATTCGATCACCACGACCCGTGAGCGCAGTTTGCCCTCCACCGCTTCGGATTTGCCGCCCCGTGTCAGGAATTTCGCGCCGAACTGGCGGAACGGCACCGCGTTGGCCGCGACATAGGCCTTGTAGCCGTCCATGTCCGTCACATCGATATTCGCCACCCAGTAACCTTTTGCCATGCTCGCCCCCTGTTATTTGTTTGCCGTCGCAACCTCGGCCACAATGGCGTCGGCCACCGCCTTGGGATCGTCCGCTTCGACGATCGGCCGCCCTACCACTAGATAATCGGCGCCGGCGGCAATGGCCTTGGCCGGCGTCATGATTCGTTTCTGGTCGTCGCGCGCGCTGCCGGCAAGCCGAATGCCGGGCGTCACCAGCGACACGCGGGGGCCGACAGTTGTGCGCAGCTTGGCGGCTTCCTCGGCCGAGCACACCAAGCCGTCGATGCCCAGATCGCGCGCCTGCCCGGCCCGCTGCAAGACCAGTGCGCTGACGCCGAGCTTGTAGCCGGCCTGGAACAGATCGGCGTCGTCATAGGAAGTGAGCGCGGTGACGGCGAGAACGCCCAGTTTGGAGCCGTGTTTGCCTTCCATCGCGGCCTTCATAGTCTGCGGATAGGCGTGCACGGTGACAAAGGTGGCGCCGGTCTGCGCCACGCTCTCGACGCCCTTGGTCACCGTGTTGGGAATATCGTGCAGTTTGAGATCGAGAAACACCTGCTTGCCGGCAGCGATCAGCGCGGCGGTGAAGGGCAACCCGCCGGCGAAAGCCAGTTGATAGCCGATTTTGTAAAACGATACTGAAGAACCCAGCCGCGCCACCATGGCCTCGGCGGCGGCCACCGTCGGCAGATCGAGGGCGACTATCAAGCGATCGCGTGCATCCAAGGCAGGCCTCCTTAGTTCATCAGCCGCGCCAGTTCCACCAGCCGCGCGAGCTGCGCGCGAAACAGATGGGCGGCGCGGCTATCGATAATATTATCCATTTCGTCGAAAGCGTCATCGGCGTTGGGGATCGAAACCTGCTCGGGCATCACCAGCGCGCCGCAGCCGAGTTCGAGAATTTGGCGCAGCGCCATCAGCGAGTGCAAGCCGCCGCCGGCTTCCGGCGATGCCGACGCGATCGCGAATACCCGGCCCTTGAAGGCGGCGTAAGCCGGATCGCCGCGCTCGCGCACACGCGCCACCCAGTCGATGGCGTTCTTGAGAAGCGGCGTCACCGACGCGCTGTATTCCGGACTGGTGATGAGCACGCCGTGATGCGCCATCATCATCTGCTTGAGGCGCACTGCATTGGCCGGCGGACCGGTCCGCGATTCCAGATCGTCTTCGTAGATCGGCAGCGGATAGTCACTGAGCGAAATGCGCGTAACATCGGCGTCGATCAGCGTGAGCTCTTTGACCGCCAGCGCCGCCAGCTTGATGTTGTTCGAGCCGATGCGGGCCGTGCCCGGAAAAACGAGAATTTTGGGTGCAGCCATCGGCGGCTCCGTTTAACACCGGCCACCAATATCACATCGCAACGAATTTATTCGGCGGCGAATTTATTTGCCGCGATAGACCCATACGCGAGCCGGCGGCAGGTTCATCCAGATCAGCTCCGAGGCTTCGGCCTTGATGCCGGATAGCGCCTTGGGGATCGGCGGCACCATCGCATAGGTGAACTGGATAAAGGGCGCGCCCGGCGCCAGGAGGCCCATCGCGTCGGAAATCAGCCGCAGCCTGGTACGCAACGGCTTGGTGACCAGCGGCAAGCCCGACACCACCGCGGCGGCAGGCTCACGCATCGTCGCACCCAGCAGACGCCGCAAACGGTAAGCATCGCCCTGCACGACGGTCGCGCCTGGATAACGCGTGCGCAACAGACGGCAGAAGGCGGGATTGAATTCGACCAGGACCAGACGCTTGGGGTCGACGCCATGCTGGACCAGCGCTTCGGTGACAGGACCGGTGCCGGGTCCCAGTTCGATTACGGGTCCGGTCGATTGCGGATCGACATAACGCGCCATGGTGCGCGCAAGCGCCTTGCTCGACGGCATCACCGCGCCGGTCGATATCGGCTTTTCGAACCATGAACGGATGAACTGCATCTCGTCATCGAGACGAGGGGTTTTCTTTGCGACGCGGACAATGGTGGGTGACGGCATAAATACTGGGTCACGCGTGCGAAAGGCGGGTTTAGCCGCGAACTTCAGGGGTATAGCGCGCGGGGCAAAAGATCAAGATGAACTCGTCGGAATGGCTGCCCCCGCTGCCCAGACCGTCAAGAAACTCTTTGACCCGGCTAAAGAATCCGGCCGACTCCGGCTGGGTTTCCTCCGAAGACAGCTTTTGGAACTCGGCCAGCAGTTCGCGCTGGCGTTTGGTCAAGTTTTGCGGGGTTTCGACCGCGACTTGGACATACATGTCGCCGCTTTGCTTTGCCCGCAGCACCGGCATGCCCTTGGCGGTCAGCCGGAACCGCCGCCCGGTCTGGGTACCGGCCGGGACTTTGACCCGCGCCTTGCTGCCATCGATCGCCGGCACCTCGAATTCGCCGCCCAGCGCCGCCGTGGCCATGGAAATCGGCACCCGGCAATGCAAATCGGCGCCGTCGCGCTGGAAGAACTCGTGCTGGGCGAGCGACAGGAAAATATAGAGGTCGCCCGCCGGACCGCCGCGCAATCCCGCTTCGCCCTCGCCGGCAAGCCGGATTTGGGTGCCGTCCTCGACCCCGGCCGGAATATTGACCGAAAGCGTACGTTCGCGCGTTACCCGCCCGGCGCCCGCGCAAGCGGCGCAGGGGTCGTCGATCACCTGGCCGCGGCCCTGGCAGACCGGGCAGGTCCGCTCAAGCGTGAAGAAGCCTTGCGCATGTCTGATCTTGCCGGCGCCGCCGCAGGTGGCGCAGGGCTTGGGCTTGGTGCCGGCCTTGGCGCCGGTGCCCGAGCAGACTTCGCAGGCGACCGAGGTTGGAATGCGGATCTGCGCCGTCTTGCTCTCGAAAGCCTCTTCGAGGGTAATTTCCATGTTGTAGCGCAAGTCGGAGCCGCGCTCGCGGCCCTGGCCGCGGCCGCCACTTCGGCCTCCGCCCATGCCGAACAGGTCTTCGAAAATATCGGAAAATGTATGGGCGAAATCGGCGCCGAAGCCGTGCCGGCTACCGCCACCGCCCTGCTCAAACGCGGCGTGGCCAAAACGGTCATAGGCGGCGCGCTTGTCGCCATCCTTGAGCACGTCATAGGCCTCGTTGAGTTCCTTGAATTTGTGCTCGCATTCACTGTCACCCGGATTGCGGTCCGGATGGTGCAGCATGGCGAGCTTGCGGTAGGACGCCTTGAGCTCCACGTCGGTGACAGTGCGCGAGACGCCCAGGATTTCGTAGTAGTCGCGTTTGGACACCGTCTATCCCCGCCGAATAGTCAAAACCTCGTCCCCCGGAGCGCATAGCGCATCGTGAAGGACGAGGCTTTCATTCCAAACTCCGGCCTTACGCCGACTTCTTATTGTTCTTGTCGTCGTCGACTTCGGTGAACTCCGCGTCGACCACGTCTTCCTTCTTGCCGTCGGCACCGGTAGCGCTTTCGCTGGTGTCAGCGGTTTGCGCGCCTTCGGCGTTCTTGTACATCGCCTCGCCGAGCTTCATCGAAGCCTGCGCCAGCGTATTGGTCTTGGACTGGATCAAAGCCGCATCGTCGCCTTTGAGCGCTTCCTTGAGATCTGCCATGGCGTTCTCGATCGCGCTACGCTCGGCCTCGCCGACCTTCGAACCGTGCTCGCTGAGCGCCTTCTCGGTGGAATGCACCAGCGCCTCGGCATGGTTCTTAGCCTCGACCGCGGCCTTGCGGGTTTTGTCCTCTTCGGCATGCGCTTCCGCGTCCTTGACCATCTTTTCGATGTCGGCTTCGGACAGTCCGCCCGATGCCTGGATGCGGATTTGCTGCTCTTTCGACGTTGCCTTGTCTTTGGCGGACACGTTGACGATGCCGTTGGCGTCGATGTCGAAAGTGACCTCGACCTGCGGCACCCCTCTTGGGGCAGGAGGTATTCCGACAAGATCGAACTGGCCGAGAATCTTGTTGTCGGCCGCCATTTCCCGCTCGCCCTGGAACACGCGGATGGTCACCGCATTTTGATTGTCCTCGGCGGTCGAGAACACCTGGCTCTTCTTGGTCGGGATCGTGGTGTTGCGGTCGATGATGCGCGTGAACACGCCGCCCAGCGTTTCGATGCCGAGCGAGAGCGGGGTCACGTCGAGCAGCAGCACGTCCTTGACGTCGCCTTGCAAGACGCCGGCCTGAATGGCGGCGCCGATGGCGACGACTTCGTCCGGGTTGACGCCCTTATGCGGCTCCTTGCCGAAGAACTGCTTCACGACTTCCTGGACCTTCGGCATGCGCGTCATGCCGCCGACCAGAACGACTTCGCCGATTTCAGCGGCGGTAAGGCCGGCGTCCTTGAGCGCCTTGCGGCACGGCTCGATGGTCTTCTGGATGAGATCGTCAACCAGCGCCTCGAACTTGGCGCGCGTGAGCTTCATGGTGAGATGTTTCGGACCGGATGCATCGGCCGTGATGAAGGGCAGATTGACTTCGGTTTGCGTGGTGGAGGAGAGCTCGATCTTGGCCTTCTCAGCCGACTCCTTGAGCCGCTGCAGCGCCAGCTTGTCCTTGCGCAGATCGATGCCCTGTTCCTTTTGGAATTCGTCGGCCAGATAATTGACCAGGCGCATGTCGAAATCTTCGCCGCCCAGGAAGGTGTCGCCATTGGTCGACTTCACCTCGAACACGCCGTCGCCGATTTCGAGCACGGAAATATCGAACGTGCCGCCGCCGAGGTCATAGACCGCGATGACGCCTTGCTTCTGCTTGTCGAGACCGTAAGCGAGCGCGGCCGCGGTCGGCTCGTTGATGATCCTCAACACTTCGAGCCCGGCTATCTTGCCGGCATCTTTCGTCGCCTGACGCTGCGCGTCGTTGAAATAGGCGGGAACGGTGATGACGGCCTGCTCGACTTTCTGGCCAAGATAGGCTTCCGCCGTTTCCTTCATCTTCTGCAAGATGAAGGCGGAGATCTGCGACGGCGAATAGCTCTTGCCGTCGGCCTCGACCCAGGCATCGCCATTGCCCGCCTTCATGATCTTGTAGGGGACGAGTTTCTTGTCCTTCTCGATGATCGGATCGTCGTAGCGGCGCCCGACCAGACGCTTGACCGCGAAGATGGTCTTTTCCGGATTGGTAACCGCCTGGCGCTTGGCCGGCTGGCCGACAAGACGCTCGCCGTCGTCGCTGAAGGCGACGATGGAAGGCGTGGTGCGCATGCCCTCGGCGTTCTCGATGACTTTCGGGGTCTTGCCTTCCATGACGGCGACGCACGAATTGGTTGTGCCGAGGTCGATGCCGATGACCTTGCTCATGGTAATTCCTCTCAATTTGCGGCAGGCCGGCCGGGCCGATTGGCGCCCGAATGGAACGGCCCGCGGCTCATCCGCAGACCCCCTGATCCAGCCCCCTGGATACACAATTCGCCGCGGTTTCGCGGCTCAAGGCTCATATAGGAGGGCCTTGGGGGGCTGCAAGCCGGGCGTTCACGAATTAGCGAGGTCGGCCGCCTGGCGGGCTCGAGGAGCGCCAAGGGCTCACTAAGGCCGCACTATGAAAGTTAATCTGGCCATTGCCGCACCGGGTAAGGCCGGTTAGGCAGATTGGGGGGCAAGCCATTACGGAAATGAAGTCCGAATCCATGTTTCGCCAATCGTCGGTCGCGTTAATCGCTGCGGTGCTCGGGATTTGGGCCGGATTGGCAAGCGCAATTCCCGCCGCCCATGCCGAGGTGGTGTTTCCGCCGGGTTTGCGGGTCGGGCTGGAGCCGCCTAGTGGCCTCATCTTGAGCAAGACCTTTCCTGGTTTCGAGGACATCGACCGCAAGGTAGCCATAACGCTGCTCGACCTCCCTGCCCGTACTTACGAGGAAATCGAGCGCTCGGCATTTAACAAGACCCAGAGCGGCCTGGCCGACATGAAACGGGAAAGTTTCCCGTTCGTCAGCGGCATCGGGTTTTTAGTCAGCGGCCAGAGCAGCGAAAACGGCGGCGCGGTGCACAAATGGTTTTTGCTGGCGAGCGCCATAGGTAAGGACATGGCGGTGCTGATCAATGTGGCGGTGCCCGACAGCGCGCGCGACGTCTATACCGACGCGGTGATCCGCAAAGCGCTGGCTAGCGTTACGTTCCGACCGGCGCCAGTGCAGGAGCAGGTCGCCATGCTGCCGTTCAAGCTCAACGATCTCGCTGGTTTCCGCGTGATGCAGGTCTTGCCGCAGAGCGGCGTCATCCTGACCGACGGTCCGACCGACGACCTCAGCCGGCAGGCTTACATGATTATCGCCGTAGGCGCTGGCGCGCCTGACGACGCCGGCGATCGCGGCCAATTCGCCCGCGACCTGTTGGCGTCAGCGCCGCTGGCCAATCTCAATGTGACGGTAGCCGATCCGATGCGGATCGGCGGCTTGCCGGGCTTTGAAATCCGCGGGAAAGCCTTAGGTTTAAGCGGCCAACCGGTCAATTTGGTGCAATGGGTGCGCTTCGGGTCCGGTGGATTTTTGCGCGTGGTCGGCGTCGCGGGCAATGAGGCGTGGGATGCGCTGTTCACCCGCTTCCGCGCCATACGCGACGGAATCGAATTCAAATAAATCCTACTCGGCCGCGTCGTCAGCTTGCGGATTGTCGTTCGCGGAAGGCCGTGCCGCTCTCGGCGCCGACTTGGTGATGCCCACCAGCGCCGGACGTAGCACCCGATCGCCCAGCATATAACCAGCCTGGATTACCTGCGCGACATGGCCGGGCGGCAAATCCGAATCCTTCACCTCGTACATCGCCTGATGGACATTGGGATCGAATTTCTCGCCTTCGGGTGTGAACTTCCTCACGCCGTTCTTCTCCAGCATCTTCATCAATTCGCGCTCGGTCAGTTCGACACCCTCGATCAATGATTTGATCTTGGGTTCGACCTGGTCGTGAAGCTCCGGCCCCAACGCCTCCAGCGCACGATGCATGTTGTCGGCCACCGCGAGCACGTCGCGGGCAAAGCCGGTCACGCCATAGACCCGTGCATCAGCGACCTCGCGCTCGGTGCGCCGGCGCAGATTTTCCATCTCGGCAAGCGTGCGCAGGTGCTTGTCCTTGAATTCGGCAGCCGCCTCCAAGGCGGCCGTAACCTGCGCCGCCGGCACCATTTCAGGCGAAGCCGCGGCGGCCTCGCCCGCGGCCGGGGCAGGCATATCGTCAGCGGCGGACTGGTCAGCCATATTCAATCCTCAGCGTGTTCGGATGCCCGGGATATCAGGCTTCGCGGCCCAAAAATCAAGCGCCGAGCGCATGTTCCGGAAAATGCTTGCCCCGACTGACGCCGGCCCTACGGCGCCAGCAACCGGCTCACCATGCGGGCGGTGTAATCGACCATCGGTATGACACGGGCATAATTGAGCCTGGTCGGGCCGATCACCCCGATGACGCCCACTATCCGGCCCTCGGCGTCGCGATAGGGCGCCACGATCGTGGAGGAGCCCGAGAGCGAGAACAGCTTGTTCTCCGAGCCGATGAAGATACGTACGCCGTCGGCCCGCTCGGCGCGGCCCAACAAGTCTATCACGCCGCGTTTGGTCTCCAGCGCATCGAACAGCGAGCGCACCCGTTCCAGATCGTCAAACGCATGCAAATCGTCCAGAAGATTGGCGTGGCCGCGGACGATCAGTTGCCGGTCATTGCTTTCGCCGCCCGACCAGCTCGCCAGGCCTAAGGAAATGATTTTCTGCGTCAGTTGATCGAGTTCCGCCTGCCCTTGGGTGAGCGCGATTTCGATCTCGGCGCGCAGGTCGGCCAACGTCTTGCCGTGGATGCGGGCGTTGAGGAAATTGCTGGCCTCGGTGAGGGCAGATGTCGGCAGTCCCGACGGCACGTTGAGAACCCGGTTCTCGACCTGGCCGTCTTCCGCCACCAGCACGGCGAGCGCGCGCTCCGGCTCCAGCCGCACAAATTCGATGTGCTTGAGCCGCACGTTATTCTTCGCCGTAAGTACGACGCCGGCCGAGCGCGTAAGACCCGACAACATCTGCGAAGCCTCGGTCAGCACGGCTTCGACCGATTTGCTGGTGCTGCTGCCGGCCACCTGCGCCTCAATCGAGCGCCGGTCGCCCTCGGTCAGATCGCCGACTTGCATCAAGGCATCGACAAAAAACCGCAAGCCCAGTTCGGTCGGCAGCCTGCCGGCCGAAGTATGTGGCGCGTAGATGAGGCCGAGTTGCTCGAGATCCGACATCACATTGCGCACGGAAGCCGGAGACAGCGAGATCGGCAATATGCGCGACAGATTGCGCGAGCCGACCGGTTCGCCGGTGGTCAAGTAGCTCTCGACGATGGATCGGAAAATCTCGCGTGAGCGCTCGTTGAGCGCCGCGAGACTGATCTGCGAAGAGCCAATTGGGACGTCGTGGGAAGCCAATCCGAACTCCTGAGAAACGCCTTACAACCCGCCAACAATGACTGCCGCGCAAGGCTTGTTCAAGACTTGTTCAAGCTTGGCATATGGTTATGGTGTGCGCCGAACCCAATAAAGCAACCGATTCATAAGGATTATGCCCGATGCGGCCAAGTAGCCGACAAGTCGACGAGTTGCGCGCAGTGTCGCTGGAGCGCGGCGTGGTCAAATATGCCGAAGGTTCCTGCTTTGTGAAATTCGGCGATACCCATGTGCTGGTGACCGCCAGCCTTGAGGAGCGTTTGCCGCCATGGCTCAAGGGCCAAGGCCGCGGCTGGGTCACCGCCGAATACGGCATGCTGCCGCGCGCTACCTCCGAGCGCACCCGCCGCGAAGCTTCCGCCGGCAAACAAGGCGGCCGCACGGTCGAGATCCAGCGTTTGATCGGGCGCTCGTTACGCTCGGTCATCGATCTGCAGGCGCTCGGCGAGCGCCAGATCACCGTCGATTGCGACGTGATCCAGGCCGATGGCGGCACGCGCACGGCGTCCATCACCGGCGCCTGGGTGGCGCTGTCGGAATGTATCGCCTGGATGAAAACGCGCGATATGTTCAAGGCGCAAGGTAACGCGCCGGTGCTGCGCGATCACATCGCCGCCGTGTCGTGTGGGGTCTACAAAGGCACAGCGGTGCTCGATCTCGATTACGCCGAAGATTCGGAGGCCGACACCGACGCCAATTTCGTCATGACCGGCAATGGCAATATCGTCGAGGTCCAAGCCACCGCGGAAAAAGACCCGTTCAGCGAAGAGCAGCTGCTCGCGCTGCTCGCGTTAGCGCGCAAGGGCATCGAGAAACTGGTCGGCTTGCAAAAGATGGCGGTGGGGTGAGCCGCAAACTCACAGGCCCGGTCGTCATCGCCACCCATAATCCGGGCAAGCTCGCCGAAATGCGCGACCTGTTGGCGCCCTATGGCATCGCGGCCCAATCGGCTGGCGAACTGGGTCTGCCCGAGCCGGACGAAACCGGCAAAACTTTTGCCGCCAATGCGCGCATCAAAGCGGTAGCCGCCGCCAAGGCGACCGGGCAAACGGCATTCGCCGACGATTTAGGTTTGGTCGTCGATGCGCTCGGCGGCGATCCGGGCATCCATTCGGCGCGCTGGGCGGGACCGAACAAGGATTTCCGCTACGCCATGAACCGCATCCAGACCCTGCTGATCGAGCGTGGCGCGAAATTGGCCGAGCAGCGGCGCGCGCATTTCGTCGCGGCGCTGTGTCTCGCCTGGCCCGATGGCCATCTGGAAGAGTTCGAAGGCCGCGTCGATGGTGTCGTTGTATGGCCGCCAAGAGGCGATGCAGGTTTCGGTTATGACCCGCTGTTCAAGCCAGACGGATCTCGACCGCACCTTCGGCCAAATGACCGCGGACGAGAAACATGGGCTGCCGCCGCGCGGACTTGGCCTCTCGCACCGCGCCCGCGCTTTTGTGATGCTCGCGCAGGCCTGCTTGCAAAAATAGAAATTCATTACAATTTTAACGACTTCTCCGCGGCAAAGGCGCCTACGCGCTGGCCGCGATGATGCAAGCGGCTTATGATGTTTAACATGAATTTACCAACACCCGTTACTGCGCAAGATTTTGCCGTTTACGTGCACTGGCCGTTTTGTCTGTCGAAGTGCCCCTATTGCGACTTCAACAGCCACGTGCGCCATCAGGCGATCGACGAAGCGCGCTTTGTACGCGCGTTTGAGATCGAAATCGCCACGGCGGCGGCGCGCGTGCCCGGCCGCACGGTGTCGACGATTTTTTTCGGCGGCGGCACGCCGTCGCTGATGCAGCCCTCTTCGGTGCAAGCCGTTCTGGACGCGATTGGCAAACATTGGACCATCGCAAGCGGCGCCGAGATTACGCTTGAGGCCAATCCGACCAGCGTAGAGGCGACGCGCTTTCGCGGCTATCGCGCGGCCGGCGTTAATCGAGTTTCGCTTGGAGTTCAGGCGCTCGACGATGGTGCGCTCAAGGAACTGGGCCGCCTGCACACGGCGCAAGAAGCGCTCGACGCGGTGGCGGTGGCGCGCTCGATATTTGAGCGATACTCGTTCGATCTGATTTACGCGCGCCCGCGCCAGACGCTTTCATCCTGGAGCGCCGAGCTCAAACGCGCCATTGCCGAGGCAGCCGAGCATCTCTCACTTTATCAACTGACCATCGAGCCGGGCACGCCGTTTTTCGGCCTGCACAGAGCCGGCAAGCTTGCTGTTCCCAACGACGATCTCGGCCGCGATCTTTACGATCTAACGCAATCGATCTGCGCCGCCGAAGGCCTGCCGGCCTACGAGATTTCCAATCATGCGAGGCCGGGTGCGGAATGCCGGCATAATCTCGTCTATTGGCGTGGGCATGAATATGCCGGGGTTGGGCCTGGCGCGCATGGAAGGCTCAATATCGATGGCCGCCGCTATGCGACCGAAACCGAAAAGAAACCGGAAGCCTGGCTGCAAAGCGTGGAAGCAAACGGCCACGGTCTCATCGTCGATGAGAAGCTGCAGCCCGGCGAAGTGGCGGACGAATTTTTACTGATGGGACTGCGACTCGCCGAAGGCATCGATACCGCGCGCTTCACGCAACTGTCGGGCCGTATGCTCGATCCGGCGCGGATTTCGTATTTAAGCGCGGGCGGCGCCGTCGAGACCATGGCCAACGGACGCCTGCGCGTCACGCTGGCCGGATTTCCGTTGCTCGATGCGGTGGTCGCGGATTTGGCGGCGTAGCGCCCGCCAATCGACTAAGTCCCTGGCGTAAATGAGCGCGGTGCCGGGCTGATCGTCTGGCCGCCTTCCGGCGTGACCCGCATCACGGAGAGCCCGCGCTCGGTAGTGCCATCGGGACGGAAGCGGAAGATGCCGTCGATGCCGGCAAAGCCCGACTGGGTGGTGAGGATCTGTTCGCTGAAACGTTGCGCGCCTTGCGTCTTCACCAGCGCCGCCACCAGTGCCACCGCGTCATAGGCAAGCGTCGCGGTGCGCACCGGGTCTTGCCCGTAGCGCGCACGGTAGCGGCCCGCGAAAGCCTTGAACCCGCCCGGTTCCGGCGCCGGATACCAACCGCCGTCTAGTCGCTTGTCGGCCATGATGCGCTGATCGTCCGCCCACAATCCGGTGCCGAGCAACTGAACGCGCTTGAGGTTGACGCCGGCCGATACAAGACCCGCGACGACTTGCGGTACCGCGTCGGGGCCGTCGGCGATGAATATGCTGTCCACTTTGCCCGCGGCCTGCGCCACGCGGCGGATCGGCTCGGCCATCTTGCCCGGGTCGAGCGGATATTTTTCGATTGCCAGAATACGGCCGCCGTGGCGCGCGACCTCCTGCTGGAATGCCGCCTCCACCACAGTGCCATAGGCATTGTCCGGCAACAGCGCGGCGAATGAACGCTTGCCCTTGGATATGGCGAAATCGACAATTCGCCGCACATCGGACTCCGGCAGGAAGCTCAGCAGATAAACGCCACGCGCGGCCACGCTGGAGTCGGTCGAAAACGCGATCACCGGAATGTTGCGTGTGCGCGCGACCGCGCCGACCGCGCTGACCGATTGCGCGAATAGCGGGCCGACGATGATTTCCGCGCCTTCGTCGAGCGCCTGCTGGGCGGCGAGTTGCGCGCCCTGCGGCGTGCCGGCGTCGTCCTTCACCAGCAACTGGATATTGGGTTCCTTGAATTCGGCAATCGCCATTTCGGCGGCGTTCTTCATCGACTGCGCGGCGAGGCCGGCATTTCCAGGCGCCGACAACGGCAAAATCAAGCCGACGCGAATTTGCCCGGTACCGATTTGGGCGGCCTGCGGTTGCGGGGCGGTCGGCTGCACTGGCGTGCCGCCGCCGAGCTGGTCGAAGGTGCCGGCGCATGCGGCCAAAGCCGCGGCCGATATGGCAATCGAAAGCGCAGTGCGCGCCCGGCCCAGGCCGCGCGTCAGCATCCCGCTAAAATCCTGCGATATCCCCAGCAAGGGCCGCTCCCCACGCGACGGCGAATTGTGCCAGTCCTATCTTTAAACGCCTATTTTGTCCTGGAAAAGTTAAGGCAATGAAAAGGAAAGGGAATTTGCCCGCAATGACGCGGCGCCGGGGACCCTCTAAAGTGCCGAATAATGCCCAGAAACAGCAAATCCCCAGCCGACAGCGAGCCGCGCCATTATTCGCCTTTCGGCGAGGCCATTGCGGCCCCGAAACCCGCAGGCGGCCTCTATCTGGTGGCCACCCCGATCGGCAATCTTGGCGATATCAGCCTGCGCGCGCTCGAACTGCTGGCGGGGGTCGACGTCATTGCCTGCGAGGACACAAGGGTCACCGGCAAGCTCGCCCAGCGCTACGGCATCAAGACACCCCTGTTCGCCTATCACGAACACAATGCCGGCGAGGCGAGGCCGAAAATTCTCGCCCGCCTGGCGCAAGGCCATTCGGTCGCGCTGGTGTCGGATGCCGGCACACCGCTGATTTCCGACCCTGGCTACAAGCTGGTGCGCGCTACCGCCGAGGCCGGCTACACGATCACTGCGCTGCCGGGCGCCTCCGCCGTATTGGGCGCGCTCAATGTCGCGGGCCTGCCGACCGACCGTTTCTTTTTTGAGGGCTTCCTCCCGGCCAAGCAGTCTGGCCGCCAGAAACGAATTGCCGAGCTTGCCAATATTCCGGCGACCTTGGTGCTGTTCGAGAGCGGGCCACGGCTTGGAGCAGCACTGGCCGATCTAGCCACCGGCTTGGGTCCGCGCCAGGCCGCGATCTGCCGCGAGCTCACCAAGATGCATGAGGAAATCCGCCGCGGCGATCTGCCCAAGTTGGCGCAAGCTTATGCCGAGGGCGCCGAGACGCGCGGCGAGATTGTCATCGTGGTGGCGCCGCCCCCCGATGAAGAAGCAAGCGCTGACGATCTCGACGAAATGCTGCGCAGCGCGCTCACCCGCGTTTCGGTCAAGGACGCGGTCGGCGAAGTGGCGCTTGCCACCGGCCGTCCGCGCCGCGAGGTTTATAAGCGCGCGCTTGAGTTAGAGAAAGATGCCGGCGATGGCGCCGCGTAAGCCGCGCGTGGCAAAGCCGGCGCCGCGTCCCGAGCGGGTCGTTGCCTTTGACTTCGGCATTTCCGCCGAGAGCCGCGCCGCCGCCTGGCTGATCGCGCATGGCTACCGGATCTTGGCGCGGCGTTGGAAAAGCCCGCTCGGCGAAATCGATATCATCGCCGCCCGCCGCCACACGTTGATTTTCGTCGAAGTGAAAGCGCGCGCGAAATTGGACGACGCGGCCTGGTCGATCACCGAGCGGCAGAAACAGCGCATCGCGGCAGCGGCGGAAATCTGGCTGGCCAATAACCCTATGCCGGCGATCCGCGACATGCGCTTCGATGCGATCCTGGTCGCGCCCGGCAAACTGCCGCGGCATATTCCGGGGGCGTTTGAGAGCTGATCTTTTTTCTAAGCGCTCAGCCGCGCGAAGAACAAGTCGACCTGGCCGCGGATGCGGCCGGCGACGCTGCCGAGATCGTCGGCCACGCTTTTCACCGCGACCGCGCTGGCACGGGTGCCTTGCGTGGCGGCGCCGACCAGATTGACTTCATTGGCGGTATCGACGGTGCGGCTAGCCGCGGTTTCCACGCTGCGCGCGATTTCCGCGGTCGCCGCGCCCTGCTCGGTGACGGCGGCCGCAATGGCACCGCTGATATTGCCGATTTCGCGGATGGTATGTTCGATCGCGGTGATCGCCTCGACCGAGCGCGTGGTAGCGCGCTGCATGCCGGCGATCTGCGCGCCGATCTCTTCGGTCGCCCGGCTTGTCTGTCCGGCTAGCGCCTTCACTTCTCCCGCGACCACGGCGAAACCGCGCCCGGCGTCGCCGGCGCGCGCCGCCTCGATGGTGGCATTGAGCGCCAAGAGATTGGTCTGCTCGGCGATGTCGGTAATCAGCTTGACCACGTCGCCGATGCGCGCGGCCGCCTCGTCGAGTTCTTTGACCGCCAAATTTGTACGGCCGGCCTCGTTCACCGCCTTGGTGGCGATGGCGTTGGACTGCGCGACCTGCCGGTCGATTTCATTGACCGACGCCGACAGTTCGTCGGCAGCGGACGCGATATCGCGCACATTGGACGAGGCTTCGGCCGAAGCCGCTTCCGCGCGCGCGGTCTTGGCGGAGGCGTCGTCGGCGGCGCCGGCAAGCTCGGTCGAGGCCGCCAGCATCTGATCGGAAATACGGCCGAGTTCGGCGAGCGTTGCCTCCACATCGGCGGAGAATTGCCCGATCTCGCTGGACACCGTCTCTTGGCGGCGCGTACGCGTATCGGCGTCGGCGACGACGGTGCGATTGAGTTCTTCGTTATGGCGCATGGCTTGCTGGAACACACCGATCGAGCGCGCCAGCGCGCCGATTTCGTCGCCGCGTTCGCTGAACGGAATTGAAACGCTGCCGTCGCCCGATGCGACCTGCTCGGTGATGCGGGTTATGTCGGCGAGCGGCCTGGCGACGCTGCGCGAAATCAAAATGGCGCCGGCGGCCGCGAGCATCGCGGCAAGGCCGGCCAGCACGCTCAGCCACAACGCGGTGTTGTCGATGCCGGTATCGATCGAAGCGTAAATGCTATTGGCCCGATTGGCATAGAGCACGGTAAGTTTTTCCAGATCCTTGTTGAGTGCCTTACGCACCGAGCGATTGGCGTCGTTGTCGCCCCATTCGCGGCCGGCGGCCGGACTTACCTCGGTACCAAGGCGGGCAAGCTCGTTGCGGAATTCAATGAATTTGTCGATACGCTGGGAAAACTGGCCGAACAGTTCGGCGTCGTCGCCGTTCACGGATTTCTTCCAGTCCGCGACCACCTTGGCGAGCTGCATGTTGAATTTTATAATGCCGTCGGCATAGATCTTCGAGGTCGCCATGTCGTTCGACATATAGACGCCGCGCGATTCCATCACGACCGCATAAATGAGACCGTTGACGCGCTCGACATTCCAGGTGCCGGCATTGGCGGATTCGAATTCGTCGGTCAGCGCCGCGTGGTGGCGCGCATTGGAGACCGCAACCACCGCAAGCCCCAGCGTGGTGGTGGCCATCAATGCAAAGATGGCATAGAGCTTGGCGGCAATCGAAAGCTTCGGCAAAGTCACAAACGACCCCCACATGTGCGTAAACTGGCCCCCAAACGGCTATAGTGGCGGTAAAATCTTAACGGTCTGTTTGCCTTATTGCCTGCATTGCCTAAATAATTGCCAGACTAGGTCCGCGCGTCGGTTCACAAACAAGCCAGTTCGCAGATAGGTCAATATGAGCCTGAAAATCGCGGTGCAGATGGATCCGATCCAGCGGATCAACATCAAGGGCGATTCCACCTTTGCGCTGCTGTTGGAAGCGCAAAAGCGCGGCCATAAACTCGCGTATTACACGCCCGACCGGCTGGCGCAGCTCAACGGCCATGTATTTGCCACCGTCGAGACGCTCTCCGTGCGCGACCAGGCCGGCGACTATTTCACGCTTGATGCGCCGCGGCGCGTGGAATTGACGCAATTCGACGTGGTGCTGCTGCGCCAGGACCCGCCCTTCGATCTTGCTTACATCACCACCACCCATTTGCTCGAGCGCATCCATCCCAAGACATTGGTCGTCAACGATCCCGCGCAGGTGCGCAACGCGCCGGAAAAAATCCTGGTCACCGAATTTCCCGACCTGATGCCGCCGACCTTGATCACGCGCGATCTGGCCGAGATCAAAGCCTTCCGCGCCGAGCACCACGACATTGTGATGAAGCCGCTCTACGGCCACGGCGGAGGAGCTGTATTCCGTATTACGCGTGACGATCTCAATTTCGGTTCGCTATTCGACTTGTTCTCGGTCACTTTCCGCGAGCCATGGGTAGTGCAGAAATTCCTGCCCGCCGTACGGGAAGGCGACAAACGCATCCTTCTGGTGAATGGCGACTTCGCCGGCGCGGTCAACCGGATTCCGGCGGCCGACGATCTGCGCTCCAACATGGTGCGCGGTGGCGCGCCGGCGGCGACCGACCTGACCAAGCGCGAGCAGGAAATCTGCAAGCGGCTGGGACCTACCTTGCGCGAGCGCGGAATCCTGTTTGCCGGCATCGACGTGATCGGCGATCTTCTCACCGAGATCAATGTCACCTCTCCGACCGGCATCCGCTCGGTCAAAAATCTCGGCGGCCCCGACGCCGCGGCGCTGATCTGGGATGTGATCGAGAAGAAGCGGAAGGCTGCCTAGCCAAATCGGTTATTGCGCCCAATCTGCCAGCGGCCGGCCGATACCCTCGAGCGTGTAGGCGATGCGCGACCAGATCGTGCTCGATCCGGGCCTGCCGCGCCGGGCGTAATTCGTCCGCCATGGCCTTTGAATTGATCATTTTCTCGCTCCCAATCACCTGTTGACCGCGTTTAGTGCAGCGATTTTGTTCTACAAATGTTCTTGTGCAACCCAGGTAATGGGTCCAATCAAATAAGGCATTGGGGATAGAAGCCCACTAACCCCCCGAGAATATTGCGGAAAGTCGATATTTCGACTCGCGCTTCTTTGAGGCCCTCTGATACCTCGAAATTAGCGACGCTAATTGGCGTTTCTGTCTCTGCCCTTGAACCTCGGTGCCTAACGGCCACGGGGCGCATGGGGTGCCTCGGGCAACCGGGGGTCACCCCCCGGCAAGGAGACAGCAATGATTAGTTGTCCGCTACACCAACCGGTGCACGTACGAGAGTACGACCGCTATCGGTTCGGGAAATGGGAGCATGTTTGCTCTCATTGTAGGGGACTACCAGGCCGCGCCACGGCCCAGTAGTCAGAACCCTATCAACGAAGGTGGGATTGGGGGGCCTAAGTCGGCCCCCCTTTCTTTTCCACTGAATCAATCGCGATTCAATGGAACAGCCAACATATTCATAGGGTGTTTCATGTGAAACGCAACAGGGGGTCCAGCGGCTTCTTGTGTAGAAGCCATACCCTTAGGACTTGTTCCGTTTATGCGGCAAGTCGTGTTTGCCGCACCTGTTTGGCTTCCCAAGCATCAATCATATCTACAACGTCAGTC
The DNA here is from genome assembly GCA_963807665.1 of uncultured Alphaproteobacteria bacterium. Lineage (GTDB taxonomy): Bacteria > Pseudomonadota > Alphaproteobacteria > Rhizobiales > Xanthobacteraceae > Pseudolabrys. The sequence goes on along the minus strand of CAWEDE010000011.1, from coordinate 25,972 downwards.
ATTTCCCAAAGGCGCTTGGTGACGCCCGCCGCCATCGCGGGGGTAATTTTCAAGGTCTGGTGAATGCGAACGAAATTGTAGAACATGGCGTGAAGCGCGATGGCACAAACGTGGTTCTCAAGTTTCTTAGAAAACGCATTGGTCAAACGAGTGAAGCGGCGCATGTGCATCCGCATGGTGAGGTTCTGCTCGCTCGGCATATGACGTGCTAATATGCTTCGGATCAGGATTGCCAGTAATCCGCTTTTTCTCTGCGCCAATGCACACCGCCGGGCTATAGCGTTTTTCGCCTTGCCGGTTCAGCACCGTACATCTTTCACAAGCATCGCGTAATCAACATCGTCCCCGAACACTTTTCTTCGACCGCGACCACATATGAGCGCGATGGCCGTCGCTGGTTAGCTGGATGCGATTTGCGAGGCGCTCTTTCAGATCGCCAATGAACGCGCTAGCGTAACCATAACCGCGATCACCGATATAGAAGCTGACAAGCAGTTTCGTGTCGGCGCAGATCGCGGTCCAGGTCCAAACATCGCCAGCGGTCCTGCGGCGCTGATTTAGCCGTCGCTACGTTGATGTGCTTGGCGTAAACGAATGACCAAATTTCATCGACCTGCACCCGCTTGCAGGGGAGATTGCGAAGCACGCGATCCTGATAAGCGGCGCAGGCCACCCCGGCGTCAATCAAGAGCCGGGCGACGGTGTTTTTGCCAACTCCAAGCACGCGCGTAATGGCGCGGATGCTCATGCCCTCGCAAAGCAATTGAAGGATTTTGGCGCGAGTTTCTCGGTCAAGTTTGTTCATGCCAATAACGTATTACATTATGCTTGAGCGGTCAAGCATTATTATAACAATACCCAAAAACAGTTTCTCGTTCGCAAACCCTTGAAAGGAACTCGCGTTTATTGCGGATTTGACAATCCGCTCAATAGCTTATATGTAATAGGGTAGAAAGGCCCCGGACCGCGTAAGCAGCCCGGGGACAATCTAGGGGGTCTGGCTCTATGTCATATACCACCTTCCTTTCGAGCCCCTGGCAGGGGGCTGCTACACTTGGTTAGAGATCGCCGGGCCCTTGCGGGCCCGGTTTTCGTTTGGGGCGCTATTCAGCGCCTCGGTATTTGTGGCAATGGATCGCCCTTCCAGACGCTGCCATCCGCCTTTACGGAAACCTTCCCTTTGTCCCTCAGTTTTCTGATGGCCAGATAAAAGTACGTCCCGCTTACTCGCTCTGCAGGAACACCAGCTTTTATAAGCATTTTCTTTAGGTCAGACTTTGGAATTGGTGCTGGGCTTTCGTTCGCCAGCCGCCTGAGGGTTCCCATCAAATTGGCGCTGTCATCGTCCTCAAACTCAACAGGGGCGGTGTCGCCAGCCAAAATGGTTTCGCCAGCCGCAGCCTTCGCAAGAAACAGTTTGGCCAGCCGCTCATGCTCGGCAGCCGTGGCTTTCCATTCCTCGATCTGAGACTGAGTAACACTTACTGCATTTGGCGCAGGCATAGCTTTAGCCCTTTCCGCGATTCTACTCGCGAGGCTTATCTATACCCATTGTGATACATGTCAAGCGCGTCGTGGTGGGTGTAATACCCTGTAGTACGATTAGGGAGTTTTCCAGCGGGCCGCAGCCGCCTTGCGTGCTATTTCCGCCCGTTTTTCGGGGCTTAACGCCTCCGCTCTTGCCTTTCCGCCCTTAAGTCCTCCGCGCCTTCCTAATGAGACGGCGGCTGGGTCTTTCTCGCTGGTTGCCTCGTCGATGATCTGCTTGGCGAGCCGATTCGGGTCTGTGGGGCGCTTTATCATTCTTGCCTACCTTGAGCGGTCAGGCATTCAATATGCGCCAGTTAGGCCAGTATTTCCAGCGTCAAAGCCAATTAAGGCAGAATACAACCTATGAAATGGACCCACCACCGCAACCCAGAAACCTAGGTTACACTCCCAGGTAGCGGGTTAAGGGCACTGCCATGGTCCAGCGGGTCGCAACGGTCGCCTTCGAGGGTATCGACGCCCGTGCCGTTGACGTTCAGGTGCAGGTTGCGCCGGGCCTGCCCGCTTTCAACATTGTCGGCCTGCCCGACAAGGCCGTGTCGGAAGCCAAAGAACGTGTGCGCGCGGCGCTGATCGCGTCGGGTCTCGCACTGCCGGCGCGCCGCATCACCATCAATCTCGCCCCAGCCGATCTGCCGAAGGAAGGCAGCCATTACGATCTGCCGATTGCGCTCGGCCTCATGACGGCAATCGGCGCGCTGCCGGCCGACGCGATTTCCGGTTTCACCGTGCTGGGCGAACTCGGGCTCGACGGCTCCATTGCGCCTGTGGCCGGCGTGTTGCCCGCGGCGATCGGCGCCAATGCACGTGCGCAAGGCCTGATCTGCCCGGAAGTCTGCGGCCCGGAAGCGGCCTGGGCCAGTCCCGAAATCGAAATCGTCGCGGCGCGCTCGCTCATCCAGCTCGCCAATCATTTCAAAGGCACGCAAGTGCTGACGCGGCCGCAGCCGAAAATTCGCGAGATCGAGGGCCTGCCGCTCGACCTCGCCGACATCAAAGGCCAGGAAAGCGCCAAGCGCGCGCTCGAAGTCGCCGCCGCCGGCGGCCATAATCTGGTGATGGTCGGCCCGCCTGGCGCCGGCAAGTCGATGCTGGCGGCGAGGCTGCCGTCGATCCTGCCGCCGCTGTCGCCGGCCGAATTGCTCGAAGTGTCGATGATCGCCTCGGTCGCCGGCGTGATCGAAGGCGGCGCGCTCACCAACAAGCGGCCATTCCGCGCACCACATCATTCAGCCTCGATGCCGGCACTGGTCGGCGGCGGCTTGCGCGCGCGGCCGGGCGAGATTTCGCTCGCCCATAACGGCGTGCTGTTTCTCGACGAGATGCCGGAATTTTCCGCCGCAGGTTCTCGACTCGCTTCGCCAGCCGCTGGAAACGGGCGAGGTCGCGATCGCCCGCGTCAATCACCGCATTACGTATCCCGCGCGTTTCATGCTGGTGGCGGCGATGAATCCGTGCCGCTGCGGGCGCGCCAACGACCCCGGATTCGCCTGCAAACGCGGGCCAAATCAGCGTTGCGCGGCGGAATATCAAGGCCGGCTGTCGGGCCCGCTGCTCGACCGCATCGATCTGCACATCGAAGTCCCCGCGGTCACCGCCGCCGATCTGATCCTGCCGCCGCCCGGCGAAGGCAGCCGCGAGGTCGCCGCCCGCGTGGCGCGTGCCCGTGACATCCAGGCTGCGCGCTATGCCGGGTTGGGATTTCCGCATGTGCGCACCAATGCGCAAGCCAACGGTCCGCTGCTGGAACAAGTGACGCAGGCCGACACCGCCGGCATGGCGCTGTTACGCGATGCCGCCGACTCGATGCATTTGTCGGCGCGCGGCTATCACCGGGTGCTGCGCGTCGCTCGCACGCTCGCCGATCTCGATGGCGCCGCAAAGGTGGGCCGCGTGCATCTGGCGGAGGCTCTGTCCTACCGCGCGCTTACCGACGAAGTGCGCAGAGCGGCTTAGGCGGCAATTTAATAAACAAGTAATCGGTCGCCTCTAGCCTCATGGTCACGCGCCGATTTGGCGCGCCGCCGCGGGGGCTTCATGAAGCGCGCTCATATCCTGTGCTTGCTGGTCCTGATCGTCGTCGTGCCGGCGGCAACTGCCGCTTCATATTTTGCGCCGGTCACTCAGATTTGGAGCACCAATACCCTCCAGCCATGTTTCATCGCCGGCAATGCCGGCTATCGGCTTTCCAGCACTGGCGCCGCCGACTACACCGTGCGCATCGACAACAGCACGCCGACACCGAACCTGCGTATGCAGATCGTCGACGATCCGGCGGCCGCCGATTTTGTTCTGGTCGATGACGGCGACACGGCCGGTGCTTGCGACGGCACGGCGACCATCAGCAGCGTCCGCATCGATCCGGACGCGTCCAGGCCCGACGTCACGGTGGCGCTGTCGCGCGCGGCCGCCGACTACAAGATCTATGTGCAGTCGGCGAAATTCTCCGAACAGGACGGCGCCGCCTTGTTTGCGGCGATCTGGCAAAGCGCGCGCAAGACCGCCAGCGCCGGCCGCAGAATTCGCCGAACGGCACTAGATTTATAAGGCTTTAACCCTTTATTCACCACGTTTGCACCCGTTTGCGTGCGCCGGCCCATGGCCGGCCACGCGGAATAAAATTGCAAGGTTCATCTTGCAAAGTTTCTTGACGGCAAATGGCCGCTGGAACCATGCAAGACAAATCAACCGCCAAAAGCGTTTCCGCCCTCAGGACCGCCTCGCGCAATATGGCCTCGCTGGTGCTGTTTGGCCGCGCGGTCGTGGTCACGCTGTCGATCGTATCCGCCTGGCTCGGTTTCCTCGCCGGCGTTCGCTTCCAAAGCGGCAGTTACGATCCGCACTCTTATGCCATCGGCGCCGGCGCACTGTTTGCCGCCGCCTGCGCCTTCATCGCGTTTCTGCTGATGCGCCGGCGCGTCGCCAGGGAAATTCACCGCCTGCTCGAATTGCGCGTCGAGGAATTGGCCGACCGCAATTGGGAATTGCGCGAGGCGGAAGAGCGCGCGCGCAGCCTGCTGGAAGCACAAGGCGATCTGATCGTGCGCCGCGACAATGCCGGCCACGTCACTTACGCCAATGACGCTTTTTGCGCGCTGGTGGGAAAATGCCGCGCGGCTTTGATCGGCGCCATCATCGATCTGCCCATTCTTGATCGCGGCGCGACCACCGTGCTGAACGACGGCACCCGTGTCTATGACCAGAAGATCGACTGCGGCAGCTCGGCGCGCTGGATCGCCTGGCGCGAAGTCGCGGTGCGCGGCGAGAGCGGCAGCGAAGTGCAAGGCGTCGGCCGCGATGTCACCGACCGCGTCGAGGCCGAGCGCGCGCTCGGCATTGCGCGCGATCAGTCGGAAACCGCCAACCGCGCCAAATCGCGCTTCCTCGCCATGGTCAGCCACGAGATCCGCACGCCGCTCAACGGCATTCTCGGCATGGCCGATCTCCTGCTCGACACCCCGCTCACGCCCGACCAGATGACCTACGCCAAGGCCGCCAAGACCTCGGGCGAAACCCTGCTGTCATTGATCGAGGAGATTCTCGATTTCTCCAAGATCGAGGCCGGCAAACTCGATCTGGAAGCAAGGCCGTTCGCGCTCGGCGAACTGGTCGAGGAGGCCGTCGAATTGCTGGCGCCACGCGCGCAGGCCAAGGGCATCGAAATCGCGTCATTCGTGGACGAGCGCCTGCCGGCGAAACTTGTGGGCGATGCCGCGCGCTTGCGCCAGGTGCTGCTCAATCTCGCCGGCAACGCCATCAAATTCACCGAACGCGGCGGCGTCGCCGTGATTGTCGAGCCGGGCGAGCGCGACAACGAGATTCGTTTCGAAGTGCGCGATTCCGGCATAGGCCTAAAGAGCGACGACCAGCAGCGCATCTTCCTCGATTTCGAGCAGGCGGACGGGTCCTCCACGCGCAAATTCGGCGGCACCGGCTTGGGCCTCGCCATTTCCAAACGTATCGTCGAGCGCATGGACGGGCGCATCGAAGTGGAAAGCGAGCCGGGCGCAGGCGCTGCCTTCCGTTTCACCGTGCCATTGCTGCCGGCGCCATCGGATGCGGCGGCCGCCGAATTCGTCGCGCCGGATTTGAGTGACGCGGCCGTGCTGATCGTGGCGGCGGCGGAAATCGAGGCATCGCTGCTGGCGCGGCGGCTCGGCCGCTGGGGCGCCAAAACCTGCGCCGTGATCGACGAAAAAATCGCCTTCGCGCTGCTGCCGGAACGGCGCTGGCATGCGCTGCTGGTGGATTACCCCTTGGCCAAGATCATGATCGCCGGCGGCGGCTTCGCAAAGTTCTTGGACAAGTTCGATGTGCCGCGGCGCATCGTGTTGATCCAGCCGAGCGAGCGCCACGAATTGCCTGCGCTCAAGGCGGCGGGTTTTACCGGTTACCTGATCAAGCCGGTACGCGCCGCGTCGCTGGCGGCCAGAATGCGCGACGAGGATGCTTTCGAACACGCCCCGGTCGAGGCCAGCGACGAGAGCGAGGAAGCAGCGGCCGAAACGGCGGAGCCGACAAAGGCAAAGAAAAAGGCATGTCGATCCTGGTGGCCGAGGACAACGAGATCAACGCACTTCTGGCGCGCGCGCTTCTGGTGCGCCTGGGCCATCGTCCGACCATCGCCGGCAATGGCGAAGCTGCGGTGGAATCGTGGGCCGCTTCGCGCGCCGCCGGCGCGCCTTTCGATTTGGTGTTGATGGACGTGCAAATGCCGGTCATGGACGGGCTTGAAGCTGCGCGCCGCATTCGCGCCGCCGAGGCTGACGCCGGCGATAAACCGACCCCGATGCTGGCGCTCTCCGCCAATGCCTATGCGGAAGACCGCGAGGCCTGCCTCGCCGCCGGTATGGACGCACTACTGGTAAAACCGCTCGATCGCGAGCGTTTGCGCGAGGCGCTTGAGACAGTGGCGCGCCGGGCTCCCATAGCGGCCTAAAAAGCTTTGGGCGGCCTGAAAAAGCCTTGCTCGCATTGTCATAAATTCGTGTCCAGCCCATGCTGAAGGTGTTAGTGGACCGGCATGTGCGATTCGTTTTATTGAATTTTCGGTCCGACATCGCCAAATTCGCGCCGAAAGGGATCTGAATGTCCATGGCTAGCCGCGATAGCCACACCACTGCACTACCGGCGCGCAGTTTGCTCGCGCGGTTGCGCCCGGCGCCCGCCAATCCAGGCGTGCCCAATCTGATTTCAACCTTGCAGGCCTATGGCGGCTTGCAGGCCTGGGCAGCGCGCGATGCACCGGCCGTCGCAAAGCCTCGGCCGCATCGGCTCGCTGGAGGTCCGGCTGGCGCAGACCGCCGCCGAAGTGCGCCAAGCGCAGAAATTGCGCTACCGCGTTTTCTACCAGGAAGGCTCGGCCATCCCCAATCCCGGCCGGCTATTCGCGCGCCGCGATGTCGATAGCTATGACGCGATTTGCGACCATCTTTTAGTGCTCGATCATGCCGCCGGCGACGGACTGCATGCCAACCGGCCGGCCGTCGTCGGCACCTACCGGCTGTTGCGCCAGCCGCTGGCCGAGGAATATGGCGGCTTCTATACCGCGGGCGAATTCGATATCGGCGGCCTCATTGCCCGCCATGAAAAATTGCAATTTCTCGAACTCGGCCGTTCCTGCGTGCTGGCGCCCTACCGCAACAAGCGCACGGTCGAATTATTGTGGCACGGCATCTGGGCCTATGTGGCGCAGAACCGGCTCGACGTGATGATCGGATGCGCCAGTCTCGACGGTACCGAGCCTAAGCAACTTGCGCTGCCGCTGTCGTTCCTGCACCACTATGCGCACGCGCCGGACTCCTGGCACGCACGCGCGCTGCCCGAGCGTTACGTCGAGATGAACCGGATGTCGAAGGAAGCCATCGACCCGAAAGCGGCGCTGCGCGCGCTGCCAACGTTGATCAAGGGCTATCTGCGGCTCGGCGCCTATATCGGCGACGGCGCCGTCGTGGACCATGAATTCGGCACCACCGATGTGTTGATCGTGCTGCCGGTGTCGGCGATCAAGAAGCGCTATGTCGAGCATTTCGAGACCGGCCTGCGCGCGGCCTAGGCCGGTCCGCCGGCCGCCTACAATCGCCGCAGCGAAACGTCTTCCACCAGATGGCTTTCGTTTTTCTTCAAAATGAGATCGGCGCGCTGGCGCGTCGGCAATATATTTTCGTGCAGATTGAGCAGATTGATGCGCTCCCAGATCGATGACGCGGTATCGACCGCCTCCTGGTCCGACAGGCGCGAATAACGATGGAAGTATGATTTCGGATCGCGGAACGCCGTGCTGCGCAGCGTTAAAAAGCGGTCCACATACCAGTGCTTGAGCACATCTTCATCGGCATCGAGATAGACCGAGAAATCGAAAAAATCCGACACGAAAGGGATGGCCTTGCCGTCCTTCGGCAGTCGCCCGGTCTGCAGCACGTTCAATCCCTCGACGATGAGAATTTCGGGCCGGTCCACTTCCACCCACAGATTCGGCGTCACGTCGTAAGTGAGATGCGAATAAACTGGCGCCTTGGCCGGATGGCGTACCGGCCTTCACGTCGGTGAGAAAACGCAGCAGCGACGGCAGGTCGTAACTTTCCGGAAATCCCTTTTTCTCCATCAAGGCTTCGCGCTCGAGAATCGAATTCGGATAAAGGAAACCGTCGGTCGTGATCAGGTCGACTTTGGGCACGTTCGGCCAGCGCGCCAGCAAAGCTTGCAGCACGCGCGCGGTGGTGGATTTACCAACCGCCACCGAACCGGCGACGCCGATGATGAACGGCATTTTCACGTCCTCGGTGCCGAGGAAGCGTTCCTGTGCGCGGAACAGGCGCTGCGTCGCCGTCACATAGAGCGAAAGCAATCGCGACAGCGGCAGATAAATCTCTTCGACTTCCTTGATGTCGAGCCGGTCGTGCAGCGAACGCAGGCGCGTGACCTCTTCCGAGGTCAAGGTCATGGGCGTGTCTTCGCGCAACGCCGCCCATTCCGCGCGCGAGAAGCTGCGGTAGGGCGAGACGTCCTGCTCGGTGCGCTGCTCCATGCCAGACCTTAGTATACTTGTTTGCGCATGATCTTATCCGAAAACCGGTACCCACTTTTCGGGATCCTGCGCGCGACGCCTTTTCTTCGTGGCCGGATTGCGTCGTGCGCTTTTCCAACTCGGCCTCCACATCGGCAAGCTTGATGCCGCGCGCTTCCAAGAGCACGAGCAGATGATAAAGAAGATCGCCGGCTTCCGCGATCAGCCGGCCCTTATCCTCTTGCACGGCAGCCATGGCGGTTTCGACCGCCTCTTCGCCCAGCTTCTTGGCGCAATGGGCGACGCCCTTATCGAGCAGCGCGCGCGTGTAGGATTCCGATGCGCTCGCCTTGGCGCGCTCATGCACGCGTTTTTCCAGATCGCTCAGCGTGAATTTGCTCATAGGCGGACCTTTATCACGGATCGCGCCGCACGGCTAAGCCCGCTTTCGCCATATAATCCTTGGCTTCCCGCACGCTGTGCTCGCCGAAATGGAAGATCGAGGCAGCCAGCACCGCGGTGGCGTGGCCGTCGCGGATACCGTCCACCATATGCGCGAGCGTGCCGACCCCGCCCGAAGCGATCACAGGCACCGGCACCGCATCGGCAATCGCCCGCGTGAGCGGGATATCGTAGCCCTTTTTGGTGCCGTCGCGGTCCATCGAGGTGAGCAGGATTTCGCCGGCGCCGAGCGCCACGACTTCGCGGGCGTAATCGACCGCGTCGATACCGGTAGGCGTGCGGCCGCCAACGGTGAAAATCTCCCAGCGGTCCGGCTCGCCTGGTTTCGACACCTTCTTGGCGTCGATCGCCACCACGATGCACTGGTCGCCGAATTTCTCCGCCGCCTCCTTGACGAAGGCGCGCCGGTTCACCGCCGCGGTATTGATCGACACCTTGTCGGCGCCGCAAGTCAGCAGCTTGCGAATATCATCGACCGAACGAACGCCGCCGCCGACCGTGAGCGGCATGAAGCAGGCCTCCGCCGTGCGCGTCACGACATCATAGATCGTATCGCGGTTTTCGTGGCTCGCGGTGATATCGAGAAAGCACAGCTCGTCGGCGCCGGCGGCGTCATAGGCAATCGCGGCCTCCACCGGATCGCCGGCGTCGCGCAGATTGACGAAATTGACGCCCTTGACGACGCGGCCGTCTTTGACATCGAGGCAGGGAATGACGCGGACTTTGAACATCAGGCGGCCCGCGCTTCCCGAATGAGCTTGAGCGCCTCGCCTGCATCCAACCGTCCATCGTAAAGCGCGCGGCCGGCAATGGCGCCTTCGAGCTTTGAAGCGCGCGGTGTCAGCATCGCCTTGATGTCGTCAATCGAAGCCAAACCGCCCGACGCAATCACCGGAATCGAAATCGCCTCGGCCAGCGCGATGGTGGCATCGAGATTGAGACCCTTGAGCAGTCCGTCGCGCGCGATGTCGGTGTAGATAATCGCTGCGACGCCGGCGTCTTCAAAACGGCGCGCGATATCGAGCACCGACAATTCGGATGTTTCCGCCCAGCCGGCGACCGCCACCTTGCCGTCGCGCGCGTCGAGCCCGACCGCGATCCGTTTGGGAAATTTCTTGGCCGCCTCTTTCACCAAAGCCGGATCGCGCACCGCCGCCGTACCGATGATGACGCGGTTGATGCCTTTCGCCAGCCAGCCTTCGATCGCCTTCAATGTCGCGGATGCCGCCGCCGAGTTGCACGCACATGCTGACGGTACTGAGAATCCGCTCCACCGCCGCGCCGTTCATCGACTTGCCGGCAAAGGCGCCGTCGAGATCGACGACATGCAGATGCTTGAAGCCCTGCGACTCGAAAGCGTTGGCCTGTATCGCCGGGTCTTTGTGAAACACGGTGGCGCGCGCCATGTCGCCCTGCTCCAGCCGCACGGCCAAGCCTTCCTTGAGATCGATGGCGGGAAACAGAATCATGGCGACACGCTCTCGTCATGCCGGACGTCTTGCGAAGCAAGACGATCCGGAATCCAGTTCTGGATTCCGGGTTCGCGCTGACGCGCGCCCCGGAATGACAGATTACTTTGTTTCATGGCTGCCACTTCAAAAAATTCGCGATCAGCCGCAAGCCGAGCTTCTGGCTCTTCTCGGGATGAAATTGTGTGCCGACCATGTTGTCGCGGCCGACAATAGCGGTGAGCGGGCCGCCATAATCGGCTTGCGCCACCAGATCGCTATTGCGCGCGGTTTTAAGCTCATAGGAGTGCACGAAATAGGCGTGCAGGCCATCGGGGCCGAGCGGAATGTCTTCCAGCAGCGGATGGGCCATGAGCATGTTGAGCGTGTTCCAGCCCATGTGCGGAATTTTCAAATCGGGATCGGACGGCGTGATGCGGTCGACCTCGCCGGCGATCCAGCCCAGCCCCGGCGTGACTTTATATTCGCGGCCGCGCTCGGCCATCAATTGCATGCCGACGCAAATGCCGAAAAACGGCCGGCCGTTTTTGCGCACCGCGGTCTCCAGCGCTTCGATCATGCCGGGGATCTCGTCGAGCCCTTGCCGGCAATCGGCGAAGGCGCCGACGCCCGGCAATACGACGCGCCCGGCGCGCGCGACCTCGGATGGATCGCTCGTCACCAGGATCGGCTCGTCGTGGCCGCTCTCGCGCGCGGCACGCTCGAAGGCTTTCGCGGCCGAGTGCAGATTGCCCGAGCCGTAATCGACAATGGCGACGTTCATTGCCGCGCTCCCGGCTCCGGGAACAGGCCAATGACGTCGGACGGCGACGGCGCGCCGCGGCTTATCGGCGTGGCGTATTTCGGCTCCGGCGGCGTGAACGAAGCGGGCGTTTCCGCGCGTTTGGACCATTGCGCAAAGAAATTCCGCTCGGCCGTTTCGGCGTCTTCGCCGACCACGAATCCGAGCATTTGCCAGCGGCGGCGCGATAGCTTCCAGCGCCACAGCGTCGCCGCCTCGAATCCAATCAACAGCGCGATCAAAAAGCTCGCGAGAAATTTCACCGTCGATGGCGCGCCAATCAAGAACAGCATCACGCCGAAGACGAAATTCAAAACGAGATAAGAAAACAGCGCCAGCCATAGCCGGTGCACCAGCAGCCAAAATGGCGCCAGAATGAAAGCCCAAAAATAGAAGCCATCACGCACGAACACGAAGCGCTCGGGCTTCGTCGCTGTTTCGCCTTGGCGCGGCGGCGGTGCGTGGACGGTGTAAGTGGGCATATTTTACTCTCAACAACACTGTTGTCATGCCCGCGAAGGCGGGCATCCAGTAATCCCTACGCGAGCAATTCGGATGCCACCGTGGTTACTGGGTCCCTGCTTTCGCGGGGACGACAGCAAACTACCCGCCCAGCGAGCCCTTGGTCGACGGCACTTCGTCCTTGGCGCGCGGATCGATCGCCACCGCCGCCCGCAAGGCCCGCGCCAGGCCTTTGAAGCAGGATTCCGCTATATGGTGGTCGTTGGTGCCATATAAAGTCTCGGCATGCAGCGTGATGCCGGAATTCATCGCGAATGCCTGGAACCATTCCTGCACCAGTTCGGTGTCGAATGTTCCGACCTTGTCGCGCACGAATTCCGCCTTGAACACCAGAAACGGCCGCCCGGAAATATCGATCGCCACGCGCGTCAGCGCTTCGTCCATGGGCACGTGCACATCCGCATAGCGGGTGATGCCCTTCATATCGCCGAGCGCTTGTTTGACGGCCTGGCCCAACGCAATGCCGGTGTCCTCGGCGGTGTGGTGATCGTCGATATGGGTGTCACCCTTGGCTTTGACCGTAATGTCGATGCGAGAGTGGCGCGCCAAAAGATCGAGCATATGATCGAGAAAGCCGATGCCGGTCGCGACCTTGGACACGCCCTTGCCGTCGAGATCGACTTCGACCTCAACCTCGGTTTCCTTGGTCTTGCGCGTCACAGTGGCCTTGCGCATTACGAATTCCTGACGAATCTCGGGCTAATTTTGGGGCAAATTCCCTTGATCCGCCCGCCTTTTATCAGGGGTTGCTGGGATTCGCCACCGTGTCGCGCGTGGTTTGCAAACGCTTCCTAGCATGCCTAGATGTGCCTGATTGCAGGGGTTAGCGCGTATGTCATCGACGGAAAATCCAGTCTGGCACGGCACCACCATCCTCACCGTCCGCAAGGGCGGCGTCGTGGTCATCGGCGGCGACGGCCAGGTCTCGATCGGCCAAACCATCGTCAAATCCAATGCCAAGAAAGTGCGCAAGCTCGGAAAAGGCGACGTGATCGGCGGCTTTGCCGGCGCCACCGCCGATGCCTTCACGCTGTTCGAACGGCTGGAGACCAAGCTCGAACAGTATCCCGGACAATTGCTGCGCGCCTCGGTCGAGCTCGCTAAGGATTGGCGCACCGATCGTTATTTGCGCCGCCTCGAAGCCATGATGATCGTCGCCGACGCCAATGTGTCGCTGGTGCTCACCGGCACCGGCGATGTGCTCGAGCCGGAAGTCGGCGTGGCCGGCATCGGCTCCGGCGGTAATTATGCGCTCGCCTCCGCCCGCGCGCTGCTGGACGGACCGCTCGATGCCGAAGCCATCGTGCGCAAATCGCTCGATATCGCGGCGGATATCTGTGTCTACACCAACCGCAATGTCACCATAGAATCATTGAAATCGTAATCGAGTACATAAGTTGACCGACTTCTCCCCGCGCGAAATCGTTTCCGAACTCGACCGCTACATTGTCGGCCAGAACGACGCCAAGCGCGCCGTCGCCATCGCGCTACGCAATCGCTGGCGCCGCCTGCAACTCGACGACAAATTGCGGGAAGAGGTTTTGCCGAAAAATATTCTAATGATCGGGCCGACCGGCGTCGGCAAAACGGAAATCTCCCGCCGTCTCGCCAAGCTTGCCGGTGCGCCGTTTCTGAAGGTCGAAGCTACCAAATTCACAGAAGTCGGCTATGTCGGGCGCGACGTCGAGCAAATCATCCGCGATTTGGTGGAGATTTCCATTACGCTGACGCGCGAGCGCAAGCGCAAGGACGTGCAGGCGCGCGCCGAACAGGCGGCCGAGGAACGCGTGCTCGATGCGCTGGTGGGCCCTGCCGCCAGCCCTGCCACGCGCGAAAGCTTCCGCAAACGCCTGCGCGCCGGCGATATGAACGACAAGGAGATCGACATCGAAGTGCAGGCCGGCGGCGCCGGTATGCCGATGTTCGAAATTCCCGGCATGCCGGGTGCGCAAATGGGCGCCATCAATATCGGCGATATTTTCGGCAAGCTCGGCGGCGGCCGCACCAAGACCCGCAAGGTGACCGTGCTGGAATCGCACGCCATCCTGGTCAACGAGGAATCTGACAAGCTACTCGATTCGGAGCAACTGGTTCAGGAATCGATCAAAGTAGTCGAGCAGAACGGCATCGTCTTTCTGGATGAAATCGACAAGATCGCCGGCCGCGAGGGCCGCGCCGGCGCCGACGTGTCGCGCGAAGGCGTGCAGCGCGATTTGCTGCCGCTGATCGAAGGTACCACGGTCAACACCAAACATGGCCCGGTAAAGACCGATCATATTCTGTTCATCGCCTCGGGCGCGTTTCATATCTCGAAGCCGTCGGATCTTCTGCCCGAGCTACAAGGCCGGCTGCCAATCCGCGTCGAATTGCAGGCGCTCACACGCAACGATTTCCGCCGCATCCTGACGGAACCGGAAGCCTCGCTGATCAAGCAATATATCGCGCTGCTCAATACCGAAGGCGTCACGCTGGAGTTTTCCGAGGACGCCATCGACGCCATTGCCGATATTGCGGTCTCGGTTAATTCCGCGATCGAGAATATCGGTGCCCGCCGCCTGCAAACGGTGATGGAGCGGGTGCTGGACGAGATATCCTTTGCCGCCACCGACCGTTCCGGCGAAACCGTCAAGATCGATGCGGCTTACGTCGAAAAGCACATCGGCGACCTGGCCAAGAACGCGGATTTGAGCCGATTTATTCTGTAGCTACCGGCCCCGGGGTCGGTTTTTTGTTAATTAAGATTACAATTTATGGTTGAAAGCATGAGAGGATATTTACAACGGCTTGAGTGGAATAAATATTTGTTCGAGGAGCAGGGGCATGTCCGCGGACAGCAGAGTCAAAACGAAAACCGGTCGAGACGCGGGGCGTTTGGCGCCGGGCGTGCATCTTCGAGCGGAAATCCAACGCCTTGGCCTCGATCAGGTCGCGGTTAGCAAGGCGACCGGCGTTTCGCGCCAAACAGTCAATAACGTCATTAACGGCCGCCAGGCGATCTCGCGGGCCATGGCCGGAAAGCTCGGCCGCCTCTTGGGACAGAGCTCGGACTACTGGTTGGGCGATTGGTTTCCAGTCCAAGCGGGAATGCGTAGACCGGCAAACATGCAGGCCCGGGCCGCTGGCATCGGCCTGTTGGTCAATCATCAAATTTTGCGGGCAGTGCAAGACGGCGTCATCGGTATCGAGCCGTTCGCCGCGCATAATGTGCAAGCGGCTTCAATCGATTTGTCGCTCAACGATACTTTGATCACCGCGGGCGGCGAGCGCGTCAATATCAGCCGCGGCAAAGGTTTCGTGCTCAAGCCCGACTGCTCGATCAACGCGACGACCAAGGAACGCGTTGAATTTCCGCGCGACTATCTCGGCCGGGTCGGAGCGGCAGCCAGGCTCGCCAGCTTCGGCATCGTCACCGCCAACGCGTTTCATATCGAGCCCGGCTTCAAGGGGCGCGTGAGCTTTTGCTTGTTCAACGCCGGCGCCAACCCGTTCCGCTTGCGCGCCCTCGATCCGGTGCTGAGCTTGGAGATCGTACGGCTGGCCGCGATGCCGGACGATAATACCACAACCTAAAGTATACTATCGGTTGTGTCGGATCGGATATAAAATTTTCTTGACACATGAAATAGTTCCGGCAGTATCCCTCTGGTTGCATTGGGAGCGCCGGCAAATTTGGCGAGAGCATTCGAAGGGGGGTTCGGGGCGATGCGTGAGAAAAAACAGAAAAACAGGATGGCCGAAACTGACGCGCCCATCCAGACTTGGCGGGTCCAGAATTGGCGGGTCCACGCTTGGCCGGACGACATCGTGGCGGAGGTGTTCGAGCTTTGGATCGGTATTTCGCGCTTGATGGCCAGAATGCGCGAGCCCGACCAGCGGTTTGGACCGGACCGCGCTTTACGGCCGCTTACCGCCAAAAAAACTTCAGCAAATCGGCGCCCGCAACCCGCAACGCGGCCTAACCGGTCAAAGCAATTCCTACCTCGCAGCAGCCGGCGGCTAATCGTTCCGCCGCCGCCGCACGCGCACATAAAGCGCACCTTCGCCGCCGTGCCGGATGCCGGCGTCCTCGAAGCCGATGACGCGTTCACGAAATTCCGGCAGACCGAGCCATTGCGGCACTTGCCGGCGCAACACGCCGATCTCGCCGCCGCGCCCTTTCCCGGTAATCACCAGCACCAGCCGCGCGTCGCGATCTTGCGCGCTGCGTAGAAACCGCAACAGCGCCGAATGCGCCTCGCTCTGCGTGAAGCCGTGCAGGTCAAGACGAGCATCGATCGCTTCCTTGCCGCGCGCGACGCTGCGCTTGGCGCGGCGGCTGAGCGATGTCGATTGCGGCGGCGGCGGATTTATTCGCGCGATAGCAGGCGCGGCGGGGGCAGCTTTGGCGCGTTTGGCCAGCGGCTCGGGTTTCCGAGGAATTCCAGCGTCTGCCGCCGCCTCGGCGTCTTCTTCGGGTTCAGCCGCGTTTAAACCTAGCGGCTTGATCGCCTTGGTGACATGCGTCCATAGCACGCGGTCTTCGTAGGAAAGACCGCGCCGCCGTTTACCGTCTCGGCTCATGGTTTTGTTTCGGCAACGATATCCCGCGGCCGAGATTGCGGCAGCGGAATATCGATGGTGCCCTTCACCTCGATGCTGCGCGGCACCAGCATAACAAACGCGCCGAACTGCTTGATGCGTCCGGCAATATGCGGAACGTCCTCGCCATGGCCGAAATAAATATCGGCCCGCGCGGCCCCGCGGATGGCGGAGCCGGTGTCCTGCGCCACCATCAAATGCTGGAACGCGTCTTCCGGCGCGTCGCTCTTGAGCGGAAACTTGGCGTCGATCCAGATTGGCGTGCCATAGACGTGGATGGTGGGGTCGACCGCGATCGAGCGTCCGGGCGTAAGCGGAATTCCTTGCGCGCCGATACATTCATCGTGCGGCGCCAGCGCCGTCTTGGAAAAGAAGACGAAGGAGCGGTTCTTCTCGCGCAGCGCTTTGCCTTCGTCCGGGTTGGCTTCCATGTATTCCCGGATCTTGTCCATCGACATTTCCTGCGGCGTGAAAACGCCCTGGTCGATCAGCAGGCGGCCGACCGGCGTATAGGGCTTGCCGTTGCTGGCGATGTAATTGAGCCGCAGCAATTCGCCGTCATCGAGCTTGACGCGGGTCGAACCCTGGATCTGCGCAAAGAATGCGTCGACCGGATTCTTGACCCAACAGATTTCCAGATCCTTGCCGGCGAGCGCACCCTTCTCGATATCGACGCGGTCATATTGCGAGAACACTCTGCTTTTCTTGCCGGCGAGTTTTGCCGGCACGCCGTAAAGCGGAATCGAGAATTCGTCGCTCTTGACCCGGGAGCCGACGACTTCGGGCTCGTAATATCCAGTGTAGAAACCGTCGGCGCCGGTGTAATAACCGTAGGTGTGCATGGGCGGCAGAATGCGCACCGGATTGAAATTGTCTTCGAAGAACTTCCGCGCGGTGCCCGTATCGACCGTGCCGCCGGCGGCGAGCGTCGCCGCCCGCTCGCAGGCATTATAAAGCCCGCCATAGACCGGCCGCGCCGCCCGCATCGCTTTGCTGCCTTGCAAGATGGCGCCGCAGCTTTTCAAGAAGGCGCCGAAAGCCGCGGCGTGATCGTCAGCGGTCCAGCCGGCGAGCGAGGCGAAAGTGAGGGCCTCAGTCTGCGCGTTGCGAATATTGAGCTTCATGCTCTGCTTGGCCGGCGCCGCCGCGCAAGGGCCCGCGATCAATGAGAGGGCGATGGTAAAACCGGCGGCGAAACGTGAAAGCGGCGCCGCCATGCGCTCATTGCCCGGCTTCGGTGGCGACCAGTTTCCAGTTCGGATCGCGCGACGACACGTCACGGGCGAAGGTCCAGACGTCGGTCACATCGGTAACCTTCTCGGCATTGCCGTCGATGACATTGCCGTTCTTGTCGCGCGTGGCCGATACCAGCTTGGACTGGAAGCGCACCGTTAATTGCACGTTGCGTGCGCGCACCTCGGCGGCGGTGATTTCGGCATTGTCGATCGACACAAAACGGCTCTCCACCTTATCGCCGCGCTTCTCGCGCCCCGCAATAGCTGTCTCGAAGCCGTCATAGACTTCGCGCGACAGCAGATTTTTCAAAGTGCGGCGATCGCCCTCGGCATAGGCGTTGACGATCATCTCATAGGCCGCGCGCGCGCCGGTGAGAAAATGCTTGGCGTCGAATTCGGGTGACGCGGCAAGGATCGCATCGAGGCCGGCGGCGACCGGCGAGCCGGCCGCGGCCACACCTATCCAGCGCTCGGCCGGCGCAACAGGTTCGGCCGCCGCGACGGGCGCCTGCACGGCAGTGTCGGGCGCACGGTTAGGCAAAGCGACAACTTTTTCCGTCGCTGGCCGCACCGGCTCGCGGGCGGCATAGGGATCGAAAGGCGGACGCTCGCGTCCGGTGCGCTGGCCCAGCACGCTGCGCAGCCGCAGAAAGATGAACACTGCAAGCGCCAGGAAAATGATGGTGTAGATGTCGAACACGTCTCGTATGCTTTCGGCTGCCGCGGGGACAGATTAGCGTTTGGCCCGGTCCCGGCCAACGCGCCGGCTGGATGGCATAGCGCCCTGTTCCACCCCTATAATGTAAGCTGGCGGCGGCGCCGTTCCATAGGCTTGGCGCCAACAACGCGGCGCAATCGTGCCTTACCGATAAACCTTAGACGATAAGGGCCGTTACGCCAAGAAAACCTGTCAAGAGAAACACCGATGAATGTGGCAAAATGGCTGCTATTGGCGGTTCTGGCGCTGCCGATCGCCGAACTGGCGGTGTTCGTCGCGGTCGCGGAGGCAATCGGCTTTTTGCCGGCCTTGGCGCTGGCGCTGGCGACATCGCTCGCCGGTGGCCTGGTGCTGCGCCACGCCGGCGGCAATCATATTGCCCGCGTGCGGGTCGCTTTGGACCAGGGCAGTTTCACGACCCTGCAGGCCGATAGCGCCGGTTCCATGACTTTGCTCGCCGGAATTCTCCTGTTAATTCCAGGATTTATAACGGATTTCGTGGGCCTCTTGCTGCTCCTTGCGCCGCTGCGAAGGGCACTGGCCAACCGGTTTGGGCGGGGCGCAAGTGTGCCGCGCGCCGACGGCGTGGTCGATCTTGAGCCGGAACAATGGCATCAGGTGCCGGACCCAGCGCTCGCGGATCGCCGCAAAGATGAGCGCAAACCGTAAGAACCTCACATCCTTGTTCCACTACCTCCGCCATGTTAGCCAACCGCCGCGCGTAAATACCTAGTGGCGCCGAGGAGAATGCATGTCGACGACCAATGGCGGACCACCGGAGGATCCCCAGCCGCAACTCAACGTAGTGGCGCAATACATCAAGGATTTCTCATTCGAGAATCCCAATGCCCCGCGTTCGCTGACCGCCGGCCAGGAGCCGCCGCAAATCGCCATTCAGATAAATGTCACCGCCTCGCCGATGACCGAAAGCGATATCGAGGTCGTGCTCAATCTAGAGGGCAAAGCGGAAACCGGCGGCAGTCTCATGTTCAGTTTCGAGTTGGCCTTTGCCGGCGTTTTCCGCATCCGCAACGTGCCGCAGGAAAGCCTGAACGCGATCGTGTTGATCGAATGCCCGCGTTTGCTGTTCCCGTTTGCGCGCGAGATCATCGCCACTGCCGTGCGCAATGGCGGTTTCCCACCGCTGCTTCTTGATCCGGTTGATTTTGTCAGTCTCTATCGCCAGAAAATGGCGCAAATGCAGCCCGCCGAACCGCCGGTGGCGCAGTAAGCCGATCGGCCTCGTTTCGCCCAAGCGAATGCGGCGAGCAGCTTTCGCGCGCCGTCGCCCCGTGCCATCCTCGCCACAGTATAAAAAAGTCGGGAGGCGCACGATGAATAAATGGCTCGTCGCCATCGCTCTGGCGATCGTATCGATCGGCTCCGCCGCGGCGGATGATTTTCCGTCCCGGCCAATTACTATGGTGATCCCGCTCAGTGTCGGCGGCTCCACCGACATTATCGGGCGGCTGGTGGCCGAAGGAATGCGCCAGCAGCTCAAGCAGACCATCGTCGTCGAAAACACCTCAGGCGCGGGCGGCACCATCGGCGTTGCGCGCGTCGTTCATGCAAAGCCCGACGGCTACACGATTCTAGTCGGCCAATGGGGCACCAATATTGCCTCCGGCGCGATCTACAATCTCCCTTTCGATCCGCTGAAGGATCTCGATCCGGTCGGCCTGATTGCCACCCAGCCGTTCATGGTCGTGGCGCGCAAGGATATCCCCGCCAACAATCTCAAGGAATTGATCTCGCCCGAACGCTGCTTCGCCAGTATTCCCTGCACTTAAGCGATCAGGGTGAAAACTCCACGGAGACCGCCCCTACGGGCACAGTCGTCTGCCCCGAGCGGGGTGCAACAGGCCGGAATACTTCATTCAGGGAGCCGTGCTACAGCCGGTGCGCATGGTTCGCGAAGACGTCCTTCGAGAACGGCAGAACCATCCTGAGGGCGCGCGCTCACGGGTGCGAAACTGAAATGAGATAGCCATGGTAACTGCGCTCACGGTCTCCGGCGACGCGGTGGCCTGCTCGTTCTTCACCCTGTCCGCGCGCGAGCCGGCGCCGATCACCCTTCACGCGCCCCGCGCGACCTCGCGACGACGTGGGAAGCGACGCCGGCCTCGCCCGCATCCGCGCCTATCACGCCGCGCCCCCCGAGCCCTGCAACTCCTGCCCGCTGTTCTCAGTCTGTCGCGGCGGCTGCCAGATCGTCTGCGCCGCGTCGCGCCCGGCTCCCCCGGAGCTTCGCGCCGGACCCCGAGTGTCCCCGGGTGACGGCTGCCGCGGCACCGTACGGATCCCTGCGCCCCCGGCAACGGCGTCCTCTTCTACGGGCTGCGCCGGCTCCTCCTCGTGCTCCACGCGGGCGGAGCATGGCGCTCATCGGCGCCTCCACGCACCACGCGCTCCAGATGCGGCACTACCTGCGCGCCAAGTTCGGCCGCGAGAAGCTGGAGAAGACCTATGCCAAGGTGGTCAGCGTGGCCTACGTGGTCACCTTCGTGCTCGGCGCGATGCTCTACCCCAGCTTTCGCGTCCACGTACGCGGCTATTACCTCGATCGATTCCGCCTGCTTTCTCTGGCCTCTTCGATCTCAAGGAGACCTATGCTTCGCTCACCCTGGTAATCGCCGTCGCCCTGGGCGCGCTCGCGCTCACGCTGCGCCCGGCGGAGACACCGGCGCTGGTGCGTGTGTATGCGGTGATGAGCCTCATCGTCTGCGCCGTGGTGTGGTTCAACGTCATCGCCGGCCTCCTGGTGGTCTCGGCGCACGGGGTCGGATGAGCGCGGCGGTGAAGGCGCCTGCCTCCGTGCGGGTGTTCGCCTCGTTCCTGATGGCGCGGCTATTTTCGGGCTCGCGTACCTGGGCAGCGGTCGGCGGGTTGCCGGTGTTCTGGTATCACCCGTTCGATCGGACCTGGGAGCTGGCGGCGGCGCCGGCCGGGCAGGCGATGGGGTGGTATGGGCTGACGGCGGCGGCGCTGGTGGCGGCGGCGGTGGGTGGGGGGATTGCCTATCTTGCCAGTGCGTGGGGGCCGGTGGCGCGGGTGCTGGCGAAGGCATCGTTCGTGCTCGCGCTGGCGCACGCGGGGGGGCTGGTGTTGCTGGTGGACTTTGCGTATTTCGGGTGGACGCTCACGCATCAGCCGGCGAAGCCGTGGGTGGAGCCCGTGTGTGAGGTTGCCCCCTGACCCCATCGCCGACGTGCGCCCCCATCGACGAAGCCTCGTCCGCGTGCGCATAATGCCCGGCGGAAGAGCGCGAGGCATCGTGGTCAAGCAAAGCAAGAACGAGCAGAAGACGAACGGCGGGCGAAGGCTCTTCGGCACGGACGGCATCCGCGGCGCCGCCAACGAGCCGCCCATGACGCCCGAGATGGCGCTCCGCCTGGGACGCGCCATCACCTTCGTCGCCGGGCGCGGCAAGAGCCGGCAGGTGCGCGTCGTCATCGGCAAGGACACGCGGCTCTCCGGCTACATGCTCGAGACGGCGCTGGCGTCCGGCATCTGCGCGATGGGCGGCCGGGTCATGCTGTCGGTCCGGTGCCCACGCCGGGGGTGGCCAACCTCACGCAGAGCATGCGCGCCGACGCCGGCATGGTGATCAGCGCCAGCCACAACCCCTACCAGGACAACGGCATCAAGATCTTCGGTCCCGACGGCTTCAAGCTGCCCGACGCCGAGGAGGAGGAGATCGAGCGGCTGATGGACAGCCACGAGCTCGACACGCCAAGGTCACCGGCGCGGACATCGGCCGCGCGGTAAATCGAGGACGCGCGCGGGCGCTACGTCGTCTTCTGCAAGAACACGTTCCCCAACCGGCTCTCGCTCGACGGCATCAGGATGGTCGTCGACGCGGGCACGGCGCCGCCTACGTGGTCGCGCCGCTGGTCTTCGGCGAGCTCGGCGCCGACGTGATCGCGCTCGGCGTCAAGCCCAACGGCAAGAACATCAACCACGACTGCGGCGCGCTCCACCCCGAGCACTGCGCGCGAGGTGGTGCGCAAGGGCGCCGCCATCGGCATCGCCCTCGACGGCGACGCCGACCGGGTGATCATGGTCGACGAGCGCGGCCAGGTGGTCGACGGCGACGCCGTCATGGCGCTCTGCGCGCTGCGCATGCTCAAGCAGGGCACGCTGCCGAAGAAGACGGTGGTCACCACGGTCATGAGCAACCTCGGCCTCGAGCGCGCGATCCGCGAGGCGGCGGCAAGCTCATGCGCACCAGGTCGGCGATCGCTACGTCGTCGAGGCGATGCGATCGGGCGGCTTCACCTTCGGCGGCGAGCAGTCGGGCCACCTCGTCTTCCTCGACCACGCCACGACGGGCGACGGCATCATGGCGGCGCTCCAGGTGCTCGCCATCATGATGCGGAGGGCAAGCCCCTCTCGGAGCTGCGTCGGGCGCGATGCAGCGGTACCCCAGGTGCTCGAGAACGCGACCTTCGTCAGCCGGCAGCCCCTCGAGGCCATGGGGACGATGAAGCTGGCGGTCGACCGCGTGGAGAAGGTCCTCGGCGAGCGCGGGCCGCGTGCTGGTGCGCTGGAGCGGCACCGAGCCGAAGCTCCGGGTCATGGTCGAGGGCGAGGACGACGCCATCATCGCCACCTTCGCATCCGAGATCCTCGAGGCGGCCCGCAAGGACATGGCGGTCGTCAAGGGCGCGTGACCGCCTGGGAACCACGCCCGCTGCTCTCGCACCCGCACGGCGCGCTCTCGGCCGTCACCATCCCCGACAGCGCGCCGCCGCCCTCCGTCCTCGCGCAGCTCACCGAGGAGGAGCGGGCGTTCGCCGCGGGGCTCGTGCCCTTCCGGCAGAGGACCTGGGTCGCCGGGCGCCTCGCGCTGGCGGCGGCGCTCGCGGATTGGGGCGCGCCGCGCGTGTCGCTCCTCGCCACCGCGCGCGAGGCGCCGCGGCTACCGCCGGGCTTCGTCGGATCGGTGAGCCACAAGAAGCACATCGCCATCGCGCTCGCGGCGGCCGACGCGGGCGCGCACCCCGGCGTCGACGTCGAGGATGCGGCCCCGCTCAAGCACGACATCTCGCGCAAGATCCTCACCGCCGCGGAGCTCCTCGCCGTGGACGCGCTCGCGCCCGAGGCGCGGTGGCGGGCGGTGGTGACGCGGTTCTCGATCAGGAGTCCATGTACAAGGCGGTCGACCGCTTCGTGCAGCGGTACGTGGGCTTCCTGGAGGCCGAGGTCGAGCTCGGACCGCCCGCGCGGGCGCGGGTCCACCTCGCGCGCGGCGAGGGGCCGTTCGAGGTGGAGGCGACGTGGACCGGGGTGGGCGGGCTCTTCGTCACCACAGCCCGGGTGCGGCGAGCTTCCGTTCACGACGCGCAGAGGTAGTCCGTCCCCTCGACGAAGCCGGCCGCGTCGAGGCGCGCGCGCACGATGCTCCGCGCGCCGCGCGCGCCGACGGCGACGACGACGGTGTATTCGCCGCGGGTCAGGTCCCGAGGCGCGACGATGGGGACGCCCTGCGCGACGCCGCCGATTTTGCGCGGGTCGATGTCGACGTAGAGCGCGGGCGCGACGCCGTTCTCGCGGAGGGCGCGGCCGAGGCGCTTGCCCGTCTTGCCCGCGCCCCACACCGCGAGCGGCCTGCCGGCGCTTCAAAGGCGCGGCGCCAGGTAGCGGCCCTTGAGCGCGTCGAAGCGGGCGAGCGCGTAGCGCGGATTGGTCACGGTGGCGCGCCGCTCGTGGTGTCGCCAGCGGAGAAGCGTGGCGGGGACCTTGGCTATCTTCCAGCCGGCTGCGTGGAGGCGGAGCCAGAGATCGTAGTCCTCCGGCCAGGGCACGTCGCGGTAGCCGCCCGCGGCGTCGAGCGCGTCGCGGCGCATGGTGACCGAGGGGTGGCAGAGGGGCGACTCGACGAAGATGTCGCGATGGTGATCCTCGGCGAGACCAGCGCGTTCAACCACGCCACGTAGCGCCGCCCCCCCTCGGCGACGAGGGCGTCGGGGAAGGCCTCCACGAGCGTGCCGACCGCGCCGAGATTGGGGCGCGCGTCGAGCAGCGCCGCCGACGCCGCGAGGCGGCCCGGCACCGAGAACGTCGTTGGTGTCCATGCGGGCCACGAGCTCCCCGCGTGCGATCGATGCAGCGTGCGCCAGGGCGCCGGCGATCCCCAGGCCCCGCGTCGCCGTCAGCACCACGCGCGCGTCCCGCCGGGCGATGGCCAAGGCGCGAGCCGCGCCGTCGTCGCGCGAGCCGTCGTCGACGGCGATCACCTCGAAGGCGAGGCCGCGCTCGTCGAGCAGGCTGCCCAGGGCCTCCTCGATCGTGCCGGCCGCGTCGCGGTACGGCAGGAGGACGGAGACCCGGGGGTGCAGGGGGGCCCCCCGCGTTGACGGCGTCAATGCTTGAACTTCCGCAGGTGGGTCACGTACCAGCGGCCCTGCCAGGTGATGATCGTCATCACGTCGATCTCGCCGTCGTCGCCGCCGACCTTGTAGTGGAGCTTGCCGTGGAAGGCGCGGTGGTAGCCGATTTGTTGGCCTCGTCCCCGGGCGGCACCCACTTGGATTGCGTCCACCCGTCGAACTCGACGAAC
This sequence comes from uncultured Alphaproteobacteria bacterium, assembly GCA_963807665.1. Classification (GTDB taxonomy): domain Bacteria; phylum Pseudomonadota; class Alphaproteobacteria; order Rhizobiales; family Xanthobacteraceae; genus Pseudolabrys. The sequence goes on along the minus strand of CAWEDE010000011.1, from coordinate 1,091 downwards.
GTGGCGCCTTCCCACGACTTGCGCTTCCGGTGCAGCGCGTGGACGTCGCTCACGTAGGTCTTGTGGAGCTGCGTCCAGTACTTGCCCGGATCCTTGACGTCCTTGAGCGGGATGAACGGCTCGCGCGGGAACCAGAAGGCCTCCGCGCGATCGGGATCGTCCGCGACGATGGCATCGAAGAGTCCCTTGGCGCGCTCCTGGAGCTCCGCGCCCTGGGTGGGCTCGACCTTGTTGTCGGCGACGATGGCGGCGGGGTGCCGGCGTCCTCGGGGCCGGGGCGCGCCGGCGTCGAGGGGCACCGCAGCGGCGGAGGCAGGAGGCGGCGGCGGCGCCACCTCGTGGCTCGACGCCTGCGGCGGGGGGACGGGCTCCGCCATGGAGGGCGGCGTCGACTTGCCACAGGCGACGAGCGCGAGCACCAGGGTGCTCTGCGCAGCGCGCGAGGCGAGCGTTGAGGGGATCGTCATGGCCGGCAGACCATGGCGAAGATCGCGGCCGGATTCCAGTCGAGGCTCGGGGGAAGCGCCGTGCTAGATGGCGCGGCCATGCCGGCGCGACCTCCCGCCCTCGCGGTCACCTTCGATTTCGGACAGACGCTCTGCGACCTCGACAGCTCCTGCTCGCGCGGCGCCTCGCCGAGCGCGGCTCGCGGCCGGCGCCGAGCCCTCGAGGCCGGTGTCACCGAGGCGTGGCGCGCCTACGACGCTGCCATCGCCGCCGGGCTCGGCGGCCACCCCTGGAAGACGTTCATGGCCCGCCTGCTCGAGAGCGCCGGCGTCACCGGCCGGCGCGGAGCGCCCCGTCGACTGGCTCTGGACCGAGCAGCCGCGCCGGAACCTGTGGCGACGGCCCATCGCCGGCATGATCGAGCTGTGCCGCGAGCTCCGCGGCGCGGGCGTGCCGGTGGGGGTGATCTCCAACTCCGAGGGCCGCCTCGCCGAGCTCGTCGCCGAGGTGGGCTGGGCCGGCGACTTCGCCGTGTCGCCGACTCCGGGCGGCTCGGCATGGAGAAGCCGGACACGCCCATCTTCCGCTGGACCGCGGGCGCCTCGGCGCGCCGCTCGAGCGCATCGTCCACGTGGGCGACTCGT
>CAWEDE010000010.1:0-65679 GCA_963807665.1 uncultured Alphaproteobacteria bacterium | reverse complement strand
CATTGGCGAACAAGCCGGCGCAGGCCAAAATCGACTTTTGTTCGCAGTTACGGCAATAGCGAACATTTGCTTACGCAATTCCGACGTCCGCCCCACTTGTGCCCTCCACAGCTACGGATAAAGTCCGCGTATGGCAGCTTCAATCGAAGCACAAAATCTCCAAGCCGTTGCCGACGAGACCGTCGCTTCTTTGGCTAGCCATCGGCAAATTCCGACCTTCACTTCGCGGCCCGGCGGATTGAGTCTCGCCGAGGCTTACCGCGTCATACCGCTGCTCCGCGCTACATTTGAGGCGCGCAACGAAAAAATAACCGGACGCAAGATCGGCTTTACGAACCGTAAAATGTGGAAGGTGTACGGCGTCGAGGCGCCGAACTGGGGCTATACCACCGACCATACCACGCACGAGCTCGCGCATACGCCGGTTCAACGCGTTAAGGATTTCATCGAACCGCGCATCGAGGCGGAAATCATGTTCGGCCTGAAATCGGCGCCATTGCCGGACATGAACGAAGCGGCGCTACTCGATTGCGTCGAATGGGTGTCGCTCGGCTATGAGATCGTGCAGTCGATTTTTCCTGAATGGAAATTTGCGCCCCCCGATACGGTCGCCGCAAATGGCTTACACGGAGCACTACTGGTCGGGACCCGCCACTCAATTGCACCGCGCAAGGCAGAATGGCGGAATGAACTGACAAGGTTCGAAGTCGAACTTTGTTGCAACGGAAAACAGAGCCAGCGGGGCGGCGGCGCTCTCGTGCTCGATAGCCCACTTCTGGCGCTGCGCCATCTGGTCGAATTGCTTGCAAATGACTCGCATAATCCTCCATTGAGCGCAGGAGAAACCATTTCGACTGGAACGTTGACACTCCCAATGCCGGTGAGTGCAGGCGAAAACTGGACTACGAAAGTCTCCGGTATTCCGCTCGAAGAAATCACCCTTCGATTTGAATAGCAGTGACCTCTACTGAAAGGGCTACCGCCTTTGTTCGTTGTTAGTCCAATGGCTGACAATCCCGGGCGCGGTCAAATTGTCCGCTGAGTGCCAAATGCCGACATCGCGCTCTTGGTTCTGTATGACAGAACCGCCATTTGGGTCACCCAATTAACGCGAGCGCCGAGTAGTGCTCCTGTTTGCTGCTCGCATCATTTCCGCTTGTCCGACCCCCAACATGATCGACCAAGAATTCAACACAACCATAACAACTACAATGATGCAGGAAGCGGTTACCAGATATATACCCCAATTTAAGTGTCCGATTTGAGTTGCGCCTCCAGCGATCCCGAGCAAAAAGCTGAAAATGAAGATGGTCAAGCGATGCACAGCCGTTCCGCCATGGTGAAAGCCGTCCTTATTCTTAAAGAAGATGTAGAAAAGCTTGAGAGGTAGGCACAGCGCGAATAAATTAAGTGCAATCAGTTCGATTCCGAGAATGAGCTTAGGCTGAGGAACAAGAATTCAACAGTGCTTCGACAAATATCGTCAGCAGATAACGCGTATGGTTGAATGCCCGACTACGCAAAATCGGATTGCTAACAATTTCGTCGAGACGCAACGATGTGGCGATGAATAGCAACCCGATAAGGGCGGCTGAGGACGTACTCAGCACGACATATACGTCGCGCCATATCTCAGGCTGATATTCGTTTTCCATATGGCCCCCTTTGAGCTTGAAATCGTACGGCTCGAAATGGAGTTCTGGAAGCGGTTTGTATCACTCTTTGGATATATTTAAGCTGGCCGTTGGACCCAACGATGCCGACTTCGGGCCAATAGCCGACATCCCGAAAGGATGCAGCCCTCGCAAAGTGCAGATTTTATTACTAAGATTGCCCCTGAATATCCTGTTTGAGCATCGGGCCTTGGAATTTCTGAATGACCAATGATCATCGCCCCAACCCGTCCAAGCATATTTGGACGACGGCGAAGGAATACTTGACGCATTGGGTTGTTGCCGGGTTGATCGTTGCATTAACCGGCTTTGCTCCTGAGCATTGGATCGCACGTCTTCTTGAGCTCGTGGAAATACCCACCGGTATCCGGCAATCTTTTTTATCCGCCGTCGACTATCGGCTCCTCGCTGTTTGCATTGGAGTTGCAATCATCGCAGCGGAAATAATTATTCGAAATCGAAGAAAATCGAAAGATTACCAGCCTGTTACATCGTCGGCCATTTTGCCGGCAGATTTTGGCAATGGGAAAACGACATCGGCCGAGTCGATTCTCAATAAGCCTGTAGTTTTACCCGACAAACCATCAATCGCGGTCTTACCTTTTGAGAACATAAGTGGCGATCCAGACCAAGAATACTTCGCCGATGGGATAACCGAAGATCTTCTCACTGGGCTCGCAAAGGTACGTTGGTTCTTCGTAATTTCGCGAAATTCTTCGTTCACATACAAAGGTAAGGCGGTGGACGTAAAGCAGGTCGGGAGCGAGCTTGGCGTGCGTTACGTTCTCGAAGGCAGTGTGCGCAAGGCAAGCAATCGCGTACGAATTACGGCGCAATTAATTGACGCTACTACTGGCCACCATGTCTGGGCCGAACGATACGACCGGGACCTCGCCGACATCTTTGCCGTGCAGGACGAGATCACCGAGCAGGTTGTAGCTGCTATCGAGCCTCAGCTCTATGCGGCTGAAGGTATTCGCGCAAAGCGCAAATCGCCGAGAGTCTTGATGCGTGGGAGTGCGTCGTACGCGCATTGTCGCTCATAAACAGCAGATCAAGACCAGACGTCGACACCGCTCGGCAACTACTACAAAAGGCCATCGCGCTCGACCCCGGTTATGCCCAGGCCTATAGCCTTTTGTCGTTCGTGACGACGTTGGGCGTACACCTGGGCTGGGAGCGACCTGAGAGGACTCTGACACTCGCCTCTGATGCTGCGCACAAGGCGTTCCTTTTGGACGCCGACGATCCGTGGGTACACGTCGCTTTGGGATTTGTCCTGACTTATAGCAAACGCGCTGAGGATGCCCTTAAGGAGTACGAAAAGGCGATCGCTGGCAATCCAAACTTTGCTATCGCGCATTATTTGTTCGCACTCACTTTAGTTTACTTGGGACGTAGCCAGGAGGCGTTGGCACACGGTGACATAGCGGCGCGCCTGAGTCCGCGCGATTTATTAGCTCGTGGCAACGCCGGCGTAATCAATAATGTTCGTGCTTCGGCTTGTTTTGTCGGCGGGCGGTATCGCGACGGGATTGAGTTCGCCCGAAAAGCAATTGTCGAAAGTCCAAGCTTGGTCTCCGCTTATCGTATTCTTATCGTCAATTGTGCCCTTGCAGGTGAGATCGATGAGGCCAGGGCTGCACTACCGACGGTAATGCGCCTTCTCCCGAAATCTCACTTAAATGGCTTGAGGAAGTATTGCCTTTCGTCCGCATCGACGATCGACAAAGGTATCTCGAAGCTTTTCGCTTGGCTGGCCTCGAATAATTGCTACAAGCCAATGTCCCCTCTGGGTCAAACGCGGCCTACTTGTGCCGACCGTAGTTGCGATCAGTTGGCGCCTATTCACATGCGCAGGATTCCCGCGCGCGGCGCGTTAGTCGGACGGGAGTGACCATAGAGGTCAGTTTCATTTGATGAAGATTGCATCGCTACGGGGCATGACAGCGACGAAGCGCCATTGGCCCGGTTCATTGCGCCGGCTTTGGGCCGGTTCGCTTACTCTTAATCTGCTTTTTATTGGCGTAGCGGTGGTAATAGCGATCCGTCCCCCGGCCCTTTCCTCGTGGGACCCGGACGTATTCGTGCGCATCGATCGGCTGGCAACCGCCCTGCCGCGGGCCGATGCTGCATTACTGCGCGCGCGGTTCGAAGACAACCGCAACACAATCGAGAATGCTCGGTCGGCTTACCGTTCGGCGCAATACGAAATTCACCAAACGCTGCAACGAAGTCCGTTCGACGTTGACGCCATGCGTGCGGCAATGGGCAAAACACGGGCGGAACGGCAGAATTTTGACCGGATCCTCCAGGGAATACTTGCTGCCGCGGGGCGGCAAATGTCCCCGGCCGGCCGCCACGCAATGGCTGACGGAACCCCGAGATCATAAATGGGTTGAATGGAGTGGCTTCCAACACGCTCGCCTTGGTCGCGGAGATATAAATTCGACATTAATGGCGGCCATTCCCAAATGGACCGTGATGTTGCCGGTTTTGTGATTGATCGCAGGAATTAGCCAGCTTGTGCGTTAGTTGGATGCAATTGGTGATACAAAGCGGCGGATCATCTGTGCGTTGACCGCTGATGGAGTAGCCGTTTGACTACAATTCATCGACTATATTCGCGCAGCCCCAAAACTCTTGTGGCTTTAGCGGGGCTGTTGCTCATCTTAGGCTTTCTCGGTTGGCGCTATTTTCCGTCAGGGGCAGCCGATGTTTCTGCAAGTCCGGGCAATGTTAGCAAGCGACAGGGAAAGGGCCCGGCGCCCATCCCCGTCACAATACAGCCGGTCCAAAAACACGATTTCCAAGTCTACTTGAATGGACTTGGGACGGTACAACCTTACGACACAGTAACCGTTCGTAGCCGCGTCGATGGTCAGGTAATTAAAGTCGACTTTCGACAAGGGCAGATGGTGAATAAAGGCGATTTGCTTTTACAAATTGACCCCAGACCATACCAGGCAGCCCTTGAACAGGCGCAGGCGAAGAAGGCACAGGATGAGGCGAATCTAAAGAACGCGCAGCTCGATCTTAAGCGCTATAGCACCCTTGCCCAGCAGGAATTTGCCACGCGTCAGCAGCTTGATACACAACAGGCTACCGTTGATCAGCTGATCGCTCAAATAAAAGGCGATCAAGCAAACATCGATAATAGCGGAACACAGCTCAGCTATACCGATATTCGTTCGCCTCTGACTGGCAAAACCGGGTTTCGTCTCGTTGACCCCGGCAACATCGTGCATGCGAGCGACACCTCTGGCATCGTCACGATCGTGAAGCTTCAGCCAATATCTGTTGTGTTCACCGCGCCTGAAGAAGAAATCGGGAAGATCAATAACGCACTGGGCGCCGGCGTGGTGCCCGTGATGGCATTGACGTCAGACGGCACCAAGGTTCTTGCTCAAGGGCACCTTGCGCTTGTTAACAATGAGGTTGATCAGGCAAGTGGCACTATTCGCATGAAAGCGACGTTTCAAAATACCGATAATGCTCTGTGGCCCGGCCTGTCGGTCGCTACGCGGCTTCTGGTCGACACACGCAAGAATGCCATTGTAGTGTCTAGTGACGCAATTCAGCACGGGCAAAACGGGCTCTACGCCTTCGTTGTGGGCGATGGTAACAAGATCGAGATTAAGGATATTAAGGTCGGCGACGAGGATACGACGCGGGCCGTGATCACTGAAGGATTAGCAGCGGGCGATCGCGTGGTTGTCGCCGGTCAATATCGCCTTACACAAGGCGTAGTAGTCGATCCGCGCGAATCGATTGCGCCTCCTTCGCCACCCGACAAAGAAGCGAGCAACACCTCACAAAAAGTACCCTGAACATGGAAGGTGGGATTTCCGCGCCATTTATCCGGCTACCGATCGCCACATCGTTGCTGATGGTCGGTGTATTATTCGTCGGCATCGTCGCTTATCCGAGACTGCCGGTCGCGCCGTTACCGCAGGTGGATTTCCCCACCATCCAGGTTTCGGCGAACTTGCCGGGCGCAAGCCCGGACACGATGGCTTCGGCAGTGGCACAGCCGCTGGAAACCCAATTCGCACAAATTCCCGGCGTTTCACAAATGACGTCGACAAGCGTCGTCGGCTCAAGTTCGATCACCATCCAATTCAATCTTGATCGCAATATCGATGCGGCCGCCAACGACATTCAGGCTGCGATCAACGCGGCCAGCGGGCAACTACCGAAAAACCTGCCAAGCCCCCCGACCTATCGAAAGGTCAATCCGGCCGACTCGCCTATTCTTTTGCTTGGAGCGACGTCCGACACGCTGCCGTTGACTGAAGTCGATGACAACGTTGAAACCAAACTTGCCCAGCAGATCAGCCAGATTGCCGGTGTCGCGCAAGTGCTGATCGGCGGCCAGCAGAAGCCCGCTATCCGGATTCAGCTCGACCCTGCCAAGCTTGTCGCCAAGGGTCTTTCATTGGAAGATGTTCGTATTCCGCTCTCGGTTACGACCGTTGATAATCCCAAGGGCACCATCCGCGGCCCGACGCGATCCTACACGATCTATACTAATGACCAACTGACCGAGGCGAAGAGTTGGAACGACGCCATTGTCACCTATCGGAATGGCGCGCCTTTGCGCGTGCGTGACATTGGGCAAGCAGTCACCGGTCCGCAAGATACGACACAGGCAGGCTGGGCCGATGGCAAACGGGGCATTGTGATTGTCATCTTCAAGCAACCCGGCGCTAATGTTATCGAGACCGTCGACAAGATCAACCAAACGTTGCCGCGGCTGCGGGCTACGATGCCGCCGGCGATTAATGTATTCACACTGAGTGATCGGACGCAGACGATTAGAGCGGCTGTGAGAGACGTTCAATTCACCCTTTTGATTACCATCGTGCTTGTCGTAATGGTGATTTTTGTTTTCCTTCGCAGTGTGTGGGCAACGATCATTCCTAGCGTAACGGTGCCGCTCGCTTTGTTGGGCGCCTGCGCGTTGATGTGGGTGTTCGGCTTTAGCCTCGATAATTTGTCGCTGATGGCGTTGACCATTGCGGTCGGCTTCGTCGTCGATGACGCTATCGTGATGCTCGAAAACATAACTCGATATATTGAAGGGGGAGACGCACCTTACAAGGCCGCGCTACGCGGGTCCCGCGAAATCGCATTCACTATTGTGTCGATCAGTATTTCGCTCATTGCCGTCCTTATTCCGCTATTGCTGATGGGAGGGATTATCGGGCGACTATTTCGCGAATTCGCTATTACTCTTGCGATGACAATTATTGTTTCGGCGATCGTTTCACTAACGTTGACGCCAATGATGGCTTCACGTTTTCTAAAACCGCCAAAAGAAGCCCATCACGGACGTCTTTATGCGTGGAGCGAGCGCGCCTTCGAGAGTCTACTGCACGGGTACGAGCGCGGTCTCGATGTTGTACTTAGGCATAGGTTTGTAACCCTATGCGTGTTCTTCGCCACGCTTGCCTTGTCGGTAATCCTATTTATCGCCATACCAAAGGGCTTCTTTCCACAGCAGGATATCGGACTTCTCACCGGCATTTCCGAGGCGGCGCAGGATGTCTCTCCTGCCCAGATGATGCGGCATCAGCTGGAATTGGGCGAAGTCGTGCGAAAAGATCCTGCGGTTGACCATATCGCGATGTTCATGGGAGGAAACGGTAACCCGCCCAATACTGCCCGCATGTTCATTACATTGAAACCGCGTGATGAACGCACTGCAAGTGCAGATCAGATCATCGCCCGACTGCGCGGTCCGCTCGACAAAGTCGAGGGTGCAAGGCTTTTCCTTCAAGCTGCCCAGGACGTCAGGATCGGCGGGCGTGCGTCGCGTACACAATTCCAATACACGCTGCAGGATGCAGACCTCGACCAGCTCAATGAGTGGGCGCCGAAGATACTTGCCAAGCTGAAGAGTTTGCCGGAGTTACGTGACGTTGCTACCGACCAACAATCCGACGGAACCACGCTGACCATTAAAGTCAATCGCGATCAGGCGGCGCAATACGGTCTTACCGAACAGATGGTCGACGACACGCTCTACGATGCCTTCGGTCAGCGTCAAATTGCGCAATATTTCACGCAGCTTTCGAGCTATTATGTGATTTTGGAAGTGTTGCCTACGTTGCAGGGCGACCCCGCAACACTCGATAAGATTTTCCTGCGCTCGCCGACAACCAACGGCGAAGTTCCGATGTCGGCTTTCGCCAAATGGACCACGGATCCAATCCAGCCTCTGTCGATCAGCCATCAGGGTCAATTCCCATCAATTACAATCAGCTTCAATCTTGCGCAGGGGACGGCGCTCGGACAGGCGACTAACGCCATCGAAAAGGCCAAGACTGAGATGAACCCTCCCGGCACAATCAGTACGACGTTTCAGGGTAATGCGCAGGCGTTTCAGGATTCGCTATCAAGCGTACCGATGCTAATTATTGCCGCGCTTGTCGTCGTCTATTTGATTCTCGGCGTTCTCTATGAAAGTTACATCCATCCGATCACAATCTTATCGACGTTGCCGTCCGCCGGCGTCGGCGCATTGCTGACTCTGATGATTTTCCATTTTGACTTCAGCCTGATTGCATTGATCGGCATTATTCTCCTCATCGGAATCGTCAAGAAGAACGGCATTATGATGGTCGACTTTGCAATTGTCGCCGAACGAGATGATGGCTTGTCCCCACTGGATGCGATCCGTCGTGCCGCGCTGTTGCGTTTCCGCCCGATTATGATGACAACGATGGCCGCAATGCTGGGCGGCGTGCCGCTGATGCTGGGTCAGGGCACCGGTTCCGAGATCCGTCAGCCGCTCGGCTACGCCATGGTTGGCGGCCTTCTGGTGAGTCAGGCGCTCACGTTATTCACGACCCCCGTGGTCTATCTCTATCTGGATCGAATCTCGACGTGGGTTTCCGGTCGGCATCGCCCGGCTGAAAAAGAAAAGGCCGGCAAGGACGGACTCTCGCCACAAGCGGCCGAGTAAGCGCGCCTTTGAATGGCCGCACAAAGTCTTTAGCTGCGAAATTATTCACCCCGGAATTCGTTGTCCGTCGTTAGTCTATCCCGGATAAATTCCGACGCGCCTCGGTTTTCCGCTAAGGGGTAGAAGCCGACATCCATCATCGATAAATTTATTCGCAAGCATCGTCGCGCTTGGACCAGCGAACCACATGGTTAATGGATCGTTAACCAATATTGTGCCCTGATTGTCTGGGAACGACTTGACGAATCCATAGATTCCTCAAAAATGAATAGCCAACACAATTGGGCACCACGCGCGGCGCAGGAAGCACGGCTTCTGCAACTAGAGCGTCAAATCGCAACTTGCCAAGTTGCAATCGACGTCGAAATCGAACGCGCAGCGCTCCTTAGCGCTTTGGACCGGCGCGATGAAGCTCGGCTGGCATTTGTCGACATACTTCTGAGAGCGCCGACAAATTTTAGCGCACTCAATGAATTCGGAGCGTGCCTGACGGCGATGGGTTTTATTGCCGCCGCTTGCCGCGTCTATTCCGAGGCAATTCTACACCATCGAACAAATCCAATTGGGCATGTAAATTTGGCGAACCTGCTACTTCGTGGTGGCAATCTCGTGGGAGCGCGTGAACATTATGACTTGGCATTGCGGCTTGATCCAAATCTACCGCAGGCCCATCAGGGGCTTGGTTGCGTACATTCAGCATCAGGAGACCACAGCAGCGCTAAACTGCATTTTCAAAATGGCTTCAGGAACTATTTCATATCTACACTTCCCTACCGCGGAACGAAGCAACCGGTTCCGTTATTGCTCTTAGTTTCGTCAGGCAGCGGTAATATTCCAACGTCGTCGTTTTTAGACGATCGCGTCTTTGCGATATCTGTGATCGTCGCTGATTTTCTGACAGCGGCAATTCCGCTGCCGGCGCATCAGGTCGTCTTTAATGCGATTGGTGACGCTGACCTCTGCGGGCCGGCTCTTGAAGCAGCAGCTAGATTTGCGACAACGGCGTCCAGTCCTATTATTAATAGTCCTTCCGCGGTGATCGAGACCGGCCGCGCAGCCAACGCTGCACGCCTTCACGGATTGCCGGGTGTGGTGACTCCACGCACAATTACTATTCGGCGTGCAGTTTTGACTAGCTCAAACGCAGCAGCCGTCATTTCATCTCATGGATTTAAGTTTCCCCTACTTTTACGTTCACCTGGCTTTCATACAGGACAAAATTTCTTGCGGGTGGAATCCGCGGCCGAACTGCCGTCGGCGGCAGCCGGCCTTCCCGGCGACGAATTGCTGGTCATAGAATATCTCGACGCGCGCGGCGCGGACGGCAATTCGCGGAAATACCGCGTAATGATCATCGATGGTCACCTCTATCCACTTCACCTCGCAATATCCCAACAATGGAAAGTCCACTATTTCACTGCCGACATGGCCGACCATGCCAACCATCGATCGGAGGACGCTGCCTTTCTCGACAACATGACGGCCGTTCTCGGGCAAAAAGCCGTGACCGCACTGGCGCAGATTGCCGAGAAACTCCACCTCGATTATTGCGGGATCGATTTCGGCATAAGCCCCAATGGCGATGTCTTGTTGTTCGAGGCCAATGCAACTATGGTAGTAAATTTGCCGGATGCTGACGAGAAGTGGGCCTATCGCCGGAGCGCCGTCACCAAAATCTTAGACGCGGTAAGCAAAATGATTTTGGATCGAGCTAACCCTGCAAGAAAAAAGGCGGTTGCCTAGTGCTTCAATCATTCGCGGAGCCAACGGAATGAACATCATGCCGCACTTGGATGCAGGAAGCGCGCTGGATCCATCGGATTGGCAAAGCCCGCGGTCTCAAGGATACCTTATGCTCGACGATATTCTTGACTATATCGAGCACATCCGCGAGCGACCGGTTTGGCAGCCCAATAAACTCTCCATCGCGCCGGTACAACATATCCTTCAGGTCACGTGACCCCAGTGTGACCCCAGCGGGGTTTTCGGGCTATCGGAAAAATCCCCTAAAAATGACCTCCAAGCCATTGATATTAAAAGTTTGGTAGCGGGGGACGGAGTTGAACCGCCGACCTCCGGATTATGATTCCGCTGCTCTAACCAACTGAGCTACCCCGCCACCGTGCCGGCCGTGGCCGGAATTGGCGCGATATAGGAAGCCACAGCAAACCCTGTCAAGCAAAGCCGGGAAATTCGGCGCGATTTGGCCCATTTCGGCCATAAATCGCCGGGCCGGTCAGCTGCTAAACGGCACGCAGGGAGAAATTTATTTCGGCTGCAGATTGGGATCGCCGCCCGGTGTGCCCGGCGGCGGGATCACTTTCATGGCGCCGCCCGGCGGCGTCGGCGCCTTGATTTCGGGATCGACCTGCGCGGGCGGGCAGATGACGCCATCGGAACGAGCGAGCTGGTCGCTCAAAGACTGGCCCTGGGGCTTCTGCATATCCATATCGCCGCCCTGCCCGACCGTGGCGCGGTTATTGGCGCAGGCGTTGCGATCGAGCTGTTCGGTTTTGGGCGCGATCGGCACTTTGGTTTCCGGCGGCGCCTGGGCCGCGGCGAGCGCCGGCACTGCCAGCGCGGCCCCTAATACCGCAAGCCTGACGATGTTCATGGCCATGCTCCCTGGCGCTGCGAAAGCGCCATCAGGGATAACAGCTGGACCACGGCAAGAGTTCCGCTGCTGAGATTCGCTCGAATCGCACCAGCGCAAAATGGCCCATCGGCGGCATCGGACGGCGCTCCACCAGGCGCACGCCGCCGTGACGCATTGCCCAATCGCTGAGCCTGCCGAAACGAAAACCCGGCCGCCAACCAAGCAACTGCGCCAGCGGCGCAAAACATATTTCGAAAATCCGCCGCAGCCCGCTTTCCGCGCCAATGTGATTGACCAGGATGATCTCGCCGCCCGGCTTGATGACGCGGGCGAATTCGTCGAGCGTCGCTTCCGGATGGGGCACCGCGGTGATGACGAATTGCGCCACCACCACGTCGAAGGATTGATCCGGCAGCGCCATGCGCTCGGCATCCATGACGCAGAGCGCTTCGACATTCGAAAGCTTGTGCTCGGCGACTTTTTCGTGCGCCTTGCGCAGCATCGGCTCGGACAGATCGACGCCAACGATTCTATGGATGCGCGCATAATCGGGCAGCGATATTCCGGTGCCGACGCCGACTTCGAGAATGCGTCCGCCCTTAGGGCCGCATGCCTTTTCGGCCGCGGCGATCGAAGCACGCCTGCCGCGCGCAAATACCGCGCCGAACACGAAATCATACATCGGCGCCCAGAAAGCATAAGCGCGCGCGACGCTTTTGTGGTCGATGTCGCCGGCCATCGAGGACCTTTAGCCCGCCGCCAGACGTTCGTCATGCGCCGGCACGGCATCGGCCACCAGTGCTTTCGTAGCGACCGCGCTCTTAATGAAGCCGCCGCCCAGCACGCGCGCTTGGCCCTCGCCGGCGTCATAAAAGACACAAGCCTGACCCGGCGAAACGCCATGTTCGCCGTCGACCAATTCGACTTCATATCCGTCAACACCGTGGCGCAGCCACGCCGCGGCCGGCGGCCGCGTCGAGCGCACCTTCACAAATACTTCGCGCCGGTCGTCGGCGAGCGTTTCGTCGATGGCCGCATCGCCGATCCAATTGACTTCGCGCAGCACGATGCGGCTGGTGCGCAAGGCATCGCGCGAACCGACGACGACGCGGCGGCTCTCGGCTTCGAGCCGCACCACATAAAGCGGCGCGCTCGAGGAAACGCCCAGGCCTTTACGCTGGCCGACGGTGAAATGAATGATGCCGGAATGCGCGCCCAGCACTTTGCCGTCGAGATCGACGATTGATCCCGGCTCCGAAGCGCCCGGCTTGAGCCGCTCGATGATGTCGGCGTAATGGCCGGTCGGCACGAAACAGATGTCCTGGCTGTCATGCTTGTCGGCGATGGCGAGGCCGAACTTGCGCGCAAGTTCGCGCGTCTCGGCCTTGGTGCGTTCGCCGAGCGGAAAACGAAGAATGTCGAGTTGTTCGCGCGTGGTGCCGAACAGGAAATAACTCTGGTCGCGCTCTTCCTCGCGCGCGCGATAGAGCCCGCGCCCGCCGGACGCCAGCGCTCGCGACGCGACATAATGGCCGGTGGCCAGAACCTTGGCGCCGAGTTCACGCGCGGTGATGAGCAAGTCGTGAAACTTGATCGCCATGTTGCAATCGACGCAGGGCACCGGCGTCTCGCCGGCGATATAGCTCGCGGCGAAGCGGTCGATCACGGCTTCCTTGAAGCGGCGCTCATAGTCGAGCACGTAATGCGGAATGCCGATGCGCTCGGCAACGGCGCGGGCGTCATAGATGTCCTGCCCGGCGCAGCACGCCCCTTTTCTATGGGTGGCGGCGCCATGGTCGTAAAGCTGCAGCGTGACGCCGACGACGTCGTAGCCTTCGGCCTTGAGCAAGGCAGCCGTCACCGAGGAATCGACTCCGCCAGACATGGCGACGACGACACGGGTATCTTGCGGGCTACTGTCGAGATCGAGGCTATTTCGCATGCTGGCTTCTTACTACAGGTGGCGACCGATGGTGCGCAATGCATGGTCTTTTCGCGCCCTGTTTCGCGCAAATCGCCCTTTGATCAGCGGCAATTCTTGCCGGGAAAAGCGCAAGCGCTGCCGGGTCGAGGCCTTCGCTCGGATCGCCTGATTTTCATTATCTAATTGATTTTAAACAGTAATTACTCGTTTTCGGGCCTGGCCTGACGATTGCAGAATGGAGGGCGGAAATCCGGAGGTCCGCCTGTGTCCCAAGTTGCGTCCGAGACGAGCACTTACGCCGCCAATCCCCTGCCGCCCCGTCTGGCCCGGCCGGCGCCCGCACCCGATCAAGCGCCGCCCACGCCATTCGCAAGCCTGCTCGATGATGGCACCCAGAACGCGGCCGATATTCCGCCGCCACCGGCGTCCGACGACACGGTTGCCAGCGCCGATGCGCCCGATCAGGCCACCCAGGCAGCTGATGACAGCAATCAGCCGAAAAAGAGCGGAAAAAGCTCCGATTCTGCCGAAAATAAGCCGTCCCAAGCCGAAAACACGGCCAAAACCGACAATTCGACGGCTAAAGACTTATCCAAGCCGGCAACCAACGATGCCGGCAAAGACGCGGCCAAGGATGCAGGCAAGCCAGCGTCCAAAGCCGAAACCAAATCCGATACCGAGACCGAGCCAAAGTCCGACGCCGAAGCGGCTGTGGCTCAATCGGCAGCCCAAACCGGCAGCGTCGGCGGCGCCACGCTGGCAGCGGTACCTATCGTTGCCGTCCCGGCCATCGCCGCCACCGCCCTAACCCCCGCAAACGCCGCCGTGCCTCTGGCCACGGCGGCTGCCGTTGCTGCCGCCGATCCCGCCATCGGTTCCACCGCTTTTGGCGCGGCAAACGGCAAGCCGGCTGCTTCGGCAAGTCTGCAAGCCGACGCCGACAAAGCCGCGGACGATGAAAAAGCCTCAGCCAAAACCGCGTCGCAGCCGCAAACCGGCGATAAAGCGCAAGCTGCCACTGGCGTCGGCGACACCGACAGCGCCATCCAGGCCAGTGCTCACCACGGCGCCGACGCGCAAACGTCCGCCTCTGCCACGTCCGATAAGGCGGCCGCGCCGAACACCGGCGCGGACCCTAGCCAAACCTCCGCCCTGACCACGCCCGCGCAAAACACCACACCAACGGCAACGAATGTTTCCGCCGCGCCGCAAATCGCGCCGCAAGCCGCCGCCATTCCGCTGGCCGGCGTTGCCGTCGAAATCGCCGCCAAGGCGCAGTCCGGCACCAATCATTTCGAGATCCGCCTCGATCCGCCCGAACTCGGCAAAATCGAGGTTCGCCTCGATGTCGATAAAGACGGCAATGTCACTTCGCGCATGATCGCGGACCGTTCCGATACGCTCGATCTGCTGCGCCGCGACGCCTCCGGCCTGGAGCGCGCCTTGCAGGATGCCGGCTTGAAAACCGCCGACAACAGCCTGCAATTCTCGCTGCGCGATCAGTCGAATGGTCAACAGCAATCCAGCAATCCCGACACCGCGCACCTGATCGTTCAAGACAACACGCCGGCGCCGATCGAAATCCTGCAACGCAGCTATGGCCGGCTCGCCGGCCAAGGCAGCGGTATCGATATTCACGTTTGAGGAAACTGAGGAATTGTCATGAGCACAGTCGTCAACACGCCCGTTAGTTCAACCGTCACGCCGGCGGCAAGCGCCGCGAGCGCAGCCAGCGCGGCGGATAGCACCGAAATCGCCAGCAACTTCACAACATTTCTGCAGCTTGCTGACGACGCAACTGCAGAATCAAGACCCGCTCAGTCCGATGGACACTAATCAATTCACGCAGCAACTTGTCGAATTCGCCGGCGTCGAGCAGCAGATGAAAACGAATGACACGCTAAGTACATTAGTGTCTTTGCAACAGGGCGCGCAAACAACCCAAGCGCTGGCGATGGTCGGCGCGACCGTGGTCGTAAACGGTTCAACAGCACAACTCGCTAATAACCAGGCGACCTGGTCACTAAGCTCCACTCAACCCGCGACCGCGACAATCTCGATTGCCGGCTCAACTGGTCAAACCGCCTATACCGGCACTATGACCGTCAATTCGGGAAGCCAGAATTTCGTCTGGAACGGCCAGGGCAACGACGGCACGGTTTGGCCGGCCGGCAACTATACCCTCACGGCGACCGCAACATCCGCGAGCGGCCAGACGACTGCAATTTCGACCCAGGTGCAGGGAACAGTCCAGTCGGTCGATCTTACACAAACACCGCCGGTTCTCACGGTCAGCGGGCAGAATTATAAGTTGACCCAGATCCAGCAGATCGTCGCGCCTGGCGGTTCCGGCGGGTAATGCCACAAGATAGGCAGGCCCACTCGGGGCCCGCGCCGCTCGCCGGATTTCGCGATAGCACGGCTTCGGCGCCCCATCCGATAAGCTTCGCATAACTAGGAGCCATAAATGCCCACTGATGGCTACAATGGGGAACGAGCGGAGCTTGGCTGGGCCGTCAAAAAGACCTGTTCGCACGAACCAAAAGTAACCAAAAGGTTAGCAAAACCAGAGCAAACATTTCCCGATTCAGCGCCCGATGCTTAGGCAAATTTTAAGTCGCGGTCTGTAGCTTCGCGGCAGTACTTGTCAGTCAGTGTCTTTGAGTTTGTGAGAGTAACAATGACCGAACCCCACCGCCCGAGGGTCAAATATGTCATCGGGCCCGATGGCAGTCCGCTTACCATTGCAGATCTGCCGCCGCCGACAACGAAACGCTGGGTCATCCGCCGCAAGGCCGAGGTGGTCGCAGCCGTGCGCGGCGGCCTCTTGTCGCTCGAAGAAGCCTGCGCCCGCTATACGCTGACGGTCGAGGAATTCCTGTCCTGGCAGTATTCCATCGACCAGCACGGCCTCGCGGGCCTGCGCACCACCCGCATTCAGCAGTACCGGCAGTAGCCAAAACCCAATTCCGATTACGAGACGCCGGCTCATCGCAGCCGGCGTTTTCGTTTGGGCGGCCGCATCGTGAAAATAGAATTCTCTTTGCCGCGCCGTGGATTAGGCCGCGCTTCATTAACCGGACGCTAACCATAAACTGGGCAAATCTTGCCGGGTGAAGCGCGACAACGCGCGCCAAGGCGGGACGGACAGCCAGTGCAAGGTTTCTTCGATTTCGTGAAGTCGCTGGGTGCGGCGCGAATGGCGGCCATGGCCGCGGTGACGCTGGGCCTGATTGGCTTCTTTTCATTCCTCATGATCCAGATGACGACACCAACCATGGTGCCCCTGTTCACCGATCTGTCAGTCGAGGACTCCAGCGCGATCGTCAAGGATCTCGAGCGCCAGGCGATCGCCTACGAACTCAAGAACGACGGCGCCATCGTGCTGGTGTCCAAGGACAAGGTCGCGCGGCTGCGCATGAAGCTCGCCGAAGGCGGCCTGCCCAAAGGCGGCGGCGTCGGCTACGAGATTTTCGATAAGACCGAAGCGCTCGGCGCCACCAGCTTCATCCAGAACATCAATCATCTGCGCGCGCTCGAAGGCGAACTCGCCCGCACCATCCGCTCCATCGACCGCGTAGAGGCGGCGCGCGTGCATCTGGTGCTGCCCGACCGTCCGCTGTTCTCGCGCGACAAATTGGAAGCCACCGCCTCGATCGTGCTCAAAGTGCGCGGCACGCTGGAGCCGCAGCAGGTGCGCGCCATCCGTCACCTGGTTGCGACCGCCGTCAACGGCATGAAGCCGGAACGCGTCTCGGTGATCGACGAAACCGGCAAGCTGCTGGCCGACGGCGCGGCCGCCGATAACGCCGAAGGCAATGCCGACGAGCGCAAGAGCGCCTTCGAAAGCCGCCTGCGCAACCAGGTCGAAGCCATCGTCTCCTCGGTGGTCGGCCCCGGCCATGCGCGCGTGCAGCTCACCGCCGATTTCGACCTCAATCGCATCACCGAAACCACCGACAAGTTCGATCCCGACAGCCGTGTGCTGCGCTCCAGCCAGACCCGCGAGGAGCAATCCTCCACCAATGACGGCAAGGACAGCGGCCAGGTTTCCGTCGGCAGCGAACTGCCCGGTTCCAACAAGCCGGCCGAAGGCGGCACCGGTAGCCGCGAACAGAACAAAAAGACCGAGGAAATCGTCAATTACGAAATCTCGCGCACCACCAAGACCGAAGTGATCGAGGCCGGCCGCATCAAGCGCGTTTCGGCGGCGGTGCTGGTGGATGGCAACTACACCAAGAACGACAAGGGCGAGATGGTCTATGCGCCGCGCCCGAAGGAAGAAATCGACCGCATCGCGGCGCTGGTGCGCTCGGCCATCGGCTTTGACGCCAAACGCGGCGATCAAGTCGAGGTGGTCAATCTGCGCTTTGCCGAGACCGCGCCGGTGTCGGTCGGCGAGCCGACCGGCTGGATGAGCTATCTGCAATTTTCCAAGGACGACATCATGGGCGCCGCCGAAAAGGGCGTCATGGCGCTGCTCGGCCTGATCGTGCTGATCACGGTGGTGCGCCCGCTGGTGCGCCGGATCGTGACGCCGGAGGGCGCGGAAGGCCTGGCCGCCGGGGTTGCCGGCGCCGCAGGTACCGCCGGCGTTGCCGGCGCCATCGGCGTACAGAGCGTAGGCGGCGTTAATGTCGTGCAAGGGGCGGGCGGCATGACCATATCGGGCGGGGCCGGCGGCAGCATCACCAACACCGGCGGCGCCAATATTTCGATCGCCGGCGGCGATGAAGCGGTCACCATCTCAAACCGCACCTCCGCGATGATCGACGTCGCCAAGGTGCAGGGCCAGGTTCACGCCCAGTCGGTGCAGAAGGTCGGCGAACTGACCGAGAATAACCCGCATGAAGCGGTATCCATCATCCGCAATTGGCTCCACGAGGACGCGGCCTAATCATGCCCTCAGCCTATTCCGAAAACAGGAAGGCCAAGGCCGGCGCCGGCGTCCGCGAGGACATCGGCGGCCTGATGGCCGAACTCGCCAGCCGTCCGCAGGTCAATGTCGGACGGCGCAAGTTGTCGGGACCCGAGCGCGCGGCGGTGCTGATGCTGGCGCTCGGCGAGCAATATGGCGGCAAGATTTTCAGCATGCTCGACGACGACGAATTGCGCGAAATCTCCATCGTGATGGCGTCGCTGGGAACCATCGAAGCCAATGAAGTCGAGCAATTGCTGCTTGAATTCGTGTCGCGCATGTCGGCCTCGGGCGCGCTGCTCGGCAATTACGATTCGGCCGAGCGCCTGCTGCAGCAATATCTGCCGAAGGAGCGGGTCGGCGGCATCATGGATGAAATTCGCGGTCCCGCCGGCCGCAACATGTGGGAGAAGCTCGCCAACGTCCAGGAAGAGGTGCTGGCGAACTATCTCAAGAACGAATATCCGCAGACGGTCGCGGTGGTGCTCTCGAAATTGCGCCCCGAACACGCCGCCCGCGTGCTGGCGATCCTGCCCGAGGATTTCGCCCTCGACGTCGTCAACCGCATGCTCAAGATGGAGTCGGTGCAGAAGGAAGTGATCGAGCGCGTCGAGCAGACGCTGCGCACCGAATTCATGTCCAACCTGTCGCAAACCCGCAGGCGCGACCTGCACGAGGTGATGGCGGAAATCTTCAACAATTTCGACCGCCAGACCGAAACGCGTTTTATCACGGCGCTGGAAGAGGATAATCGGGAAGCGGCCGAGCGCATCAAGGCGCTGATGTTTACCTTCGACGATCTGGTCAAGCTCGACACCGCCTCGGCACAGACGCTGATGCGCAATATCGACAAGGACAAACTCGGGATCGCGCTCAAGGGCGCGGCCGAGCCGGTGCGCCAGTTCTTCTTCAGCAACATGTCGACACGCGCCGCCAAGATGCTGGTTGACGACATGCAGGCCATGGGTCCGGTGCGCTTGCGCGATGTCGATGAAGCGCAGGGACTTTTGGTCAATACCGCCAAGGATCTCGCCGCCAAGGGCGAAATCCTGATCTCCAAAAGCCGCGGCGACGAGGAGCTCATTTACTGATGAAAAGCTCCGCCAAATACATGTTCGACGAGGATTTCGCCACCGGCGCCAAGCCGACCATAACCGTGGTCGAGGCCGAGCGGCGGCGCGTAGACGCGGAAGCCGTCGCCTATCGCAAAGGCTTTGCCGCCGGCCAGCAACAGGCACAAAACGACGCCGAACAGCGCATCGCCACCGCACTCGCTTTGATCGCCGATGGATTGTCGCGGCTCGACCGCGCGCTTTCCGGCATCGAAGGCCGGCTGGAGAGCGAGGCGGTGGAAGTGGCCGTCGCGGTCGCCGCCAAACTGGCGCCGGCTTTGATCGCGCGCGAGCCGTTCGGCGAGGTTTCCGCGCTCGCCACGAATTGTTTTCAGCATCTGGTCAAGACGCCGCATGTCGTGGTGAGCATCGGCGCCGATATCTATGAGGCCGCCAAGGAAAAGCTTAACGAAATCGCACGGGCGCGCGGCTTCGAAGGCCGCCTGCTGGTGCAGTCCGATCCCGCCATGGCGCAGGGCGACTGCCGCATCGAATGGGCCGACGGCGGCGTCAACCGCGATCAGGCCGCGACCCTATCCGCCATTGACGACGTGGTCGGCCGCTACGTAGCCGCCCGCACCACTGCCGAAAATTAGGAATTAGGAGACCGACACAATGAGTGACGACGACAGCAAGGTGCCGCTCCCCGAGCTCGACGGCAGCAGCGAGATGCAAACCGTCGCGGATGCCGGCGCGCTCGCGCCCGCCGAATCCGACAGTTTCACGCGCGGCGCCTCCGACCTGGAAGCGCTGTTCGACGTGCCGGTGAAGGTATCCGCCGTGCTCGGCCGCGCCCGCATGGATGTCGGCGAATTGCTCAAGCTCGGCCCCGGCGCCGTGCTCGAACTCGACCGCAAGGTCGGCGAAGCGATCGATATCTACGTCAATGACCGGCTGGTGGCACGCGGCGAAGTCGTGCTGGTGGAAGACAAGCTCGGCGTAACGATGACCGAAATCATCAAGTCGGAACAAAACTAATGAACTGCACACGTCATTCCGGGGCGCGCGTCAGCGCGAACCCGAAATCCAGAAACAAACGCGGCACCCGCATCTGGATTCCGGGTCCGGCGCAAATGCGCCGTCCCGGAATGACAGCTAACTTCGGAGTACTAACATGCGCCTATTGATCGTCGGCACGCTGGGAGGCCAGCTCACTCTCGCGAGCAAGATCGCGATGGACAAGGGCGCCTCGGTGACGCAAGCCGAGAGCAACGAACAGGCCCTCGCCGTTTTGCGGTCGGGCCGCGGCGCCGACCTCTTGTTCGTCGACGTCAATCTCGACATCCGCGATCTGGTCAACCGGCTCGATGCCGAGCGCATCCATGTGCCGATCGTCGCCTGCGGCGTCACCAATGACGCGCGCGCCGCCGTGCGCGCCATTCACGCCGGCGCCAAAGAATACATCCCGCTGCCGCCCGATCCCGATCTGATCGCGGCGGTGCTGGCCGCCGTCGCCAGCGACAGCCGCGACATGATTTACCGCGACGACGCCATGGCCGCCGTGGTCAAACTGGCGCAGCAGATCGCCGGCTCCGACGCTTCGGTGCTCATCACCGGCGAAAGCGGCACCGGCAAGGAAGTGCTGGCGCGCTATCTGCATTCGCGCTCGCTGCGCGCCAAGAAGCCGTTCATCACGGTCAATTGCGCCGCCATGCCGGAAAACCTGCTGGAATCCGAACTGTTCGGCCATGAGAAAGGCGCCTTCACCGGCGCGCTGGCGCGCCGCATCGGCAAATTCGAGGAGGCCAATGGCGGCACGCTGCTGCTCGACGAAATCACCGAAATGGACGTGCGCCTGCAAGCCAAGCTCCTGCGTGCCATCCAGGAGCGGCTGATCGACCGCGTCGGCGGCGGCAAGCCGGTGCCGGTCGATATCCGCATCATCGCCACTTCCAACCGCAACCTCACGGACGCCGTGCGCGAGGGAAAATTCCGCGAGGACCTGCTGTTCCGCCTCAACGTTGTGAACCTCAAAATTCCGCCGTTGCGCGAACGTCCCGCCGACATCGGCGAATTGGCGCAGTATTTCGTCAAGAAATATTCCGAACTCAACGGCCTGCCGGTACGCCCGCTATCGGCGGAAGCCCGCCGCGCGCTCAACACCAACCGCTGGCCCGGCAATGTGCGCGAATTGGAAAACACACTGCATCGCGCCGTGCTGCTCTCGAGCGGCGTGGAAATCGGCATTGACGGCATTCTTTCGCCCGATGGCGGGCGGCTCGATCAGCAGCGCGTAAACGGCGCAGCCGCCCATGCCGCGATCGCAGCCGAGCAGGTGACGCGCAATCTCGTTGGCCGCACCGTTGCCGAGGTCGAGCGCGATCTCATTTTGGAGACGCTCAAACATTGCCTCGGCAATCGCACGCATGCCGCCAATATTCTCGGCATTTCGATCCGGACCTTGCGCAACAAGCTCAACGAATATTCGGCCGGTGGCTCGCCGATCCCGCCCGCCGGCGGCGGCGAGGCCATGCGCGGCGCGGCGTAACGGCCGAGCGCAGTCCAATAAAAAAAAGCCCGGCACGAATGCCGGGCTTTTATTTTGGAGATTGTCCAAGTTGCAGCGGTCAGTGCCGCTGCCGTGCTGCGCTAACCGCAGGTTTTTTGATTCTTCTTTTGCCGGCTGGTGTCGAGTTCGACCGCCTTAGCCATGAGATCGTTGCTCATGGCTTCTAGGCTGGCCGCAAGCTCGCGCCCTGCGCGCGCCAGCCGGATACACCGGTCGGCGGTTTCGATAAGGTATTCTTCGGTTTTCAACATTAAGTCCCTGTTTGCTTTGATCGGCATATGAGATGCAAACGCGGCAGGAACAAGGTTGCACGGCCGAAAAATGCCTACCATTTTTAAAATCTGCCCGGCCCCGCTCTGGCGCGAGGCTGAAATTGCAGGGAAATTTCGTGGCTCGCCGGTCGACATCAAAGACGGCTTCATCCATTTCTCATCCGCCGCGCAGGCGGCCGAGACCGCGGCCAGGCATTTCGCCGGCCAAAGCGATCTGTTGCTCGTCAGCGTCGATGCCGCCCTGCTCGGCGACAAACTGAAATGGGAGCCCTCGCGCGGCGGCGCGCTGTTTCCCCATCTTTATGGCGATCTCGATCTCGCCGCTGTGACCAAGGTCGATGCCTTGCCGCTCGGCGCAGATGGAACCCACGATTTCCCGCTGCTCAACGATTAAGCGGGCTGTTCCAGGAACCATAGTGCGCCGCACAAAGTTATAAATGTGCCGGTCCATAGAGGGTTTTCCGATGTTACGCGCGCAGAGCTGGAGCACCATTCACCCTTCCGCGCTTAACCATGCCTTCGAACCGGTGCGGCGCGTGCAGGCGATTCGGCGCCCGACCGGCGCCATCCGCTATTGCTGTCCGCGCACCGGCTGTTTCGTGCTGGTAACCGACGCCGCCATGCTGGCGGGCCTGGCCGAGCGCGACGCGCGGCTGCGCTGCGTCGATTGCGGCGAGATGCATCTGCTAATTCAGGATGCACCAAGCCCGGTATAACCGGGATTTGTTGCTGCAATGGCAAAAGCCTAGACTCCAGCCGGAATGGACCTCGACGCCAATCGAAGCCTGATCGTCACGGCGCTTGCCCGCATCCCGGGCGGCGACCGCGCCGCATTACAAACCGTGTACCGGCTGACCTCCGCGAAGCTTTTTGGCGTCGCCTTGCGTATCTTGGGAGAACGCAGCGAGGCCGAGGATGTCTTGCAGGAGGTTTACGTGACGGTATGGCGCAAAGCCGCCGATTTTGACGCCGGCCGCGCCAGCCCGATGACATGGTTGATCGCGATCGCGCGCAATCGCGCCATCGACCGGCTGCGCGCGACGCGCCAGAGCCGGCATATGGACCCGATCGATATCGCCTCGGACGTGGCCGATAGCGCGCCGCTCGCCGATAACGCGCTGGAAAGCGCGCAGGATCACGCCCGGCTGCATGGCTGTCTCGACGGCCTTGAGCCGCGCGAACGCGCGGCGCTGCGCGGCGCCTTTTTCGATGGCAATACTTATGAAGACCTGGCGGCGCGCATGAAGGTCCCGCTCGGCACCATGAAAAGCTGGATCCGCCGCGCCATGATCAAACTCAAGAGCTGTCTGGAACAATGAGCGATACGCCCGACCATAGCGGTGTCCCCGACGACGATCTGCTCGCCGCCGAATTCGTGCTCGGCGTGCTGGCCGGGACCGAGCGCGCCGCCGCGCAGCGCCTGTTCGAGCGCGACCGCAATTTCGCGGCTTTGGTCGCGCAATGGGAGCAACGTTTGGCGCCCTGGGCCGGCGAAATCGCGGAAGTCGCGCCGCCGCCCGCTATCTGGGATCGCATCGCCGCGGCGCTTCCCGCCGAGCAGCCGCGAAGCGCCGGCTGGTGGCACAGTCTCGCGTTCTGGCGCGGGCTGTCGCTCGCCACCGGGGCGTTGGCCGCAGCCTGTATCGGCGCGCTCATTTATCTCGGCAATGCGCCGCAGCAAGCGCCCGAGCAACGTCCAATGTTCGCGGCTATCGAAGGCGGCGGCCACCGCGCCTTCGTCGCCACCATCGATGCCAAGCGCGGCACCATCGCGGTGCTGCCGGCGTCTTATACTGCCGACGCCACGCGCGAGCCGGAACTCTGGCTGATCCCGGCTGACGGCAAACCGCGCCCGCTCGGCATGTTGCGCGCCGACCGCGCGGTGAGCATCACGATACCGCCCGAATTGGTCGCGCAAACCGTCAGCAACGCCACTTTGGCGGTGTCGCTGGAGCCGCCGGGCGGCTCGCCGACCGGAGCGCCGACCGGACCGGTGATCGCCACCGGCAAGCTCACGAGTCTGTGACCGCTTTCTTGGACCGCTTTTTTGCATCCATAGGCCACGCGCCTCCGTAGCTCTCGATGTCTCCGCCACGGGGACAGAGAAAATCAACAGAGCAAACGGAGTTGACCCATGAAGAAGATCCACAAACTCGCCTTGGCCGGAGCCGCATTGGCGCTTGTCTTCGGCGTCACCGCCTACGCCCCCGCCCCCAGCTTTGCCACCGAAATGACCAAAATGGTCGGTGGCGCGGAAATGTATCCGTCCAAGAACATCGTGCAGAACGCCGTCAATTCGAAAGATCACACCACACTGGTCGCCGCCGTGAAGGCCGCCGGCCTGGTGCCGACGCTCGAGTCGAAAGGCCCGTTCACGGTGTTCGCGCCGACCAATGAAGCTTTCGCGAAACTCCCGGCCGGCACCGTCGACACGCTGCTCAAGCCGGAAAACAAGAAGACGCTGACCAACGTGCTCACCTATCACGTCGTGCCCGGCCGTCTCACCGCCAAGGACCTGATGGAAAAGGTCAAGGACGGCGGCGGCAAGGCCATGCTCAAGACCGTCGAAGGCGCCGACCTCACCGTCACGCAAAAGGACGGCAAGCTCTGGATCGCCGACGCCAAGGGCGACGTCGCCCAGGTCACCATCGGCAATGTGATGCAATCGAACGGCGTCATCCACGTCGTTGACACTGTGCTGCTGCCGGGCTGATCGTTCCCCCGACGCTTAGTCCCAGCGCCAAGGTCCTCTCCCTGTCCCCGGGGAGAGGACTTTTCTTTTCCTCCTTTCCCCTTGTGCGAGAGGGAAAGGAAGGTACCCGTTAACCCGCCGCTAACCATAAAATGGGCAAATATTGCCGGGGTAGGTGTAACTACCCACCCTCCTGGCAGGCATTTTGCCCATGATTTTTAGCCCATGACTTGTAACCCATGAGCGACACCACCGCCGCACCGGCCCCCGCCACCAGCGGCTTCAAGCTCCCGACAATCGCCGACCTCGGTCTGCTGCTCAAGCGCGGCGACCTCGCGCTCGCCGTCGGCGTGCTCACCATCCTGGTGGTGCTGATCCTGCCGCTGCCGCCGCTGCTGCTCGATCTGGCGCTCGCCATTTCGATCACGCTGTCGATCCTGATCCTGATGACGGCGCTGTTCATCCACACGCCGCTGGAATTCTCCTCGTTCCCGACCGTGCTCTTGATCGCGACCATGCTGCGGCTGGCGCTCAATCTCGCCTCCACGCGGCTCATTCTGTCGCGCGGCCATGAGGGCACCGACGCCGCCGGCCATGTGATCGAAGCCTTCGGCAATTTCGTGATGAGCGGCAATTTCGTCATTGGCATCATCGTGTTCACGATCCTGGTGATCGTGAATTTCGTGGTCATCACCAAGGGCTCGGGCCGCATCGCCGAAGTCGCGGCGCGATTCCACCTTGACGCCATGCCGGGCAAGCAGATGGCGATCGACGCCGATCTCTCGGCCGGCATGATCGACGAGAAGGAGGCGCGCCGGCGCCGCCAGACGCTGGAAGACGAAGGCGGTTTCTTCGGCGCCATGGACGGCGCTTCAAAATTCGTGCGTGGCGACGCCATTGCTGGCCTGCTCGTCGTTTTCATCAACGTGATCGGCGGCATGATCATCGGCATCGCGCAGCAGGGGCTGAGTTTCGCCGACGCCGCGCGCTCCTATACCATCCTGACCGTCGGCGACGGCTTGGTGACGCAAGTGCCGGCGCTCATCGTCTCGACCGCCGCGGGCCTACTCGTCGCTAAAGCCGGCGTTGCCGGCTCCGCCGACAAGGCGCTGCTCAAGCAATTATCCGGCTATCCAAAAGCGCTCGGCATGTCGGGCGCGGTAATGCTGGTGATGTCGCTTCTGCCCGGCATTCCGATGATCCCGTTTTTGGCGCTGGGCGGCGGCGCCGGCGCGCTCGCTTTCATCTTCGACAAGCGCATGCGGCTTGCCGAATCCACCGAGGCCAAGAAAACGGCGGCCGCCGCCAAGGCGGACGTTACCGAAGAGCCGATTTCGACGGCGCTACGCATCGACGATCTCAAGGTCGAGCTTGGTTATGCGCTGCTGCCGCTGGTCAATTCGCCTGACGGCACCGACCGCCTCACCGAGCAGATCAAGGCGTTGCGCCGCTCGCTCGCGGTCGAAATGGGTTTCGTCATGCCGGCCGTGCGCATCCTCGACAATGTGCAGCTCGACGCCAATGGCTATGTCATCAAGATCAAGGAAGTCGAGGCCGGCGGCGGCAAGGTCTGGGCCGGCCAGTACATGGTCATGGACCCAGCCGGCGGCCAGGTGAACCTACCGGGCACGCATACCACCGAACCGACTTTTGGATTGCCGGCCACCTGGGTCGATGCCGCGACCAAGGAAGAAGCCACCATGAAGGGCTACACGGTGGTCGATGCCGCCACCGTAATGTCCACGCATCTGACCGAACTTCTCAAGAGCAACATGGCGGAACTGCTGTCTTACGGCGAAGTACAGAAACTTCTCAAGGACCTGCCGAAAGAGCAAGCCGAACTTCTCAAGGATCTGGTGCCGTCGCTGATCACCGTTTCGGGAATTCAGCGCGTATTGCAGCTGCTTTTGGCGGAACGCGTCTCGATCCGCGACCTATCCACGATTTTGGAGGGCATTGCTGACGGAATCGCCGGCTCGCGCAATCCGGTCACGCTGGCCGAACATGTGCGCGCTCGCATCCAACGCCAGATTTGCGCGCAATATACCGGCAGCGCCGGCTATTTGCCGCTCATCGCATTGTCGGCGAAATGGGAACAGGCCTTCGCCGAATCCATGACCGGCCAAGGCGACGACCGGCAATTGGCCATGCAGCCTTCGAAATTGTCGGAATTCATCGCGCTGGTGCGCGAGCGTTTCGAGACCGCGGCGCGCGAAGGCGAGGCGCCGGTGCTGGTCACGTCCGCCGGCATAAGGCCGTTCGTGCGCGGCATTGTCGAGCGCTTCCGTGCGCAGACGCCGGTGATCTCGCAGAGCGAGATTCACCCGCGGGCGCGGCTCAAGACGGTGGGTAGTATTTAGCCGGCGCTCCCCCGCGCGCAGCTATTGGATCGAATAGCTGAATTTTTGCCGCTTGAGCGCGTCATAAACCATATTTGCCGCGCTTTCCGGCACTGTTAAGCCACAAATTCATGCCTATATGCGGGTCTGCGGTTTCCGCCATTTCGTCCGAACATATTGGAGTTAGTCATGAGCAAATTCGATTTAAACGCGCCGGCCGAGTTGTTTCCCTCGCGCAACCGCAAGATCGCCAACAAGGTAAAATACCGCCGCTTCGACCACGCCTCCGACGCCATCCGCTTCGCGATGGAAGAGCTGCCGGAGCCCTTGCTGCTTGGCGCCTATATCGAAATCGACGAAGAGCGGCTTGGCCATAAGGACATCCGCTCGCTTTACGAGAGCGCGAACTTCCCGCCCAAAACCCTCGCTAACTAAGCGTTGCCGGCTGACCCGTGCGCCAACGCGCCGATAGCGCGTTGGTTTGACGGTTCCCGGCGCTTGCTCTATGATTAATGGGTTGAAACTACGTTTTTGGTTTTGCCTTGCTGCGCTGCCCGGTTTTGGCCGCTTAACAGAGCACCCCTGAAACTGAGATGTTTCGATCGCTCGAAGCGATAACCGCTTGAGCGCATCCCAACGCAAGCAGCGTATCACGCACAGGAAGTTAAGATGGCCACAGGTACCGTTAAGTTTTTCAACACGCAAAAGGGCTTCGGATTTATCACTCCGGCCGACGGCTCGAAGGACGTATTCGTGCACATCAGCGCCGTCGAGCGCGCCGGCATGAGCACCCTTAACGAGGGCCAGCGCCTCACTTATGAAATCGTGACCGAGCGCGGCAAGCAGGCGGCCGGTAATCTGGCGAACGCCTGATAACGAATTCGCGGCGTACCACAAACCCGCGCAGCGCCCGGCCCAGTGCCGGGCGTTTTCGTTACGGCAAGAAACGTTAAAGGGCGGCACCGACATGACGCATAAATATGCCATGGGCCAGAACGTCTATTACGAACCGACATTCGGCAACGCCGCCGCGCGCGGCAAATACAAGGTCGTGCGCGCGCTACCGGTCGAGAATGACAACCGCCTGTCCTACCGCATCAAGAGCCTGGCGGAATCGTTCGAGCGCATCGCCGAGGAACACCAGCTCAGCAACAGCGACTAAGTGGCCTGAAGCTATTTCGCCTTCATCGGCTCGCTGTCGCCTTCCACCAGCTTTGCGTGATCGCCGAACCGTCGGTTGCCTTGGCGCCCGAGTTGAATGCAAAATCAAGCATCATCAACGGGTCGGCGACCTGCCGCTCATGCGCCGTCAGTGCAGCCGCTGGTGTTGCGTCCTTTGCCATGACTCCCGCGTAAAATCCCCCGCGCCACCCCGGCGTTGCCCGCCGAGGCGTCTTGCTGGAGCTGCACGCGAATACAGCTTTTAAGGGATTAATATGCCGGAACCCCCAAATGGAGGAGCCGGCTAAACCACTGAATTAACGCAACTTCCCTCCAAACCGCAGCGCCGATCACGAAAATGCGCGCAACTTGCAACGTTATGTGATGCAGGCTTGGGAACCACGGCGGCGACCCCACGTTACCTCCCCGAATGCGTTTGAACCTTTCTCAAGGCCGGGCCGACAAATGCGTGTTGCCTTGGAGGATGCCATGAACTGGTCGATGTACACCGCGGACCGCACCACCCATCTCAAGATCGTCGTGGTCGGCCTTGCCGCCGCGTTGCTGATCTCGGTGGTCGGCATTTCCGCGCGCGAATATAATCTGGCAACCGATATCATGACGGCGCAGGCGCCGACCGTGATCAAGGCCGGCGGTCCGGTGCTCGTCACCGACCGCATGGGTGCCACCATCCGCTGAACCGAATTTACGCCCTCCCACCTGATGCGCCGTTTTCGCGGCGCATTTTTTTTCGCGGGAGCGAGTGCGCTACTTGATGACCACTGATGGCAGCCAAAGCGAAAGCGCTGGCACGAAAGTCACCAGCATCAGCACCGCGAACATGATGCCGTAGAACGGCCATATGCCGCGCATCACGTCTTCCAGCCTCACTTTTCCGACCGCGCAGCCGACGAATAAAACCGAACCGACCGGCGGTGTGAGAAGCCCTATGCCAAGATTGAGCAGCATGATCATGCCGAAATGCACCGGATCGACGCCGAGTTTCATCACCACCGGCAGCAGGATCGGCGTGCAGATCAGAATCAGCGGCGCCATGTCCATCAGACAGCCGAGCACCAGCAGCATGAAGTTGATCAGCATCAGAATGACGTATTTGTTCTCCGATACCGTCAGGAAGAAGGCTGTGATCTTGGCGGGCAACTGCATGAGCGCCATCACGTAGCCGAAGGCCGACGCCATCGCGATCAAGGTCATCACCATGGCCACGGTTTTGAGCGTGCGGTGGACGAGACCCGGCAGATCGCTTCCATTTGTAATCGCGGTAGATGAACATGGTGACGCAGAACGCCCAGACGCAGGCGACGGCGCCGGCCTCGATGGCGGTGAAAATGCCGAGCAGAATGCCGGCAATGATGATGAAAACCGTAATCAGGCCCCACAATGCTTCGAAGCTGATCATGACGGCTTCGCGGAACGGCACCGATTCGCCCTTCGGGTGGCCGTCCCGATAGCCGATGAAGACGACCAGGGCGATCAGTGAAACGCCGAGCAGCAGGCCGGGCACGACGCCAGCCATGAACAGGCTGATGATCGAAATGGTGCCCCCGGTCGCCAACGAATAGATCACCGCGTTATGGCTCGGCGGCACCAGGATGCGCCTGCAGCGAACCGCTGATGGTGACGTTGGTGGCGAAGACGCGCGAATAGCCGACTTTTTCCATCTGCGGGATCAGCACGGAACCGATCGCCGAGGTGTCGGCGACGCGAGGAGCCGGAAATGCCGGACAGAAACGTGGTGGCGAGAATATTCACCGCCGACAGGCCGCCGCGCACTTTCACAACGCCGACGATGACGTTGGCGAAGCGCAACCAGACGCCGCGCCATGCCGCCTTCCGCCATGATGGCGCCGGCGAGCACGAAAAACGGGATCGTCAGCATCGCGACCTTGCTGACACCCGTCGGAGATTTTCAGCATCACCGCTTCGGGCGGAATGCCGATCACAAAGCGCCGGCAAGCGCGCCCAAGCCGAGCGAATAGGAAATCGGCATGCCGATCCAGAAGCACAGGAACAAGGTTACAAGAAGAATAAAGGATCCATGATGTCCTCGCGCTCAATCGAACGGCGGCAGATATGCGGTTCGACTTCGGCTACCGGCCGCCCGATGGTGAAACGCTCGATGACGAACAGCAGCGTGAACAAGCCGCCGATCGGGATCGGCGAATAGACCACGCCGACCGACAGTAAGGGAAACTCGGCAATGGTGTTGTCCCAGACCGCCTGGCACAACTTGACGCCATAGACGATCATGAACAGCGCGATCAACGCCATCAGGATTCAACGAGCAAAGTCAGCGACCTGGCGCGCGCGTGGCGGCAACATGTCGGCGCCCACGGTCACGCTCATGTGCAGGCCGAGCCGGTAACACGCGGCGGCGCCGAAAAAGGTCAGCACGATCGTCAAGAGAACCGCCGCCGTTTCTGGCCAGGACGCGGCGCTGTTGAGCACGTAACGGGTAAACACCGCCCACGGCATGACCGACGGAAATCGCCACCAATGCGACGCCGGCGATGATGACGCAAACGACATACGCCCTTCCATCGCACTTCGGTAGAACTCGGCCATATTCTATCCCAGCACGTTCCGGTTCGCGGCATTTGCCCGCGAACCGGAATCCAGCAAGCATATTGCGAAGCGCGCAATTCGCTTGCCAATTACGGGTCAGCGCGACAAGCGTGGCGCGAATGACTATTGGTTATTTGGTTTCCTGGATACGCTTGACCATCGCGGCGTATTTCGGACCGTACTTGTCCCACACCGGCTTGACCGCGTCCTGGAACGCTTTCTTGTCCGCGGGCGAGACCTGGGTGATCGTGACGCCGGCGGCCTTGGCCTTGTCCATCGCCTTGGTTTCGTAAACGTCCCAGAGACTCGCGCTCTTCCTGCTGGGCTTCCTTGGCGTATTTCACCACCAGCGCCTGGTCATCCTTCGACAGCGTGTCGTAGATCTTCTTCGACATTACCAACATCTCCGGCACGATCAGATGCTCGTCGACGGTGTAGAATTTCGCGACTGTGTAGTGGTTATCGAACACGTAGCTCGGCGGATTGTTCTCGGCGCCGTCGATGACGCCGGTTTGCAGCGCGGAGAATACCTGATCGTAGCCCATCGCGATGCCGTTGGCGCCCATGGCGTTGGCCATGTCGACGAACATCGGGTTGCCGATCACGCGGATCTTCAAGCCCTTGAGGTCGGCGATGGTTTTGATCGGCATGTTTGGTGTCGTAGAAATTACGGGCGCCGGCATCCATCCAGGCAAGCCCGACGAGACCTTTGCCGCTATTGGTCACGTCATCGAGCAGTTCCTGGCCGATCGGACCATCGACGACTTTGCGCATCTGCGCGGTGCCGGAGAATACGTAAGGCAGGTTGACGACGTTGAGGGCGTCAACCACCGGGCCGAGCGCGCCGACCGAGACGCGGGCAAAGGCGATGGCGCCGACCTGGGCCTGCTCAATGGCTTCCTTTTCGCCGCCAAGCTGCATGGACGGATACATCGCCACCGAAAGCTTGCCCTTGGTCGCGTCCGACAATTTTTTGCCGATGTTCTCGACGGCGACCACGGTCGGATATCCGGCCGGATGCACGTCGGAGGCCTTAAGGATAGTCTGTGCGCCGGCGGGGCCGGAGGCAAATGTTGCCGCGGCAGCGAGCAGGCCGGCGGCCAACAAAGTGGTGGTGTGTTTCATGACGACGTATTCCTCCCGAGGTTGCGTTTTTTGAGAATTTAAAGTGCAATTGGCGCGGCTTATTGATCGCCGCACAGGCGTGTGTTACTTGTCAGGTCATATGATGACCTCAACCACCGGCCCGGTGTCAAGCGATTGAATAAGCGTTCGGCAAAAAATCTTACATTACTTAAGCCTCTCGACGCACCGCGCGGCCTTACCGCCGAGCTGGTGACGCGGTTGATGGCCGATATTGTCAGCGGAAAAATGTCGCCCGGGTCGCAACTGCCGACTGAATCGGAAATGATCGCGGCCACCGGCGTCAGCCGGACCGTGGTGCGCGAAGCGGTAGCGGCGCTCAAGGCCGATCGTCTGGTGATAACGCGCCAGGGCGTCGGCGCCTTTGTCGCAGACCATGTGCGCCGGCCCTTCCGGGTCGATTTCGACGAGACTTCGCCGCTGCGCGACGTACTTAATGTCATGGAATTGCGCACCGGGGTCGAAGTCGAGGCGGCGGGCCTGGCGGCCGAACGCGCGACGCCGGCGCAGATCAAGAAGATCGCCGAGCGCCTCGCCGCGATCCAGAGCGCCATCGAGCGCGGCGGCAACGCCATCGATCAGGACTTCACGTTGCACTGCGAAATCGCCGACGCTACCGGCAATCCGCAGTTCAAACGCTTTCTGGAATATCTCGGACGCTTCATTATTCCCCGCCGCACGGTCTGGGGCCGCTCGACGCCGTCGGCCAACCGTGCGAATCTCAAACTCTTTCAGGACGAGCACAAACAGATTTGCAGCGCAATCCGCGACCGCGACGTCGATGCTGCGCGCGGCGCGATGCAGAAGCACCTGGTCAACAGCCGCGCCCGCTATCAGAAGTTCAAGGCCGAGGCCGAGGCCGAGAATAAATAATTCGCACCGTAAGGAAGGAAGTCGTGGATGCCCGGCACAAGGCCGGACATGACGGCCGAGGGACAATCATCATGCAGAAAATTCTCGTCACCGGAGCGGCCGGCGATGTCGGTTCGCGCCTGCGCAAGTTGCTCAAGGGTGTCTATCCGCGCATCGTGTGCAGCGATATCCGCAAGCCCGCCGATCTAGGTCCCGATGAGGAGTTCATCGCCGCCGATCTCAGCCAAATGGCGCAGGTCGAGAAGATCGTGGCCGGCGTTGACGGCATCGTGCATCTGGGCGGCTTTTCGATCGAAGGCCCCTGGGAGACGATTTTGCAGAGCAATATTGTCGGCACCTATAACATGTTCGAAGCGGCCTACCGCGCCGGCGTCAAGCGCGTGGTGTTTGCCTCCTCCAACCACGCCGTCGGCTTTTATCCGCGCGACAAGCGCATCGGCATCAACATGCCGGTTCGGCCCGACAGCCGCTACGGCGTCAGCAAGGCCTTTGGCGAGGCTATCGGCGCGCTCTATGCCGACAAGCACGGCTTGCGCGTGACATGTCTGCGCATCGGCAATGTCGGCGACGCGCCGCTCGACCAGCGGCGGCTGGCGATCTGGCTAAAGCCGGAGGATCTGGTGCAACTCATCCGCATCGGTTTGGAACACGCCGACATCAAATACGAGATTTTTTACGGCGCCTCCAACAACGCCGCCGGCTGGTGGGACAACAGCAATGCCCAGCGCTATGGCTATCACCCGATCGGCAAAGGCGACGACTACCGCGACCAGGCCATGGCGGCGCAGGCAGAAGATCGCGCCGGATCCGGTGGCCGACCGTTTCCAGGGCGGCCCGTATTGCAGCGACGAATACGACGCTGACCGGTAGTCGAATCGCCACAAATGGCCGACATAAGATCGGCATGAACCGGTCTTGGATGAGCCTCTGCCGGCTTGGATTGCTCGCCTTCGCCTTGGCGCTCGCAAGCCTGCCCGCACACGCGCAATACAATGACGACTATCAGGCAAAGCTCGCCCAATATACGCAAGCGCGCGCCGCCTACGACGCCGTGGCATCCGTCTATTGGGACGCGATCGTCGCCAAGCGGCACGCGCGCAATGCCAAGCGGCGCGCCAATGATCCGATCCAGGCTGGCGACTATGTGCTCACCCAGCCGCCGCTTTATTCCGGGCCCGCCCCGCCCGGTCGATCCGAACGCGCCGCCAGGTCCCTCGCCTGGCGAGAAAGCGCCGATCCCGGTGCTCGCGGATTTTCTCAAAGCCGCCGACGAGCAATTCGGTTTCGTGCCGGAGCGCCCGCAAACCGAACTCGACTTCAAGCGCGCTTATGCCAAGGCGGCCTTGGCCGCAGGCCTGACGCGCGATCAGATCGTCGGCGTCTATGCTTTCGAGACCGGCGGCAACGGCACCTATGACATGCAGGCCGGCGTGTCCGCGACCAGGCCGCGCGCGATCTCGCCGGCCATCGGCTATAATCAGTTGCTGTCGACCAATTCGGTTTCGATCCTGGCCGAATCCGGCGGGCGAATCCTTGGCCAGCTCCGGCAAAAATCAAAATCCATGTCGGGGCCGGAAAAAATCGCGCTGGAGCGCAAGATCGAGGCGCTCAAGCGCATGATCGCGTTTAGCCGCAGCGTGCCCGACAACTGGAACGACCACGACCGTCTCGCCAAGACGACGCCGGGCGGCTTAGGCGATTCACGCCGCCATTCTCGATCGTGACGTCGGCCCGATCCTGCAAGTGCAGAAGCTGCTCAATTCGGTGCGTTTCGCGCGCGCCAAGCATTACGACAAGCCGCTGACCGCCGCCGAACTCGAACTGATGAATCTCACCGGCGACGGCAATGGCATCGACATGGTGACCATGCCGCCGGAGCTACGCATGCAAGTGCCGACGGCGAATTTCTTCCAGCAGTCGGGTTATGAGCGCAATCCGGTGGCGCGCCGTAGTGGCGTGGTGGCGGCGCTGTTAGCCGATATCGACGGCAAGATGCGCCAGGCCTCGCAATCGCCAGGCGCCAAGGATCTGGCGGCGGCGTTTTGACCATGAATATGCGCGCACTCATCCTGATTGCAATACTGGCCTCGCCGGCCGCCGCGCAGGATATCCGCGGCATGGAAGCCTGCGGCGCCGAGAAACTGATGGAGCGCCGCACCGGCTGTCTGCAAGCCAATGTCGAATATCTTCAGCAGGAACTGATCAAGCTCAAACGCGAAACCAACGACAAGCTCGCCGCCGCCGGCCGTGACGCCGCCGCGGCGCGCGCCGAAATCGCCTCGCTCAAAGCGGCATTGGCAAAGCTGGACAGTGAACTAGGGAAATTGCGCGACAAACCCGATGGCGGGAAGAAATAAACCAGGCGACCTGCCCCGTCTTATCGATGCCTACCTTAGGCTTTTCCAAGGATCTGGCGGCTCATTGGAAACCGGTATGCTCTTCAAAGCATTTTTATAGGCTTCTTCGGCCGCTTTCTTTTGCGCCTGATCCTGCGCCTTTGGCGCGTCCTGTTGGTGGCGCTTGCCTTTGCCCACGCCCTCGGCGTGCGCGGCAAAAGTCAGCAGCGCCATTGCCACCACGGCAAAGATGATTCTCATGTTGCGCCGTTTACGGCTTGCGCTGCCGCGGCGCCGCGCGGGCGCCAAGCTGGCGGCCGATGTCGCGTTTCATTCTCACCAGATTGCCGCGCGTGAGATGCGCCATCGCCAGAATGGCGCCGATCAGCAAAAACAGTATCGACAGTTTGATGTCCATGATCGCCTCCTGGATCACCAGTGATAATTGATGCCGACCCGCGCCAGATCGTTCTTCACGGGCACGGCCAGCGTGGGCGTTGCCGACGCCGCGCCCATGAAGGTCGCGGTGCCGAGGTCCATGTGGAGATATTCGACCTTGGCGCTCCAGTTACGGTTGATGCCGTATTCCAGGCCGGCGCCGGCGGCCCAGCCAAGTTTGGTGTCGGTACTGGTGCCGGTCGGCTGCACAGCCTGGACGTTGCCATAGGCGGCGCCGCCGGTGATGTAAGGCAGCCAGCGATCGAAGGCATAGCCGACACGCGCGCGCGTGGTGCCGAGCCAGCTTTGCTGGGTCTGGCACGAACCGCCGCCATCGTTGGCGCAAACGGTACCCACGCCAGCCGTGCTGCCCTTGATGTTCATCCAGTCGCCATCGGTTTCGACGCCGAGAACGAGCGGGCCGGTCTGCCAATTGTAGCCGAGTTGTCCGCCGATCAATCCGCCATTGGTATTGAAGCGTCCCGAATCCGTGCCCGCCGCCGGATCGCTCCAGCTGGTGCGGCCCCGGGCATAACCGCCGTTGAGGCCGAGATAGAATCCGGTCCAGTCATAGCTCTGCGCGGCCGGTGGCGCCTTGTAGTAGGCCGGCGCACGCGCCGGCATGTCGGAAGCGTGCGCGGCGATGGCGCCCGGCAGGCTCAAGCCAAGCGCAAGACTTGATGCAAGTCCTAATGAAAGACAGAGCGAGCGTTTCATCGGGAACTCCTCGATCAATGAAAACCAATCACCCCGCATTAGGTAATCACCGGTGTGTTGATTTTGTGAAGTTAAACTTCATCCATGGATACGCGCCGTTTATTTGCGCGCGCCCCCTCGTGAAAATTTGCCAATAATCCGACAAGCATTTGCCGCATTTGAAAACACGCGCTGTTCCACTCTGCGCGGTGCCCACCAACTAACGCTCCGCACGCGAAAAAGTTACGCAGCCCAAAACGAAAACGGCGCCCGTTGCGGGCGCCGTTTTTTTTATTCCGGAATTTAAATTTTAAGCGTGCGCGCCGTTGGTGGCGAAGCGCATGGCGGCGATGCGGTCGAGCTCGGCCTGTTCGCGCGCATTGGCTTCCGCCTTTTCGCGCTGCTGGTCGCGCTCATCGAGCATCTCGACTTTCTTGAGCTCCTCGAAAGCCTCGCCGAGCGCGGCTTTAGCGTCGTCCATCTGGACTTTGAGTTCGTCGGCCGAGCGCTTGAGATTTTCGCGCCGTCCGATCGCGGCCTTGGCATAGGTCGGATAGGCGAAATGGGCGGGATCGTGGATACCGGCGCGGTCCTGCTCGAGCTTGATCTCGCGGTCGAGCTCGGACGCGATCCGGTCGAACTCGGCGATCATGGCCTCGATCTGAGCAACCTTGCGCCGCTTCTCGTCGACCTGAAATTTCTTCAGGCGGATGAGGGTTTCACGTGACTTCATCGACTAAATACTCCCCCGAAGCCCCGAATTCGCACGCGCGGAAGCCAATACCATGGTCCCGCCGGCGTCCCGGACGTCTAACCACCCGACTGTGGGCCAATATCGTTAGTTTTCGGTTTTAAAGCGCATGACCCGAAATAGGTACCGGTTTTCGGATAGATCGTGCGCAATATCGGCTAATCAGGGCTCAATCGGCACCTGGCCGGCCAGGATCTGCTCCAGCCGCGCATAGCCCTCCGCCATACTGGTTGCTTCTTCCTTAAGCTGCGACAGGAAGCCCTCCAGCGGCTTATGCAGCGCAATCGCCTCGTCCACCTCGGTGCTGGAACCGGCCCGGTAGGCGCCGAGCCGGATCAGTTCCTCCATGTCCGAATAGGTCGCCATGACCTGGCGCGCCCGGTTAATGACCGGCAGGAAGGCCGGGTCGGCGGCTCGGGGCATGGTGCGCGATATCGACTTGAGGATGTTGATGGCCGGGTAGCGGCCGCGCTCGGCGATGGCGCGCTCCATGACGATGTGGCCGTCGAGAATGCCGCGCACGGCGTCGGCCACCGGCTCATTATGGTCGTCGCCATCCACCAGCACGCTGAAAATGCCGGTGATGGTGCCGGCTTGCGTGCCGGGCCCGGCGCGCTCCAGCAGGCGCGGCAGTTCGGTGAACACGGTCGGCGTA
This sequence comes from uncultured Alphaproteobacteria bacterium, assembly GCA_963807665.1. Classification (GTDB taxonomy): domain Bacteria; phylum Pseudomonadota; class Alphaproteobacteria; order Rhizobiales; family Xanthobacteraceae; genus Pseudolabrys. The sequence continues at coordinate 28,035 of CAWEDE010000010.1, read as the reverse complement.
TAGCCCTTGGCGGTCGGCGGCTCGCCCGCCGACAGACCGATCTCGCGCTGCGCCATGGCAAAACGCGTCACGGAATCCATCAGCACCAGCACGTCCTTGGCCTGGTCGCGGAAATATTCGGCGATCGCCATGGTGAGGTAAGCCGCCTGGCGGCGCATCAGCGCCGGCTCATCGGACGTGGACACCACCACGACCGAACGGGCCAAGCCGGCCGGGCCCAAATCGTCTTGCAAGAATTCCTGCACTTCGCGGCCGCGCTCGCCGACAAGCCCGATCACCGACACATCGGCCGCCACGTTGCGCGCCAGCATCGACAACAGCACCGACTTGCCGACGCCCGAGCCGGAGAAGATGCCCATGCGCTGGCCGCGGCATACCGTGAGAAACGTATTGAGCGCGCGCACGCCGAGATCGAGCGGCTCGCCGACCCGCATGCGGGCATGCGCGGGCGGCGGCGAATTGCGGAAGGTATAAGGCGCCGGCCCGGCCGGTAGCGGGCCGCGGCCGTCGATCGGCACGCCCATGGCGTTGATGACGCGCCCTAACCAGCGCTCGGACGGGCGCACCGCGCCGGCGCTGCCGGCAACCACCGCGCGGCAGCCGCGCCGCACGCCTTCGAGCGCCGCGAACGGCATGGCCAGCGCATGGCGCGCCGGCAAAGCCGACCACCTCGCAAGGAATAGGCAGTGCGATACCGGAGCCTTGCGCGGTCTCGATATTGAGCCTGGCGCCGACCGACATGGCGTGGATCGGTCCCGCCACTTCGACCATCAGCCCGCGCACGCCGGCGACGCGGCCGTAGATCTCGACGCCTTCGATATCGACGATTTGTTCCGCGAGTGCTTTCAAGATTTGGCTTTCATCGTTGTCTTTCCCCTCCCCGCGCGAGCGTTTGCGAGTGGTGGGGAGGGGTCAGGGGTGGGGGGAATGAAAGTGCGGCGCTAACAGCAACACCCCCCACCCCGGATCGCATCGCAAGCGATGCGATCCGACCCTCCCGCCGCTTCGCGGGGGGAGGGAAACAGAGAAAAGTCGTAAACCTGGCCTTAGGCTTACCGCCCGAAGCCCGGCATTAACCGGTTCTTTACCCGCATCGTTAATCATTGGGTCATCGTCCAAGGGACTACGGCAAACGAATCGCTCGGCCAGGACGAACAAGGGCGATTCACTGGAGTCGGTTATACCCGGCTCTTCAACTGGGGCATGAAGCGGTCCGTGGCCAAAAAACCACTCTCTAGCAACATCTTACGGCGATTCGGCATAGCCGCGCCAGGGAATGCTTGCATGGGCGAATCAGGTTTTGTTAACCATGTCCGCATAGTGTCGAATTGGTTTGTCCCACCGCGTTTTTTCACACTCGCCGCCTTTGCGGCGCTGACCTTAAGCCCGGCTGCGGCGAGATAGGGGACTGGCATGCGCGTTCTACTGATCGAAGACGACAGCGCGACCGCTCAATCGATCGAATTGATGCTCAAATCCGAGAGTTTCAATGTCTACACCACCGATTTGGGTGAGGAAGGCGTCGATCTCGGCAAGCTCTACGATTACGACATCATCCTCCTGGACCTGAACCTGCCCGATATGTCGGGATTCGAGGTTCTGCGCTCCTTACGGGTTTCCAAGGTCAAAACCCCGATCCTGATCCTTTCGGGCCTGGCCGGCATCGAGGACAAGGTGAAGGGCTTAGGCTTTGGCGCCGACGACTACATGACCAAGCCTTTCCATAAGGACGAGCTGATCGCGCGCATTCACGCGATCGTGCGCCGCTCCAAGGGCCATGCCCAGTCGGTCATCAATACCGGCGACCTGGTCGTCAATCTCGACACCAAGACGGTGGAAGTCGGCGGCCAGCGCGTCCACCTGACCGGCAAAGAATACCAGATGCTCGAGCTGCTCTCGCTCCGCAAAGGCACGACGCTGACCAAGGAGATGTTCTTGAACCATCTCTATGGCGGCATGGACGAGCCCGAGCTCAAGATCATCGACGTCTTCATCTGCAAGCTTCGCAAGAAGCTCGCCAACGCCTCGTCCGGCAAGAACTATATCGAGACGGTGTGGGGCCGCGGCTATGTGCTGCGCGAGCCGAGCGAAGTGGAAGAAAGAATTCCGGCTTAAAGGGCCCTGTCATTCCGGGGCGCGCCTATGCGCGAACCCGGAATCCAGAGCGGCAAGACACCGACAGTTTCCAAAGGGCGTGGATCACTCCGCGCCCTTTTCGTTTTCAGCGTAGCCTCCGCGTGATCTGAGCGGGCCTTAGGGCCCATCCCCCAACTTCACCCCGGTCGAGAGACCGGGGTTTTTTGGTGGGGCGCGACGCAAAAATTCGCCACATATTCTCCTATGAGCCGCGCCGAGCGCAATTCCCGCAGCAACGCCACGTTGATCGTACGCGATGTTTCGTGAAGTTTGCCGGCCGCACGGATATCGGAGCTGACGCGGGCCAACATTTTCTTAATCGTCTTGAAGAACATCGAAAGTTTACGACCGAAGTACTCAAAACTTCCGAAGAAACCTTGGCGTACTTATCTCCTCCCGCTTCTCCGCATAAACATCCACTAGTGCGCCTCACGCCGCCCTGCGGCTTGATCGCCTTGAGCTTTTCGCCAATCTGCCGCCGCCGCGCCATCAGGTCGTGGTCTGTTTGCAACCGAAGAAAAATCCCTCGCTCAATCCGAAATAGCGCGCCATCCGCAGATCGGTATCGGCGGTTACCGCGCGCTTGCCGAGCACGATCTCGTTGACGCGCCGCGGCGAGACGCCGACCGCGCGCGCCAGCGCGGTTTGCGACAGCCCCATCGGCTTGAGGAACTCCTCCAGCAGAATTTCGCCGGGCGTCGGGTTTGGCAAGCTGGCTCAGTGATAGTCGACGATCGTGACATCTTCGGCTCCTCCTTCGGTCCAGCGGAACGTGATGCGCCACTGGTCATTGATGCGAATGCTCCATTGCCCAGCGCGGTCGGCTTTCAGACGTTCGAGCCGATTACCAGGCGGCACGCGTAGATCGTCAACTTTGGCTCGCGGCGCTAATGAGACGAAGCTTGCGCAAGGCGACAGCCTGAATATCGAACGGCAGCCGTCGGCTGCGCTCGCCGTTCCAGACCTTCTCGGTCTCGCCATCGCCGAAACTGACGATCATAGCCTTCCATAACGCATAACGTTATAGGGGTCAATTTCGGCCCTTGCGAAAGATAAAATTCCTGGGACTATAGTCATATTTCCGCCGTAATCGGCGCCTATAACCAGCCCATCCCGCCTCTTCTACCGAGGGGCGTTTGATCAGCACTCCAGATGCTGAGGCGGGATGCGGTGGCCGGTTGGGGGCGTTGGAGATGCGACGCAGAATTCCCCGCCGGCGGTCCAAGCCGCGTTCAGTCCGGCGTGCTGCCGCACGCTAGGGCCCCCCTGACGGCCCGTAAGGCCGATCTGCATGCTTGTCAGAGCATGCGGCCGAGTGGCCGGGGCCTGCCGGTGGAGCGTCGTGGCGTCTGTAACGGGCGCAGCGAACGAACGGGTCACCCACCGAGACCAACGCGGAGCAAACCTATAAACACCGCGCGCGGGACGCCGGGAAACCGGCGGACTTGCGGCTATTCGGACTTCGGTAAGCCTCGATACCGCGAGGCGTCGAGGTCCGTGGGTCCGTTGTGGACCCCGGCGTTCCGCGCGCCCTCGGCTTTCGGGGGCGGACTGGGAATGCAAGTTGGGAATACGGCCTGCCCGGGGCCGCCAAAAACACGGGCGATGACGCTTGCCTGCATGCCAGCGTCGCTGGCGATCTTATCGGCCCGGTTCCCAGCGCACATAGACAACCTTCCGGCCGATTTTTTGATTATAGGCAACCGCGTCCTGCATCATGGCCAAGATGGAATTCTCGGTATCGGCCCGCGGACATTGCACTTCATCGTGGCTCAGCCGCGCCTGGATCAAGGCTTGCTCGAACGAGCTGTCGGCGCTGCCGACGCCGGCATTGGTGGCGAAGGCGCCGGAGAAATATATTTTGTGTTCTTCATTCGATGGCGCGAGGCAATATTGCCATTCCGCTGCCGCGGCGGTTCGGCAGAGCGACAAGGCCATGGCGAGTGTCATGACGGCTTTCTTGAACATCATTCGAATCTCGCTCGGATTTATCGCCGAACACGTTTCTCGGCAGCGCCCCGCATCAGGCTAATATGCCGCCGAAGCCGAATGATTCGTCTAAAAATGCCGTAAAAACATGCGCTGCAAGGCGTGGCTTTAATTCAGGCCGTACAGGAAAGATCGACACCCAATGGCTGACGTCTGCACGCAAGGCATCGATACCGGGTTTGTCGCGCTGGGCTATGCCAAGGTCGCGGTGCTGGGCGTCGTGCAAGGCATCACCGAACTGCTGCCGATCTCGTCGACGGCGCATATGCGTTTGGTGCCGGCGCTGCTGGGATGGCAGGATCCCGGTTCTGCCTTTTCGGCCGCGATGCAGTTGGCGGCCTTGGCCGCGGTCGTGAGTTATTTTTGGACCGACGTGCGCGATCTGGCGGTAAATTCCGTCAAAGCCGTTGCCGGCGGACAATTTCAAGACCGGTATTTGCGCTTTAGCGCATGGATCGTTCTGGCGACGATTCCCATTGGCGTCGCCGGGCTTTTGCTCGCCAAGCTCTTGAATACCTGCACGTCGCCGCTGCGCAGCATCAGCGTGATCGGCTGGGCCTGTGTGGCGATGGCCGTTCTTTTGGGGATTGCAGAACTTAGCGCGCGTCATCAGGCGTACGATCGACAAGGCTACGTTTGTCGACGCGATGCTGGTGGGGCTCGCGCAAGTCGGCGCGCTCATTCCCGGCGTATCGCGTTCAGGATCGACCTTAACGGCGGCGCTGGCGCTCGGTTTCAAGCGCGATGAGGCGGCGCGCCTGTCGTTTCTTCTGGGACTGCCGGCGATCGCCTTGGCCGGCTTGAAGGAGATGTGGGAGCTGCACAAAATTCATCTCGACAGCCACGGCTGGTCGATCTTGATTTTGGGGCTCTTTGTGGCGTCGATTTCCGCGTTTTTCGCCATTTGGGGGCTGATGCGGTTCTTGCAGAATTTCTCGACCTGGCCGTTCGTGGTCTATCGCTTCGCGCTTGGCGTTATCGTGCTCATCGGCGCGGCCATGGGATGGCTGGTCTGAGGCGAGCATTGGCGCAGGGCGCTCGGCGCGAAACGCCGCTCAGCCGATGCCTGTCATCGCCGCGGCCAAAAACAGCAGAATAAATACGCCGCCGGCGATCTCAAAAATCAGCATTATCAATCCTTAAAACGCCCGAGGTCGTGACAAGACGCCCGCAAGAAATGCGGGCCTGCCCAGTATCAAGCCGGGCGCGCGCGCTTTGTTCCCCTGTTCCATTCAGAGCGGCAGCTTACCGGCGGGCAGCGCGCCCATAGTTCCCGATCATGGAACCTTCGGCCGGGCAGCGGGTTGATCGTGCGGTCCAGCCTCGGGCGGTTGGAATTCCCGAACGATATGGAGCGACCATGCAAACCAAGTTTCTTGGTTCGATCATTCTTCTCGCCGCACTGGCAGTTCCTTTAACGGCGCAGGCGCAAGGCACTGTGCGTGGCGCTCAAGAAGGCGCGCGCCAGGGCGAACGCGACGCCGGTCCGCTCGGCGCTGTCGTCGGCGGCACGCTTGGCGCGGTGGCCGGCACGGTCGGCGGTATTCTCGGCGTCGACGATCGCCCGCGCTTTCGCACCTACGTCGTGAATGAACGGCTGCCGTCTTACGCCTACAGCGACCCATTCATCGTCGGCGCCGTACTGCCGGAAACCGGCGTGACCTATTACGACATTCCCGGCGAATACCACATTCAGGGCTATCGCTATGCCTACGTGAACGACCACGCCGTACTGGTCGATCCGCAGACGCGCGTCATCGTTCAGATCATCGATTAATTCGTCCAAAAATAAATCCAAACCGATGGAGAGAGCTATGTTGAAGATCATTACGGTTGTTGCCGTTTCCGCCTTGACGCTGGCGGCCACGTTCACGCCGAAGCCTGCCGAAGCCCGTGGTGGCGAGATCGCCGCCGGCGTCATCGGCGGCCTGGCGGTCGGCGCTATTGTCGGCTCGCAAATGAATCGCGATGACGGTTATTATCGCACTGGCTATCGCGAATGCCGTATCGAGCGGCGCGATTGGGAAGACCGCTACGGCCGTCTGCATGTGCGCAACGTGCGCGTCTGCGATTGATCGTGTGGATGAGCGCCTAAGCCGGCGCGGTAAAAACTACGCCTTCGCCGCGAATTTCAGCACATTGCTGTCGGCGGCGCGGGCGGCTTTCTGCGGGTTGCGCAAATAAAGCCCCCGTTTGTCGCTCATCGGCTTGAACGCGTCGGTCAGACCCACCACGGTCTCGGCGGCGCCGAGCGCCAGGAAGCCGTCGTCCGGCATCTGGCGCGCCAGCCGATTGAGCACGCCGATCTTGGTCTCCTGGTCGAAATAGATCAGCACGTTGCGACAGAACACCATGTCGAAACTGCCCAATGTCGAGAAATCCTTGAGCAGATTGAGCGGGCGGAACTGCACCATGGCGCGGATTTCCGGCGCAATCTGCCAGGTCTCGCCGACCTGGCTGAAGAATTTCACCAGCAACTGGATCGGCAAGCCGCGCTGCACTTCGAACTGGCTGTAGATGCCCGCCTTGGCGCGTTCCAGCACGTCGCCGGAAATATCGGTGCCGAGAATCTCGATGCGATAGCCGGCGAGTTTGGCGCCCAGGCCTTTGATCGTCATGGCCAGCGAATAGGGTTCCTGGCCGGTAGAGGCGGCGGTGCACCAGATGCGAATGCGCTTTTCGCGCGCGCGCGCCTCGATCAGCGCCGGCAAAACCGTGTCGCGGAAATGGTCGAACGGCAGTTTGTCGCGGAAAAAGAAAGTCTCGTTGGTGGTCATGGCCTCGACCACTTCGGCGGTGAGCGGCGCGGTGGTCGCTGCTTTGAGCCGGCCGATGAGTTCGGTGAGCGTGGTGAGGCCGTGACGGCGCGCGACCGGCAGAAGCCGGCTTTCGGCGAGATACTGCTTCTCAGCCGACAGCACGAGGCCGGAGCGGGCGCGCAATAATTGGCGCAGATAATCGAAATCCTGCGGGGTCACGGTTTTTCTCCCGCGAACAGGCGCTTGAGTTGGGGTGCGATCTCGCCCAGCGGCAATACGGCCGAACATAATCCGCCATTCGCGACCTGCCCGGGCATGCCCCAGACCACGCTGGAGGCTTCATCCTGCGCTATCACGCTGCCGCCGGCGGCAACGATCTCCTGCGCGCCGCGCAAGCCGTCGGCACCCATGCCGGTGAGCACCAGCGCCAGGACCTTGGGCCCCCAAACCGCGGCGGCGGAAGAAAACATCGGATCGACCGACGGTTTGCAGAAATTGACCGGCGGTCCGTCGTCGATTGCGACTACGGCGATGCCGTCGCGGCGCCCGACCTTCAAATGCTTGCCGCCGGGCGCCAGATAAATCGTGCCGGCATTGATCTCCTCGCCGTCCACCGCTTCGCGTACCGGGCGCTTGGCAAGGCCGGCCAGATGCTCGGCCAGGATCGCGGTAAAAGTCGGCGGCATGTGCTGGGTGATGAGGACCGGCGCGCGTTCCAAAACGCCGGCGATCTGCGCCACAATCGTGTTGAGCGCCTGCGGGCCTCCGGTCGAGGCGCCGATCACCAGCACGCGAGGTGGCGTCGCCGGCATCGCCCGCAGCACGATCGGCGGATTATGCGATTCAAGAACAGCCGGCCGCGGCTTAGCCTCAACCTTGGCCTGAGGCGCCGCCGCCCGCGTGCTGACAAACCGCATGCGCTTGGAGCGCAGACCGAGCTGGCGAATTTTCTCGATCAGGTCGCGGCGGAAAGTAACCGCGCCGGTGACTTCGCTGGCGGCCGCGGGCTTTGGGATATAGTCGGCGGCGCCGAGCGAGAGCGCCTTCAGGCTGATCTCGGCGTTACGGCGCGTGAGCGTCGAAGCCATGATCACGACGAGGCCGGGTTTCTTTGCCAGGAGCAGCGGCAGGGCGGCGATGCCGTCGAGTTCCGGCATATCAATATCGAGGACGACAACGTCCGGATCGGCACGCTCGACCTGGGTGACGGCTTCGCGGCCGGTGCGCAGCGAAGCGACCAATTCCAGGTCCGGCTCGGCCTCTACCCAGCGCCCGAACAGGCCACGCACGACCAGGGCGTCGTCCACGATCATGACACGAATGCGCCGCCCAATGGCGGCGGTGGTCGGCGGCGGTGAGACGGCAAGGTTCATCGGACTTTTCCGGACGGGATGATCGAAACGCTATGGCCGCGGCGCGGCGGCGGTCAGATCAGCCCGACTTCCTGGAACTTGGCTTCGACGATTTCCTTGTCGAACGGCTTCATGATGTATTCGTTGGCGCCGGCATGCAGCGCCCGCGCGATATGCGCGACATCGTTCTCGGTGGTGCAGAACACCACTTTGGGGCCGTCGCCGCCGGGCAGCCGGCGCAACATGCGCAGGAATTCGTAGCCGTCCATCTTCGGCATGTTCCAATCGAGCAGAATAGCTTCGGGCAACGCGCGCCTGCAGGCATCGAGCGCCTGCTCGCCGTCCTCGGCTTCCTCGATCTTGAAGTCGAGCCCTTCGAGAATTCGCCGTGCCACTTTTCGAATGACACTGGAGTCGTCAACGACCAAACAAGTTTTCATCTCATAGCCTCGTTAGGTTTGTTTGCGGGTTCTGTCCCGCAAATCATCCAAATTAATTCCAAGCGTTTCCAGTTGCGTTCCATGCGCGTCACGCCGCTATCGCCTTGACTCCGATGTCGAGAATTCGGTCGACATCGACCACCATCAGCAACTGACCTTCCAGCCGGTATATTCCGGTCGATACGCGCGCCAGGCGCGGATCGAGATTGATCGGGTTGGGTTCGCGCGCATTGTCGTCGAGCTTGAGCACTTCGCCGACGCTATCGACCAGCAGCCCGTAGGATTCGCCGCGCGACTCGACGCCGATCGCCATTAGCGGGGCGGCGCCGTCGCGCGCGCCCAGCCCAAGCCGGCCCCCCATGTCGATCAGCGTCACGATGCGCCCGCGCAAATTGAGCACGCCGGCGATTTCCGGCGGCGCCAGCGGAACCTGCGTCAGCCGTTCCGGTATGAAGACATCCTGCACGCGCAGGATCGGCAGGCCGAAGAGCTGCCCGCCGATCATGGCGGTGACATACTCCTTCAGGCTTTGGCCGGTATTTTCAGTGCTCATGACTTGCCCTTCACGCCGCGCGACCGACGTCGGTCTGCTCCTTGAGCGCCGCGATCAGCCCTTGCCGGTCGAATTTGGCGACATAATCGTGGAAGCCGACCCGGCGGCCGCGTTCGACCGCTTCGGCCGATACCAGCGAAGACAGCGCGATAATCGGCAGTTCGGCGATACGCATATCGGCGCGCACCGCCTCGGCAAATTCAAAGCCGTCCATGTCGGGCATTTCGATATCGGTGATCGCCACGTCGAAGGCGCGCCCGTCATTGAGGATCGCCAGCGCCTCTTGCGCGGAACCGGTCACGGTGACTTCGTAGCCAGCGGCTTGCAATACCGGCGTGAGCATATTGCGGAAGAATGGGGAATCGTCGATCAGCAGAACCGAGCGGGTCCGGCGTTGCGCCGGCTGTTCCTTGCTTCGGAACCAGTCCTCGAAAGCCAGTGGCAGGAAGTGGCCGACATCGATGATCTCGGTTGCTTGGCCTTTGATGATGGCCGAGCCAAGTACGCCGGCATTTTCGCTGGCGACCTGAATATCGAGGCGGTCCTCGACGATATCGACGATCTCATCGACCACCAGCGCCATCGAGCGGCTGCCGTCCGAGAACACCAATAGCGGCTGGGCGCCTTCGCCCTTCACAATGACTGCTTTATCCATGCTGATGAGCGGCATCAGTTGACCGCGATACTGCACCATATGGCGGCCATTCGAGAGTTCGATCTTGCGGACATCGATCTCTTCGAGCCGCGTAATCAACGAAAGCGGCACGGCCTTGAGTTGGCTGGAGCCGGCGCGGAACACAAGCAGCGACGTGGATTGTTCGGCGGTCGCGGCGGGATGAACCGTTTCGGCGGCGGCCATTTGCGAGGTGATGGTGCTGCCGAGCGCCTGCGAGGCGCCATTGGGATCGATGATCATGATCACCGAACCGTCGCCCAGGATGGTGTTGCCGGAGAACATCGCGATGTGGCGCAATTTGCTCGACATCGGCTTCACAACGATTTCCTCGGTGTGAAACACGGCATCGACGACGATGCCGAAGGTCTGGCTGCCGACCTGGGTGACAACAATAAAGCCGCTTTCCACGTCGCCGGTGGACTGGCCGCCAAGCAGATCGCTCAAACGCGCCAGTGGCAGTAATTTGTCGCGCAGGCGCAGCACGGTGGTGTCCTTAATACGCTCGATGCGGTGCTCGCTACCGCTGCGCGCGCGCACCAATTCGACCACCGAAAGCTGCGGAATGGCGTAACGGTTGCCGCCGGCTTCAACGATCAGCGCCGCGATAATCGCCAGCGTCAGCGGGATTTTGATGGTGAAGCTCAGGCCTACGCCGGCGATCGACTTGACGTCGATGGTGCCGCCGATCTGGTCGATATTGTTGCGCACCACGTCCATGCCGACACCGCGGCCGGACACGCTGGTGATTTTGGCGGCGGTCGAAAAGCCGGGCGCAAAAATGAACTTGTGAATTTGCGCTTCCGACAGCTTTTCGATCTCGGCGTCGGAGACTAGCCCTTGCGAAACCGCCTTCGCCTTAATTCGGGCGGTGTCGAGACCGCGGCCGTCATCGGCAATTTGAATAATGACGTAGCCGCCTTCGTGATAGGCCGAGAGGCGGATGCTGCCATGGGAGGGCTTGCCGGCGGCGGCGCGTTCTTGCGGCGTTTCCAACCCGTGGTCGGCGGAATTGCGCACCATATGGGTGAGCGGGTCTTTGATCAGGTCAAGCACCTGGCGATCGAGTTCGGTCTCGGCGCCCTGCATTTCCAGGTCGATCTGCTTGCCGAGCTCGTTGGAGAGATCGCGCACGATGCGCGGAAATTTTTGCCAGGCATTGCCGATCGGCTGCATACGCGTCTTCATCACGCCTTCCTGCAGTTCGGCGGTGACATTGGACAGGCGTTGCAGCGGCGTCTTGAATTCAGAGTCGTCGTGGCGGCGCACGATCTCGAGCAGTTGATTGCGCGTGAGCACCAGCTCGGACACCATGGTCATGAGATGTTCGAGTGTATCGACGGCCACGCGGATCGACTGGCCGGCGCCTTTGCCGCTGTCGTCGTCTTTGGTGGGGCTATCGGCCGGCGCGGGTTTGGCGGGTTTTGGCGCTGGGCGGATCGACCGGCGGTTTCCCGGAACGCGCGCTCAAGTTCGTCGAGCGAATTCTCGCCTGGCCGCAACGGGCGCTCGAGCACCTGCGGCGTGAGCGTACCGATGGCGTGCGGCTGGCCCACTACTCTCGACCATGCGCTCGAGTTGCGCGATCAGATCGTTATCGGCACCCTCCGGCTCGCCCTCGCCGCGCTCGAGCGACTCCAGGATTTCCTTGATGCGGTCGATGGTGCGCGAGTACCAGCGTAACGGCGTCGTGAGTCGCGGGCCAGCCATCGCGAAACTTACCCATCAGCGTCTCGGCGGCATGCGCGAGCGCCTCGAGCCGCGGCAGACTTAGAAAGCCGCAGGTGCCCTTGATGGTGTGGACGAGCCGAAAGATATTATCGAGAATCTTGGCATTGTTGGGATCCTGCTCGAAACGCACGAGTTCGACGTCGACGACGTCGAGACTTTCGTTGGTCTCGGTCACGAATTCGCGCAGCAGGTCGTCCATGGAAAACGCCTTCGTCGACAGGCTTTGGCCCGTCTTCCGCTTCCCGTCGGAAGCGCGGTCAGTGTGTCGTCGAAGGGTTTAATATTGGTTTCGCAGAGAGGTAGGATCGCGCCGCGTTAACCTCTCGTTAACCGCCGGAAATGCCGCTACTGCGCGGCGACCACGACCACCGCGCCGTCCATGACCATGCTGGTCTTGAGGCCGCAAGCCTTGGCCAGCAGGCCGGCGTAGAACGGCTGGATGCGGTGGGCATCGAGACCCTCGGCGCCGGCCTCGGCGGCCAGCAGCGGCGGCACCGTGGCCAGAATTTTGGCATTGGTGCCGGCGGCGCTGACCTTGAAGCCCATGGCTTCGCCGGAGCCGATGGGGTCAACCGTAAGCTGGCCGCCGCGCGGGATGGTCTGGCCGGCGATCAGCAGCATATTGAGCAGAAGCTTGACCTTGTTCTTTGCCAGCAGTTCCCGCGGCAAGTTCCAGGCAAGCTTGGTCTTGTCGTCCTCCAAAAAACCGCGGGCGGTGGTCTGGGCATCGCCAAGATCGATCTGGGCGCCGGCGGAACCGGCCGCGCCGAACGCGATACGGCAAAATTGGAGTTTGGCGGAGGCGGTGTTGGCACTCTTTCGGATTAGGTCGAGCGCGAAATTCTTGGTTTCTTCGTCTTTAGCCTCTTCAAGGACCTCCAGTCCGTTGACGATGGCGCCGACCGGGCTGATCAGATCGTGGCAAACGCGCGAGCAAAGCAAAGCGGCTAGATCGAGCGCTTCAATGGGTGATCCGGACATGGACGGGGCTCCGCTGGGCGTGCAGGCTGCAATAACACTGGCGAATCGCCGCCAGGTTCGGCATCGCTGCGTGATACACCGCACCCGCGCCACCGCCAAGGACAGCGAAAAGTACAGCGAAAAGTACGGCGCGGAAATGACCGGGATGGCCAGAGGAATACCGCAAGCCGTGACCAGCGGACCGGAAATTACACCGCAAGACGCGCAAGACTGTCTGGATGGGCTGACCGAGATCGTCGCCCTCGCAGCGGCGGCCACCTTGGCGACCTCGTTTTCAACCGTTGCGTTGCGAATCAAGACCGACCTCACGCCGGTCACGGCCGCCGACGAATTGTCGGAATCCATCATTCTGGAGGGCCTCTCAAAGCTGCTGCCCGGCGTTCCGGTAGTCGCGGAGGAAAGTGTCGGGCGTATGCGGCCGACCAATCTCGAGCCGACCTTCATCGTGGTCGATCCGCTCGACGGGACCCGGGAATTTCTGGCCGGCCGCGACGAATTCACGGTCAATGTCGCCATTGTGACTCGTGGCGTTCCGATCGCCGGGATCATCGCGGCGCCGGCGCGGGGACTGCTTTGGCGCGGTATCGTCGGCGGCAATACTGATGCATTGGCCGAACGGCTGCATCTACGACTCGGTGCCGGCCAATCCGGCCACCTTGCCAAGGCCTATGGCCGCGGCCCGATACACACAAGACCGGCGCCGGGACGCCTCACGGTGGCTACCTCACGCAGCCATCTCGACGAGGCGACGGAGGACTTCCTGGCGCGGTTGCCATTGGCCAAGCGCTATCTTTGCGGCTCGTCGGTGAAGTTCTGCTACCTCGCGCAAGGCGAGGCCGACGTTTACCCGCGGCTTTCGCCGACGCGCGAATGGGATGTGGCGGCCGGTTGCGCCATTCTGGTCGCGGCCGGCGGTGCGGTCATGAGCCCGCAGCGCGGACAACTGCCCTTCGGGCGCATGGCGGAGAAATTCCTGGTGCCCGGCTTCATCGCCCTGGGCGACCCGGCTTTAGCGGCGTCGATGCCGCAATAACGCGGATTTCAGTGCGTAATGGTGCGCGCGACTTCAGGCCATTTGCGCTCGGCCGCCTCAATGATGCGGCCAGGATCGGCCATGAAGGCTGCGCGCGCCGTGTCGCTATAGAAGAGATAGAGCCGTTTTCCGACGACTGCCCAGAACAACGGGTGACCGGGCACCGAAGTGCCGCGGGCAATCGCCACCGGATCATAGCCGCCAAATTGCGGCCTGTAGACCTCTGGGTGCGCGGCAAAGGCAGCGCGGTTACCTTCGTTGACAAAACGCCAGACCACGCCGCCAAGGCTCAATTCCATGTCCGGGCGGCCGATTTTGGGGCTGGCGCCTGTGAAGTAGGCCACCGGGTCGAAACCGCTAATGGCAAGACCGGTATTGGGATTGACCACAGTTGTTTCGTCTCCGGCAGCTTTCGCTGCCTGGAGCGGGGAAACGGCGCCACATAGCGCAAACTGGGCGAGCCCGATCAGTAGGCCGAGAGCCAGTCGCGACTTCCCTGGTTGCCGTCCTGGCGTCATAGTCCTCAACGACATTTGAGCGATTTGGGGGCGCGCCTATTCGCGCCACATTACCGCCGTCAGCGTGAGCAACCAATTAAGCGGCTATGGGGCCTTTTCATCCAATGGAGCATTCGATGCGCGCCATCCTGCATTTTGCGGCCCTGACGCTGTGCCTGCTGGCCTTCGGTGCCGATGCCGCCCGTGCCCAAGACCGGGGCCGGCCCGACACTTTTTCGCCCGGCGAGATCGTCCAAGAAGGCCACCGCTTTTTTGGCACCGTATCGCGCGGCCTCGCCCAGGTGGTGGAGAAAGCCGTCAACCGCTGGGGCCAGCCCAACGGCTATATCCTCGGCCAGGAAGGCAGCGGCGCCTTTGTGGTGGGGCTGCGCTACGGCGACGGCAAGCTCTACACCAAAAATGCCGGTGACCGACGCGTGTTCTGGGAAGGGCCGTCCATCGGTTTCGATACTGGCGGCGAAGGCGCCCGCACCATGATGCTGGTGTATAAATTGCCCGCGACCGAGGCAATTTATCAGCGCTTTGCCGGCATCGACGGTTCGGCCTATTTCATCGGCGGCTTCGGCATGACGGCGCTGACCGCCAACAATATTGTCGTGGTTCCGATCCGCTCAGGCGTCGGCTTTAGGCTCGGCGCCAATGTCGGCTATCTAAAATTTACGCCGAACGCGACCTGGAACCCGTTCTGACCGCCGCGTTCCGGCCGCCTGCTTCCTTAATGCGAAGCGTTCCAATGCTTAAACCCGGGACGGCCTCCCGGGTTTAGGTTAATCTTGGGATACGCTGGAGGTGACCACCCCCCTGTGCCATGGTTTCTGAGGGTTACCGCGGGTTTGGGTGCGTTTGGAGGCGTCGTTCATGATTGAGCCGATCATGTATTTCGGCATTGGGTTTCTCGTCGCAGCCCTGGTCGGGCTTGTCATCGTACCCCTCGTCCATGGCCGCGCGGTCCGGCTCACCATGCGCCGTTTGGAGGCCGCGACCCCGCTGTCGATGGCGGAAATCCAGGCCGACAAGGATCAATTGCGCGCCGAATTCGCCATGTCGACGCGCCGCCTCGAAGTCAGCGTCGAAAATCTGCGCACCAAGAGCACCAGCCAGCTTGCCGAGCTTGGCAAGAAGGCGGACGCCATCAACCGGCTCAAGATCGAGCTCGGCGAAAAGACCGCCACCATTTTCGCGCTCGAAGCCCGCGACAAGGCGCTGCGGGATCAATTGCGCACCACCGAAGAAGAGTTTTCGGTCAAGAGCACCATCGTATTGGATGCCCAGCGCGCGCTGTCGGACAAAGAAGGCGAACTCGCCAAGCTGATGGGCGAACTGGATGAGCGTTCCAGCATCGCCGACTCCCAGAAGATCGATATCGTCGCGCTCAAAACCCAGGTCGATGCGCTCAAGGAACGGCTCGACGGCGCGGGCGATGAACTCAAGGCAGTCGAAGACCGCCGCGACGCCGAACGCGTCGAACTCAAGCGCGCGACCCAGGAACTCGCCGAAGAGCGTGGCAAGGTAGATAATCTCGGCCGCCGCGTCTCCGAGCTTGAACAGGCGCTGGTCGCCCAGACTACCGAAGCGGAAATTCTTGGCCGCCGCGCCCATGATCTGGAAATCCGGCTCGGCGAGCAGTCGCGGCTGCTCACCGAAAGCGAATTCGAACTCAAGCAATTGCGCGGCGAAATCGGCAATGCGCGCAAAACCGAAAACGATCTACGTGCCGCGATTGCCGAAATCGATGGCCGCACCAGTTCGGCGACCGCAAAACTAAAAACCGAGAATACCCATTTGCTTGCCGAACTCGACCGCACCAAAGACGAACGTGACCGCCTGGCCAGCGATCTTGGCAGCCTCAAGCGCGAGACCGAAGAAAGCTGGGCCTCCGAGCGGGTCGAAAACGCTTTGCTGCGCGAGCGCATCAACGACGTCGCCGCCGAAGTGGCGCGGCTGGCCTCGGCGCTGGAAGGCCCCGACTCGCCGATCGACGCAATTCTGGCAGCCGAAACCGCGCGCGACCGCAGCGGCGCCGGCATCGTCGTCGCTCAAAGCGGCGCCGACCTCGGCGAGACGCCGTCGGCGAGCGGAAACCTCGCCGACCGCATCCGCGCGCTGCAAACCCATGCCTCGCGCGTTCCGCCGGGCGACGAACCGAAAAGCCGCAACTAGAACACGCGTGGCTTGACACTTCTTATACGCACTCCTTATATCGCCCGGCCGTAACAGGCCGGGCGCTTAGCTCAGCGGGAGAGCGTTCCCTTCACACGGGAGAGGTCATAGGTTCGATCCCTATAGCGCCCACCACGTATTCCATTGTTTTCAGGCATTTTTTAACTTCGGCCAGCGCCACATTCGGCAATTCAAACAGAACGGAACGATCACGACGAAACTCAATCGTCGATCTAAGCAAACCCTAGGGTAGAGGGGCGTCCGACGATGAATGGCACGTCGTCAGTTCCGTCGGCCCGCAATCTCGTTAATTTATTCTTTGACGGCCCCAGTCAGCGCCGAAACGTAATGCTCAACAAAGAACGAATAAAGAATCACAACCGGCACGGAGCCGACCAGCGCAGCCGCCATGAGCGCGCCCCAGTGATACACGTCGCCATTGACCAACTCGGTTATCGCGCCGACTGGAATGGTTTTGTTTTCGGAAGACGAAATAAACGTCAGTGCGTAAATAAACTCGTTCCATGACAAGGTGAAAGCGAAAATACCAGCCGAGATCAGGCCAGGGATAGAGAGAGGTAATGTGATCTGCCAGAGGATCTGTAGGCGGCTGGCCCCGTCGATCAAAGCGCATTCCTCGAGCTCGTAGGGAATCGTCCGGAAATATCCCATTAGAAGCCAAGTGCAAAACGGAATGAGGAATGTCGGATACGTCAGTATCAATGCCAAATCGCCATCAAACACTCCGAGCTTGAACACGATAGTGGCGAGCGGGATGAACAGGATCGACGGCGGTACAAGATAGGCGAGGAAGATGGCCATGCCAAAATAACGCGAGCCCTTGTAACGCAATCGCTCGATGGCATACGCGGCACAGACGCTGGCGAAGAGCGATATGAACGTAGAACACACCGATACGATAACGGTGTTCGTCATCCAAGCGGGATAGTCAGTTTCGAAGAACAGCTTATAAAAATGCTCAAGCGTTGGATGTGCAATTAGAAACGGGTTGTATTTTTCATAGTCGTACATCTCCGCGTCCGGTTTGAATGCGGTCATTGACATCCAATAGAACGGAAACAGCAGGACAAAAAGGATCACGCCAAGCGGCAAATAAACATGCATCAAACGCCGTGGCCAACGATCGAGATACACCATGCCTTCGCTTGTTTCGATCGCCCTCACCATATCAGTCTGCCCCGCCTTGCTGCCATTTCCGTCTTTGCAGACCAAGATAGCTGAATGTGATGGCAGCAAGAAGAAAAGGTACCATTGCATCGGCAATCGCCGCGCCTTCGCCGAGATGGCCGCCGGTAATCGCGCGCTGGAACGAGAGCGTTGCCATCAGATGCGTCGCGTTGATCGGTCCTCCGCGGGTGAGCGTGTAGATAAGCTGGAAATCAGTAAAAGTTTGCAATACCGAGAACGTCATCACCACTGCTATGATTGGCGAAAGCATCGGAAGCGTAATGTAGCGGAAGCGTTGCAACGGCCGGGCTCCGTCAAGCATCGCGGCCTCGTAAAGTGATGGAGAAATCGTCTGCAGCCCGGCGAGTAACGTGATGGCGACAAAGGGAATACCGCGCCAAATATTTGCAGCGATGGTCGACCAGCGCGCGTTCCATGGAGATCCGAGAAAATCGATATAATGGTTGATGACGCCGGCCTTTACCAGCACCCACGAAATAACTGAAAATTGAGAATCGTAAATCCACCAGAAAGCGATTGCCGACAATACGGTCGGCACGACAAATGGCAACAACACTATCGCGCGCAGAACCGACTTGAACGGCAACCGTTCGTTGAGAAGCAGTGCGAGATAGAGGCCGATGCCGAATTTAACGACGCTTGCCACAACCGTGTATAAAGTCGTGTTAAAGACCGACAGCCAAAAAACATTGTCCTTTGAAAGCGAAATGAAATTGTCGAGGCCAATATAACGGCCGGCACCGCCGATCATTGTGTCGGTGAGGCCAAGCCAAAAGCCGAGACCGAGCGGATACGCCAAAAAGAAAATCAGGATCGCCGCTGCTGGGAGCATGAATATTGCCCCCAGAACACTGCGATTATCCGAAAAGCGCGCGAGACGTTTTGATGTCGCTTCGCGCGCCACGGTATTAATAATAACTGCCATGAAAAAACCGTGAGGTGAGGGTGGCGCCGGGAAGGCGCCACCCATGTTGGTCAGACGTCGTAGTAGCGTTTGGCGCGATCGGCGGCACGTTTCGCGGCATCTTTCGGGGTTTGGCTACCGAGGCAGGCTTCCGCAAACATATCGACGACCACGAAGTCGCCCATTACACCGGCCGACGCATAGCCAAGGTCGCCAGCATAACCGTTGTCGAGGCAGCGCTTAAGGCAATCACGGAATGGCGTAATTTTTGGATCCGAGGTCCAGACCGGATTGTCGTTGTAGGCGGGTAGCGGCGGTGCGACGTAACCATTCGAGGCAACCTCCCACGCGTCGTACTGCTCTTTCTCCCACATGAAGCGGAGATATTCCTTCACCGCCTTCGGGTACTTCGAATACTTGTAACCATAGGCCACAAGCACGTTCTGTTGTTCCGTCGGCTTGCCGATTGGTCCGATTGGCATCGGCGCATGGTCCATGTCAGCGGCGATGGCATTCTGCTTCGGATCTTTCGAATTCTTTCCTACCGTCCAGATCGAAATACCATTGAAGGTGAGGCTGATATCGCCGGCGAGGAATGCCTTGTTGTTGTTCGCATCATTCCAAGAAGCGACGCCGGCGATATAGGTCTCCGCGAGCTGCTTGGCATATTCGAGCGCGGCTACGGTTTCCGGTGAATCGAGAACGACCTTGTTCTTTTCATCGACGACCTTACCGCCATGCGCCCAGAGCAACCATTGGCACCAGCCATTAGCATCGCCCGTAGCATGACCGAGCGCGAAGCCTGGAGGCGTATTGTTCTTTTTCAGATTCTGACATAGCTTGAGATAATCGGCGAGATTGGTCGGAAATTTTTCGAACCCGGCCGCCTTCATATGGCTGATGCGGTAATTCATGGTGCCGCCGGTGGCACCTTGCGGAATGGCGATCCACTGTTTGCCTTTCTTGCCGTACTTCTCCGCGACTGGATACCAGCCACCGTATTTTTGGCCGAGATAGGTGGCAACATCGGTGACGTCGATCAGTTTTTCTGGGAACTTGAATGGATCGTCTAGCGTCCCAATGATGAGATCGGGACCGGCCCCGATATTCGCCGCAACTGCAGCTTTCGGACGGATATCTTCCCAGCTTTCCGCGTCGAGCCGGACCTTGATACCGGTTTTTTCGGAAAACGCCTTTGTTTGCTCTGCAAACTTGTCGAATTCCGCCTGGATGAATTGTTTCCAGCGCAGCACGCGAATCGAAGCGCCTGCTTCCGGTTTATTGTTCCAGGTCGGCGCAGCTTGCACCGGTAACATCCCGGTTGCGGTTATCGCAGCGGTCGCCGTAACTCCTGTCTTCAACACGTCGCGTCTGGTGAAATCACTCATGAGGTCCTCCCTGGACTCCGGTTATGGGCTTTTGCCCTCTTATCTGCGTCACGCTCGGCGTTATCGCGGAACTCTTAATTGCTTAGCATAGGCTTTTTCCGCTTTCAGTATCGAACAGGTGCGTAACTGCAACGCGCGGACTAAGTTGAATGATTTCGCCGCTGCGGAACTCATGACGCTCATCAAACACAGCACAGACCTGTGTACCTGCAAGATCGCCGTAAACGAATGTATCGGCGCCGGTCGGTTCCACAACGTGGACCTTGATCGGCATCGCGCCGCCGGACGCAACTTGGAAATGTTCCGGGCGTACACCGTAGATTACCGGCTGGCCATCGGTACCGGCCGCGTGCGAATGAGTCGGCAATTTGACGCCTTCCGGCGTCTCCACGAACACTAATCCATTTGAGCGTTTCAGTGTGCCCCCGATGAAGTTCATCGCGGGTGACCCGATAAAACCGGCAACAAATAGATTGTTTGGCTTATCGTAGAGTTCGAGCGGCCCGCCGATCTGTTCAACAATACCATCGTGCATCACGACGATCTTGTCGGCCATTGTCATGGCTTCAATTTGATCGTGGGTGACGTAAACCGTCGTTGTCTTCAGGCGCTGATGAAGTTCCTTGATCTCGGTACGCATTTGCACTCGCAGCTTAGCGTCGAGGTTCGATAATGGCTCGTCGAAAAGAAATACCTGCGGATCGCGCACGATCGCGCGACCCATAGCGACGCGCTGCCGTTGGCCACCGGAAAGCTGCCGTGGATAGCGATCGAGATAGGGCGTCAGCCCGAGAATTTCCGCGGCGCGCATGACGCCAGCATCGATCTCCTGCTTTGCTGCACCTCGCAGCTTGAGAGAGAAGCCCATGTTCGCACCGACCGTCATATGCGGATAAAGTGCGTAGTTTTGGAAAACCATGGCGATATCGCGCTCTTTCGGCGGAGCGTTATTGACGATGCGATCGCCGATGCTGATTTCACCACCGGTGATATTTTCCAGCCCCGCAATCATGCGCAGGAGAGTCGATTTGCCGCACCCCGACGGGCCGACTAGGACAACAAACTCACCATCCTTGATGGAAATATCTACGCCGTGGATGACTTCGGTCTTACCGAAAGCCTTGCGGACGTCGCGGATTGCGACCGACGCCATACACATTCCCCCCAGCGGCTCAATTGACCGCGTTTTATGCGCAGGTCCGGGCATTTTCTTTGGTTGCGAATTTCCGGCCTGCTTACGACGGTATGACTATAGCAGGGTCAAACGGCCTTAGGGCAGTCATTTCACATCGCGGCAAGTGCCCACTCGTGGTTCCGCCACGCGAGCGGGCTCATTCACAAGGCCATGCCCCCGTCCACCAGATGGGCCTGTCCGGTGATATAGCTTGCCTCGTCCGACGCCAGGAAAAGCGCCAACGCAGCCACTTCCGCCGCGGTTCCGAGCCGCCCGATCGGCTGGCGGCCGACGAAATCGCTCCGCACCGCCTTGAGCGACTTGCCCGTGCTTTTGGCCACGGCCGCGATCCGGTCATCGAGCGATGGCGACTCGATGGTGCCGGGGCAGATCGCATTAACGCGAAGGCCCTTGCGGATGAAGTCGGCGGCGGCCGCCTTGGTGAGCCCGATGACCGCGGCTTTGGTCGCACCGTAAGCATAGCGGTTGGGTACGCCGCGGATCGAAGACACCGCCGACGCAATATTGACTACCGAGCCGCCGCCATTCTTGAGCATCGCCGGAACGAAGGCGCGCAACATGCGGTGCATCGACTTCACGTTGAGATCGAATGAAAAGTCCCAATCCTGCTCCGAGCAGTCGAGGAGGCTGCCTTGATGAACATAGCCGGCGCAATTGGCCAGAATATCGGGAGCGCCGAATTGCTTGATCACTTCTTTTGCAAGCGCCTCGACCTTTGCGGTCGAACGCACATCAAGAGCAAAGACCTTCGCCTTTTTGAGGCTTTTAAGCTTGGCCGCATCGAGATCGGTTGCGATCACCGTGGCGCCTTGCGCGATAAACGCCTCCGCGATCGCACGGCCGATACCTTGGCCGGCCGCCGTCACCAGCGCAACTTTGCCTTTTAATCGTCCACTCACGGCATGACCTCATTGATTGAATTAGTGGTTGTCTCTGGGCACGAACTTCTGCGCGACACGTTGGTATTTCACCGCCGGTTTTAGCACCATGCCATCGGCGAGCTGATCGACCATCGAGCGCTGGATTTCCTGCCAGGGAGTTCTGGCTCTCGGCATAAGAAAAGCCACCGCGCTTTTTCAGAGTCGCGTAGCGGCGCGCCAGCTCAGCCTTGGAAATTAGAATATTGGCGGTGCCCTTGCTGAGATCGACCCGGATGCGGTCGCCGGTTCGCAGAATGGCGAGCCCGCCGCCCGCCGCCGCTTCCGGCGACGCATTGAGAATTGACGGCGAGCCGGACGTGCCGGATTGCCGCCCGTCACCGATGCATGGCAGCGCGTTGACGCCCTGTTTGATCAGAACTGCCGGCGGCTGCATGTTCACGACCTCGGCCGAGCCGGGATAGCCGATCGGCCCGACGCCGCGCACGAACAGGATAGTGTTGGCATCGATCTTCAACGACGGATCGTCGATGCGGTGGTGGTAGTCCTCCGGCCCCTCGAATACGACGGCGCGGCCTTCAAACGCGTTCGGGTCCTTAGGATTGGACAAATAGCGCTTTCGAAACTCCTCCGAGATGACGCTTGTTTTCATGATGGCGCTGTCGAATAGATTGCCCTTGAGCACTTTAAAGCCCGCCTGTTTTTTCATCGGCTTGGCGTAAGCGCGGATTACATCGGCATCCTGGACTTCGGCCTTGCGGACGTTCTCGCCCATGGTCTTGCCGTTTATCGTGAGCGCGTCGGCATGGCCCTTGGCGGCCTTGAACAACTGCCGCATCACCGCCGGCAATCCACCGGCGCGGTAATATTCTTCGCCGAGATATTTTCCCGCCGGCTGCATGTCGACCAAAAGTGGAATATCGTAGCCGGTTTTTTCCCAATCCTCGATCGCCAGCTTAACGCCAATATGGCGCGCGATGGCATTAATGTGGATCGGCGCATTGGTAGAGCCGCCAATGGCCGAACAGGCAACGATGCTGTTTTCGAAAGCTTTGCGGGTCAGAATATCCGACGGCTTGAGATCTTCGCGCACGATCTCTACGGCGCGCAGGCCGGTTTCATAGGCGATTTGCGCGCGCTCGCGATAGGGCGCGGGGATTGCCGCGCAGCCCGGCAACGACATGCCCAAAGCCTCCGCCAGAGCATTCATGGTCGACGCGGTTCCCATGGTATTGCAATGGCCGACCGAGGGGGCCGAGGATGTCACGATATCGAGGAATTCCTTGTAGCTTATCTTGCCGGCGGCATGGTCGGCGCGCGCCTGCCACACCACCGTGCCAGATCCAGCGCGCTCACCCTTCCAATATCCGTTGAGCATCGGCCCACCCGACAGCACGATGGCGGGAATATTGACCGTCGCGGCCGCCATTAAGCAGGCCGGCGTGGTCTTGTCGCAGCCGGTCGTAAGCACGACGCCATCGAGCGGATAGCCGTAAAGGACTTCGACCAGGCTGAGATAAGCGAGGTTGCGGTCGAGCGCCGCGGTCGGCCGCTTGCCGGTTTCCTGGATCGGGTGGCAAGGGAATTCGAATGCGATACCGCCGCCGGCGCGAATTCCTTCGCGCACGCGGTGGGCCAGTTCTAAATGGTGGCGATTGCAGGGCGACAAATCCGATCCGGTTTGCGCAATCCCGACAATGGGTTTGCCTGAGGTGAGTTCTTGCTTGGTGAGCCCGTAGTTTAGATAGCGTTCGATATAGAGCGCCGTCATGCCCGGATTTTCAGGATTATCGAACCAAAGCTGCGAACGAAGGCTGCGGCCGCGCGGCTTAGATCGTTTCGGACCCATAACAACTAAGCTCCTTTTAGTGCGAGCGGCATTTGAGCATAGATTTGAACGCAAGACTGCCAGACAAAATCATCAGTACAGCCTTGGGCAAATTCCGCTGCCCCAATGACTGAAATGTAATGCTTACTTTCAGCATGGCAACGGAAAATGCAATGCAAAGCGGGAATGTGTCCTTGTGATCGGAAGTAATTCACGAGGGTGCGCCGTTGGTCCTCCCAATCAAAACTTGACACGAACCGACACGGTGCCCGCATTGCCCTGCGTGGTGTTTTGAGCGTCAAATTCACGATAATATTTGGCCACCAGATTCATGGCCACTTTGTTCACAAAAAACGTGTAGGTCGCGGCCGGACCTATGCCAGCCACGCGCAATTTGCGGTCGCCCAGAATTGCGCCCGCGCCGCTGTCGGGGGTGACTTGCTGCACGAAATAGCCGACGGCGCCGAGCTTGAATTGCGGCGAAAGCATTTTTCCGGCGGCAAAATCGAACTGCGTGAAGTCGCCCGAATGATAATTCGTCGCCGTGTTCGTGGAACTGATCACATACATCGCGGCCGCTGAAAGTTCCCAACCGGATTTTGGATCGAAATAAGTGGCGCCGAACTGCGGTGCGAAGGACCAATAATGCCTTCCGGTGTTGGCAATCCGGCTGCTGTCGTAATTGCCGGCCGGCATCCAAACCGAGGTGGAAACGATCCAATGAAAATTGCCGGCATGCCAACCGACAATAAACGGACTGACGACGATATCGTTGAGCGCGGTAAGGCTGCCGCTGCGCGCGACCGTGAGGCCAGGCCTGGATACGGTTTGGTCAACCGAGAGGTCGGTAACCGCGCCGCGCGCACCAAACGCGT
Organism: uncultured Alphaproteobacteria bacterium; assembly: GCA_963807665.1. Lineage (GTDB taxonomy): Bacteria > Pseudomonadota > Alphaproteobacteria > Rhizobiales > Xanthobacteraceae > Pseudolabrys. The sequence goes on along the minus strand of CAWEDE010000010.1, from coordinate 3,433 downwards.
AATTTCCGCCAAGGATTTGATACGGCGTCACCGCGGTCACGCCGAATATATTTGCGGCGGCCTTTAGATTTATAGTGAGCTGGCCTTGCGGAATGATCGAGTGCTCGGTCCCGCTGTACATATAAAGGTCGTAGCGAAACTGAACGCCGGGCGCTGGAAGAACGCCTACCATAAAATCGCGATAGCCCCGTACCGCCGGGCTTTGGCCCCCCTCCATCGCGATTGCCGGTGTGTTTAGGCCGGCGAACGCGAAATAAATCGCAGCTGCCAGACATGGGATCGGAAACAGCCGCCAGCGCATAACGCAACCCTATAAATGCGGGCTAAACGCAAACTCTAAATGTCTCGGAAAAATTGCCCCGCCGATACTTTACTAGCAAAACTGGCGCTTCGGGAAGGGCCTTGTCGTCGCGGCGGCTAAGCAACGGCCTCATCCTCGAAGTCCGGCAGGCTGGGCGGCAGCAATAATGTGAGCTTGGTGCCACTATCCAAGGCTTCGAGATCGAGTTTGCCGTTCAACTGCTGGGCTCGCCGCCGCATATTAGCGAGGCCGTGGCCGCCGGTGCCTTCCGTAAATGGACGGCCGTCGTTCTCAATCGATAATGCGACCATGCCGTCCTTGGCCCGAGCGCCACGGATGACAACTTTGCGCGCCGGACCATGCTTGATCGCGTTGGTGATCGCCTCCTGAAGAATACGAAGCATGGCTAGCGCATTGCCCGGCGTCACCCCCGAAACCTCCGGCAAGCCGGCAATCGACCAGTCCAAAGCGATTCCGAGACGCTGCAACTGCGGCACGAGGCGCTCGCGGAAATTGGCCAACGCCAGCGGCAGTTCGCGGTCGCCAAGATCGAGCGAATAGATCACCAGCCGCAGATCGTTCAACGCTTCGCGCGCAGCCTGCTCGATCGGCTGCAGCGCGCCCGCTGCGCCAGACCCTGGAGCGCCCGGCAGGCCACCATCATCGGCAGCGAGCGGGCGAGCCCGCACAACGCCGATCCGACCAGGAACAGCCCCGGAAGGAAAACAGAAAGACCCGCTTCTGGCCGAAGAAGCGCCCCAGGAACGCGGTGAGCGGCATGACCACCACGGTCGCGATGACGAACCCGGTCGTCATCCAGGTCATCTCCTCGACGGTGGCGCCGAGCGAGCTGGGGGAGCGATCAAGCATTGACGCTCCCCCCCTTCCCTATCCTAGGATGACCACGAATATGCGCCATACATACACACTCATCTGTGCCGCTGCCCTGCTGGCCGGCTCCACGAAACTGGCCGCCCAGCCTGCAGACAGCAACCCAGTCCCGCCGGTTGCCGCCTCGACGGCTGCCGCCCCCAAGCCCTCGACAGACCGCGATACCGAGCCGCTCCTTCGCAATATCCGCGATCCGGGCGCTTGGTGGCGGCTTGGGAAATTTCGATGTCTGATTTCGGGCTGGTGTGTTGGGAGGCCGGCATGGGGCGTGTTCCTCGGATTTTTCGAATTCAGGCTAGGCTGAGAGCCGATTGAAGTAGTTTTGGAGTCACTGGCCGGGGCTTGCTCCGGCCATCCACGTCTTAGCCGCCAAGCGGCCGCAAGGAAGACGTGGATGCCTGCGACAAGCGCGGGCATGACGAGACGGTCACGTCAGGCGGGTGCCGGTGGCAGAGGTTTGCCGACTTGGCCCATTCGCCGGCTTCGATCTGGCCATCGGCGGGTCGCACGCGCGTCACCTTGAATTCGGCCATCGGCGCAAACCACCGTAAAGCCGTCGGCTTCGATCGCGACGATCTCGCCCATCTTGCCGGAAATGCCCTTCGGGTCCTTGGCGGGCAACGGCTTGGCGTCGAAAATCTTTAGCACCTTGCCGTCGAGATTGCACCACGCGCCGGGTGCCGGATTGCAGCCGCGGATCAGCGGATCGATCGGGCGCCACGACTTGCCCCAGTCGATATGGGGATTTTCAGGCCCAGAATCCGTTACAGGCAGCCTGATGACGAATCATGTTGCCCTACAAAAGTGAACGATTCGGTTGCACAATATTGACTTCAAGAGATCAATCAATCCAAAACCAACATTTAACAATGTTCAATTCCCACTTTACTTACCTTGTGCTTCATTTCCTTGTTACATCTGTTGCACTTGTGCCGTTGGCCTTGATGTTCCCTTCGGTGAGCATTTAGGTGATGCCTGTGTTTGAATTTCGCAGCGCATTGGCTGCACTTATACATAGTCACTGAAATTAATAAATTGCATGTACTTATTCAAGGATTGATCAAGGATTTGAGTGGCAAAAATGAGATTAAACCGAAGTTTTCAATTGGTTGTCCGAAAATGTCTGAATTGCCTTGATTAAACAGAGAAAAAACATCACTCATTCCCTTTCTCTCATTGCGGGCATCACACATTTCGGTGACTCTCTTGAGCCACATTTATTAACACGAAGTTCGATCAACGAGATGGGCGAGTTACAAATTGCTAGTTTGCACCCAATCAAGTTTTTCCCCTTGCTAATCAGGGATTTGAAATCTCGACAGGCAGACAGGGTAAACGTCCTTGAGGCTAATAATAAATTTACGTCGAGGCGGCAAAGTGACATGAGGCGGCAAAGTATAAGAGATATGTATTCTATAAAGCACAATGTGGTGTGATTGGATTGGATTGGATTGGATTGGATTGGATTGTCTTTGGTAGTGTGAAAACAAACCACTCAAGAATACGTAAATGCAGACGGATGGGAATTGAGCACGAAATGTGGAACATACGTTAGCTCATGTTTTTTATGAGCAGGAGGTGCAGTTCGGCAAACAGATGCCGTGCCCAATTATCCGACTGCTGTTGCCGCATGTTTCCTTGGAGGGAGTATTCAGTCAGCAATAATAGCAAAAGCCCAACGGCCTTAATTTGATTGATGAACCGTTGCGTTACAATGTGGTGAACCATATGTGCATCTGTGTGCCGCTCTAAATATAGTCTGCTTACCCATCTTCCCTTCATCTCACTTCACTTCCTTTCCTGCCAGCGCTCCATCAAACACGTTTCGCCTCCATCTCAAGCATCCGTGCTGTTATGGCTACCGCGATTCATAAAATACAATTTTCCATCCATCTTGCGCGCTTTTGCTTAGACCGGATCCGTAGCGCCGCCGAAGACTGATTACGGGCAGACAGGGGTTTCCCTCTGAGTGGTGTGGGTGGAAAGGAAAAGTGAGCCAAGGAAGGGCAGCAGGGGTGGGATTCGGGATTCGCCCTTAGGGCAGTAATTTTGCTTCCACGGTGCACGTGCACGGCAGTCAGCCAAGCACGGCACTATGTCGCTTGAGCCAGTGAGTGGTGTTGGTTATTTCCTCTGTCCGCAGTTTTCTTCCAACTAATGTCGTATATGTCTGTGCGTTCACTTCACACACCTTTCGTCCCAAAACCACTTTTTTCCCAGTTTGGAAAACCATCTTGTGGA
>CAWEDE010000009.1:0-126488 GCA_963807665.1 uncultured Alphaproteobacteria bacterium | reverse complement strand
GAGGGGACTCGTATTTCGCCCTAGCTGGGCGACGGATTCACAATACTGCGACACTCTTGTGCAACACACGACCTGCACTCGACCGCAAGCAGAAAGCCAAAAAAAATCCGTTGACCCGCGGGCGCCGTCCACACATGACCCATTCAAGGCCCTGCAAGCAATCAAGCGGCATCTGATGCTGGATCGCGTGACCCCAATGCAATAGTCTTAATGCACGAGCTGAATGCCAATCGAGTTACAACCAAATAGGTGTGGATCGTTTATGGCCAATTTGAAAGTTCTTGTTGTTGGCGGCGGCATCGGTGGCATTACTTGTATGCTCGCCTTGCGCAAACGCGGAGTCGATGCGCAGCTGTTCGAGCAGGCCGCCGCGTTTGGTCAAGTGGGCGCAGGACTTCAAATTTCGTCGAACGCCGCGCGCATCCTGCTGACGCTCGGTCTTGGCGATGCGTTGAAAAAAGTAGCAACCTATCCCGAGGCCCGCGACTATCGTGGCTGGGACACCGGCGAACGCCTTTATTACACGCCGCTGGGTCAGAAAGCAGAAGCCCATTTCGGTTCGCCCTATTATGCGGCGCACCGTGCAGAGCTGCTCGATGTTCTGCTCAGTGACTTGGACGAGGGCGCGGTCAAGCTTGGTTCGCGCGTCGAGCGCGTCGATCAGGACGCCAGAGGTGTAACCCTGTCGCTAGCCGACGGCACGACCGCGCAAGGTGATATTTTGGTCGGCGCCGACGGTATCCATTCAACCGTCCGGGCGCAGCTTTTTGGCAAAGAACTGCCGCGCTACACCGGCAATGTCGCGTGGCGCGGTCTGGTCCCTGCCGAGCGTGTCGCGCATCTCGATTTAGGCAGCGTGGTCGGCGTCTGGATGGGGCCAAATCGCAGCATCGTTCAGTATTACGTTTCCGCAGGCCGAACTTTCAACTGGATTGGTATCAGCCGCTCGTCTGAGCCTGCCCGCGAGTCCTGGCTTGCCGAAGGCAAGATCGCCGATGCACTGGCCGAATATGACGGCTGGCATTCAACCATCCGAACGATTATCGCAGCCACACCGAAAGTACTTCGGCAAGCGCTTTACGATCGCGAGCCGCTGCCGGATTGGCAGGTTGGCCGTATGGTCCTCCTTGGCGACGCCGCGCATCCGATGATGCCGTTTTATGCGCAAGGCGGCGCACAAAGCATCGAGGACGCCTATGTGCTCGCGGGCTGCATTGCCGAAGGACAGGATGAGCCACTCGCGGCGCTTGCCCGTTTTGTAAAAATGCGTCAGCCGCGGACCGCATGGATGCAAGGTCTGGCGCGCCGCGAAGAAGAACTTTACCAGACGAATGATGCCGCGGCCATCAAGGAGCGGAACGACAAAATGCGGGCAAATCGAACACCCGAAACGGCGACCTTTCCGCCGGAGCAAGAACGACTTTATGGCTATAATGCCGACACCGAACTGGGGTGATGTTGATGCTTGTATATAGAAAGCTGCTGATTGCCGTTGGACTTGGGTTTTGCAGCTTGGTCCTTGCAGGCGGCGCAAGTGCACAAAACTATCCGGATCGGGTCATCAATGTGATCATGCCATTTGCCGGCGGAAGTGCCAGCGACGTCGTGAGCCGCATCGTTTTTGCAAAGATGTCGAGCATTTTGGGGCAGCCAGTCATTGTCAATAACAAGCCTGGCGCCGGCGGCAATATCGGCACGGCTTTGGCTGCAAATTCGGCGCCCGATGGCTACACACTTCTGGGCGCAGCGTCCGGCCCGATGGCTGCAAATCTCGCCCTCTATGACAAGCTGGGTTACGACCCACAAAAAGACCTGACCTTGATCTCGCCATTCGCCAGCTTCACGATTGTCGTGACGGCGAGCGAGAAGCTCGGCGTAAAATCGATCAAAGAATTGATTGCGCTCGCCAAAAAAGAACCCGGCGCGCTCAATTATGGTTCGGTTGGCATTGGTTCGTCCCAGCATCTGGCCGGCGAATATTTTGCGCAGGTTGCCGGCGTCAAACTTACCCATGTGCCCTATCGCAATATCGCGCAGTTCGGGACCGATATTATGGCTGGCACGGTGCAGCTTGGGTTTGCGTGGTACCCGAACGTGGCGGGACCAATTACGTCTAATGGTGCCATCGCCCTGGCTGTCGCAGGCGACAGCCGGCTCCCGATCCTGCCGAATACGCCGACCACAGCAGAAGCCGGTCTCCCGCAATACAAAGTTGACGGCTGGTTCGGGCTTGGTGCGCCGGCGGGCGTTCCGCAACCGATCCTTGAGAAACTTAACGCTGCGCTGAGCGACGCGCTAAAGGATCCGGCCGTGCGCGCAGCCTATGAAAAAATCGGCGCGGTGCCAGTCAGCCTTACGCTCGATCAGGCAAAGGCGTTCCATGCCAATGAAATAGCCAAATATCGCGAAATAATATCCAAAGCCGGGATCGCCAAGATCGAATGACGGTCGGGACCAAGCCGAACGAGGAAAAGAAAAAGGAAAGAAGGCAACGCCAAGTTTTACATCGAATTACTTCTCCACGTGCGTCGCCGCGAAACGCCGCTTTGTTCCAAGAGAAGACATTCAGTGGCGCGTCCAAAGCAATATTTGACTTGGCAATGTCGCGACCGCATCTGCGCTTCCCGACCCGCAATTTAGGGGCACCGCTTCGATCCAGCATCTCGTTTGCACCTACCATTTGCCGGAACCGCAAGGGGCCCACCGTCCATAACCGAGGTCGATTACACATTCCCCCAATGACCTCCTGACAGCGTAATCACCCGGGTAGGGGCCGATGAAGCCAAACGAGCGATATTGTTCGAGAGCCGCGTAGGGGTCTGCAGGCCGCACCTGCGATTGTGTCCGATGATGTTTGACGTGGTGCTTGGGCTTTGCCGCCGTTGCCGGCTCCGCAGCCAAGGCCGTCAGATTAAAGGCCGTCAGATTAAAGGCCGCGATTGCGGTCAGTGCGACGATGCCAACGAGTGCTGTCATTTTCATGAGATCCTCCGGGTCGCATATACATATTAGCTGGGCGCGAAAATCCAAGGCCGTTCATTGAACTGGCGCGCCGCTTTGTTGCGCGGGCTTTTCGCGCGTTGCGGCCTGGATCGCCTGCCAGATGCGTACCGGCGTTGCCGGCATTTCGACATGCGTGACGCCATATTGGCTCAACGCATCGACAATCGCGCTCACGATCACCGCCAGGGCCGACGTCGTGCCGCCTTCGCCGCCGGCCTTTATGCCGAGCGGATTGGTCGGCGAGAGCACCTCGACGATCTCGGTGACGAATGACGGCAGCAAATGCGCGCGCGGCATGCCGTAATCCATGAACGAGCCGCACAGCGGCTGGCCGAATTCGTCGACCACGCATTGCTCCCACAGCGCCTGGCCGACGCCTTGCGCGATGGCGCCATGGGTCTGGCCGTCGACAATGAGCGGATTGATGCAGCGGCCGACATCGTCCACCGAGGCATAGCGGGTGAGATCGAGCTTGCCGGTATCGGGATCGATCTCGACCTCGCAGACCGCGCAGCCATTGGGAAATACCGGATCGTGCATTTCATTGTCGGTGACGACCGCAAGCCCACCCGCCAAATCGTCGGGCAGCGTGTGCTTGGCGGCTTCCTGCGCCAGTTCGAGAAAATCGAAACTGCGGTTGGTGCCGCGGCCGATAAACCGCCCGTCGCCGAAATCGACATGGTCCGGCGCGATGCCGAGCACATGGGCGGCGATGCGCTTGCCCTTGACCATAAGCTGGGTGGCCGCGAGCGAGAACACAGTCGCCGCATGGCGCATGGAGCGGCCCGAATGCGTGCCGCCGCCGGCGCGCACGATATCGGTGTCGCCCATAATAATGCGCACACTTTCGACGGGCGAAAACAGCAGGTCCGACACGACCTGCGCAAAGCTCGTCTGGTGGCCTTGGCCGGCCGGCTGCGTGCCGATGACGACATCGATCACGCCTTCGGGCTTGATGGTGATGCGGGCCTGTTCTTTGGGGGCGCCGATGGAGGACTCGACATAATTGGCAATGCCCAGCCCCAGAAGTCTGCCGCGCTTTTTGGCTTCGCGCCGGCGCGCCTTGAAGCCGGCCCAGTCGGCGATCCGCATGGCGAGGTCCATGTTCGCGTCGTAATGCCCGCTGTCGTAGCGCATGCCGACGGCGTTGAGGTAGGGCATGGCTTTCGGCCGCACCAGATTGCGCCGCCGCAGTTTGATGCGGTCGATATTGAGCTTGGCGGCGGCGATATCGATCAAGCGCTCGATGGCGAAGGTCACCTCCGGCCGCCCCGAGCTGCGATAGGCCTGCGTCGGGATCGTATTGGTAAACACCGACATCGCCCGCAGCGACGCTACCGGAATGGCGTAACTGCCGGTGATCAGCCCGGAGCCCTTGCTCAGCGGCGACAATGAAACGCAGCGCGCGCCGGCATTGCTGATATTGGTCGCCCGTAACGCCAGAAATTTTCCGGCGTCATCGAGCGCCAATTCGTATTTCGCGATCAGGTCGCGGCCCTGATAGTCGCTGATGAAGCATTCCGAGCGGGTCGAGAGATATTTTACCGGCCGGCCAAGTTTTTGCGACGCCCACAGGATCAATACCGATTCGACATAGACGCGGTTGCGCGTGCCGAAATTGCCGCCGACATCGTAGGACAAAACGCGGAGGCGCTCGGCGTCGATCCCGAGTACGCTGGCGATTTCGCGCTTCTGGCGCACCGCGCCGCCGCTCCCGGCAAAAAGCGTATAGCGCGAGGTCGCCTTGTCGAAATTGGCCACAGCCGCCCGTGGCTCCATCGGAACGCCGGTGACGCGGCCGATATTGAAATCCATCGCCACGATGTGGGCTGCCTGGGCAAAGGCGCGCTCGGTTCCCGCGGCGTCGCCAAAATGCGTATCGACCAGAATATTATTGGGCACTTCGTCCCAGACCGCCGGCGCGCCGGGCCGCATGCCGTCTTCGGAATGAATGACAAAAGGCAATTCGTCATAGACCACCGCCACCGCTTCGGCAGCATCCAGCGCCTGCGCGCGGGTTTCGGCGACCACCATGGCGAGCGCTTCGCCGACATGGCGCACTTTATCGGCCGGCAACAAAAGGTGAGGGCCGATGAACACTTCGCTGCCGCCCGGGCCGGTCAGCTTCATGTCGTCGCGCGTTTTGGGCAGCGGGTCGTGCGGGATCGAACCGAGCCCGTCTGCCAGGCAATCGGCGCCGGTGAAAACGCCGAGCACGCCGGGCATGGCCAAGGCGCGCGTTTTGTCGATGCTCACAATCCGCGCATGCGGATGCGGCGAGCGCACCATGGCCGCGTAAGTCTGTCCGGGAAAAGTGAAATCGTCGGTGAACTGGCCCTGTCCGGTGATCAGCCGCGCGTCTTCATGGCGCACCATCGGCTGACCGATGAAACGGAAACCGGTTTCCGATTTATTCATTGGGTTTGGCGGTGCCTTCCGCTTTGTGGCCGGCTCAATCGCCCTTCTGATTATAGGCCGTCTCCCAGAACAGGTCCTTCCAGTCGCCGACCTTCGACTTCAAGGTGCCGATGCGGTTGAGGAAGGCCGCGAAATAGGCGATGCGGTGCGGCGTCGAGGTGAACTCGAAACCCGGATCGTTGAGCAGGTGGACCAGTTCATCGACGCTTTCGGGCGCCGACTGGGCGTTTTTCCAAAGAATCGCGGCGGCGCGCTTGTCCTTGTTCGCGACCTTGATCGATTCCTCAAGCGCGTTGGCGACTGCCTGGAACAGAACCGGATTCTTCTCTTTGGTCTGCTTGGTCGCCAGCAAGGTGATTTGCGTCAGCGGCCCGCCGAAAACCTCGCGGCTATCGGCGACGATATGCGCGCCCGGCAATTTCAGCCCGCGGTCGGTGAAAGGCTGCACGGCGATATGCGCGGTCACGGTTGCTGTGCCATAACCGGCCGACAGCGCCGCCACCGCATCGGGGTGGCCGAGGCCGACGGTGAGATGGTCGAGCCGGTGCGGATCGTTCCACAATTTCTCCGACGCCATTTCCAGCATCATGGCGTTGAACGAAATGCGCACCGTCGGCACCGCGATGCGGTCCTTTTCGGTGAAATCGGCGATGGTCTTGACGTTGGGATTGATGGTGTAGAGCACCATGGCGCCGTTCGACACAGTGCCGACGGCTTTAACCTCGTTCGGCGTGCCATGCGTCTTGTCCCACAGTGTGAGCAATGACGGCAGCGCGGCGGTGCCGTAATCGGCCGAGCCCGACAGCAAGGCGTCGATGATTGGACCGGGGCCGCTCAAGGTCTTGGCGGTCGCCTCGACCTTGCCGAGTCCGAGTTTGGTCGCCTCTTGCTGCAATATGCCGCCGCTGACCATCTCGTCGACCGGCAGATAGAGCAAGCCGCGCTGTTGCACGAAACTTACCTTAAGCGGCGCCTGCGCGCGCACGATGGCGGGCGCCGCCATCAATCCCACGCCGCCTGCCATGGTCGCGATGGCGCTGCGCCGGCTCATAAGCCGCGTTATCTTTTTGCCTGACATTGCTCGTCCTCCCGATGTGACCGCGTTTTTTATTGGTTTGACCGCCGGCTATGGCGGGTGCTGGCAGCCATGATAGGCTCAATCGGGCGCTTCAACAAACAATTCGGGCGGGCGGATTTCTGCGCGGCGCTTTGTCACGGATTTCGAGGCCGGGTTCTATCTGCGATGAAAATAACGCGCGTTTCGGGCATTGTTTATCGCCGGCAACACAAAAGGGGCGGCCCCAAGACGACATTCGCCGGTGAGGGGCGCAATGCGTTCGAAACGGTAGCGCGCCCATGATCGAGCGGCTCTATTGCGATATCACCGAAAGCCCGTTTGGCGATTCGAAAAACTGCGCATCGACTGAAATCCGGGGACCAAAATGAAAATTCAACAGGTCAAAAGCCGACTAGTGCGGCTTCCGCTCGAAGAGCCGCTGGTCGGCGCGCCGCCCATGGTCGGCATGTTGCGCGAATTCGTAACCGTGCAAATCGTCACCGATGATGGCATCGAAGGTATCGGCGTCACGACCTTCGGCGGAAAAATCGTGCGCGTGCTCAAGGCCGCGGTCGATGAATTCGGCGAGCTGATCAAGGGCCAGGATCCGCTGCGCAACGAACACGTGATGGGCAAGCTGCGCGCGGCGTGCGGCCCTTGCGGGCCGGGCGGGGTGGCGGAACTGGCACTGTCGGCGATCGATATCGCGCTGTGGGATATTCGCGGTAAGGCCTTTGGCGTTCCACTTGCGCGCCTGCTGGGCGGCCTGCGCGATAAGGTCCCGGCCTATGCCAGCGGCGCGCTCACGCGCACTACGCCGACCGATAAACTTGAGCGTGCCGCCTCGGCCTTGGCCGAAAAGGCTACCGCCAGATCAAGACGCAGATGGCGGTGGAAGGGCTCAATCCCGCGCAGGAGATCGAACGCATCCGCCTCGTGCGCAATGCCGTGGGTCCTAGCGTCAATCTAATGGTGGACATCAATCAGCGCTGGAGCGTCGCCGAGGCGATTTCCATCGGCCACCGCATCGAGGAGCTTGGCCTCGGCTGGCTGGAGGATCCCACGCGTTGCGACGACTACCAGGGTCTGGCCAAGATCGCCGATGCGCTGACGACGCCCGTTTGCGCCGGGGAATACCTCTGGAGCATCGAGCCGCATCGCCAGTCCATGTCGCATCATTCCGTCGATATCGTCATGATCGATCTGTTGCGCGCCGGCGGCATCGCGCCATGGATGAAAATCGCCGGCATGGCGGAAGCCTTCAACAAACCGGTGGCGAGCCATTTGCTGCCCGAAATTCATGTGCATCTCATCGCCGCCATTCCGAACGGGCTGGTGGTCGAATACATGCCGTGGACCTGGCGCTTGTTCGACGATCCGCCGATGCCGGTAAACGGCGAGATGACGGTGCCAACGGGCCCCGGTCTCGGACTTAAATTCGCCCCGGATCTGTTTGAGAAATACGGCGTCGCCTAATGCGCCCGTGCTGTAGAATGGCTCCATGATCCTCTGGTTGATCTTTGCCTTGATGACGGCGGCGGCGGTTTTCGCCGTGTTGTGGCCGCTGGCGCGCAGTCGCGGCAAGGGCGGCGGCAGCGACATCGCGGTCTACCGCGACCAGCTGGACGAAATCACGCGCGACCGCTCATCCGGGCTGATCGGGCAAGCCGAGGCGGAGGCGGCCAAGGTCGAGGTCTCGCGCCGGCTGTTGGCGGCGGCTGACGCGGCGCAGGCCGAAAAAACCGTGCAAGAAGGTTCCCCGCTCTGGCGCCGCCGCGTTACGGCGATTGCGGGTCTCGTGCTGCTGCCGGCCGGCGCGCTCGCGCTCTATCTCGTGCTGGGCTCGCCGCAAATGCCGGGCGAACCTTTGGCCGCGCGCATGAAGGCCGAGCAAAACAATCCGCCGATCGAAGCCTTGGTCACGCGGGTTGAAGATCATATTGCGACGCAATCCCGACGATGGCCGCGGCTGGGAAGTGCTGGCGCCGGTCTATATGCGGCTCGGCCGTTTCGACGATTCGATCCGCGCCTGGCGCAACGTCATCCGCCTCAACGGCGCCAATGCGGACCGTGAATCGAGCCTCGGCGAAGCGCTGGTTGCGGCCGCCAACGGCGTGGTCACGGCAGAGGCGAAGTCCGCTTTCGAGCGCGCATCTGCGCTCGACAAGACCGATGTGAAAACCCGCTTCTATCTCGGCATGGCGGCCGATCAGGACGGCAATCGCGCGCAAGCCGAAGCGATCTGGCGCGATCTCTTGGCCAGCGCGCCGCCGGACGCACCATGGGTGGAAATCGTGCGCCATGCGCTCGATCGCGGCGCACCGGGTGCGGCCGCGAGCGCGGCACCGAGCGCATCGCCACCAGCGCCGGGACCGAGCGCCGCGGATGTCGCCGCCGCGTCGCAAATGAAACCGGACGAACAAAATCAGATGATCGTCGGCATGGTGGCGCGGCTGGCCGACCGCCTCAAGCAGGACGGCTCCGACGTTGAGGGCTGGCTACGGCTGGTGCGCGCTTACAAAGTGCTGGGCGAGCGCGACAAGGCGCAAGCCGCCGCCACCGACGCGCGCCGGGCGTTGGCCGCCGAGCCCGACAAGATCCGCCGCATCGACGAACTCGCCAAGGAACTGGGGCTCAATAGCTGAGTTGTACGCGCCGCAAACAGATGCCGGCGCCGAACCTTAAGTCCTTGTTCTTGTCATCGAATATTGAACAGCTTTGCGGCCAGCCCGCCATTGATCGAAGCGGTCTGCGCCGCGGTCAGCCTGGCGTCGGCAACGATCTTGCCAGGCTCCGTATCGCCGATCGGGAACGGCATGTCCGAGCCCATCATCAGGCGCTCGGTGCCGATCATCTCGATGACGAATTTGAGCACGCGCACATCGTGCAGGATAGTGTCGGTATAGATGCCGGCCAGCCCCGCCACCGGATCGCCGATGCCGGGCGTGATGGTAAAATTGCGCCTTAACCGGCCCAGCACGAAGGGCAAAGCGGCCGCGCCCATCGGCGCAAAGATTTTCGCATTCTTGTATTTCGCGACATGGCCGGCCGAAATCAGCCGCGCCATCGCAATCGCCGCATCCGTGATACGGCCAAGTCCATTAGCCAGGCCGAAATCGTTGACGCGCTTGTCGCCGGCATCGAAGCTCGGATGAATGTGAATGAAGGCGGCCGTTTCGTCCGCCGCCTGCCAGAACGGGTCGAGATCGTCGGCATCGAGACCGCTGCCGGGGCCGCGCGGCAGCGTGCCGATCATGGCGCCGGCAAAGCCCGCTTTCACCGCATCCTTGAGCACGGCGGCGGCGCGTATACCATCGCCCAGCGGCACCGTCGCCAATGGAATAAAATGCGGCTCGGCCTTGGCGGCGGCGAGCAGGGCGTCATTCGTCAGCCGCGCCCATGCCTCGGCCTCGTCGCCTGGCAGTTCATAACCGAACATATCGACCCAGCCGCCGACCACCTGTTTGTCGATGTTGTTTTTTGCAAGCCAAGCCAGCCGCGCCGGAATGTCCGACAAGGGCTTCGATACCGGCCGTGTCGGCTTGCCGCCGGCGAAAGCCAGCGCGAGCCCATGACTATCCTCGATCTGGCGCACATTGGGAAATTTCGCAGCGTCCTTGCGTATCGCGGTCAACAGGTCCGGCGGCACAAGGTGCGCGTGCGCGTCGACGATCATTTCTTCTCCTTCGCCGCGGCGATCATGTCGCCCAGTGTCGAAACCTTGATCGGCAGTGAATTGGCCGAAATGCCGAGCGGGCGCAGCGCGTCGTTGATGGCATTGGCGATCGCCGCCGGCGCGCCGAGATAACCGCTCTCGCCGGTACCTTTCTGGCCGAGCACGGTATGCGGCGAGGGCGTCTCGTGATCGAAAATATCCACCGCCGGCACCTCGTGCGACGACGGCAGCAGATAGTCCATGAATGTCTGGGCGATCAGCTGGCCTTCATCGCTATAGGCGAATTCCTCATAGAGCGCCGCGCCGATGCCATGCGCGATGCCGCCCATGGTCATGCCGCGCACGATCTTGGGGTTGATCTGCGTGCCGCAATCGTGGCCCAGGCGATAACGCACGATTTCCGGGCGCCCGAGCACAGGGTCGATCGACATCAGAATGAGATGAAACTCGAACGAGAAGCAAGGATACATGTGCACGCGTCCGTCCGCGGTCGGCAACGTGCCGCCGGTTGGCACCTGATAGACATGCGCGACGCTCAAGCCCGGCTCCATGCCGTCCGGCATGCGGTGGTAATTGCGGAATGCGATCTGTACCAGTTCGGCCCAGCTGCGCTTGAACGTCGGCGCGTCGCGGTCATGCACATTGCCTTGCTCGTAGACCGCGCGCTCTGAGCGGAATGCCGAGATCATGCGCGGCGATGGCGATGAGCTTGGCCTTGAGCTTATTGGCGGCGTGAAACGCGGCGCCGCCGAGCATGATCGCCATGCGGCTGCCGACCGGCGTGCCGCTCGGCAGCGAGTTGAGCGAATCCGGCCGCGTGATGCGGATGATGTCGGGATCGACCTGCAATACCTCGCCGATCACGGTGCCGACCAGCGTCTCGTGGCCCTGACCGGAGGATGTCGTGTGCATGGTAGCGGTGATCGAACCCATGCCGTCGACGCTGATGCGGCAGGAATCCATGAAGGTCGAAGTCGTAATCGCCGGATTGAGTAGCGCTTCGAATGTGGCATTGCCGCCGGACGGCTCCAGACAGGCCGACACGCCGATACCGGCGAGTTTGCCGGCGCCGCGCAAGGCGTCGCGCTCGGCCTTGAGTTCGGCATAGCTGCCGGCGGCCAGCACCTTTTCGATGACGGTTTCATAATTGCCGCTGTCGTAAGTCGTGCCGCTCGGAATCAAATAGGGAAATTCGTCGTGCTTGATCATGTTGCGGCGGCGGATTTCGATCGGATCGAGCCCCAGCACATTGGCGACCTCGTCCATGACGCGCTCGAGCGCGAGATTGGTCGGCGCTTGGCCAAAACCGCGCACGGCGTCCTGCGTGGTTTTGTTGGTGACCACCGCGATCGCGCGGTACTGCACGCTGTTGATCTTGTAGGGCCCGACAATGGCGCCGATCGGCTTGCCGAGCTGGAACGGCGAACGCCCGGCATAGGCGCCGACATTTTCCAGCGCGCGCATTTTCATCGAGCGCACGATACCGGCATTGTCATAGGCCACTTCGACATCGAACAGCCGCTCCGGGCCGTGCGCGTCGCCGCCGCGCATATTTTCCAGCCGGTCTTCGATCAGTCGCACTGGAAATCCGAGCCGGCGCGACAGGTAACCGGCCAGCACCGTATGCTTGATGCCGCGCTTGACGCCGTAGCTGCCGCCGACATCGACGTCGTGATGCACGCGCACCGAAGTCACCGGAAGCTTGAGCGCGATGCCGATCTGGTCGGCGTAGCGCGGCATCTGGATCGAGGCGTAGATGTCGAGCATGTCGCGCCAGGGATCCCAGCTCGCCACCACGCCGAAGGTTTCGATCGGCACGGTCGAGGAGCGGCCCCACTTCACGCGAAGCGACAGTTTGCGTGGGGAGGCAGCGAAATCCTTATCGACGTCGCCCCACACAAAGGTCTTGTCGAGCAGCACGTTGCTGCCATGCGCTTCGTGTACCAGCACGGCGCCCGGTTCGATCGCTTTTTCGGCGTCGAGAACGAACGGCAGCGCCTCGTATTCGATATCGACCTCTTCGGCCGCGTCCTCGGCCAGCGCACGCGTATCCGCCACCACGGCGGCGACCCATTCGCCCGAATAACGCGCGATATCGACCGCCAATGGCCGGCGCGGCACATTGGGCGTATCGAGGCCGGTCATCAGCGGCAGCGTCGCGGCGGCAAGTTCATCGGCCGTCCAAAATATAATGCACGCCCGGCATTTTCAGCGCGCGGCTCTTGTCGATGCGCATAATGCGCGCATTGGCATGCGGACAGGTCACCAGCGCGACGTGCTTGGTATTGGGCAACGCAATGTCAGCAACGAAGCGGCCCTTGCCGGCGACAAAGCGGCGGTCCTCGCGCACGCGCCGGTCGGTGGCGACAAATCGGAAATGGCCGGGCGCGCTCATTTCAGGTTCACCGGACGGTTGACGCCGCGCATGCGCTCGGCCGCGAGCGCAATGGCTTCGACGATCTGCGCATAGCCTGTGCAGCGGCAGATATTGCCCGAAATCGCGTCGACGATTTCCTCGCGCGTCGGCTCCGGATTGTCGGCCAGCAGCGCATGCGCGACCAGCACCATGGCCGGCGTGCAATAGCCGCATTGCATGCCGTGGGTCTCGCAAAACGCATCCTGGATCACCGACATTTCGCCGGGGCCGGGCGTGACGCCTTCGATGGTGCGCACGGCCGAGCCTTGCGCCTGCACCGCAAACATCAAGCAAGAGCGCACCGCCACGCCGTCGAATAGCACCGTGCAGGCGCCGCAAACGCCGTGTTCGCAGCCGGCATGCGCGCCGGTTAGCTGCATCTGGTCGCGCAGGCAATCGAGCAAGGTCGTGCGCGGCTCGACCTCCACCGCGCGAAGCTCGCCATTGATATCAGTTCAATGCGCATGATTGATATCGAGTTCAATGCTCATGCGGTTTTTCTCCAAGCGCATCGGCGCGCGCATCGGTAATCGCGCGAATGGCGAGGTCCACCGCGACCCGCCGGCGATATTGCGCCGAGGCGTGCAAATCGTCGAGCGCGTCAATATTGGCAAGCGCCTCGCGCACCGCAGCCTCGACCTTGGCACTCGTCAAGCGCCGTGCCGGTCAGTGCCTGTTCGGCGCTCGTAAGCCGCACCGGAAAATCGCCGACCGCGCCGACGGCGATGGCGATGCGCTTGGCCACGCCGTCGCCGCCCAATTCCACCTGCGCCGCCGCCGAGACGAAGGCGAAATCGCTGCGCCGCGCATTGACCTCGTGAAATCCTGTGCCGACCTTGCCGCTCCAAACCGGAAAGCGCACGCCGGTGAGCAATGCACCTGCCGGCAGCGCCGTCATCATCGGCCCGGTGAAGAAATCGCGCGCCGCGATCTCGCCGCTTTCGCTGTGCGACTGGAAGCTCAACGCGGCATCGAGCGTAACCGCCACCAGCGCGCATTCCGCCGCCGGATCGGCATTGGCGAGCGAGCCGCCGATGGTTCCGCGCGCGCGCGTCGCGGCATGGCCGATCCATGGAATGGCGCGCGCCAATAGAGGCAGCTTGGCCGCAATCAGAGGATCGCGCTCGGCCACGCATTGCCGCGTGGTGCCGCCGATCGCGATGGCGTCGCCGTCGGCCCGTATATAAGAGAGCGCCGCGATCCGGTTGATGTCGATCAGCAAAGTGGGGCGTGCCAGCCGCATCGCCATCATCGCCACCAGCGTTTGTCCGCCGGCAATGACGCGCGCGCTTTCGTCGCCCGCCAGCAGCGCGCACGCTTCCTCGATGCTGGCGGCGCGGGAATATTCGAACGGCGCTGCTTTCATGGATACTCTACGCTGCTCTCGAACGGATGAGGGACGGCAGTGCCCCGGCGGCGGCATCGCCAAGGTAGCGAGCTGTCCGATATTGTCGTATCGGCAGCGGTATGGTTAAAGTCTCTCTCGCATTATCGCAACCGCAAAAATTCGGCATTCAGGCGCCAACAAGCTTCGAGGAAACGAGCGATATGAGCGCAGACCGCCGCAAGGCCTTCATCCGCAACATCGCCGAAGTGCCGTGGCTGGAGTTTCCCAACCATTTCGGCGGCGCGCTGTCGAAGCCCCTGGTCATGCCCGATACCGCCGGCTCGCACCACATCGATTACCGCATCTCGATGTATCAGCCCAAGGCCTATGTCGAGACGCACAGCCACAAGGTGCAGGAACAGGTCTATCACGTCATCGAAGGCGAGGGCCTGATGCAGGTCGATGGCAAGGACCACGTCGTGCGCAAGCACGATTTCATCTTCCTGCCGCCCGGCGTTTCGCACGCCATCTCCAATACCGGGCTCACCGATCTCGTATTCCTGGTGGTGACGTCGCCGGTCACCGACAACGAGGCCGTCAGGTGAGCCTGCGCACCAAACCGAAAGCAGCTTCCCTGCGCCGGCGCGCCGCGCCGATGCGCGACATCGACCAGGAAGTGACGGAGCGCCGGCGCGCCGGCGTGCAGTCGCTCGGCCGTGCCTTCGCCATCATGGAGGAGGTCGCGCGCAACCGCGACGGCATCGGGCTGGCCGAATTGAGCAAGCGCGTCGGCTTGCACAACAGCACGGCCTTTCATCTGGTCAAAACGCTGGTCACGCTTGGCTATGTGCGCCAGCTGAAGGATTCCAAGCGCTACCGCATCGGCCGTCCGTTGTTCGCGCTGGCCGCCAGCGCGCTCGATGAAGTCGAGATGATGAGCCTCGCCACGCCAGTTCTCGAGGACCTGTCGCGCGAGTCGGGCGAAGCTGGGCATTTCTCGGTACGCATGGGCGACGCCGTGGTGGTTTTGGCGCGCACCAGCGGGCCGGGCGCATTCCAATTGACCGACCGCGTCGGCGTGATGCGTCCCGCCCATTGCACCGCGCTCGGCAAGATCATGCTGGCGGCACTGGCGCCCGATGCGTTCGAACGTTTTGCGCAGCGCACCGAATTCAAGGCCTATACCGCGAAATCGATCACTGGCGCCGATGCCTTGCGCCGCGAGATTGACGAAGTCCGGCGCGCCGGCATGGCTTTCGACGACGGCGAATTCGACGCCGAGGTGCGCTGCGTGGCGCTGCCGGTGCGCGATTTCAGCGGCGAGGTCATTGGCGCCATCGGCATTTCCGGCCCCGTGTGGCGGCTGTCTATCGAAGCGTTGCAAAAGCGCGCGCGCAAGGTAGCTTTAGCCGCCGATCGCCTGTCGGCCGAATTCGGCTATATTGGCGACAGCGCGCCGGTAAAAGCGGCGGTTTGATCGAGGAGCATGTGATGGCAAGGCACCCGCACTATATCCCGCATGGCGTGATCCCGGCGGTATTGCTGCCGTTCGAGAACGACCTGTCGATCGACGAGCCGAATTTCCGCAAGCATTTGCGTGATGTCGCCGCCGTCGAAGGCCTTTCGGCGCTTACCATCAATGCGCATTCCACCGAAGTCGCCTCCTGCACTTTCGAGGAACAGCGCCGCGTGCTCGACATCGCGCAGGACGAGATCGGCGCGCAGACTGCCGATCGTCAACGGCATCTGGGCCGACGGCAGCGTCGAAGCCGCGCGCATCGCCAAGATGGCGGCGCAAGGCGGTGCTTCGGCGCTGCTGGTGTTTCCGCCGGCGCCGTTCACGCTCGGCCAAAATGCGGAGATGGCGCTGGCGCATTTCAAGCGCATCGCGGACGCGACCGATCTGCCGCTGATCGTATTCCAATATCCGCTCGCGACCGGGCAGGGCTATCCGAAGGAAACGCTGCTGCGAGTTGTGCGAGGAGGTGCCGTCGATCCGCGCCATCAAGGACTGGATCGGCAATGTGCCGCATCACGAATGGCATATCCGCACGCTGCAAAATCTTGTCCCGTCCGGTGAACGTGCTGACGACGCATTCGCTCGTGGCTGTTTTCTTCGCTGGCGCTCGGGCCGCAACGGTCTGCTGTCCGGCTCCGGCAGTGTGATCGCCGATCTGCAGGCGCAAACTGTTCCGCGCCGTGCAGGCCAACGATCTTGAAGAGGCTAGGCGTCTCAACGACCGCATCGAGCCGACCGCACGCGTGTTCTACGCCGATCCATTTGTCGATATGCACAACCGCATGAAGGAAGCCCTCGTGCTGCTCGGCAAATTGCCGCGCGCGGTGGTGCGCCCGCCGCTCGTGAAGCTCGAGCGCGCCGAAATCGCGCGCATTCGGGTAGCGCTGATTGAAGCGGGCTTGCTCGACAAGAACGCCGGCATGTCATGCGGCTTAATTAACCGATAGCAAATTCGCT
Organism: uncultured Alphaproteobacteria bacterium; assembly: GCA_963807665.1. Taxonomy (GTDB): domain Bacteria; phylum Pseudomonadota; class Alphaproteobacteria; order Rhizobiales; family Xanthobacteraceae; genus Pseudolabrys. The sequence goes on along the minus strand of CAWEDE010000009.1, from coordinate 110,115 downwards.
TTCTTGCGGTCCGTCACCAGCATGCTGCCGGGATAATGCGTGATGCAGAATTCCGGCTTGACCGTCGCGATCACCGATTGCGGCGTCACACCGCAAGCCCAGAACACCGGGATTTCGTCGCCGCGCACGTCGATCGCGTCGCCGTAGTCCGGCTTCATGATGTCCTGGATGCCGATCATCTCCGGCTTGCCGAGATGCACCGGCGCGCCATGCACTTTGGGAAATCGCGCGGTGATCTCGACCGCGCGGATGGCGTTGGCCGGCGTCATCGGCCGCATCGACACCACCATCGGCCCGTGGAATGGACCTGCCTCCTTGGTGGCAATCGACGTGCGGTACATCGGCACGTTGCGCCCCAGCGCGATATGCCGCATTTCGATACCGTCGGCGGTCAGCGCTTCCTCGAAAGAAAAACTACAGCCGATCACGAAGACCACGAGATCGTCGCGCCAGACCTTGAGCAGATCATCCGGCTCCTCGACCAGTTCGCCGTGTCGCCAGACGCGATAGCGCGGCAAATCGGTGCGGATATCGATGTCCTCGCCGAGCGCCGGCACGCGCCAATCTCCCGGCGCCGAACTGCCGATCAGCGGGCAGGGCTTGGGATTAAGCTCGCAAAACCGCATGAAGTCGCCTGCCATAGCCTGCGGCAAAATGGCGAGGTTGCCCTGGACATAGCCGGGCGCCAGGCCGGATGTCGGGCCGTCATGGCGGCCAGCGCGGATCGCCATCCGCGCCGCGTGCCCGCCAGGCGAAGTGGCTTTGTCGTCTCGGTGCATGGGAGTGACGGCCATTAGCGTAAAATCCGGCGCCATGATCGACGCGCGCCAAATCCTAGCATCGCCGGCCGCGCGGTTCGAGGGCGTCTGCACATTCAACGGGCAAATCGCGAGGCAGCCGTGCCACCATGTGAGCGAGCCTGCATCGATACCGAAATAGCGGTTAAATCTTGCAGCCAGATCGCGTTTGCTTAGGGCAATTGCACCGTGAGCCCTGTTACGGGCCGGTGTCTCGATTTTCGTCCGGTTCAAATCGTATCGAGAGGGAGAACGAACAATGACTGAAAAATGGAAAGACGAAGCGTGGGCGAGCGACTTTTGGTATCGCGGCAAGGTAACACGCCGCAACCTCGTCGGCTGGGGCGGCGGCGCGATCGGCGCGATGATGCTGGTACCGGCGCCGTGGCGCGCGGCTTTCGGCGCCGAGAAGGCCTACAAGATCGGTTCTGAGCAGCCGCTCTCGGGCGCCGGCGCGGCCGGCGGCAAGACCGCGATGGTCGGACTGCAGATGGCGGCCGATCGCATCAACAAGAACGGCGGCATCAACGGCCGGCCGGTCGAACTGATCATCGTCGACGACGAAATCCAAGCCCGATGTCGGCCGCCGCAAATCGCAGAAGCTGGTGGAAGAAGACAACATCGACGTCCACGTCGGCGGCTTCCTGTCCAATATCTGCCTCGCCTGCATGCCGGTGTGGCAGGAGGCCAAGGTCCTCAACATGATCAGCGTGTGCCTCGACACCACGCTGACCACCACCAAGTGCAACCGCTACACCTTCCGCCTTCATCGATTATGCGCCGGCGCAAGCGGTCGCATTCGCGACCGACGCTCACCAAGATGGGCAAGAAGTGGCACATCGCCTATGCCGATTATTCCTGGGGCCAGTCGACGCGCGACGCCTACGTCGGCCGAGATCAAGAAGAACGGCGGCGAGGTTGTCGGCACCACCGGCATTCCGCTCGGCACCGCCGACATGACGCCGTTCCTGTCGAAAATCTCCGGCGACTTCGACGGTCTGTTCGGCATCTTCTTCGGCAAGGACGGCGTCACCGTTGTCAACCAGGCCTACGACCTCGGCCTGACCAAGAAATACAAGTTTGCCGGCGACGGCTCGATCAGCGAGCCGACTAACCTGCCGGCGCAAGGCAACAAGATCGACGGTTTCATCGGCATCAACCGTTATATCCCGGTGTTCCAGGGTCCGCTCGACACGCCGTATAATCACCGTTTCGTCGAAGAGGCCAAGAAGCGGTTGGTCAAGATCGATCCGAGCGCTCCGCTGCCCGACAAATACGTGCAGTCGAATTACGAGGCCCTGAACGCGGTCAAGATCGGCATGGAAAAATCGAAGTTCCAAGGACGCCCGGATACGATGAAACTGATCGAGGCGCTCGAAGGTCTCGAGATGAAGGAGAGCGACGACTTCCCGCAAGGCGATAAGACGTTGCGCAAGGCCGACCATCAGGCCTTCCTCCAAGAGTTCATCTTCGAGGTCAAAGGCGGCACCTACAAGCTTATGGAGACGGTGCCGAAGGACAAGACCATCGTTCCACCGGCCTGCACGTTCTCAGCGGCGTAAGCGCGAGTGGAACCGGCTGTCGACATACGCTCCCCGGCGTCAGGCCGGGGAGCGGCCACATCTGCTATCCTTACGACCGAACTTCTTTCGGTCCAGTTTGGCGGCCTTGCGGCGCTATCGGGCGTCAATTTCCAAGTCGCGCGCGGTCAAACCCAGGCCATCATCGGGCCGAACGGGGCGGGCAAGAGCACCTTTTTCAATTGCCTGACCGGCGTTTTGCGGCCGACCAGCGGGCGCATCGTCTTTAACGGCGACAACATCAGCGGCCTGTCGTCGGACAAGATCTCGCAAAAAGGCATTGCGCGCTCGTATCAGATCACCAACATCCTGCCCAACGCCTCAGTGCTGGAGAATGTGCGCATCGCCGCGCAATCGCGGCGTCACGCCTGGAACATGATCTCCCACCACGCCGCCTTCGCCGACATCAACGAAAAGGCCGAACAGGCGCTCGATGCCGTCGGCCTGCTCAGCAAGGCCAGCGACCTTGCCGCCAATCTCTCGCATGGCGCGCAGCGCAATCTGGAAATCGGCATCGCGCTGGCGACCGAGCCGCTCTTGCTGTGTCTCGACGAACCGACCGCCGGCATGAGCCAGGCCGAGACCCATGAGACCATGCAACTGGTCAAACGCATCGGCGAAGATTTGACCATCCTGATCGTCGAGCATGACATGGAAGTCGTCATGGAGCTTGCCGACCGCATTACCGTGCTGCATTACGGCGAAATCCTCGCCGAAGGCACGCCGGAGGAAATCCAGCAGAACGCCAAGGTGCTCGAGGTTTATCTCAAGACATGAGCGAGGCGCCCACCAGCACGCAGCCACTGATCTCAGTCGAGGGTCTGCATACTTATTACGGCAAGAGCCACATTCTGGACGGCGTGACGCTGCATGTCGGCGCCGGCGAAGTGGTCGGCCTTTTGGGCCGCAACGGCGTCGGCAAAAGCACCACGCTCAAGACCATCATGGGCCTGGTGCACGCCAGTGCCGGCAAGGTGCTGCTTGAGGGAAAAGACATCGCCGGCGTGCCCTCGCACAAACTCGCGCATCGCGGCATCGCCTATGTGCCGGAAGACCGCCGCATTTTCCGCCTGCTGACAGTGATGGAAAATCTGCGCGTCGGACTCGACCGCGACGGCGTCAGCGACGCGCGCAAGAACGAGTTGCTCGACAAGGTGTTTGCGTTTTTTCCCCGCTTGGGCGAGCGCCGCCACCAGGCCGGCGGCACGCTGTCGGGCGGCGAGCAGCAAATGCTGGCGATTTCGCGCGCCATGATGCTGGAGCCCAAGATCATCCTGCTAGACGAGCCGACCGAAGGCTTGATGCCCAGCATGGTAACGCAGATCCGCGAGATCATCGACGCCTTGCATCGGGAGGGCGTGGCGATCCTGCTGGTCGAGCAGAACGTGCCGCTCACGCTTGCCTCCAGCCAGCGCATCTACATCATGGAGAAGGGGATCGTACGCCACCATTGCGCGGCGTCCGAACTCGACGTCAATCACGCCGTCATCAAGCAATATCTGGGGGTCTAAGAGCGATGCACGCGCTGGTCGCCTTCTTGCAAGACATCCCGGTCGATCTGCTGATCATCCAGACGGTGAACGGCGTCGTCACCGGCATGATCCTGGCGCTGGTGGCGTCGGGGTTGACACTGATCTTCGGCATCATGGACGTGGTCAATTTCGCCCATGGCGAATTGTTCATGCTCGGCGCCTATGTCGGCGTCATCGTCATGGTGGCGACCGGGAATTTCTGGCTGGCGCTGATCGTATCGTTCCTGGTGATCGCGCTGCTCGGCGCCGTCATCCAGATCGTCACGCTGCGCCCGCTGATCGGCCGTGATCCGTTGAACACGATCCTGGTCACCTTCGGCATATCCCTGATATTGCAGAATTTCGCACTGTGGTATTTCGGCCCGATCGCGCGCCGCATGCCGTCGCCGATCACCGGCCATTTTATTTTGTTCTATCTCGATTATCCTTGGTACCGGCTGCTGATTGCCGCGCTGTCGGCGGCGATCATCGGCGGTTTCTGGCTGTTTCTCAAATTCAGCAAATACGGCGTCTGGATTCGCGCCACCACGCAGGACCGCGTCATGGCGCAGGCCATGGGCATTCCGGTGCCGCTGGTGTTCACCGGCGTATTCGCGCTCGGCGCCGGCATGGCGGCCATGAGCGGGGTGTTATTTGCGCCGCTGGTCGGCGTCGATCACACCATGGGGCTCGATTGGGTGCTCAAGGCCTTTATCGTCGTGGTGGTCGGCGGCATGGGCAGCCTGGGCGGCTCGATCGTGGCTGCCATTTTCATCAGCCTGCTTGAATCCTACGCCGCGATCTGGGTGGACCCGTCGCAGGCGGTGATCGTGTCCTTCGTCGTGCTCATTCTCACGCTGCTGTTCAAGCCCACCGGCCTGTTTGCGACCCCGAAATGAAAAATCTCAACCATCATACCGTCGTCTATTGGGCCGCCTTCTGCGCTGTCATGGCGGTGCTGATCGTGGCGCCTTTGGTGCTGCCGGAATTCTGGCGCCGGTTTTTGACGGAAATCCTGATCTGGGGCCTGTTGGCGATGTCGTCCGATCTGTTGATTGGCTACACCGGCATGATCTCGTTCGGCCATTCGGCGTTTTTCGGGCTCGGCATGTATGGCGCGGCGGCGGCATTGATCTTGTTCAGCCCGCCCAATCTCTGGCTGGCGATCGGTTTTGGACTGGTGGGCGCGGCCGGTGCAGCCTTGTTCGTGGCTTATTTCTCGACGCGGCTGCGCGACATTTATTTTGCCATCACGACGTTGATCTTTTCGCAAATCTTCTACGTCATCATCTTCACCTGGACCAAGGTCACCGGCGGCGAGAACGGCTTGATTTTCACCCGCCCGCATTTCTCGATTCCCTTCCTCTATGACGTGCGCTTTACTTCGACGACGCTGCACTGGTTCGTGCTGGCAATGGTGGCCGGGTCCTATTTGATCCTGCGCCGCGTCACCCAATCGCCGTTCGGCATGGTGCTGCAATCGATCCGCGAAAACGAAGCGCGCACCCGCGCCATCGGCTTTCCGGTGCAGCGCTACAAGATCGTGGCGGTGATGCTGTCTGGCATATTCGCCGGGCTCGCCGGCGTGCTCTACGGCGTGCAGAACGAATTCGCCGCGCCCGATTTCGTCTATTTCATCACGTCCGGCGATACCGTGATCTTCAACGTCATGGGCGGCATCGGCACGCTGGTCGGACCCATTGTTGGCGCCGGATTCTTTCAGTTGCTACGGGAATTGATGTCGCGCATTTTCGGCGACCAGTTCCCTTATTTGATCCCGCTCGGCTTTATCTTTATCGCCATGATCATTTTTCTGCCGCAGGGCCTGCTCGGCTTTGCGCGAAGGTGGCTCAACCGTTAATCACACCGCACACTCATCCCGCCATCCACAACGATCTCGGTGCCGGTGACAAAGCGCGCCTCGTCGGACGCCAGAAATAGCGCTGCATTCGCGGTATCGCGGCCGTCGCCCATAAAACCCTGCGGAATGCGCGCCACGCGCGCTTTGAGCAGCGCCTCGATATCGCCGCCGGCACGCTGTTTGGCGAGCCGCGCTTCCACCATCGGCGTGTGCAGTTGCCCCGGCACGACCGTGTTCACGCGGATGCCGCGCGCTGCATATTGCACGGCCACCACGCGCGATAATTGAATGACGCCCGCCTTGGTCGCGGCATAGCCGACCTGCGAGTTGCCGGTGAAGCGGATGCCGGAGGTCGAGGCTAGATTAACAATAGCGCCGCTTTTTTGTTTCTCCATCACCGGCAGCACATGCTTGAGCGTGAGAAACACGCTCGATAGATTGAACGCGATCTGGCCGTTCCACACCTCTTGCGTCATTTCGACCGGCCCACCGGCGGCCGAGCCGCCGACATTATTGACCAGTACGTCGATGCGCCCGAAACGCTTCAGGCAGGCCGCCACCATGGCGGCGACCGCGTCGTTGTCCGTGACGTCGCATTGATGCAATTCGATCTCGCCGCCCGCGGCCTTGACGCGCTCGACCGTCTCGGCGGCACGCTCGAGATCGCGCTCGACCGCGAAAATCTTGGCGCCTTCCTCGGCAAAGCGGACGCAAGTGGCTCGCCCATTGCCCCAGCCCGGGCCGACGCAGCCGGCGCCGGTCACGATGGCGATCTTGCCCTGCAAACGTCCGGTCATGATTTGGCTCCTGCGCGTTTTCTGGCCGGCGCGAATTTATAAAGCCGCTGCGGATTGTCCACCATCAGCGCCTGCAACGCCGCCGGTGACGGCGCGATCGTGCCAATGAGATCCACGAGTTTGCCGTCGTCGGGAACATGGGTGTGATTGGGATGCGGCCAGTCGGTGCCCCATACGACGCGGTCGCCGAATTCCGCCACCAGCTTGCGCGCCAACGGCACCGCGTCGGAATAGGGCGGATCGCGCGGCGGAATTTCGCGCGTGATGCGGTCAGTGCCGCTCACCTTGACCCATACGTTCTTGTCATCGAGCAGCTTAAGGAGCGCCGTGAAATCCGGCGCATTGAGGCCACGCGACGCGTCAACGCGCCCGATATGATCGATCACCACCGGCACCGCCGAGCGCCGGATCGCCGGCGTCATGTCGCCGATCAGGCTGCCGTCCATGTGGATTTGCAAGTGCCAGCCGACCTCGGCGAGCCGCTTGCCGAACGCAACCGCCTCGTCGATCGTGGCGCCCTTGGCCAGATGCGGTGTGTAATGAAACCGCGCGCCGCACAGCCCGGCGGCGGCAAGCCGCTTGAGTTCGGCGTCGCTCACATCGGTATGCACCAGCGCGATGCCTTTATAGGCGTGGCCGGTGGCGGCGATGGCATCCTCGGTGACCGAATTGTCATAGCCATGGCAATTGGGTTGCACGATCACGCAATGCTCGATGCCGAGCCGCTCGTGCAGCGCGAACAGCATTTCCTTGGTGGCGTCCGACGGCGTGTAGTTACGCCCCTCGGCAAAGGGAAACCGCGCGCGCGGCCCGAAAACATGCACATGCGAATCCGACGAGCCCGGCGGCAGTTTCAGTTTCGGCTTGGAGGGCTGCGCCATCCAATAGGGCGGATCGGCGGGCGTGTCGGCGGTTTGCGATTTCATCCCTGAACCTTTTTTGCGCACCGCACCACCGGCCCGGCACATTGTCTGGGACGGAGTGTGCGCAACTGCGCTAAAAAGGTAAATACGCTTGGCCGTGCGGCTAGCATGTGGGAGAGGCCCCGAAATGAGCGCTAAAGACGTGAAAGCCTTGCGCATCTTGGTGCTCGAAGGCGACGGCATAGGTCCGGAAATCACCGCGGCCACGTTAGAAGTCCTGCGCGCCGCCGACACCAAATTCGGTCTGGCCTTTGAATTTGCCCATGCCGATGTCGGCTGGGCCGCGCATAAGGCCACCGGCAACACGTTTCCCGATGCGGTCGAACATGCCGCCAAGGCGGCCGACGGCGTGCTGCTTGGCCCGGTGTCGCATAACGATTATCCGCCGCGCGCCGAAGGCGGGCTCAACCCGTCCGGCGAATTGCGCAAGCGGCTCGATCTCTACGCCAATATCCGCCCGGCGCGCTCGCGCGATGGCTTTCCGCCGCGCTGCGGCAAAGCCGTCGATCTCGTTGTGGTACGCGAGAACACCGAAGGCTTTTATGCCGACCGCAACATGTTCCAGGGATCTGGCGAATTCATGCCGACGCCCGATCTTGCGCTCGCCGTGCGCAAAATCACGCGCCAGGGCTCTATGCGCATTGCCGAGACGGCGTTCAAGCTCGCCATGCAGCGCCGCAAGCACGTCACCGCCGTGCACAAAGCCAATGTGTTGCGTGTGTCGGACGGACTTTATCTCGAATGCGTGCGCGCGGTGGCGGCGAAATATCCGCAGGTGAAATATGACGAGCGCATTATCGACGCCATGGCAGCGCTGTTGATCCGCGACGCCGGCGTGTTCGACGTCATTGTCACCACCAATATGTTCGGCGACATTTTGTCGGACGAGGCTTCCGAGATCGCCGGCAGTCTTGGGTTGGCGGCTTCGGTCAATGCCGGCGACCAATATGGCGTGGCGCAGGCCCAGCACGGCTCGGCACCCGACATCGCCGGCAAGAACATCGCCAATCCAGCCTCGCTGATCGGCTCGGCGGCGATGCTGCTGGCCTGGCTCGGTGAGCGGCGCTCCGACGACAAGTTGGTGAAGGCCGCGACCGCGATAGAGGCGGCGCTCGACCGCGTCATCGCTACGCCGGACGGCCGCACGCCCGATCTCGGCGGCAAACTAGGCACCGATGCGTTCGGGGCGAGGGTAGCGGGGGCTGTGGAGTAAAGCGCCAGCGGCGCGTCCCGAATTCCGATTTCCCTTTATTCGCCACTTTCTTCGTTTTAGCGTCGACATGGGGCGGCGTATCGCGAACATATCAATGGGAGAAGACGATGCGAGTGACTTTCATGGCCATGTTGGCCGTTATGGCTATCGGTATTGCCGGAACGACGGGTGCCTCGGCGGCGCCTGCCAATGCGTCAATGATTAGCGCGCAGGCCAGCGCAACGTCCCCGGTTGTCGACGTGAGGAGGATGTGCAAGGTCCATCGCTGGTGCGAGCATGGCCGCTGCTGGGTCCATCGGCATTGCTGGTAAGAAACGCGGGCGGCAGAAGTCATAATTCTGCCGCCCGTTTTTTTATGAATTGATGCGTGACTTAATTCCCATATGATTATATACCCGCATTGTCCTGTTCATCGAGGGCGCTGTCATGAGGCGTTGCGATGGTGGAACAGGACGCGGCGCCCGCGGGCGGGGGATGACGTAACCCCCACTCCCGTGCGAAGCCGAACTCCGCAACGCAGTCAAGCTTGCGCAGACTGCGTAAACTTGTCTGCGCGCACACTAGGGTGCCCTGCGAGGAGCTCGCTGACGGCGTGGGCCCAAAGGGATCATCTCGGGGGAGTCCTGGCCGAAAGCGCGGATCGGACCTCGTCAGACGCCGCGATGGAGCGCCGAGAGGCGCCCGCATTCCTCAAAAGGGAATGCGGCTACTGCAAGACTGGTGCGCCACTCGGTGCTCCATCTCCTCGATTTTCCGAGGGGCAAGGAAAGGAAGACAGCGTACCCGACGCTGCCAAAAACACGGGCACTTTCGCTTGCCCGCTTGACCTCCACCCCATTGGCAGCGAATTTGCATAAACTAAAGACACGACAAGGAAGCATCCCGACATGGCCGGCTCTCCGCTTGACGACTATATCGCCGCCGCCGCGCGTGCGCTCGATCTGCCGATCGAAGCCTCCTGGATGGCCGCCGTGAAGGCCAATCTTGAGGTCACGCTACGGCTCGCCACCGTCGTCGCCGATTTCGAACTGCCCGACACCACCGAACCCGCACCGATCTACAAGGTCTGAAATGGCGGACGACTTTTCCTGGGCGAGTTCATCCGATATCGCGCACGCCGTCGCCTCGGGGCACGCGAGCGCTGCGAGCGTGACCGAGGCCGCGCTGGCGCGCATCGGCAAACTCAATCCTGTGCTCAATGCGTTCACCGCCGTCACGGCTGAGCGCGCCCGCGCGCAGGCTGCGAAAATCGATGCGTCCGGCAAATCGAAACTGCCGCTGGCTGGTGTGCCCTTCGCGGTCAAGAACCTGTTCGACATCGCAGGCATCCCGACCGTTGCCGGCTCCAAGATCAACCGCAGCCATCCGCCGGCCAAGAAAGATTCGCCGTTGATTGCGCGATTAGAGGCCGCGGGCGCGGTTCTGGTCGGCGCGCTCAATATGGGCGAATACGCCTATGACTTCACCGGCGAGAACGTGCATGACGGCGCCTCGCGCAATCCGCATGACATCACGCGCATGAGCGGCGGCTCGTCGGGCGGCTCGGGCACGGCGGTTGGCGGCGGTATGGTGCCGCTCGCGCTCGGCTCCGACACCAACGGCTCCATTCGCGTGCCGTCTTCGCTGTGCGGCATATTCGGGCTCAAGCCGACCTATGGACGGCTCTCGCGCGCACATAGTTTCCCGTTCGTGGCCAGCCTCGATCATCTCGGGCCCTTCGCACGCACGACGCGCGATCTCGCGCTCAGCTACGACGCCATGCAGGGGCCCGATCCTGAGGACGCCGCTTGCGTCGATCGCGGTATCGAGCCGGTGCTGCCGCTATTGGAGAAGGGCATCGATGGCCTGCGCATCGTGACGGCGGGCGGTTATTTCCGCAAAGGCGGCGCGCGCGAGGCGCATGACGCGCTCGACCTCGTCGCCAAGGCGCTCGGGGCGCGTGAGGAAATTGAAATTCCCGAAGCCGCGCGGGCGCGCGCCGCCGCCTATATCATCACCTGCACCGAAGGCGCGGCGCTCCATCTCGACCGGCTACGCAACCAGGCGACAGAATTCGATCCCGCCGTGCGCGACCGGCTGCTGGCCGGCGCCATGGTGCCTTCGACGCTGGTTGTGAAGGCGCAAATATTCCGCCGCTGGTATCGCGACCACGTGGTCGCATTGTTCAAGAGTTGCGACGCCATTTTGGCGCCGGCGACGCCGGTCACCGCGCCCAAGCTCGGCCAGGTCAATTTCATGCTCGACGGTGTCGAACTGCCGGTGCGCCCCAATATGGGCATCTACACGCAGCCGATTTCCTTCATCGGGCTGCCGGTGGCAGCGGTGCCGGTGCCGCTCAAGCCGCTGCCGATCGGCGTGCAGATCATTTGCGCGCCCTGGCGCGAAGATATTGCGTTACGCATCGCCTTTGCGCTCGAAAAAATGGGCGTCTGCGCGGCGACGCAGCCTAAGGTCTAGGCGCATGATCCCGAAAAGTGGGAACCGGTTTTCGGATAAGATCATGCGCAAGAATTAAGGAGTATCCGTATGGAAATCGATCTGCCGGAGGTCGTGGCCGAGGTGCGCGCCTGTTTCGAAGCCTACGAAAAAGCTTTGGTGAATAACGACGTCGCCGCCCTCGACGCGCTGTTCCGCGACGATCCGCGCACCATCCGTTATGGCGGCGGCGAAAATCTCTACGGCTATTCGGAGATCAAGGCATTCCGCTCGGCGCGCTCGCCGGTTGGGCTGGGGCGCACCATTTCAAAGACCGTGATCACGACTTATGGGCGCGAATTCGCCACCGCCTCGACGCTTTACAATCGTCCGTCGGCGGCGGGAAAAATCGGCCGCCAGATGCAGACCTGGGTGAAATTCCCCGAAGGCTGGCGCGTCGTCGCCGCCCATGTGAGTTTGATCGATCCGCCGAAGTGAACTACAGCGCGGCGACCGCCTGCACTTCGACCAAGAAAGGTTCCTGCACTAAACGGTCGACCATCAGCAGCGTGTTGGGCGGGTAGGCGCCGTTGGCAAACATCTTGGGGAACTCGCGCAGGCGGTACTGCATGAATTTCGGAATGTCCTGGGAGTGCACCAGATAGGTCGTGAATTGCACGATATTACCCCAGCCGCCGCCGACCGATTTCAGCGCGGTCTCGAGATTGGCGAAAACCTGGACGCATTGCGCGTCGAAATCGCCGGCGCCAACGACATTGCCGGCCTTGTCGGCCGACAACATGCCGGCAATGAAAACGAATTCCTGAGCCTTGACGCGGGTGAGGTGCGAATATTGCCCGAGCGGCTTGCCGAGTGTGTCGGGACTGAGAATCTTGATGTCGGCCATCGTGGGTCTCCCGATGAAACGCGCCGCGCCCGTAAGCCGCGGCGCTAATATTAGTCAGCGAAGTTTTACTCGATCGGCGGGACGCCGCTCGCTTTGATCGGCGCTTCCCATTTCTTGATTTCATCGGCGGTGAATTTGCCGAGATAAGCGGGCGTGGCGCGATCGGCCGACACAACCACGGCGCCCAGGCTTTGCAGGCGATCGTGCACCGCGGGGGTATTCATCGCCTCGACCATCGCGGCGTTGAGTTTGTTGACGACATCGGCGGGCGCGCCCTTCGGCAGATACAAGGCGTTCCAAGTATAGGCCAACGCGTCGAGACCTTGCTCCTTCGCGGTTGGCAGGTTCGGCAGCACCGGCGAACGCTCGAGGGTCATGATGGCCAGGCCTTTTACGGCGCCGGAGTCGATTTGCGGTTTCGCGGTGGTGATGAGGTCGCACAGAAACTGGATGCGGCCACCGAGCAAGTCTTGCATGGCGGGGCCGGTTCCTTTGTAGGGCACGTGCACGATACGCGTACCCATCGCGGTGTCGAGCACGACGCAAGCCAGATGCGTGGCGGAGCCCGCGCCGGCCGAGCCATATTGCATTTTGTCCTGGTTGGCTTTGGCGTAGGCGACGAATTCCTTGAGGTTGCTGACCGGAATATCCTTGTTGACGATCAGCACGGCCGGCACGTCGGCGATCAATCCGACCGGCGTGAAGTCGGTGATCGCGTTATAGAGCGGGTGCTTATACAGCGTTTGGCCTTGCGCCTGCGTGCCGACGGTGCCGAGCAACATGGTGTAACCGTCGGGCTTGGCGTCGGCGACCTTCTTGCCGCCGGTCATTCCGCCGGCGCCACCGACATTTTCGACGATGATCGTCTGCTTGAGAATTTCGCCCATCCGCTGGGCCATGACGCGGCCGAGCACGTCGGTCGGTCCGCCGGCGGCGAACGGGATGACCATGGTTATCGTGCGATCGGGAAATTCCGCGGCGCTTGCCGAAGCGGCGAACGCGATCAGGGCGGCAACTGCGGCGATAATGGCTTTTCTCAAAGGGGTGTCCTCCACATCTGTGGCCGGAACCTGACGGTCCGCGCCTTTTTGGTCAAGACCGCAATTCTAGCCGGCCTCGACAACCTCTTCGGGGAACTGGTGCAACCGCTCGCCCGGGCCGTTGCCGCCGATGAGATAATTGTCGCACAGCCAGTTGAGGTAGCCGGCATGGATATAGGTCGGATGCACGACGATATTCATGTCCTTTTCGATGGTCATGGGCTCGTCATTGCGTATCAGTGGCCGCTCGACCAGGTCATAGCCCTGGCCGTGGCAATAGAGCCTGGCCTCCATCGGGCGTCCGTTCTTGCGCATGAAGGCGTTGAACGCATCCCACACATCTTTGCAAGCCGTGCCGGGCTTCAACAAATCGAGCGTCATCTTGCGCGACTCGATGCAGAAGGCCAGTTCGTCCTTCATCGCCTGCGGCACTTTGGTGCCGACCACGCAGGAACGTCCGAGTTCGGTATACATGCCGCCCGGTCCGCTATCTTCCACCAGCAACGCGATCTGGTCGCCATTCTGGATGACGCGGTTCTGCAAATGCTTGTTGGCGAATCTCGACGGCGTGCCGAGCGGCATCGAGGCGCAAAGATAAATCCCATTTTCGCTGCCATGCGACACACTATAATGCTGCGCTACCGCGGCGACTTCGGTGTCGCGCATGCCGGGCTTGACCGCGGCGAATGCGGCGGCCATGGCGCCGTCCTGCATCGCTGCCGCGCGCTTGACCAGTTCCATTTCCTCCGCGCTCTTGATGACCTTGATGCGGTCGACCATGTCGGAAGCATCGACATAGCGCGCCTTGGGAAACGTTCGCTTGATGAAATCGAGCGTTGCATAGGACATCTGATAGGTGCCGACGTAGCCAATGGTGGCGTTCCGGAACGGCTCGAGCGCCTTGGCCGCCAGTTCGGGGTCGTAATCCTTGGTGTAATAGGCGGAGGCATAGCTCGGCGTGGTCACGACGCGCTTGACGCCGCGCCAGCTGATGTCGCTTTGCGCCATGGTCTCCGAGCCGCCGAATGGACCCTGACACACCACCGTCATTTCATCGTCACGCGGAAACACCACCGTATTGGGATAGCCGTTAGTCGCCGGCATATCCGTGAACCAGCGCACATAGCCGCCCATATGGTCATTGTTGTTTTGCATCAGCAGCACGTCGATCTTGGCGGCGGCCATAGCGGCACGCACCAGACCCCAGCGCCGCTCAAGTTCGGCGGTGGAGATCGGCGTGTTCAGGCGTTCCGACAAATTGGAAGAATTGGGCATTGTTCAAACTCCCCAAAAAACCTACCAGGATGCAGGCTTGCGCACGATGTTGATCATATTCTTGAGATCGCCCGCGAAGAACTTGCGCATATTGCCCTCGATGGTCGGCATGGCGCGGTCCTCATAGCCGACCGAGAAGCCGCCGAGATGCGGAAACAAAGTGACATTCTTCGTCTTCCACAACGGGCTTTCCGGCGGCAGCGGCTCTTGCGAATAAACGTCGAGCGCGGCGCCGGCGATTTTTCCGCCCTCAAGCGCTGCCATCAAGGCGGTCTCATCCACCACGCCGCCGCGCGCGACATTGACCAGATAGGCCGACGGCTTCATGGCCGCGAGCACCTTCGCGCCGACGATGCCGCGCGTTTCCGGCGTCAATGGCGCCAATGCCACCAGGAAGTCGAGTTCGGGCACGACCTTCAACAGATCGGCGCGCGCCACAACTTTGTCGAAGCCCTTGGCCGGACGTGGCGACCCGCTGATGCCGATGACCGTCATGCCGAACTGCTTGCAGATCGGTGCCAGATATTCGGCGATCAGGCCGACCCCGAGAATGCCGATGGTCGCGCCATCCAATAGCCGCGCCGGCCAGCGTTCCCATTCGCCGCGGTCTTGCGCGCGCGTCGAGCGCGGCAGGTCGCGGGCGAGCGAGAGCATATAGGCGATAGTCGCTTCCGACACCGGCGCGCCATGGATGCCGCGAATATTGGTGACCAGGACCTCCGGCCCGAGCGATGGCAGATCGACGATATTGTCGATTCCCGTACCGAGCGCCTGGATCCATTTAAGCTTGGGCGCGTCGCGCACGACATGGTCGGCCATGGGCGGGGAAAAGCACAACAGGATTTCGGTGTCGGCAATATAGGGGCCGACCAGGTCGTGGTGCCCGGCCACATTGATGGTGAGCTGAGGAAATCGCTCCTCGAGCATGACCTTATAGCGGCTGCGCAGGGCTTCGTTGACTTCGGCGAGGATGAGGAGGTTCGGCATGGCGCCAGCGGTATAATGCTAAACGGGCGCCAGGGAAATGACGCAGGGCAGGTGACCCGCATGGCGGGTCTGCGCTAATATGCCCAAGGGCGATCATGCTACGAGCGGGGTTTGGGTCTATGCCGGTTTATTTGCAAAATGTGGACTGGGGCTATGTTTCGCTGCTGGCGGCCTTTGTCTTGATCGCGAGCGGCCTGGGCAATGTCCTGTCGTTCAACCATCGCGGGTTCGCCGCCGTGTTGGCGGCCGTGATCTTTGCCGCGATCTTCGTGTTCTGGAGCTATTATCCGCATGGCCTGCCGTTGCCGACCCGGCTTGGCGCGCCTTGACCCTTTGCGGGAACGCAAACCCATGTAAAGGTATAGCTGTCCGGGAGAGTGGTGGTTTTACATGAAGAAGGTCTATCCCGACGCCCAGGCGGCGTTGGCTGGCGTGCTGAAAGACGGCATGTTGATTGCGTGCGGCGGTTTCGGCCTGTGCGGCATGCCGGAAACGTTGATTCGTGCCCTGCGCGACAGCGGCGTGAAGAACCTCACCTGTGTCTCGAACAATGCCGGTATCGACGGCGCCGGACTTGGCCTGCTGTTGGAAACCCGGCAGATCAAGAAGATGATCGCGTCCTATGTCGGCGAGAACAAGCTGTTCGCCCAGCAGTTCCTGGCGGGCGAACTTGAAATCGAGTTCAACCCGCAGGGCACAATGGCCGAACGGCTGCGCGCCGGCGGCGCCGGTATCCCCGCCTTTTTCACTAAAACCGGCGTCGGCACCGACATCGCCAAAGGCAAGGAAGAGCGCACCTTCGACGGCGAGCGCTACATCATGGAGCGCGGCATCGTCCCGGATATTTCGCTGGTGCACGCCTGGAAGGGCGATACCGAAGGCAACCTCGTCTACCGCAAGACCGCGCGCAATTTTAACCCGCCAATGGCGACCGCCGGCAAGATCACAGTCGCCGAGGTCGAGCATTTGGTGAAGCCGGGCGAACTCGAACCCGACGCCATCATCACGCCGGGCGTATTCGTTCACCGCATCGTGCACGTCCCCAACGCCGAAAAACGCATCGAGGTGCGCACCGTGCGCAAGCGTCCCGCAGCCGCCGGCGCAGGAGGTAAAGTCTAATGCCCTGGACCCGCGATCAAATGGCCGAACGCGCCGCCAAGGAATTGCAAGACGGCTTTTACGTCAATCTCGGCATCGGCATCCCGACGCTGGTGTCGAACTACATTCCCGACGGCATGTCGGTGCAGTTGCAAAGCGAAAACGGCATGCTCGGCTTCGGCCCGTTCCCCTACGAGGGCGACGAAGATCCGGATTTGATCAATGCGGGCAAGCAGACCATCACGGAAATTCCGACCACCAGCTATTTCTCGTCGGCCAATTCATTCGCCATGATCCGCGGCGGCCATATCGACATCGCGCTTCTGGGCGCCATGCAGGTGGCGGAGAACGGCGATCTCGCCAACTGGATGATCCCCGGCAAGATGGTCAAGGGCATGGGTGGCGCCATGGATCTGGTGGCCGGCGTCAAGAAGGTGGTGGTGATCATGGAGCACACCGCCAAGGCCAAGGACGGCTCGGTCGATCCAAAGCTCCTTCAAAAATGCAATCTGCCGCTGACCGGCACCGGCGTCGTCGATATGGTGATCACTGACCTCGGCGTGTTCAACATCGACAAGAAAAATGGCGGCATGACGTTGATCGAACTCGCGCCCGACGTGACCTTGGATGAGATCACCAAGAAGACGCAAGCCAGCTTCAAGATCGATCCGAAGCTAAAGCACTAAACGAGCTTGATCAGCCGCTTGCCGAGATTTTCGCCGCGATATAATTCCGCGATCGCACCCGGCGCGTGCTCGATGCCGTCGAGAATATCCTCGCGATAGCGCAAGCTGCCCGCGCGCACCCAGGCCGCGAGCCGCGCAATCGCTTCCTCGTAACGGTGCGCATAGTCGAAAATCAGCAGCCCGCTTATGCGCGCGCGTTTAACCAGAATGTGGCGCTCAACGCGTGGGCCCATTGGCCATGGATCCCAGCTTGAAATCGACGCCGTGCCGCAAATGACGATGCGTGCGCCGACCGCGATCTGGGCGATCACGGCGTCGCTGATCGCACCCGCGGTGTTATCGAAATAGACATCGATACCGGCGGGGCAGGCGGCCTTCAGCGCGGCGCCGACATCGCCGGCCTTGTAGTCGATGGCTGCATCATAGCCGAACTCGCCGGTGCAAAGTTTCACTTTGGCGGCGCCGCCGGTAATGCCGACGGTGCGGCATCCCATCAGCGTGGCAATCTGGCCGACAGCGGAGCCGACCGCGCCGGCCGCGGTCGAGACCACGACCGTTTCGCCGGGCTTCGGCAGCCCAAGATCGAGCAGGCCAAAATAGGCGGTGACGCCGTTCAGCCCGAGGACGCCGAGCGACAGCGATAACGGCAGGTCGGTTTCCTTGACCTTTCGGGTAATGTTGCTGCCATCCGACACAGCAAAGTCCTGCCAGCCGAGCATGCCCATCACCTTGTCGCCTTCGGCGTAGCCCGGATGGCGCGAAGCGACAACGGTGCCTCTTTAAGATCGATGCGAAGTTGAAGCACTAAGCGTTTCGCGGCCTCGCCAATTCCGACTTCTCCCTCGGCACATAAATGCCGTCGCCGACCTTGCCGACGAGCTTGCCGTCACGCACCACGAACTTGCCGCGCAGCATGGTCGAGACCGGCCAGCCGGTGACTTCGATGCCTTCATAGGGCGTGTAGTCGCAGCCGCCATGCAGCATGGTTTGCGCGATCGTGACTTTGCGCTTCGGATCCCAGATCGCGATGTCGGCGTCGCTGCCAACGGCAATTGTGCCCTTCTTGGGATAAAGCCCGTAAGTTTTGGCGTGATTGGTGGCGCTGAGCGCAACGAATTCGTTGAGCGTAATGCGGCCCTTGCCGACACCTTCGGAAAACAAAATCGGCAGCCGCGTCTCAATACCGGGAATGCCGTTCGGCACCCAGCGGAAACTGGTCTTGCCCTTGGGCAATAATTTGCCCTGCGGGTCGTCGTAGCGGAACGGGCAGTGATCTGACGAGAACAACGAGAAAATGCCCTGCTGCAATCCCTCCCAGCAGGCGACTTGGCTGGCCTTGTCGCGCGGCGGCGGCGAGCAGACATATTTCGCGCCCTCCATATTGAGGCCGTCGAGGTCATGCTCGGTGAGCACCAAATATTGCGGACAGGTCTCGCCGTAAATTTTGAGGCCGCGTTTGCGCGCGCGCGCGATCTCGTCCATCGCTTCGCGGTTCGAGACATGCACGATCATAATCGGCACGTCGATCAATTCGGCCAGATGATATCGCGCGGTGGGTCGCCTCGCGCTCGACCGGAATAGGCCGCGAGGTGGCGTGATATTTCGGCGCGGTCTTGCCGGCCTGTTCCAGCCGGTCGGTAAGAAAGCGGATGGCGTCGTAATTCTCGGCATGCACCATGACCAGCGCGCCGGTCTCGCGCGCCACGCTCATGACCTTGAGCAATTCCATGTCGGAGAGTGCCATGCCCTCATAGGTCATGAACACTTTGAACGACGTGTAGCCGTCATTCACCAGCGCCGGCAGTTCCTGTCCGAGTACGCTGTCGGTGACATCGGCGATGATGAGATGGAACGATACGTCGATGTAGCACTGGCCGTCGGCCTTGGCGTGATACTGCTTGACCACTTCGCGCAGGCTCTCGCCCTTCTGCTGGAGCGCGAAAGGGCAGCACCATGGTATTGCCGCCAAAGGCCGCGGCCTGCGTGCCTGAGGCGAAATCGTCCGCCATGACGACACCGGGCACGGCCGGCTGAGCAATATGCACATGGCTGTCGATGCCGCCGGGCAGCACCAAAAGCCCCTTGGCATCGACGATCTCGACCGCATGGCCAAGGTCGGCGCCAAGATCAGACCCAAGGGCGGTTATTTTGCCGCCGCTGATGCCCACATCGCAGGTAAACGTGTCGGAAGCGGTCGCTACGGTGCCGCCGCGGATGATGGTGTCGAACGCCAAACGCTACTCCTGGTTCGAAATGGACTGCCGCAGGCCGGGCAGGGGCTTGATCGGCGGGTAAGGGTCATGCTCCAAGCTGAGTATAAGCTTGCAAAAACCATTCCGCGAAGCGGTAGAAAACCCAAGGAATCCTACCATGTTATCCGAGGCCGACCGCAAGAACTGCGCCGATATTCTGATGCAAGCGCAAAAGGAGCGCAAACAGGCGGTCCAGCTGTCGACTACTTTTCCAGGCATCGCCATCGAGGATTCCTATGCGATATCGACGGAAGTGGCCAATCGCAAAATCGCCGCCGGCGCCAAGCTGATCGGCCACAAAGTGGGTCTGACCTCCAAGGCGATGCAGCGCTCCTCGATGATCGATGAGCCCGATTTCGGCTTCATCCTCGACGACCAGATGATCGCCGATGGCGCCAAGGTCAAACACGCCGATTACTGCAAGCCGCGCGTCGAAGTGGAACTGGCTTTCGTCATGGGCAAGCGGTTGATGGGGCCGGGCGTGGGCCTCACCGATGTGCTGCGTGCGACTGAGTATGTCGTGCCGGCGATCGAGATCGTCGATGCGCGCCTGCAGGACCAGCGCAAGATATTCGACACCGTGGCCGACAATGGCGCCGCCGCCGGTATCGCCTTGGGCGGGCGTCCGGTCGGTCCCTTGGATATCGACTTGCGCTGGGTCGGCGGCATCATGTACAGAAACTCCGAAATCGAGGAGACCGGCTTGGCCGCCGGCGTGCTGGGCCATCCCGCACTCGGCGTTGCCTGGCTCGCCAACAAGCTCGGCAATATGGGCACGGCGCTCGAGCCGGGACATCTGGTGCTTGCCGGCTCTTTCACCCGCGTCGTGTTCGCGCAAAAAGGCGACACATTGCATGCCGATTTCGGCGCGCTCGGCGGCATCGCCATTCAGTTCGTGTAAAAGAGAGTTCGAACATGCAACGCAACGCCTTCAAGCACGACCTCGCCGCCGGCAAACTCCAGATCGGCCTATGGTCGAGCCTGTGCAGCAGTATCGCCGCCGAAATCATTTCCGATTCCGGCTTCGATTGGATCCTGCTCGACACCGAGCATTCGCCTAACGAAATCCCGGCTTTGGTCGGCCAGCTTCAGGCCATGCAGGCCAGCAAAACCACGCCGATCATCCGCCCTGCCTGGAACGACGCGGTACTGGCCAAGCGAGCGCTCGATATCGGCGCGCAGACGCTGCTGTTTCCTTATGTGCAGAACGCCGAGGAAGCGCGCGCCGCGGTCGCATCCACCCGCTATCCGCCGCAAGGCATTCGCGGCGTCTCGGTCGCCGCGCGTGCCAGCCGTTATGGCCGCACGCCAGGTTATTTGTCCAAGGCCAATGCCGAGATTTGTGTACTGGTGCAGGCCGAGACCCGCGCCGCGCTGAGCGAGCTCGAAGCCATCGCGGAGATCGAAGGCGTCGACGGCGTTTTCATCGGCCCGTCGGATCTGGCGGCCTCGCTCGGGCATCTGGGAAACCCGCAGCACCCCGAAGTACAGGCGGCGATCAAGGATGCCGTGACGCGCCTCAAAAAGGTCGGCAAGCCGGCCGGCATGCTGACCGGCAACGAAGAAGAAGCGCGCCGCTATATCGATTGGGGCTACCAGTTCGTGGCGGTCGGCGCCGATGTTGGGCTTTTGGCCAAAAACGCCGATGCGCTGTGTAAGCGATTCAAGGGATAGGGCTTTTCGGCCAAACCGGGGCGCTTTTTGGCCGTTCAGCTACCCCCTTTTAAATCGCTAGCGAATCAGCTTACACCAGTTCGAGTTATCCACATTGTAAGTCGGCGTTTGTGTGCAACCGCTGATCGTCACCGGCCCCGTCGCGGTCGGGCTTTTGACGATTCGGAGATCGTCACGGACCATGCCGACACCGCTAGGCGGACCCCGCCTCGATGAAATCTCGCGCAAATGGCGCAGTCTGGCTGACCGCCGGCTGGTCTATTTCAGCGAGCTTTATCGCAGCGGACGCTGGAAGCATTACTACACCGAGGAAAGTTTCGCGGCGCGCATGCGTGACGTGATCAAGGCCGCCAGAGTGTGGCGCGACTTGGCCGAGCGCACGCTGGCCGCCCAAATATTGGCCGAGCAGGAATTTGCCGACCAGGCTTCGCGCGAACGCGCCTTCCGCCCGTCAAGTTCGCCCGCGCGCCAAGCGGATGCGGCCGGCCGCATGAGAATTGGCCCGACCCTCGCGGCCGCGGCATTCTTCGGCTTTGTTTCGGGAGCAGGTCGCGCCCGCCGCCGCCCAAGGCGATATCAAGCTCGGCGAAACATTGCTCACGCGCGATTGCGCGCGCTGCCACGCGGTTGGCCGCAGCGGCGAGAGCCCCAACAAGCAGGCCCCGGCGTTTCGCACGCTCGGCCAACGCTATCCGGTCGAATCCCTGGAAGAGGCCCTAGGCGAAGGCATCATGTCCGGCCACCCTGATATGCCGGAATTCAAGTTTGACGCCGATGGCGTCGGTGCCATCATTGCCTATCTAAAGTCGATCCAGCAGCGTTAGGCCCCTCCCGGCGCTCCCACCAAGAGTTAGTCCATCCCATGAGCAGTGCATTGTTTTCAGCCCTATCGTATGGCAGGCCTTGAGCTTGCCAACCGCATCGTCGTTTCGCCCATGTGCCAGTACTCGGCCGACGACGGCTGCGCCAATGATTGGCACCTGATGCATCTTGGCATGCTGGCCAATTCCGGCGCCGCGCTGGTGATCGTGGAGGCAACCCATGTCGAGCGCCATGGCCGCATCACCCATGGCTGCCTCGGGCTCTATTCGGACGATAACGAAGCGGCACTGGCACGGGTGATATCGAGCGCGCGCCGTGCCGGCACGGCGAAGTTTGGTATTCAGATCGCGCATGCTGGCCGCAAGGCTTCGTCACAAAAACCGTGGGATGGCGGAGGCTCGCTGAAAACGGGGCAAGACCCCTGGGAGACTTTTGCTGCGTCTCCGATCCCGTGGGGCGAGGGCTGGCACACGCCGCGCGAAGCCACCGAGGCCGATTTGAACCGTGTGCGCGATGCGTTTGTCGCTTCCGCACAGCGCGCGCTGCGCATCGGCTTTGACGAAATCGAACTGCACATGGCGCACGGCTATCTGGCGCACGGCTTCATGTCGTCGATTTCCAACAAACGCACCGATCAATATGGCGGCTCGCTCGAAAACCGCATGCGGTTTCCGCTCTCGATTGCGCGCGCAGTGCGCGCCGTGGTGCCGAAGAATATTCCGCTCGGCGCGCGCATCACCGGCAGCGACTGGCACGAAGGCGGGCTCACTCCCGATGATGCCGTCAATATCGCCAAGGCGCTCAAATCCGAGGGCATCGACTTCATCTGCGTTTCATCCGGCGGTGTCGCCGCCGGCATCCATAATCCGACCGAGCCCGGCTTCAACGTGCCGATCGCCGCGCGCGTGAAAAAAGAAGCCGGCATCGCGACCCGCGCGGTCGGACTCATCGTCAAGCCCGAACACGCCGAGGAGATTGTGGCCAAGGGCCAAGCCGACATGGTGGCGATGGCGCGCGGCTTTCTCGACGATCCGCATTGGGGCTGGCACGCGGCCAAGGCGCTCGGCGCCGAAGTGGCGCGCCCGGTGCAATATGCCCGCGCCGGTCCCAAGCTGTGGGCGCCGGCCGCCGCAAAGGCCTAGGCGTTGGAGAACCTGGTCTTTCTCGCCGTTCTATTCGCCGCGCTTTGTCATGCCGGCTGGAATGCGCTGATTAAGGTCGGCCTGGATCCACTTTCGACCACGACGCTGATCGCCATCGGCTCCGGCTTGGTGGCGATTGCGGCGCTGCCATTTGTGGGATTGCCGGCCTTGGCGTGTTGGCCATGGCTATTCGCCTCGGTGTTCATCCATTTGTTTTATTTTGCGGCGCTGATCGAAGCCTATCGCAGCGGCGATCTCGGCCAAGTCTATCCGATCGCGCGCGGCTCGGCGCCGCTGATGACGGCGGCGGCGACCACCTTCATCGTAGGCGAAACGCTTCGCCCGATCGGCTGGATCGGCATCGTCGTGCTGGTATCGGGCGTGTTTCTTTTGTCGGCGCGGGGCGGGCGCGCGCTCGCCAAGATCGACCGCCGCGCCGTCGGCTACGCACTCCTCACCGCGCTCAC
This sequence comes from uncultured Alphaproteobacteria bacterium, assembly GCA_963807665.1. Lineage (GTDB taxonomy): Bacteria > Pseudomonadota > Alphaproteobacteria > Rhizobiales > Xanthobacteraceae > Pseudolabrys. Next base: position 86,668 of record CAWEDE010000009.1, on the reverse strand, counting down.
CATCTGCACGTATTCGGTCGTCGATGGTATAGGCGCCAGGCTGTCGGAAAATCCGGTGGCCTATACGATGATCATTTTCGTCGGCAGCGCGCTGGTGCTGGTGCCCTATGCGCTCTACCGCGACGGCCGCGACGTCATTCCGGCGATGCAGACATTCTGGCGGCGCGGCTTTATCGGCGGCGGATTGCAGGTCGTGTCCTATGCCACGGTTTTGTGGGCCATGACGATGGCACCGATCGCCATCGTCGCAACGCTACGCGAAACCAGCGTGCTGTTCGGCGCGGTCATCGCGGTGGTCGTGCTCAAGGAGCCGCTGCGCGCCGTGCGTATCGGGGCGGCGCTGCTGATCCTGTGCGGGCTGCTGTTGATCCGGTTACAATGAGAGTTCCGGTAGCTCTCGCTCAAGCCGCGCCAGGTCCGCTTCGGTATCGACATCCCAAAGCGCGGCGAGTTCGACGCACGTAAGCCCAGCCGCGGAAATTTTCGATCGTGTGTCGGCCAGTACCGTATCGGCGCCCCAGGCGATTCCGGCGAATAGTTGCGGTTGCGGCGCGCTTGTGCCGATCAGCACATAACCGCCGTCCTGCGCCGGAATCAAAACCACGTCAGCACCGTCGACTAGCGCGTTCGCGGCCGCGCGCAGATGATCGGCGCTCAGGGCCGGACAATCGCCGCCGATGACGAGCGTCGGTCCGCTCATGGCGGCCAGCATGCGCTGGCCAAGATCGCCGTCGGCTTGGTGCTTAAGCGTAACCTTGTGTCGCGCAACCAATTCGCGGAACGAGACGTGGCCCGGATCGGGCGTGCACCACAGGGTGACCGGACCGACATCCGCCGCGAGCGCGGTTGCGACCGCGCGCGCGGTGAGGCGCTCTTGCAGCACAGCCGCCGCATGCGCGCCGATCGCGGGGATCAGCCGGGTCTTGGCGAGGCCCGGAATGGGCGCCTTCGCCAGGATACTAATGCTCGGCATAGCCGTAGGCGCGCGCGAGCTTGGCCGGGTCGGCGCCGAAATAATACGATAGGCGCAACCGCCACATCAGCAGCATGGTGCGCAGCGTGCCATGCTCGCGCCAGCGCCGCGCCGACGTGGTCACGCGCGCACGCAGGCACAGCGGCTTGCCCGCGCGTTTGAGTGTTGCCGAGAGCGCCACATCCTCCATCAGCGCGATGGCGGGAAAGCCACCCGCCGCTTCGAAGGCGGCGCGGGTCACGAACATGGCCTGGTCGCCGGTGGCGATGCCGGTCAGGCGCGAGCGCCAATTCATCGCAAAGGCGATCATGCCAAGCATGCCGCCGCCGTCGATGCGCACATCGAAGCGGCCCCAGCGCGCGCCGGACAGCGCCAGGCCGTCGAGCACCAAGCGGTCAGCATTCTCCGGCAGCCGCGTGTCGGCGTGCAGGAATAGCAGCACGTCGCCATGCGCCGCGGCCGAGCCGGCATTCATCTGCGACGCCCGCCCGGGCGGCGCCGTAACCACGCCATCGGCAAGCGCGCGCGCGAGCGCGGCGGTGCCATCGCTGCTGCCACCATCGGCCACGATCACCTCGACGCCACGCTGGCGTGAGCGCGCTAGCGCCAATAGTGCCGCTTCAATAGAGGCAGCCTCGTTGAGAACCGGCATGACAATGGAGAGTTTCATGCTTGCGGTCTCGCTTGCGCCACGGCGTAATCGGGGCCTCGCATGATGCGGCGGTAATAGGACGCGTGCGCCGGTGATCCTTGTGGCCAGCGCGCGATAAAGCGCGACAGAAACGCCTGCATGTCGTAGTGAACGGCAATTGCGTCGATGTGAACGTCGACCACGCAAGGTGCCATAGAGCGCCGCATGCGGGGAGGGCGTGGTGGCGATCCGCGTGATCACGCCATATTGCGTGCCGGCGAAATTCGCCATGCCGGCGGCGCCGTTATTGACGACGGTAAGATGTCCGCTTGGCAGGGCGAATTCGCGTAACGCCGCCGCGCAGGTATGGGTCGAGGCAAACACGTCCACCTTCGCGGCCTCGCGGATATCGGCAAGCCAAGCCCGCCGCTTTGGGTTGTCGAGTTCGTCCTGCGCAAAACGCCAGCCGGCGAGCGCCGCCGCGTCGCCATGCACCAGGCCGATCCGCAAGCCGCCGACTTGCGCGACCAAATGCATCGGCAGACGCGAAAAGCGTTCGCGCGCCGCAGCGGGCGCCGCATTGCGCAACAATTTCAGGATCTCGTTGGAGCGCGCCACCACATCGCCGGAAACGCTTTCCGGATAGGCGCAGCCGCAGCCGGCCCCAATGTCGCTGGCGCGGGCCAAGTTCGGTTTCCACATTGCCGCGCAACGCGCGATATGCGGCGCGACGCCCTGTTCAACCGCCGCAAACCAATGCGGCTCGGCATCGAACCAATGGAAGTCACCATTGAACACGATCTGCGGCGGCGCAATTTCGCGCGCCGCGAAATTCTCAATCGCCTCGAGCGCGGCGAGATTGCCGTAAAGACCGCCGACGACATAAAGCGTATCGGCCGCGAAATCCGCCGCGCGCGCAAAAACACCCGGCGCATAATTATAATCGACCGGACAAACGCGCCCGGCGGCGGCTGATACGCCCTGTGCGACGACGTTCACTCCGCCGCCTCTTTGAGTGCGCCGCCGCAGCTCGATCCTTGTCCGGCGGTGCAGCCATAGCAGTGGCCGGCGACGCGGATGTCGTTGCCCTCGATATCCGCATCGAGCAGATCGCGTAAATGCGCGCGCCCCTTGCCGTCCAATGCCAGCGGCAGATCGAGCATCTGGTTGAAGTCGCAATCGTAAACGAAGCCGCGCCAATCGACCGAAATCAGATTGCGGCACATGACGCCGTCGAGATTGGCGTCGAGATGGGCGTCTTGCAGCAAACTGAGATAGAGGTCGAACTCGCCTTTGCTGATCAGCATGGAGCCGAAGCGCTGGATCGGCATGTTCGCCAGCACAAATAGCTTATTGAAAACTACGCCGTATTGCTCACCCAGCACGCGCTTATAGTCGGATTCCAGCGCGATCTGCGACGGCGGCAGCGACGGCCCTTGCGGATTGTAAACCAGGTTGAGCGTCAAATCCGGATCGGCGCCATAGCCAAGCGCATTGAGCTTATGCAATCTGCGGATCGAAGCATCGAACACGCCCTTGCCGCGCTGGGCTCGACATTGGCCTCCAAATAGCATGGCATCGACGCCACCACCTCAACGCCATTTACGGCCAAAAAATCCGCGAGGTCTTCCTGCCCCGGCTGTTCCAAAATCGTGAGATTGCAGCGGTCCATGACCTTGACGCCGAGCGCGCGCGCTCTGGTGACCATGCGGCGGAAATGCGCGTTGAGTTCCGGTGCGCCGCCGGTAATGTCGAGCGTCGTAATTTTCCGCCGCCGCACGAATTCGAGCACGACATCGGCGACGTCACCGGTCATTTCTTCGGTGCGGTTAGGCCCGGCATTGACGTGGCAATGGAAGCACGCCTGGTTGCAGCGATAGCCGACATTGATTTGCAGCGTTTCAAGTCTGGCCCGGCGGATGGCGGGGAAAGCTATCTTGTCGAGCAGAGGCAGCGTATCGCGCATCGGGCAGGGCCTTCTTGATTGCAGCGCTATCGTGCCACGGCCTAAGGCGCCGCGTCACCCCGGTTCATAGTATGACGGTACAAAATGCCGTGACACGATCAGCGCGCGAGCGCGCTCGATATGGGCAGCGGGACGCCGATACGGCCCACGCCCGGCAGCTTGAGGCCGGGATGTCGCAGGTCGAGCCCAGCCACCAGCCCGAGCAGATTGACCTCGATGCCCTCGACCCATCCAGCCTTGATGTCGGCGAGGCCCCATAGATTGAGTTCGGCGCCGGTGCCGCTGTCGGTTTTCCCGGCATAGAAACCGTCGCGGAAGTCGCGGCCGACCGCGTTCGACGGCAGAGCCACGCCCAGTTCGGGCACCGCGCGCAGCACGGCGGCGGTAAAGCTGTTGCTGTTGGGTCCCGGCCAGATGCGGTAATCGCCGGCGTGGTTGAAGCGATAGGCCTGGACGGCTGCTTCGATCTTGGGGATGAGTTTCTCGGCCTGCGCGCCGGACACATCGGCGATCGCCACCGGCGTGTTGCCGTACCAGCGTCCATCCGGCGGCCAATTGTCGGTGCGCACCGGATTGCCCCAGCCGACCACGTCGTAGCGCGTCCAGTCGGGCGCGTTGGCGGGCTTGAGCACGATCCAGCTATGCACGGCGAAGATGCCCTTCCAGGCGCCGGTCGCGGCAGTGAACACGATGACGCGCGCTGGCTTATCGTCGGCCGGCTTCGGCAGGAGGCCGGCGCTCGACCAGTCGGCATCGCGATAGCTGCGCGGTGCGTTGCCGGCGGCGTAGAGCGCGGCGCGGGCGAGGATGGGAACGAGAAACAGCTGCAAAGATGGCGAGCATGATGACGGAACGCGTGCTGAAACGGCGGCGAGAATCCATACTGCCTAGATAGGAAGTCTTTTCGGCCTAATCTAGGCAGGCCTTGGCAACTTCCGTCAGCACAGCGGCGCCGGCCCGGACCAGATCGTCGAGCGTAACTTGGTCCTTTTTCGCGCGCCGTTCGCCCCTTGGCGACCAGCGGCACATGCACGAAGGCGGCAAGCCTCGGCCCGCCGGCAATGCCAGCCGCCCGCGCCGCGCGCCAGCACAAATAGTTGCATAAATAGGTTCCGGCATCGCGCGAGCGCCGGACCGGCACGCGCGCTTTGCGCACTGCCGTCGAGCAGGCGTTGCGCTTGCGCCGGCATCGGCAAAGCCGCCGGGCCGCCGGGCTCGATTGCCGCACGGCGCGGCGTTTTTCCGGCCGCGTCGGCAAGCTGCGCCAGCTCATTGCGCGCCCGCGTCTCTATGCGCAAGACGCGCGCGCGGCCAGCCAGCCCGAACATGAGCAGTGCCTGGGGCCGGTGGCGCGCAATCAGTTTGGGCAGGTCGCGGTCGACCGCGGCATAACTCGTCTCGAAAATATGCGTGACGATTTTCGCTGACACCGGCCGCAACCGTGCCAGGCGTTTGACCAGCGGCCCGGTCGGATTGAACGGCGCGCCGGGAAATGGGCCGAAGCCGGTGACGAGGATGGTCGGCGGCCATTACACCCCCAACAATTGCGCGATTTCTTCCACCGCCAAAGTCGGCGCGAGCTTTCCGGCGGCAACCGCCGCCTCCGCCTGGCGCAATTTCGCACGCACGGTGGAATCGCCGCGCAGCCGCGCGGTGAGGCGCTCCTCCAGCATGGTCCACATCCATTTGACCTGCTGGTCGCGCCGCCGTTCGGCCAATTCGCCCGAGCCCGTCATCTTTACCTTATGCGCCATCACCTGGCTCCACAATCCGGAAATGCCGTCGCCGGTCAGCGCCGAATAGGTGATCACCGGCGGCGACCAGTTGAGCGAGCGCGGCGCCAAAATATGCAAAGCGGCGCGATAGTCCCCGGCCGCGACGCGCGCGCGTCCGACATTGTCGCCGTCGGACTTGTTGACCGCGATCATGTCGGCCAGTTCGACAATGCCCTTCTTGAGGCCCTGCAATTCGTCGCCGGCGCCCGCCACCATCAGCACCAGAAAAAAGTCGGTCATGTCGGCGACCGTCGTTTCCGATTGGCCGACGCCGACGGTCTCCACGATCAAGACGTCGTAGCCGGCAGCCTCGCACAGCAACATGGTCTCGCGCGTCTTGGCGGCGACGCCGCCGAGTGTGCCGGACGACGGCGACGGCCGGATGAATGCATTGGGATCGACAGCCAGGCGCGACATTCTTGTTTTATCGCCAAGGATCGAGCCGCCGGTGCGGGTCGAGGACGGATCGACCGCCAGCACCGCGACCTTATGGCCTTGCGCCGTCAAATGAGTGCCGAGCGCGTCGATCGTCGTGGATTTGCCGGCGCCAGGCGCGCCGGTGATGCCAAGGCGCACCGCTTTGCCGGTTTGCGCCAGCAGGTCCTGCACCAAAAGATGCGCGGTCTTGCGATGATCGGCGCGCTTGCTTTCGATTAGCGTGATGGCGCGCGCCAGCGTGGCGCGGTCGCCGGCGCGAATGCCGCTGGCAAGATCGGAGGCTGGCTGGCTGCGCGACGACATCGCAGGACTATTGCCGTTTTGCGTTACAGGCGCAAAAGCAGGGCGGTCTCACTCCGCCGCCTGCTGGTCGTGGCCAAGACGGTGGTGCAGCGTCTTGAGCAATTTCTCGGCCGCTTCGGCGATCACAGTGCCGGGCGGAAATATCGCCTCGGCGCCGGCTTTGGTGAGCGCGTCATAATCCTGCGAAGGTACGACGCCGCCGACCACGATCATGATGTCGTCGCGGCCTTGCGCGGCCAGTTCCTTCTTTAACTCCGGCACCAGAGTCAGATGCGCCGCGGCCAGCGACGAGACGCCGAGAATATGCACGTCGTTTTCCACCGCCTGGCGCGCGGCTTCCTGCGGCGTTGCAAACAGCGGCCCGATATCGACATCGAAGCCCAGATCGGCGAACGCCGACGCGATCACTTTCTGGCCGCGGTCGTGGCCGTCCTGGCCGATTTTGGCGACCAAGAGGCGAGGGCGGCGCCCTTCGGCGGCCTCGAACGCCTCCACGGCAACGCGCACTTTCTCGACCGCGCCGGTCATGCCGACCTCCCGCTTGTAGACGCCGGTGATGGCCTTGATCTCGGCGCGATGACGGCCATAGACCTTCTCCAACGCCATGGAAATCTCGCCGACGGTCGCCTTGGCGCGCGCGGCATCGATCGCCAGTTCCAAAAGATTGCCGTTGCCCGTGGCGGCGCGGGTGAGCGCGTCGAGCGCCTCTTGTAGCGCGGCCGGATCGCGCTCGGCCCGCAGCCGCTTGAGCTTGTCGAGCTGCATGGTGCGCACGGCGGTGTTGTCGACCTTGAGCACGTCGATAGGCGCCTCATCGACCGGCTGATATTTGTTGACGCCGATCACCGACTGCAAACCGGCGTCGATGCGCGCCTGCGTCTTCGCGGCGGCCTCCTCGATGCGAAGCTTGGGAATGCCGGCTTCGATGGCCTTGGTCATGCCGCCGAGCGCCTCGACTTCCTCGATATGGCCCCAGGCCTTGCGCGCAAGATCGTAAGTGAGCTTCTCGACATAATACGATCCGCCCCAGGGATCGACGATGCGGGTGGCGGCGGCTTCCTGTTGCAGCACGATCTGGGTATTGCGGGCGATGCGGGCGGAGAAATCGGTCGGCAGCGCCAGCGCCTCGTCGAGCGCGTTGGTGTGCAGCGACTGGGTCTGGCCTTGCGTCGCCGCCATGGCCTCGATCATGGTGCGCGAGACATTGTTGAACACGTCTTGCGCGGCCAACGACCAGCCCGACGTCTGGCAATGCGTGCGCAGCGACAGCGAGCGCGCGTCCTGCGGCTTGAACGGCTTCATCAGTTTGGCCCAGATCATGCGCGCGGCGCGCATCTTGGCGATTTCCATGAAATAGTTCATGCCGATCGCCCAGAAGAACGACACGCGCGGCGCAAACTGATCGACGGTCAGCCCCGCCTTCAATCCGGCGCGGACATATTCGACGCCGTCGGCCAGCGTATAGGCCAGTTCGAGGTCTTGCGTCGCGCCGGCCTCCTGCATGTGATAGCCCGACACCGAAATCGAATTGAATTTCGGCATTTCGGCGGACGTATAAGCGAAAATATCGGAGATGATGCGCAGCGACGGCGTCGGCGGATAGATATAGGTGTTGCGCACCATGAATTCTTTGAGGATGTCGTTCTGGATCGTGCCCGACAATTTGGCGTGCGGCACGCCTTGTTCTTCGGCGGCGACGATATAGAGCGCGAGCACGGGCAGCACCGCGCCATTCATGGTCATCGATACGCTCATCTTGTCGAGCGGAATGCCGGAGAACAGCGTGCGCATGTCGTAGATGGAATTGATCGCCACGCCCGCCATGCCGACATCGCCCGACACGCGCGGATGATCGGAGTCATAGCCGCGATGGGTGGCGAGATCGAAGGCGATGGACAAGCCCTTTTGCCCGGCGGCGAGATTGCGCCGGTAGAAGGCGTTGGAATCTTCCGCCGTCGAGAAGCCGGCATATTGCCGGATGGTCCAGGGCTGCGCCGCATACATCGCGGGGTAGGGCCCGCGCAAATAGGGTGCCTTGCCGGGATAGGTTTCGAGGAAATCGATGCCGGCGAGATCGGCTTCGCTGAACTGCGGCTTCACCGGGATAGCTTCCGGCGTGATCCAAGGCTCGCCAGCGGCGGCCGCCGGCGTGGCACTGGGTTCGGCGAAATCGACGGTGGCGAAATTGGGAACCTGACTCATTTGACCCCCAGAATATCATGGGCGGCCTGCAAGGTCGAAATCACATCGCAGCCCATAAATATGAATGTTTTGACGCCGGCTTGCGTCAATGCGGGTTCCAACTCGCCCGGCCGCCCGGCCAGATGCACGGTCGCGCCAGCGGCCACAAGCGCCTTGGCGGCCGCGACCGCCTCGGTCGGCATAGACCGCGTCCGACGAGCACAGGCAGGCGAGCTTGGCGCCGGATTTTTTGAAAGCCGCTACCATCTCGGCATGGTCCTTGAAGCCGTCGTTGCCTTGCGCCTCGATGCCGCCGGCCTCGTAGAAATTCATGGCGAACATCGCGCGCGCGGTGAAGTCGGAAAGCTTGCCGAGAGTCGGCCAGGAACACTTTCGGCCGCGCGCCGCTCTTGGCCAAGACCCGGTCCGACGCCGCGCGCAACGCCTCATAAGGCTCGGCCAGCCGAATGCGCGGCAGCGGCTCGGTGGTGACGGCAACTGCGCCCTCCTTCGGTGGTGCCACCGGCGCCACATCGAGCACCGCCGCCGATTTTTCCTTCAAATTTGGATATTCGCTGGTGCCGGTCAGCGCATCCTTGCGCCGCGCGATGGCTTTCTCATGTTCGGCGCGCACAGCTCGCGACGTGACGCTGAATGACACGCCGCTCGAGCGCCGCCCAGGCGCCGCCGACGTTTTCGATTTCCTGGAACTGCGCCCAGGCGGCGGCGCAAAGCTTGGCGGTGAGATCCTCAATGGCGCCCGAGCCCGCCGCCGGGTCGGACACCTTCGCCAGATTCGATTCTTCGAGCAAAATAAGTTGCGTATTGCGCGCAACCCGTCGCGCAAAGGCATCGGGCAGGCCGAGCGCGGCCGTGTGAGGGAGCACCGTGATGCTGTCGGCGCCGCCAAGCCCGGCGGCCGCGACCGCGATGGTCGTGCGCAGCATGTTCACGTAAGGGTCGCGCCGCGTCATCATGCGCCACGCCGTCTCGGCCGCGACATAAGCAGGCTTTGGCGTAACGCCGCAGGCCTCTTCGACGCGCGACCATAATTTCCGGATGGCGCGGAATTTCGCCAGCGTCAAAAATTCGTCGGCATCGGCTGACAGGCGGAAATAGATCATGCCGCAGGCCTCGGCCAAGGCAACGCCACTCGCTTCCAGCGCGCGCAAATATTCCACCGCGCTCGCAAGCGCAAAGGCGAGTTCCTGCGCCTCCGATCCGCCGGCATTGTGAATGATGCGCCCGTCCGCGACCGCGAACGGCCCGCGAAAACCTTGCGCGGCCAGTTCGCCGACCATGCCGGCGAAGCTGCGCGACAATTCGCTCCAGTGCCGCGGGCTGGAGCCGGTCGCTGCAAAGCCGCCGAGCGGATTGATGCTGGCGCGCAACCCGACCGAGGCCGGCGAAATGTTGCGGCTTTTCACCAGCGCCGCAAAATGCTGCACGGCGGCGCGCGTCGAAGGGCTCAAATTGAAGTCGATGGTGATGCCGGCGTCGAGTTCGACATCCTTGAACACGCGCTCGATGGTCGCTGACGAAGCATCCAGGCCATAGCCATTGGCGCTCACCGAACCGGCCATCACGATGGCTAAGCCCGTCGCGCCGTTTTCCAGGTCTTGCAGCGCCTGCTTGTTGGCAGCGGCGGGATCGGGATGATCGACCCGCGCCATTATGGTCCAGGCCGTGCCGGGCGTGCGCCCGGCGACCGGATTGGCGCCCACGGCGCGCGGATAGAGCGGCTCGACCCGCAAGCCGTCATAAGTCTGGCTCACGAGGCGCTTATCGAATGACGCGCCCTTGAGCGCCGCCTCGACGAGCTTGCGCCATTCCGCCATGCCGGTCGGCGGAAATTCGGTTGCGAGGGGCAGTTCTTCGGTCATTGGCTCGAAAATGGCACGTTCAGCGGGGTTGCGCTATTGCAGGTCAAGCAAATTACATGCCCGGCAACGGCCCCAATCGCTCGATCCCGGCGGTATCGACCTCGGCCAGCGCGTCGCGCACTTTTCTCCCGCCGATCGCCAGATCGGGCGCGATTTCGGCCAGCGGCAGCAGCACGAAGCCGCGTTCGAACAAATGCGGATGCGGCAAGGTCAGGCCCAGTTCGTCGATCGCCAGATCGTCATAGGCGATGATGTCGATATCGGCGGTGCGCGGACCCCAGCGTTTTTCGTGCGCCCGGTCGCGCCCGAGCTGGAGTTCGATCTCCTGCGCGCGCGCCAGCAAGTCGCGCGGGCTCAGCGCGGTCTCGGCCGCGACGCATAGATTGATGAAGGGCGACTGATATTTGAAGCCCCAGGGCGGCGTTAGATAGTCGGACGAGCGCGCGATCAGCCGCATCTCGACGCCGTCGCATATCAAGCCGACGGCGCGGTCGAGAATGACGCGGCTGTTGCCGACATTGCCGCCGAAGGCGAGGTAGGTCAAAACATGACCCTCGGTCATGACCGGGAGGCGCCGCGCCGGCGCAGCAGCGTCACGCCGACATCGCTGAATGTGGCGGCAATCGGCGCATGCGGCTTGTGGATGGTCACCTCCACCGAATTGACGCGCGGGAATTGCGCCAGCACGGCGTCGGCGACGACACCGGCCGCGGCTTCGATCAGCCGGTAGCGCTGCGCGCAGAACACGTCGCTCGCGCATTCGACCACCTTGTCGTAGGAAACCGTGTCCATCACCTTGTCCGAATGGGCGGCGGCCGACAGGTCGATTTCAAGTGTCATATCGATGGTGAAGGTCTGTCCCACTTTGGCCTCATAGGCCATCACGCCGTGATAGGCATGCAGCGACAGTCCCTTGATGAAAATGCGGTCGCTCATCGTGCCGCCCCGATCGCCGCCGCCACCCGCAACGCCTGCACGGTTTCCTTGACGTCATGCGCGCGCACGATGGCCGCGCCATTTTCCACCGCCATGAGATGGCTGGCGATCGAGCCGCCGATGCGGTCGCCCGGCGCCGAAGGCGTCACTGCATTGATGAAGCGCTTGCGCGACGCGCCCACCAGCAGCGGCAGTCCGAAGCGGCGGAATTTCGAAAGCCGTGCGATGCACAGAATACTTTGCTCGGCCGTCTTGCCAAAGCCGATGCCGGGATCGAGCACGATTTTCTCGCGCGCAATGCCGGCGCGCTCGGCGATTTCCAGCGAGCGGGTGAAAAACGCCACCACGTCGGCGACGATGTCGATGGTTTCATCGGCGCTGTCGCGGTTATGCATCACGATCACCGGCACGCCGCGCTCGGCCACCAGCTTCGGCCATGTCCGGATCGCGCTGCAGGCCCCACACGTCATTGACGATGGCCGCGCCGCGGTCGAGCGCCCAGGCGGCGACCTTGGCCTTGATGGTGTCGATCGACACCGGCAGGCCGAGCTTGACCGCCGCCGGCAGCACCTCGGCAAGCCTGGCCAATTCTTCGTCCATTGAAACCGGCTGCGCACCGCCATAGGGCCGAGTCGATTCAGCGCCAATGTCGAGTATGTCGGCGCCCTGATTGACCATCGCGCCGGCATGGGCAATCGCGCTTTGCGGCGCGATGAACTGGCCGCCATCCGAGAACGAATCCGGCGTGACATTGAGGATGCCCATGACCAGCGGCCGGCCCAGCGCCAGGAGCGCTGCCAGCGCGTCGTGGCTGGGTTTCTGCGCCGGCTTTGGCGCAGCTTTTGGCGTGTTCACGATGGTCCGGGTAAGCCCCATACCGGTCGCTTTGCGCGGTCCCGGAAACGCTGTCAAGCAGGGCATCAGCAGCCGTTGCCCGCGCGCGGCGAGGGCAAACGCTCAGTACCTGATCTTCAATTCCAGTTTCTGCGCATGTTCGATCCAGCGGCTGACCACCTTTTCGGACGGCAGCAGGCGGACCATCCTGCGATCTCTGTTGGCGTCTGCCATCGCCTTGGCGAGATTGGCCGGGCTGCGAAAGCGCAGCTCCTTTACGGTATCGACGCCGGCGGCTTGCAATAGCTCGGCATATTCCTTGCTGATGCCCTTGATGCGCATGCGGTCGGCGACATTGGCCCAGCACAGCAATTGCTTTTCGGCGAAACCGGTTTTCGCCGCCAGTGCCTTGCGTCCCTTCACCGTGCCGGCGGCTTCAAGCAAGCGCGCGGTCGTGCGAATTCTCACCGACTTGAGGATCGCAGCCTTTTCGCCTTCGACCCCCTCGATGTCGGTGATGGGATAAGACATCCGCTGCTCCTTGCCTGCTTCTCAACTGTGTCGTTTAGCGCAAACGCAAAGTTCAAATGAACTGACTCAAACCTGGAATTGAGCCGACAATTTCGCCGACCACATCTTCGCCGGCTTTTTCCCGGCTGAAAGCCATGACTTCCTTGGTGACGCCCTGCACTTGGCCCATGCTCAAGCCCGCCGCCATCAATTTGGTGCCGGCGCCCATGAGACCGCCCATGCCAAAACCGCCGCCGGTGTCGGCGGCTTGTTGAGCTTCCAGCAGTGCTTGCGCACCGGGAAGCTTGTCGATGAGGGCTTGCACCTTATCGGCGGGACCTTCCTTGTGCAGAAAGTCGAGGATAATGCCGATCGATTTTTCCGCAGTGGCCTGATCGACGCCAACATTGGCGACCAGACGCGCAACCAATTCTTCCATGAACCCCTCGTAGCCCCGCACTGGCGGCGGGTTGTTGTTATATTGAACGCCGTTGACGGCGATGACAAGCACGATGCGACGTCATCTGCGATTGTTTTTTCCCGCGCGCTTCCATCGGCGTGGCCCAGTGTCAAGTAAAATGCATGCGGTGAAGCGCGACAAAATGTTTTGGCCCGCCCGTTTCGCGTTGCCCCGTCATTCGGCGGAAACCTTATGTCGCGAGCCGGACAATGGTGTTCGCGTGTAATTTTCGATCGCCGGCCAATGCTGGCGCAGCAATTGAATAATTGCGCCCTGCAAATGCGTAGTACCGGTACCATGATCAGTAGAATTACTATTAGTAGAAAATCTAGTAGGGCCCATGCCTCAGGGGTATATGCTTTAATTATCCTAAAGGGCGAATGGTAAAACCGTGAAGATTCGGCAAGCCGCGCGATTTTAGTTTGTGGCCGATTGGCGGGTTCGCGAGTTGTGAGTGCGGAGGCATGCGTCATGAAATCGATCCAACGCGCCCATGTCGTGGTGGTCGCCCATAGCGATGAGGCTCTTGTGCTTGCGGCGCGGCTTTTGGGGATGGAAGTGGCGAAGGTCACCTCGGTCGCCGGTTCCGATGAGGCGCGGGGCATGTGCCAGGAGGGCGGCGTCGATGCCTGCGTCGTGGCGTTCGACGAAAGCTTGCTGGATGCGGCTCCGGTAGCCGAAAAAGACGCGCCCGGGCGCCATTGCGGCGTACCATCGCTCCTGATTGTTCCCGCGATCACCCCCTATTCGCGCAAAATGGCGCGGCGCGGCGGCTATATGACCGCGGTTCCGGCCGCAATCGCACCAAGGATGCTCTATCGCCGTATTGGCGCCGCCCTGCAGTTGCGCCGCGCGGCCGGCCGGCGCCAGCGCATGCCGGAGGGCATTATCGTCGCGGCCGCGACCCTGGCGCGGGCCGCGTCCGGCAAGCCAACCTTGCATTAACAGCGCTGTTCAGGCCGCGGCCACGTTGCTAGCCTTGCTCCCAATCGAATTGGGAGTTTTCCATGAGCACACTCGACGCGGTATTGAACCGTATCGACCAGGATATCGGCCAAAGCGTCGAGCGGCTGTTCGCGCTGCTCCGCATACCCTCGATATCGACCGATCCGGCCTTCGCACCGCAATGCCGGGAAGCTGCCGAACATGTAGCCAACGACCTGCGCTCGATCGGCTTCGAGGCAACCGTGCGCCCGACTGAGGGCCATCCGGTGGTGGTAGGCAAATCCAACGGCGTTTCCGGGCCGCATGTGCTGTTTTACGGCCATTATGACGTGCAGCCGGTCGATCCGCTCAATTTATGGAAGACGCCGCCGTTTGAACCGCGCATCGAAACGCTGCCCGATGGCCGCAAAATCATCGTGGCGCGCGGCGCCTGCGACGATAAGGGCCAAGCCATGACCTTTATCGAGGCCTGCCGGGCTTTCAAGGCCATCAATGGCAAGCTGCCGCTGCCGATCACGATGATGATCGAAGGTGAGGAGGAATGCGGCTCGAAAAGCCTGTTCAAATTCGTCGGCGACAACGCAGAGGAGTTCAAGCTCGACCTCGCGCTCGTTTGCGACACCGCCATGTGGGACCAGAAAACACCGGCCATCACCACTTCACTGCGCGGGCTTGGTCTATGAGGACGTCAAAATTACCTGTGCCGACCGCGATCTGCATTCGGGCGTGTTCGGCGGCGCGGCGCAAAATCCGATCCGCCTGCTGGCAAAGATATTGGGCGCGCTTTGGGACGATGACGGCCGAGTGACCATTCCCGGCTTTTACGACGGCGTGGCCGAACTGCCGGCCGACATCAAGGCCGACCTCAAATTGCTCGATCTCACGCCGGAGAAATTCCTCGGGCCCATCGGTCTGAAAATTCCGGCCGGCGAGAAGGACCGCATGCTGATCGAATTGGTCACCACGCGGCCGACCGCCGAGATCAACGGCATCATCGGCGGCTATACCGGCGATGGCGCCAAGACCGTCATCCCCGGCCAGGCCTCGGCAAAAGTCTCGTTCCGCTTGGTCGGTCAACAGGACCCAGCCAAAATCCGCGATGGCTTCCGCGCTTTCGTCAAAGCCCGCATACCGGCCGACTGCAGCGTCGAATTCGGAAATTTCGGCTTGGCGGCGGCGCTGCAATTGTCCTTCGACAATCCGGCGCTCAACAAGGCGCGCGCGGTCTTGGGCGAGGAGTGGGGCAAGAAGGCCGTCGCGGTCGGCGCCGGCGGCTCGATTCCGATTGTGGCCGATTTCAAGAGCGTCCTTGGCATGGATTCGCTGCTCGTCGGCTTCGCGCTCGACGACGACCGCGTGCATTCGCCGAACGAGAAGTTCGACCTGACCTGCTACCACAAGGGCATCCGCTCCTGGGCGCGGATTCTGCACGCGCTGGCGGAAGGGTAGAAGGTAAAATTAAAACGTGCCGCTAATCGAGGCCCGTCATTCCGGGGCGCGCGTCAGCGCGAACCCGGAATCCAGGCGCGACCCCACTTTTTTCATCTGGATTCCGGGTCCGCCGCTTGCGCGGCGTCTCGGAATGACGAAGTAAAGGACGCAATGGCTCCTCCTCCGCTCCTGCAACTCAAAGACATCTCGCTGACCTTTGGCGGCACGCCGCTTTTGACCGGGGCGGAGCTGTCGGTCTCGACCGGCGAGCGCGTGTCGCTGGTCGGGCGCAACGGCTCGGGCAAGTCAACGCTGCTCAAGATTGCGGCCAAGGTGGTCGAGCCGGATCGCGGCTCGGTCTTCGTGCAGCCCGGCGCGCTGGTGCGCTATCTGCCGCAGGAGCCGGATTTTACCGGCTTTGCCACGACGCTGGCCTATGTCGAGGCCGGCCTTAAAGCCACCGACGATCCCTATATTGCCCGCCATCTGCTCGAGGAGCTTGGACTGACTGGCCAGGAAGACCCGGCACATCTGTCGGGCGGCGAGGCGCGCCGCGCTTCGTTGGCCCGGGTACTGGCGCCATCGCCCGATATTCTGCTGCTCGACGAGCCGACCAACCATCTCGACCTCACGACCATCGAATGGTTGGAAAAGGATCTCGACGCCAGGCGTACCGCATTGGTGATCATCAGCCATGACCGGCGCTTCCTCTCGACGTTGTCGCGCTCGACGGTGTGGCTCGACCGCGGCTGCACCCGGCGCATCGAGCGCGGCTTTGCCCATTTCGAGGAATGGCGCGACATGCTCCTGGCGGAAGAAGAGAAGGAGCAACACAAGCTCGACCGCAAGATCGTCGCCGAAGAACATTGGATGCGCTACGGCGTCACCGGGCGGCGCAAGCGCAACATGCGCCGCGTCGGTCAGTTGCAGGCGCTGCGTGAGAACCGCCGCACTTATCGCGCAAGCGCGGGCGATGCCACCATCAGCGCGGGTTCGGCGGCGCCGTCCGGCGCGTTGGTGATCGAGGCCAAGAATATTTCCAAGAGCTATGGCGGGCGCGCCATTGTCAACGATTTCTCAATTCGAATTCAACGCGGTGACCGCATCGGCATTGTCGGGCCCAATGGCAGCGGCAAGACGACACTGATCAATATGCTGACCGGCGTGCTGGCGCCCGATAGCGGCACGGTGCGGCTCGGCTCGACGCTGGCGATTGCCACGCTCAACCAGCATCGCGACAGTCTCGATCCCAACATCACCGTCAAACAGGCGCTGACCGGCGGGGAGGGCGACACCGTTTCCGTCAATGGCGTCGGCAAGCATGTCATCAGCTACATGAAGGACTTCCTGTTTTCGAGCGAGCAGGCGCGCACGCCGCTCGGCAAGCTGTCGGGCGGCGAGCGCGGCCGGCTGATGCTGGCGCAGGCGCTGGCCAAGCCGTCGAACCTGCTGATCCTCGACGAGCCGACCAACGATCTCGACATGGAAACGCTCGACGTGCTCGAGGATATGATCGGCGAGTACCCCGGCACGGTGCTGCTGATCAGCCATGACCGCGATTTTCTCGACCGGCTTGTCAGCGGTGTGATTGCGCCGGAGGGCAACGGCCTATGGACCGAATATGCCGGCGGTTATTCGGACATGCTGGCGCAGCGCGGTGCGGATTTAACGCGCGATCCGGTAAGCCCGAGACGGCAAAGGCTCCAAAGGCGCCGCCCGCGGCGAGCCGCAAATCATCCAAGCGCAAGATGAAGTTCAAGGAAAAACACGCGCTTGAAACGCTGCCCAAGACCATGGCCGCGCTGATCGCGAAAGCCAACGAGTTGCAGAGCAAGCTTGACGACCCGCAATTCTATATTCGCGATCGCGGCGGCTTCGAGAAGGTCACCACCGACCTTGCCGAAACCCAGCGCAAACTCGCCGCGGCGGAAGAGCAGTGGCTAGAGCTTGAGATTTTGCGCGAGGAATTGGCGGGCTGACTATTTCTTGAGTTTATAGCCGGTTTTGAAAATCCACCAAACGATGGTCAGGCACAGCACCAGGAAAAACAGTGTCATGCCGATGCTCACGGCCGGGCTGACATCCGACACTTCAAAGAAGCTCCAGCGGAAACCGCTGATCAGATAAACCACCGGGTTGAACAATGTAATCTTCTGCCAGAGCGGCGGCAGCACGCTGGTCGAATAGAACGTGCCGCCCAAAAACGTCAGCGGCGTGATGATCAGAAGCGGCACGATCTGCAACTGCTCGAAGCCTTCGGCCCAGATGCCGATGATGAAGCCGAGCAGGCTGAAGGTGACAGCGGTCAACACCAGGAACGCCAGCATCCAAAACGGATGGGCGATGTGCAGCGGCACAAACAGGAATGACGTGGCCAATATGATCAGACCGAGAACGATTGATTTGGTCGCCGCCGCGCCGACATAGCCGAGCGCGATTTCGATGCCCGACACCGGCGCCGACAGGATCTCGTAGATCGTGCCGGTAAAACGCGGGAAATAGATGCCGAACGAGGCGTTCATGGTGCTCTGCGTGAGCAAAGTGAGCATGATCAGTCCCGGCACGATGAAAGCGCCATAGGCCACGCCCTCGATTTGCGTGATGCGCGAGCCGATAGCGGCGCCGAACACCACGAAATAGAGCGAGGTCGAGAGCACCGGCGAGACGATGCTCTGCCAGACGGTGCGCGCGGTGCGCGACATTTCAAATATATAGATGGCTTTGGCGGCGCGGAAATTCATCACCGTTCACTCACCAGGCCGACGAAAATATCTTCCAACGAGCTCTGCGTCGTCTGCAGATCGCGGAAACGGATGCCGTTGCTGTTGAGGTCGCTCAACAGCGCCGTGACCCCGGTGCGCTCGGCCTGCGTGTCGTACGTGAAAATCAATTGCTTGCCTTCATCGCCGAGGCTCAAATTATGCGCGGAAAGCGCCTGCGGCAATATGTCCATCTTTTTCGACAATTGCAGGATCAAACGCTTCTTGCCGAGCTTCCTCATCAACTCGGCTTTCTCCTCGACCAGGATAATCTTGCCCTTGCTGATGACGCCGACGCGGTCGGCCATGTCTTCGGCTTCTTCGATGTAATGGGTCGTGAGAATAATGGTAACGCCGGAAGCGCGCAGGTCGCGCACCACCTGCCACATGTCCTTGCGTAGTTCGACATCGACGCCGGCGGTCGGCTCGTCGAGGAACAGAATGCGCGGCTCATGCGAAAGCGCCTTGGCGATCAGCACACGCCGCTTCATGCCGCCCGACAGCGTCATGATCTTGCTGTCCTTCTTGTCCCAAAGCGACAGCTCGCGCAGGATCTTCTCGATATGCGCCGGATTGGGCGGTTTGCCGAACAGTCCGCGGCTGAAATTCACCGTCGCCCAAACGCTCTCGAAAGCGTCGGTGTGCAACTCCTGAGGTACCAGCCCGATCAGCGAGCGCGCGGCGCGGTAGTCTGTGATGATGTCGTGGCCATCGACGGTAACGGTGCCTGTCGAAGGCCGTAGTATCCCGCATATGATGCCGATCAGCGTGGTCTTGCCCGCGCCATTGGGGCCGAGCAGCGCGAAAATTTCGCCGCGGCGGATGTCGAGGTTAATGGCCTTGAGCGCCTCGAAGCCGGAGGCGTAGGTTTTCGACAGATTGTTTATGGAAATAATTGGCTGCATGGGAGAGGCGCATATAGGCGGCGATTGCGGCGCGCGCCACCCCTAATTCATCGCCACCAATGCGTTAAGGTCGCCCAGTACTTGTTTGGGCGGGAAATCGAGATACTCGTCCGGCATCTTGGCGCGATTGACCCAAAGGGCGCGAAAGCCTGCGGAAGTTCCCGCCATCACGTCCCAGCGGTTGGATGACACGAAGGTCACATCTCCGGGCGTGCATTTGAAATGATCGGTGACGAGGGCGTAGACCTCCGGCCGCGGCTTGAACATTTTCAACACATCCACCGACAGCACGGCGTCGAGATCGCCGCCGATGCCGGCATTGTCGACCGCGCCCTTAAGCATGTTCGGCGAGCCGTTGGAGAGTATGCCGGTCTTATGGCCCTTGGCCTTGAGCGCCTTCAAGGCGGCGCGCGCGTCGGGAAAGGCATCGAGTTTGAAATAGGCATCGAGCAGATTGGCCCGGAGCGTCTTGGGCACGCTGGGCACCCGCGCCAGCGCGAAATCCAGCGCCCGTCCGGTCAGGGTCCAGAAATCCGCATAATGGCCCGCCAGTGTCAGCGTCCAGGTATATTCGAGCTGCTTGGTACGCCAGATGTCCGACATGCGGTCGGCCTCGGCTCCGGCCTCGTTGCGAAAGCGCGCCATGGCGGCGTGGACGTCGAATAAAGTGCCATAGGCGTCGAAGACGAAGATGGATGACATGGTATCCTCCGGGCTGGGCGGCTATAGATACAGTAATAATAAGGCGCGGGGGAGTTGGATGACGCCGGGGCAGGACTGGTCGAAGACCTGGACCTTCTACAAAGGCGACTGGCATGAGGGCAATATCCCGATCATGGGCGTGCGCTCGCATGCGGCCTGGCTATGCTCGTCCGTTTTCGATGGCGCCCGCACTTTCGAAGGCGTGACGCCCGACCTCGATCTGCATTGCGCGCGGGTAAATGCTTCCGCCGCCACCATGCATCTCAAGCCGCCGATCACAGCCGAGACCTGGGAAGGGCTCACGCGCGACGGCCTCAAGCGCTTCGACAAGGATGCCGCGCTCTATATCCGGCCGATGGTCTGGGCCGAGCGGGGCGGTACGCTGCTGGTCGCGCCCGATCCGGATTCGACGCAATGGTGCCTCTCGCTCTATGAGGCGCCGATGCGCCCACCGGAAGGATTTTCGATTACGCTCTCGCCCTATCGCAAACCGAGCGCGGAATGCATGCCGGTCGATGCCAAGGCCGGATGTCTTTACCCCAACAATGCGCGCGCGCTGATCGAGGCGAATTCGCGCGGCTTCGCCAATTGCGCCGTGCGCGACCAACTCGGCAATATCGCCGAGCTTGCCACCGCCAATCTTTTCATCGGCAAGGATGGCGTGGTGTTTACGCCGGCGCCTAATGGCAATTTCCTCAATGGCATCACACGCCAGCGCGTCGTTAAACTATTGCGCGACGCCGGCGTGAGCGTGGTTGAGACCACGCTGCGCTATAGCGATCTGGAAAACGCCGACGAAATTTTCTCGTCCGGCAATTATTCCAAGGTGGTGCCGATCAACCGTATCGATGAGCGTTCCTTGCAGCCCGGCCCGCTGTACCGCAAAGCCCGCGAACTCTATTGGGAGTACTCGCACCAATAAGGCCGAATAATAAAACCCGCGGCGCTAGCCGTGAAACAAAAATCCTGGGGAGAAACGAAATGCCGAAAGCTGCGTCCGCGGTTGCCGAAAAAAAGAGTCCAAGCGTGGCCTTTTGGCCAAAGGGCTGGTGGTCGATTGTTGATTACAAGATCGGCATCATTCCGCTGCCTGTTTTCGTAATCCTGATCGCGGTCATTGCCGGCTTTGCCGTCACCGGCAAAGTGCCGTCCGACATCCTGATGGCGATCGTGCTCCTGTCGATGGGCGGCTTTGCCTGTGCTGAACTGGGCAAACGCATCCCGATCATACGCAATATGGGCGCGGCGGCGATTTTTGCCACCTTCATTCCGTCGTATCTTGCCTTTCATCATCTGCTGCCCAACTCGATCTTGGGCTCGGTGACGCAATTCACGAAGGATTCGAATTTTCTCTATCTGTTCATCGCTTGCATCATCGTCGGCAGCATCCTGGGAATGGATCGCGGCGTTCTGATCAAGGGCTTTGTCAAGATATTCGCGCCGCTTGCCGCCGGCTCCGTCATGGGTGGAATTGTCGGCACGCTGGTGGGCACGTTGCTCGGGCTTGGCGCGTACCACACGTTTTTCTTCGTCGTTGTGCCGATCATGGCGGGCGGCGTGGGCGAGGGCGCCATTCCCCTCTCGATCGGCTATTCGCAAATCCTGCACTTGCCGCAGGGCGAATTATTCGCCCAGGTATTGCCGCCCGTTATGCTTGGCAGCCTGACGGCCATTCTGTTGTCGGGAACGCTCAATTTTGTCGGCAAAAAATATCCCCATTTGACGGGCGAAGGACGCCTGCAGCCGGGCGAACATGACGAGCTTGCCTTCGAGGAAGAGTCCGCCGACGACCATGTCGATGTGACCACGATTGCTGCGGCGGTGGTGACCGCCGTTACGCTCTACCTGATCGGCGCGCTCGCGCAGCGCCTGTTCGGCTTTCCCGCGCCGGTGGCGATGCTCGCCATTGCGGTGGTTTTGAAGCTGACCAAGGCGGTTTCCCCCTCGCTGCAATTGGGCGCATTCCACGTCTACAAGTTCTTTTCGACCGCGGTCACTTACCCGTTGTTGTTTGCAATCGGCGTGGCTTTGACGCCCTGGGACAAGCTGGTGGCCGCATTTACACCCGCCTATATCATCACGATTGTCGCGACCGTGGTGACCATCATTGCCACAGGGTTTTTCGTGGGCGGCTGGTTGAAGATGTATCCGATCGACACCGCCATTGTGACCGCCTGTCACAGCGGACAGGGCGGCACGGGCGATGTTGCCATCCTCACCGCGGCCAACCGGATGCAGCTCATGCCCTTTGCGCAGATCGCCACCCGTATCGGCGGCGCAATTACCGTGACGGTGGTGCTAATCGTGCTGACCCAAATCGGCTAGCGCTACTACCGCTAGTTTGCTTTGTCGGAAGCCGTCAAAAGTTTAAGCGCGGTCTCGACCGCATGGTCGAGAAATTCTTTGGTCTCGGTCTCTTGATCCTTTGCCGCGGAAATCTTGTGGGCGGGCGCGACCGCCGCCATGAATTCGTGGGTGTGCCAATGACCGAACATCGGCAATGTTGGCAGCATCGACGGATCGGGCTTGGGATAGACCGAGACGTAGAAATACGGCTCGTCGTAATAATTATCACCCGGCGAAAGTCCGATGCCGAGATAGCCGGTTGCCCCGGCGGCGTGTTTGGGCAGCGTCGTCAAGGTGGCGAGATCGAAATGGTGCGGCCAGCAGCACAGTGGCGACGGCGCAAGCTTTTGCCCGGCAAGCCGGTGTTGGATTTGGCCGAGCAGGCTTTGCGCATTGGCAAACCAGGCGGCCAGTTCGCTCATGCCCTCGGCGCAAGCCGCCGCGTCGTAGAGGCCGCCTTCGGCTATTCGATGCGCCGGCATTTCATAAGGCGATGCCGCGTCCAAAGCCCGCGCGTCGAGATTTCGCCGCTTGAGCTGCTCGCCCAGCCATTGGCGCGCCTGCGCGTCGGAATGTCCGCTTAGCGCAAAGAATGAAACGGGAGTAGCCGTGTCGCCTTCATGCAAAGCGAGCGTCAGCGTTTGCAATTGCAGACCAAGCCGCAGCCCATCGCGCCAGGCTTGCGTCGTGAAACCGTCGGGTGCGGCGACAAAATTGAGACTGGTGTGGCCGTCGTCGGGTTGCGGCGCGATATGGGCCCGTGCGGAGCGCGCCAGCCATTGCGCCGCATAATGCGCCTGCAGGCGCGCCTCGCCCAGCTTGGCCTTGTCGATGCCCCGAACGGGCCGCCACTTCAATTCTTCGTCAACTTGCCCAGGCATCGGCCGGTCCTCTTTTCGCTTTTACGGGTAAATGAGATCGGCGATGATCGCAGGGCGGTTTTCCCGCCGCCACGCTAGGCCGGCGCGTTGGTCAAGACAATTGGAGCAAGCTCATTATGGTCGAAGAGGAAAACTGGGTCGATATCGGTCACGCGGATGATTTTTCCAAAGGCCCGCTCAAACGCGTCAAGGCCTTGGATATCGAACTTGCCATTTCGTTCAAAGATGGAAAATTCGGGGCGGTTTCCAATACTTGCAACCATGTCGGCGGGCCGCTGGGCGAAGGCCGCATCGACGGCGATTACATTATCTGCCCCTGGCATAACTGGAAATTTCATCGGTTGAGCGGGGCCGGCGAGCCGGGCTTCGAGGATGATTGCGTGCCGGGCTATCCGATCAAGGTCGAGTCCGGCCGCGTCTTCGTCAATCTCGACGCCGGCAGTAAGCGAAACCGCAAGCCGCACCCCCCGCATCCGCTATCGCGCAAGGTCGAGCGCGCGCCCGGGCCGCTGCGTCTTGCCGGCATTTCCACCTCCGCCATGGACGCCGCCAATCCGCGTTTTTCAGGCTCGGACCACCTGCTGGGACACGCCTTGACGGCGGCGCAAGGATACGGCGCCGAGACCCGCATGATCAAATTGAACGATCTCAAATTCCGTAATTGCGAGGGTTACTATTCGAAGGCTGCGCGCGCTTGCACTTGGCCGTGCTCGATCACGCAGATGGACGCCGACGACCAGATGGACCAGGTCTATGAAGCGTTGGTGCATTGGGCCGACGCGATCGTCGTCTCATCGCCGATACGATGGGGGGCCGCGTCGTCGCTGTATTTCAAAATGGCCGAGCGGCTTAACTGCGTGCAGAATGCAGTGACGATCCGCGACCAGGTTCTCATCCGAAACAAAGTCGCAGGATTCATCATCGTCGGCGGCCAGGACAATATCCAGGCGGTTGCCGGCCAAATGCTGGGATTTTTCGCCGAGCTTGGATTTATATTTCCGCAATTCCCATACATCGCGCATTCGCGCGGCTGGTCGCACGAAGACATGGAATGCAATGTCGAGATCGTGCGCAATTCCACCGAGCTTGCCGAAGGCGCGTCCATGCTCGCCAAGCGCTGTCTCGATCTCGCCGCGCATTTGATTTCGCGCGATGAAGCCCCGGTTTCGATCGAGCGCGGCGGGCGCAAGGCGCATGCCATGCGTTCGTGAGACCGAGTAATCGTGCGGCGATTAAGGCGGCGGTTCGGTGGTGAGCTTCTCGTTAGGGCGGCCGCGGAAATCGTAGACGGTGGCATAGACCACGCCCTCGCGCTCAACGGTGGCCAATATGGGCGCCTGCAGGTGGCGGCAATAGAACGCGCCGAGCGCCATGGCGAAGTCGGCCTTCTTCTGGTCGTAGGTGGTTTCGAATTGCGGCCCAAGTTCGACCTTGGCCGGTGCCGGCGGCCCGCAGATCGCGACCACCCATGGCCGGCCCTTGGGCGGGTGATCGGCGCTGTCGGCAAGCCGGGCGCGCAATTCTTCCGACGCCTGTTTAAAGGCCAGACCCCAATAATCGAGCATGTATTTGTCGTGCGCCATGCGAACGCCGCCGGAGGCCCAGTTGAACGCCGTGTATTCATAGGGATGCAGCCGCACCATATCGATGACCGGCAGCGCGATGCCGACAGCGAAAGCGCTGGCTAAGATTCCGAACGCCGGGCGCCGATAGCTGGTGCGCAGACGTGCGGCCCGCTCTATCAGCCAGGCGGCGGATAGTCCGCCCAGCACTGCGAAGGGCGGCACCACGAAAATGAAATGGCGCAGGCCATTATAGAGCGCCGGGTGCATCACGATGGCGACACCGACCGGCAGCACGGCGGCAAGCGCCACCACAAGCAGGCATGCGCGCCGGTTGAGGCCAACGCTGTGCCGGCCAGCGGCGGCGAAGGCGCCCAAACCGCCGGTGATGCCAAGCGCCAACATGATCTCCGGCAGTTTGAGCCAGAACAAATGCGGCAAATAGCTCGCCGGCATGTCGGGTACCGGGATCAGGCGGCCTTCATACAATTCCTTCCACGGCTTTTCGAAAAACGTGTCGAAATATTCGGCTGCCCCCAGCGGATTGAACGGCGAGAGGATCGACCAGGGCCAAAGCAGTCCCATGATCAAATAGGCGATCGGCAAGGCCGGAAAAAGCGACCAGACAAATTGACCAAGGCGCGAGCCGGCGTCGCGCAAGCCAAGCTCGCGAATTTCAGCGACGACGATCAGCACGAGGCCGGCGGCAATAATGGGGGCGGCTATCAACGCCAGCACGCGTGAACCGAAGGCCGCGCCAAGCGCAACGCCGACCAAAACCATGGTGCGCGGGCTGGCGCGCGGATATTCATCGAAGGCGCGCACGACGCCGAGCAGGAGCACAATCATGGCGGTCGCGAAGGGTAAATCCTTCGCGTTCATGAACATGTGGCCGTAATAAAGAGGACAACTTGCCAGCAGCGCGAGCGCGCAAACTCCAGCCGTTGGGCCGCCAAGCCTGCGGGCGAGCCGCCACGTCGCAAACAATCCGACGAGACCAACCAAGGCGCCCATCAGGCGGCGGGTTTCGAACAATCCGAATGGCAGGATCTTGGCGGCCAGCGCCGACGCCATGTCGAAGCCGCCGCCATACAAATAGAGATTGACGAAGTTGAGTGCGCGCCGGTCGCTAAAGCCCGAGCCGTAGAGCTTGAGTAGAAGATCGCCATATTGCGAATGGGTGTAGTCGTCCCAACCGAGACCATAGTCCCGAAAAGTGAGCGCGGCGGCGAGCGCAACGACCGCCATGAGCAAGATGGCGATGCGGTCGGCCAGAAAATCAGCCGACCGCATGCCGAGCGTGTCCTTCAAGAGGAACAAGAAGAAGAACTAACGGTTCTGCCAAGTACAAGGTGTATCTCGGCCAAGAGGTTTACTTGCTCGCGGCGCCGAACAATTCCTCTACGTATTCCCAGTTGACCAAATGGTCGAGAAACGCCTTGAGATAATCCGGCCGCCGGTTGCGGTAATCGATATAATAGGAATGCTCCCAGACATCGCAGCCGAGAATTGGCGTCCCGCCGTGGACGAGCGGATTTTCCCCGTTCGCGGTCTTGGTTATCGCCAATTTGCCGTCCTTTACGACGATCCAGGCCCAGCCTGAGCCGAATTGCGTGGCGCCGGCTTGCGCAAAATCTTCCTTCATCTTGGCGACGCCGCCGAGGTCGGATTCGATTTTTGCTTTCAGTTTGCCGGGAATTTTGTCGCCGCCGCCGCCCGCCTTCATCCACTTCCAAAAGAGCGTGTGATTGTAATGTTGGGCGGCATTGTTGAAGAGGCCGGCGTTCTTGCCGAAAGACCCTTTCACGACGTCTTCGAGCGATTTGTCCTCCAGCCCGCTGCCGACCAGCAGCTTGTTGCCATTATCGACATAGGCCTTGTGGTGCTTGTCGTGATGAAATTCGAGCGTTTCGCGCGACATGTAAGGCGCCAGCGCGTCATAGGCATAAGGCAGGTCGGGTAACGTGAACGACATCAGATCCTCCTCGATTCACAAAAGATGATGGCTAAATAGGCCGGTCACTGAATGAAACCGGCAGGTCCCGTGCAAGTTCCTCAATTGAGTTAATTAGGCCCTGACGGGTTTGGGGGCAACGCCTGGCGCGCTGGTATTTCCGCGAGAAGTACAGGACTACCAGGGGCATTTAGCCTTGGGCGCGAGGGAAATTGGCGATGCGAGGGCCGCCCCGGAGCCAACAGCGTTAATGAAGTTTGAAAGCATTTATTGCTATTTTAGCATTATTAGTTGCCGCCGGCGCCGGAAAAAGCCAGAATTCTTCATTGTTAGAAGAGTTTAGCCGGCAGTCGGGCAAGCAACGGCCAAGCCTGCGGCCCAATGCCGGTGGCTCAGTAGAGGATCGCAATTCCGATGTCTGGTCTCTTGTACGGTGTTGGTGCCTTTGCCGTTGTGGCGGGCGCCGTGATGATCGGGTTCGGTATTCCGGTCAATGAATTTAGTTTCGGTAACACCCTGATCGTTTGTGGGGTCACCGCCCTCGTCGGCGGCCTGATAGTCATCGGTTTGGCGGTTGTGGTTGCCCAGTTGCAGCGCATTGCCGAAGCTTTGGCCTCGCGGGCCCCAATTAGGTCAAGCCGGCCGCTCGACATGTTCGAATCCGCCCCCGGGCAGCACGCAGCTTCTGGTCGGCCGCCATTCCCGCCCAAGCCGAAATCCGATGCTGGCAGCCGCGAACAGCATCAGTTTGACCAGCATCCCGAGGCGCCGATGCGCGAAACGGTAACCGACACGGCGCCGGTCGGCTCCTTTGCACCGACACTGCGCAATCCGGATGAGGCCTCTGCGGCGATCGAAGACGACGTTTCGCTGTCGCCGCAACACCCCATGTCCGTGCCTATGCCTATGCCGGCCGTCTCCGATTTCGATGCTGAGAAGGTTGAAGCGCGTCAAGATTTTCGTCAAGAAATCCGTCAAGAGGCACACCAAGACCCGCGTGATGAGCCGAAGTTCGATGCCGGGTGGCGCCCGCTAACGCCGCCGCGCCAGCCACGAGCACCAGAGACGACTTATTTCGATGCCATGTGGCCGTCCGAACCGGCGCCGGCCAAAGTCCAGGATATGAAGCCCGCCGAAAGCGATGCCAAGCCTTATGATTCCAAGCCTTATGAGCCAAGGTTCGAGCCGCCGTCGCGCGAGACAACCGCTGTACCCGCCAAACGCACTGAGCCGGATGCACCAAAACCGCGCCCCGCAAGCGAGCCGCGCGCGGTCGCCATACTCAAATCCGGCGTCGTCGACGGCATGGGATATACGCTTTATGTCGATGGTTCGATTGAAGCCGAACTGCCGCAAGGGACGCTGCGCTTTGCCTCGATCAATGAGTTGCGCAGCCATCTCGAAAAGAACCCGTAACGAAAACCGTCAAGAGATCGGCAAGAATAACGCCGTCCGTGTCCACCACGGGCGGCGTTTTCGTGCCGGCAATACTCCCGTTTATTCAATAACATCGGAACAAAAAGCGAAGTCTAATTGGTGTTCAAACGATCTTTTTCTTGCGGCGGCCCAGGTGCGATAGTAGAGTTTGAATATAGATTTAGCAGGGGCAGCTTCGATGAGCGACATCCCGGCCAACGGAAATTTCATTGAACTGACGGCGGAGATCGTTTCCGCCTATGTCAGCAACAACACAGTCCCTGCCGCCGAAATTCCCGCGCTCATTAGCCAAGTCCACATGGCGCTCGCCCGGGTATCGGGGAAATCCGGTGATGCCCCGGCCGAGCCGCTAAAACCCGCCGTTTCGGTGAAAAAATCGATCACGCCCGAATATGTGGTGTGCCTCGAAGACGGCAAGAAATTCAAGTCGCTCAAGCGGCATTTGCGCACCCAGTACAACATGACCCCGGAACAATACCGTGAAAAATGGAGCCTCGGCGCCGATTACCCGATGGTCGCGCCCAATTATGCCGCTGCCCGCTCGCAATTGGCCAAGCAAATGGGGCTGGGCCAGCAGCGCCGGCGCCGCGTGAAATAGCCCTACCGGTGTTTTGGATATATTCCTAATTTCGCTTGCGGCCCGGCACGCCCCGTGGTAGGCACAAAGTCCCAATTATATCGTTGACACCCCAAGCCCCAAATGCTAGTATTTGACCATCGAACAGGGATTGATGGTCATGACCGCTTACACAGACGCCCACTTTAATAACGAGGAAGCCGCCCGCGCCACCCTAGAGGCGGTCCTGTGGCCGTCCGGCCCGGTTTGCGCCCATTGCGGGGTTATCAATCACGCCTACCCGACCAAGCGACCCGGCGTGTTTCGCTGCGCTGAGGCGGTATGCCGGAAGGATTTCAGCGTCACCATGAAAACGGTCATGGAGCGCAGCCATATCCCCCTGCACAAGTGGCTACTGGCCTTTCACCTATTCACGGCTTCCAAGAAAGGCTTTAGCGCCCACCAGCTTCACCGGACCTTGGGGATCACCTACCGCTCGGCTTGGTTCATGGCGCACCGGGTGCGCGAGGCTATGCGCGCTGGCGGTCTTGAGCCGATGGGCGGTGAAGGAAAAATCGTCGAAGCCGACGAGACATATTTTGGCGACGTGCCGGAAGGCAAGCGCCGCGTTTCACCGCAGCGTCGTGGCCGTCCCTACACCAAGAGCGGAAAGCATGGCCCCGGCGGCAAGCGCGCAATCGTGTCCCTAGTCGAGCGTGGCGGCAACGTGCGCTCGTTCCATGTCGCCGTGGCCGATGGTGCGACT
This sequence comes from uncultured Alphaproteobacteria bacterium, assembly GCA_963807665.1. Classification (GTDB taxonomy): domain Bacteria; phylum Pseudomonadota; class Alphaproteobacteria; order Rhizobiales; family Xanthobacteraceae; genus Pseudolabrys. Next base: position 57,534 of record CAWEDE010000009.1, on the reverse strand, counting down.
GTCGCCAATATCGTGAACGAAAACGTCGCTGAAAGAGACGCGGCTGCACACCGATGAAAGCCGCCTCTACACGAAAGTTGGCGCGAATTTTAAGGCCCACGAAACTGTCGTGCATCAGCCGCAAAGAATATGCGCGCGGCGACGTAACGACCAATTCAGTGGAAGGCTATTTCTCGATTTTCAAACGCGGGATGAAAGGCGTCTATCAGCACTGTGGCGAAAAGCATCTGCATCGCTACTTGGCTGAATACGATTTCCGTTTCAATCACCGGATTGCGCTTGGCTATAACGACGGCGACCGTGCGGCGCTTGCTGTAAAAAACGCAGCGGGCAAGCGTCTCACGTACCGTCAACCTCACTGAGCCGGTTTTCAAATATCAGGCTAGGCGATTTATTAGGTGGCGGAGACGGCGGTCTTAGTTCGGCGCTTTCGTTGCGCCTTACCGCGCTTCATTTCTTTCATGGGCGTCGGGCCAACATTCCGAGAGCCGCGTAATGCTGCTTCAAAGCGTCGCGCCGATTCCGCTTTAGAGAACTGGTTGTCACCCTTTTTCATTTAGACACCCGATTCCTAAGTTATTGAAACTAAGGCAAAACTCGACTCTTGCAATCTTTTCAATGGCTTAGTATATAGAGGCGTAGCACGCCACTGGCTTAGGACCAGTAACGTGCCACGTTTCATGCAATCATTGTGGTGGTTGCATGGTTCACCTCCAGTCCGGGGCCTTCCGTGTCTGCCCCGGTTTAGCTTCAGACTGCCTCGGGGTTGCACCCTCAGCTAACGGCGGCACCGGTGATCACGGCCCGATGCAACCGGTTTCAATTGGCGGGTAAAAGCCAGCCATTATTTTTCGGAATCTTCCTCCTCCTCGCTTTCACTTTGGCGCGAAGGCTTGGCGTCTGGATACCAAGTGAGCAAGCCATAACTGCCATTCGGCAATCTGTGGAATGTCACAGTATTTTTGCGAAGTAGCGCACGCATCCCAATAAGAGCGGTTGTGTCGTCCTTTGCGTCGAACTGATAGCCACCCTGTTTTAAGGCCTCAAAAATCTCGCGCGGTGTTGCTGGACCAAGATTTTGTGCTTTCCTTAGTTCCAGATACATGCGGATCGCGGTGGACTGTTTTTTCCCATAAAAAGTGTCCGGCTGAATCTGAGTTACCGTAGCCCCGTAATCTGTGCTGGACGTATTGTCCGCATATTTCGGTGACATCCCCGCTTCTTCGTAGAGTGCGTTGATGGCCTGTCGCAAAGAATTTGCTTTGCGGTTTGTTTCGTCTAATCGCTTTTCTAACGCCGCAATTGCGGGTCCTAATTCATTTGCCACGGCACCCTCCTCGGGAGAGCCATTCGTACAGGAACATAAATAGTTTTGTATGAATGCCGGGTCAATAGCTGGTTTGCGTGGAACCTAGGTAATTCTGCATCTTTTGCCGCGACTGGCAGAATTACGCGGCGAAATGCCTAAACCACAAAGCAATAATATATAACTATATGTTTTTACAATGTTATTTACGTTTGCTTTTCTGCGCTCCGGTTATGTGACCGTTAAGTTTCATTAAGCATTTGCAAACTGTTTATTAACCTCTGCAAATTGGGGGCCATTGGGTCTATTCACATCCGTATAACCTATTTCATTGAAAAATAAGGAGTATTTCACCATCTTACTCTCTCACAGGAGAGAAGTCGTGACCTTTCACGTAGACAGCCCCAATTCTGCAGGGCGCCAAAAAGGCACCGTCAAGAAGGTTCTTGGGAAAGCAACCCATAAGGGCCGGGAGCGTTGGCGCGTGTCTTCCGATGGATTTATCAAGGTTGTCACCACTAGTGGCGCCTCACAAGACGCCATGGATGAGGCTATGACCCTTTATGGCCGCGCTCTAAAGCGCCTCGCCAATCGCTAAACGACACTACAGATTGACTCTTGCCGATGCCCTAAGCGCCCACGAAAGGGCGCTTAGGTTCGGCGGCATTGATGGGGTCCCCAACCCAGGGCTAGTTAAATCAGCCCTTCAGCGCCCATACTCAGGCTACTACCGAACAATTGAGAAGAAAGCGGCGGCCTTGGTGCAATCCATGGCAGGAAACCATGGGTTTGCTGACGGGAACAAAAGAACCACGCTTATCCTATTGCATAACTTGCTCGCACGTAGCGGCTACCAGTTAGTCCCGGCAACTAAGCGGAGAGTCCCTGCAAAGCGCAGCAGAAAAGATGATCCTACGGTCCGTAGTCCGCGAACTTACTTTTGATGATGTGGCGGCATGGGTCAAAAAACGCCTCCGGCGCAAACGCTTCAGCGTCAAAATTAAGCGGATCAAATAAAAGCTACCCTGTCACGGCGACACCTACCCTATATCTAGGGCTTGGGGTGTCAACGATATAATTGGGCACAAAGTCCTACCTAGGAGATTGTGCCGATGGCCTCCCATTCGAAACCCCGTAACTCCGCCAGCCGCCCGGAACAACCCGCGCAGCCGGCGATCGATTCCTTCCGCGTCCAACACCTCAATTTGGCGCAACGCCAGGTCGCGACCGAACTCGGCCATGCCAGCGTTACGGTCGATTTGTCCGAAAGCCCGTTGGCTTGGCTGGCGCGCCGGCGCAGCCGTGACGGCCGCACCATGATCGAGCCGCACCAATTGCTGGCCGGCGAGCGGCTGCGTGCCGATTTCACCCGGGCGAATTTAATGCCGCGTACGACCTCGAACTGGGCTAGCCCGATATCGTCCGACCGCCGCGGCGGCAATCGAGCGCGCGAATTCACCGAAACCATGCTTGCTGCGCGTCAATCCGTGCGTGCCGCGCTCGACGGCGTCGGTCCGGAATTCTCCGGGCTGCTGATCGACATTTGCTGTTTTCTCAAAGGTCTTGAGGACGTCGAACGCGAGCGCGTTTGGCCGGCGCGGTCGGCCAAAATCGTGCTGCAGCTCGCGCTCGAGCGGCTTGCCCGCCATTATGGCTATGCCGGCGCTGCGCGCGGACCAACGAGTGCCCCGATCCGCACCTGGCTCGCCGATGACGCGGTGTTCAGGGTAGATGGAGCCTAGTCTTCAAGCCGCTGTCAGCGCCGCATTGGCTTCGGTCCGGATGCGTTCGACCATGGAGCGCAAGCCATTCGAGCGCTGCGGCGTGAGATTTTCACGTAGGCCGATACGGTCGAACAAGGCGGTCGCGTCGGTGGCCAGGATCTCGGCGGCGGTCTTGCCGGAATAGAGCGCAAATAAGATCGCCACCAGCCCGCGCACGATATGCGCGTCGCTGTCGCCTTCGAATGTGAGAAGCGGGCCGTCCTTGCCGTCCGGCGTCACATGCGTGAGCAGCCAAACCTGACTGGCGCAACCTTGCACCTTGTTGGCTTCGGTGTGCGCGCTGTCGGCGAGCGGCGCCAAAGTGCGGCCGAGTTCGATGACATAACGATAGCGGTCATCCCACTGGTCGAGCAGCGTGAAATTGTCGACGATTTCGTCGATCGCGGTCGTATTCGATGCCATGGCGTCAGGTATATAGGCCGGTGCGCGCCAATAGCCAAAAAAATGCGGCCAGCGCGCCCGGCGAGGGCCGGAAAATTCAATAATTGCAGCGCTTTAAACCGAAGGCCGGCCCACCCGCGCCTCGCGGCGCGGCGGCAGAGGAACCGGCCCATGCCACGCTGGCGCCATATCGCTCGAAGTCAGCGTTCCATTCGCCGCGCTTTGGCCGGCGGTCGAAGCCGGGATCAGTTTGGCGGTCTTTTCGGCTGGCGCGGTCTTCTCATTGAGCTTGGCAGAGATGAATTCGTAGATGGTGCGGGCGCCAGCCTCGGCCTTATGGCCAAGCGCGACCGCAACTTTGCCGCCAACCTCGCAAGCATCGGGCTGCCGGCCGCAGAAACCGCGCATGTCGGAGACGGCTGCGCCGGCCAAGGACGCGGCCTGCACGGCATTGATCTGTGCATCCGCCGGGGTCGATTTGGTGCCGCCGCCCGGCAGAAGCACACAGACGACGCCAAGCCAAAACGCCATTCGCAAAAGAAAGAACATGACCCTACCCACTATCCCTGACGGCTTTCCCACCGCCTTTGAACTAAACCGTACCAGACAGGCTTGAAGCTGTCGTTGGCGATGAAGCGACGTTTTTGGGCTAATTCGCCGCGAATACGATGCGAATTTTCTTCAAATGGGAGAAAATAGAATTTGCCTAAAACTTTAGGGATCGAAAAGCGGCGCCTGCAATCGGGTGTTCGCGCGGTCCGGCATGGTTACCGCATCGGTAAGAAATCGTGGCGCCATTGTGCAAGCTTCCGAATGGCAACCGAAATTTCACCATGACCTTCGAATGGCCATTCGGATCGCACCGAATAAGTCGCGGTGGCGGCCCAATCTGCCCGCAGGCCTGCGCGCCTTAGCGTTCGCTTAAGCGGGCCTCACTAAGATTTCGAGATCAAAAAGGGGCGCGTCATTCTCAACGACGTGGACAGGGATCGTGAATTTCCTCACACCAGTGTGGAACTATGTTGACGCCTTGGTGTACCCGGCGGCGCGACTCGATGCGTTGACCGCGGCGCGCCATCGCGCCTTCATTGCGCCACGCCTGCTCGGCAGCTTTGCCGCACTGGCGTGCTTTCCGGTCTATGTCGCCTTGCGCGGTGCGCCGAGCGCGCTGGAAGTTGGTGTGTTCGGCTGGCTGGTGGCACCGATCCTGATTGCCTATTTCTTGTCGCGTACCGGGCGGTACGAAAGTGCGCATGTGCTCTCGGCATTCTCACTCACCGGCCTGGTGACGGTGGTAGCCTGGTTTACCGGCGGCATCGGCTCATTCGCGGCAATTTGGCTGGTGGTGGTGCCGCTGGAAGCCGCGCTTTCGGCGTCGCGCCGCGTGGTGGCACTGGCCTCGACTTTCGCGCTCGCCGCTGCCGGCCTGCTCCTGGTGCTCAGCGCCAGCAATCTAGTCGCCCCCGCGACGACGCTGGTATCCGAACATGGCGCGCTTACCGCGTTCGGCATTATTTCCGCTGCCCTCTACGCCACCGGGATTGCGCTAGGCGCCGAGCAACTCGCGCGTACCAGCTTCTGGCTGCTCTATGCCGAGGAAGACCGTTACCGGCTCCTCGCGCGCAATATAACCGACGTCATCACGCGTCACGGCCGCAACGGCGCGGTGCTGTTCGTTTCGCCGGCAGCCGAATCGCTGTTTGGCGTCTTGCCCAATGAACTTGCCGGTCATGGCCTATTCGACCGGGTGCATGTTGCCGACCGCCCAGCTTATCTCACCGCGCTTGCCGATGCGGCTAGCGTGGGCGAGAGCCGCTCAGTCGAATTCCGCATTCGCCGGGGCGGTAATGGCGAACCGCAGGCCGGCCATTTTGTATGGATAGAAATGCGCTGCCGTCCGCTCGACCAGACCAGCGACCGGCCGAACGCCAGCGAGCGCGAGGTCGTTGCGGTGCTGCGCGATATCAGCGAGCGAAAGACGCAGGAGCAGGCCATTGAAATCGCGCGCAGCGAATCCGAGCGCGCCAATGCCGCCAAAAGCCGCTTCCTTGCGACCATGAGCCACGAATTGCGCACGCCGCTCAATGCGATCATCGGCTTCTCCGAAATGATGACCAATGACTCGCTAGTCCTCGATGCCGGCCGCAAACTTGAATATGCCAAAGTGATCAACGATTCCGGCCGACATCTGCTGTCGGTGGTCAATGGCATTCTCGACATGTCCAAAATGGAGACCGGCAATTTCGAGATTACACCTGAGCCTTTCATGCCAGCGCAGGCGATCGCAAGCTGCTGCGATCTATTGGCGCTCAAGGCGCGAGACGCAGGCGTTGAGCTCAAAACCAGGATCGCCGCTGATTTGCCCGAAATCGTGGCGGATCGCCGTGCGCTCAACCAGATCCTCATTAATCTCGTTTCGAATGCCATCAAATTCACGCCGCGCGGCGGCAGTGTCACGGTCGGCGCACAGTGCGATGGTTCGAAATTCATCGTCGCCGTGGAGGATACCGGCGTTGGAATTGGCGAGGATGATCTGCCGCGGCTAGGCGAAGCATTTTTCCAGGCGCGCACGTCGTATGACCGGCGCCATGATGGCACAGGGCTCGGTCTATCCATCGTCAAAGGCTTGGTAAGCCTGCACGGCGGCGCCATCGACATCCGCAGCCGGCTTGGCGAAGGAACATGCGTGACTGTGAGGCTGCCGATCAATTGTGAAGGCAGCCGCCCGCCGGTTGAGCCCATCAAACTCGTCATCGACCGTGCCGGCGAATTCAAAACGGCCGCCAATAGCTTGGTGAGGAAACGTGCGTAGACGCAGTCACCGCGACGACATGATGGAAAGAGACGGCGCCGGCCGGCTAGCCGCTTGATCGGCCGTCATCCGCGCCAATCGGTCGGCGCCATGATGGCCATCGCGGCAGTGCTGGCGATTTTCACTAATGCCCTGTTTATGCAGCATGGTCCACACCCCGCGCCATTGTTTGCGGCGCGGCCAGCAGTGAAGCAAGAAGCGCCAGCGGTCGCCGCGCTTCAACAGCAAACGCCGGTCGCGTTGCCGCAACCCGCGCCGATCCAGCAGCGCACGGCCCAGATTGAACCAAGACATAACGATCCAATCGCCGAACTGATCGCGCCGTCCAAACGTGTGCTCGCCGTCCAGCGTACGTTGGCGGCCTTCGGCTACGGCCAGATCAAGCCGACCGGCGAATACGACGCCAATACCCGCTTGGCGATCGAAAAATTCGAGCGGGACCATCGGCTGCCGGTGACCGGTCAGATATCCGACCGGCTTATGCGTGAACTCGCAGCCATGACGGGCCGTCCACTCGAATAATTGTGCTAGAAAAGACAATGCGGTTGAAATCCGGCATCTGGGTGGCGGCCTATGTGCGCCGTTGCTATATCGAAGGTGCGTTCGCGGCGGTGCGCCGGCGCGGCGCCGAAGAGGCCGGCGCGATATATATCAAGATCAATCGGCTCGACGGCACCGGGCAGTTATATGGCCCGGCGCCGCAAAACGTGTTGGAAGAGGCTCAGCCGGTGGGCCGGGTTTTTACGGCCATTCTCGGGGCCGCGGCGCCGGCAATTGACGCTGATATCGAAGGCCGCCTTGTGCGCGAAATTCGCTACGATCCGGATGTGTGGATTATCGAAGTTGAGGACCGCGCCGGACGGCATTTTCTCGACGACGCGGTAATCTAGCGGCCAGAACTTTTAATGCGGGACGGCAGTTCGCCGCCGCCGCGCCCTGTGCGCTGTTGTGAAGGCGTCGTAATTGAACGGGCGCCTCGGCGCTCGTCGTCGTAATGCGCGGGCTCGTGGACGGGCCGCGATTGCGTCCCGGTTTTTCGCCAGATCCCCAGCATGCGTTCGGCGGCCTCGGGTGCAAGATCGTCGAACAGCCGGGCGAGGTCGTGTACCCGCTCGACCGATTGTCCAATAACCGGATTTAGGAAGAGCAGAATACGCTGGAGCACGGCGGCCGTCATGCCGAGCGCCCTGGCTGCGATCACCAGCGGTTCACCGGATTGATCGCGCGTCACCCGTTCGGCCAGCGCCTGACTGATGCCAAGTGCGCGCTCCAGGATGCGGCCGAATTCGCCGGCATTGTGCTGTAATGCCGCGGTCTCCAGGCGGCGGATTAATTCGCTCGATGCCGCCGGCGGGCGGCGCACGGGCGCCGTCGCTGCCGCATCGAGATTGCTGAGGATTAAACGCCGTTCGTCGGCCCCGGCCGCAAAGAACATCTCGACCAGGTCGTCGGTCTTTGCTTCGTTTGGAATAGGCGCATTGAAGTCGAGCGGAAGTTCTCTGCCGCCGAGTTTTTGCAGGACCGCTGCCGGCGCGCCCGGATAATTCGATAGAGTTGTTGCAACTACGGCACGTGTCGGCGCGTCGACCACCTCAATAAGGCCCAGCGCAAGCTCGGCATATTGGGTTTCTTCCTCGGCGCTGTGTTTGGGCTTTTGCACGTAAAGATCGGTGAGAACCCGCAATAGCGTCGGGCGGATATCGACACCGTCCCGGCATGCCAGATCGACGAGGCCATCAAGAGGGGGGTAGGCGGAGGACTTCATTATGACCACTACGCTTTACAAACGGACGATGGGTCACATTAGTCGGGCCGCGTTAGCGGAGCGTTAACCTTGCAGCCCCTTTAATTACGTAGGTGCCGAAAGGGGACTGCAATGGGCGAAGTCATCCGATTTCCCGACGAGGCGGGCTACGGGCGCGGCGGCCGATATGTCGATGCCAATACTGAGCCGGCGACCGTTATTATCCTTCCGGTGATCCGGATCGATCGCGATCCAGACGGTTCCAATGGTCTCGAACCGGACACCGGCAATAGTTCCGGCCGCCGCCGCCGCCGTCGTCTGGCGCGCTAAAGCGGCCCGGCGCTCAAAGGCTCTGATGCTCTTTCCCCTGCCGCTTTTGCCGCGGACGGCCGCCCGGCGCCGCCATTTGGCGGCCTTGTCCTTAGTGGCCTTGTCCATGGCGGCCATGCTCGCCGCATGCGCTCCAAACGGCGACTTCGGGGCGGTCCGTCCCATGCTGGTGAGCGACGGCATGCACGATTGGCTTGGCCGCGACGCTTCTGGCGGTCGGCCGACCTGGCCATCGAGCTTTGAACTCACGGACGACGAGCGCCAACTTCGCGACCTCGCCTTCGCGCTGATCGAGCAGCCCTATGACCGGCAGCAATGGTTTTCCGTAGGCCGAGAATATGGCGCGATCGGTCACGATCACCGCGGCCCATTCGATCGCACGCGTTACGCAGGCCGCTTGTTCGAATCCGGATATCGGTCGCCGTCGGCCCGCTATTCCCAGATCATGGACGACATTCGAAACGACATCACACGTCTTCCGCAATTTTTTGAAACGGCCACCCGCGTGGTCGATATCGATCAAAAGCGGCGCAAAAGTCTCGGCTATATTTCCGATCTTTCGCCTGCGGAGCGATCGAACGCACTGGCGCGCATCCGCGAGAACGTCGCGCTCATATCGCTTGTGGGCGAGAAATTAGCGCAGCGCGTTGCGTCATATCGCTTTGCGCTCGAACGTTTGGTCATAACGACGCCGTTGCCGCAGGCTGCCGAGGTCGAACGGGTACTCAATCAGTTGCAGGCGCAAGTCGCGCGCTACCGTACTCGGCCCACGCCAACGTGGGTGCGAGAACCAAGCTTGGCGGCGGCGCGCTAATTGCCGGAAAGACTCGTTAGCGGGCGGGCTTAGGCTCGTCCTGCTGCTTGCACTGGGCCGCTGCAATGGTGCTTTGCGCCATCGGCATCAGCCCCGCCTCAGGAGCAAGCGCGCGGATGGCGATCAATCCCGTGAGCGTGGGCGAGTCCACAATCAGCCGGTCGGCCGCCGTGACATCCTCGTCTTCCGGAATCTGGTTGTGCTGATCGACCGTCATCAATTCAAGCTCGATCACGCGCCGGCCGGCAGCGCGGTCGTTGATAGCGTAATAGGCCACGTCATAGCGGGTGTAGAAAGAGATCGAAGTATAAGCGAGGCTAACCGGCACAGTCAGTTTGAGCGTGCCGTGCGATAGATCGTAGCGGCAGATAGCAGTGGCAAAGGCCGGATCCATGAACGGCATCGTTGCGCTTTCTGGCGTCGGCGCCGGCAGTGAGATCACGGTGTTGACCGGCGCAATTCGCGCCAATCGCGAATAGGCGTCCTGTGTCGCGGTACGCGGCATTATAATGACGGTCGCGAGATGCACGATTCCGCCGAGTAATGCCCCGCCCAAGAATAAGAGCAGCCATCGCATCATGGACAGCTCCTCGTGCTTATCGCCGGCATTGGGATTTCTCGGCCGGCCTTTGTCGAAACCCCAACCGCCGTGTCGTAAAAGCGCAGAATAAGCGTGTATCGCTCGACGCCGCCGGTCGGCAGCCAATTCCCCGGGTTTGCGCGCGGCCCCACTACGATTTCAAAACTGCCATCGGCGTGCCGGACGATCCCCTGGCTTGTGAAGCCGTATCGGTTGATCGCGTTGGCGACGAGTTCGCCTTTGACGTTATAGAGCGTCAACGTCCAGAAGCGCGCCGCCGGAGTAATGCCTGACAAGACTACGTCGCATCGGCCGTCGAGTAGCTTACCGCTGTCGTCGCTCCGGGCGGTAAACGACACGCCGTCGCCAAGCGCAATCGGCAATTGACCGGTGCGCGCGATCGTTGCCCGTGCATAGGGATCGGCGTCGAGCGTGCCGGTTTTTGGCCACGCGGTCCAACTGCCGATCGTGAGCGCGCCAAAGGCTGCGCCGCGGGTAAGCGCAAGATAAGTCGCGCCGAGGCCAACGACTGCGGCGACGGCTAGGGCAAACAGCGTTCCGAGAAGCAGCCGCACGTTCGATCCGCTGGAAGTTGGAGATGTTGATTCGCGTCAGAGAGCCTACGCTGGCCGCGCCCTAGCGACTAATCAGTTGCGGCCACCGAATGCGTGACCCTCTAATGCCGCCGCGAGAGCATCACTTTTTGGCGGGGCCGCCGCCTGCTTCTTTTTATCGGTGGAAACCGTCGGTTGGGCCGGCCCTAAGGCACGGTGGGCATCATCCATCAGGTGCTCGACACGAACCAGGATCTCGGCTCCGCGCTTGGTCAGCACCGTTGGGCGCGACGGCGGGGGCGGCTCGTCGGATTTCGATTTGACATCGGCAACGACTGGTTGCTGGTGCTCGGACGGCACGGCAACGCCGGGAAGCTGTTTTAGTTCGATGCCCTGGTGGGCGTAAGCCATGATGTTGTGCCAAGTCATCGCCGGCAGCGCGCCACCGGTCATTCGATTGGTCGAAGCGTAGTCATCGTTTCCGAACCAGACGCCGCAAACGAAATTGCCGGTGTAGCCCATGAACCAGGCATCGCGATAATTGTTGGTTGTACCGGTCTTGCCAGCGGCCGCAATGCCATCAAGCCGCGCACGGCGGCCGGTGCCATTTTCCACGACGCTATTCATCATCTTGATCATGTCGGCGGCGACTTGCGGGGGCAGCACTTGGCGTGGCTTCGGGCCATCGCGGTCGTATCGCCAGATCAGTTCCCCGCCACCGGTGCGAACTTCAAGGATCGCATGCGGGGTTACCGCTTTGCCGAGATTGGGGAAGGTTGCATAAGCGCCGGTGTGATCCAGCATAGTTACTTCATCGGCGCCGATCGGCAGCGATGGCGTGTCGGGCAAGGGCGTGCGGATGCCCATGTCGTGCGCGGTCTTGATAATGCGCGCGCGGCCAAGCTTTGGATTGCCGTCGCCGACCGCGACCGACAGCTTCACGGCGATAGTGTTGATCGAGTGGGTGAGCGCGGTGATAAGGGTCATCGAGCCGCCATAGCCGTGGCCGTAATTATGCGGACACCAGTTGCCGAGGCAGATCGGGCTGTCGACGACGATTGAACTTGGTTTGAAGCCGTGTTCCAGCGCGGTAGCATAGACATAGGGCTTGAATGACGAGCCAGGCTGGCGCATGGCGTCGGTCGCGCGGTTGAACTGACTGGCGCCGTAGTCGCGGCCACCCACCATGGCGCGCACCGCGCCATCCACGTCCATCAGTACGGAAGATGCCTGTTTTGCATGATATTCCTGTCCATATTGGCGCAACGAATTCTCGATTGCTGCGTCGGCGGCCTTTTGCAGATTAGTGTCGAGCGCGGTGCGTACGACGAATACGCGTTCGGTCATCGATTTCGGGAACGTGTCGACGAGTTTCTTTACTTCGTCGAACGCCCAGTCGAGATAATAATTCGGCGCGCGCTCATCGCGGCGATCGACGGGGGTGGCGGGATGCCGACGGGCGCCGAACACCTGACCTTCGGTCATGAATCCGGCTTCCACCAGATTATCGAGCACGACATTGGCCCGCGCGCGCGCGGCCGGCAGATTGACGTGCGGCGCAAATTTGGTCGGCGCCTTGAACAGGCCGGCGAGCATAGCGGCCTCGGCCAAATTCACGTCGCGCGCCGACTTGTTGAAATAATACTGCGCCGCCGCGTCGACGCCGAACGCGCCGCCGCCCATATAGGCGCGGTCGAGATAGAGTTTCAAAATCTCGTTCTTGGTCAGGCGCGCTTCCAGCCACATCGCCAGGAAGGCTTCCTTGATCTTGCGGTCGAGCGTGCGCTCATTCGACAAAAACAAATTCTTCGCCAGCTGTTGCGACAGCGACGAGCCGCCCTGCACGACGCCGCCGGCGCGCGCATTGGTGACGAGCGCGCGCATGGTGCCGCCGATATCGATGCCGAAATGGTCGTAGAAGCGCCGGTCTTCGGTGGCGAGCACCGCCTTGATCAAACTGTCGGGAAACTGGTCGAGCGGCACCGAGTCGTTATGCCGGATGCCGCGCGTGCCGACTTCGTTGCCGTAGCGGTCGAGGAAGGTGACGGCGAGCTCGGACTTCTTGAGCCAGTCGTCGTCCGAGGTGAGCTGGAACGCCGGCGTCGCCAGCGCCAGCAGCAGCACGGCGCCGGCCGCGCCCAAGGTGGCGCCTTCTGAGAGGAGTTCGATGAGCCAGCGCCGCCAGCCGGCGACGTGGAAGCGGTCCATGAAGGTCGAAAAGCGCTCCCAGCTCTCGCGCGTGCCGGCGACCCAGCGGAACAGGCTAAAGTCCACCCAGGCGTCGAGCCCGAGCAGGCGCTTCTTGAGATTGGGCTTCCAGTCCTCGGGGAACAGATCGCGCAAGCTGGTGTCGCTCTTCTCGCTGGGGCCGGCCGGGTCACTGGGGGCCGGCCGGACTTCGGCTCAATGGCCGCGAAGCAGCAATTTAGCCGATCGGGGGCGCCCCGGCCAATGGCGGGGGAGGGTTAATCCCGGGCAAGGTGAACGGGAAATATGGGGATTTGGGGGCGGGAAAGGCTACTTCCGCCCATTGCGCGCGGGCCGATCAAGGCCGATGGGCCGCTGCGTCCTTTGCTGCGCGCTTGCGCGCTTCGCGTGCGTCCTGCCGGGTGACCATTACGTAAATGATCATCGCGGTGAGGAGCACAGACGCTGGCCCCATCAGAACAAATAAAAACTGTTCAAATGTCATTCGCGCAGACTCCCAAGGATGCGCCGACCGACTAATCACATATCACGCCCGGCTTGATTTCAACCTGCCCGTGCGATAGAACAAAAAGCGAACATGGGGCGCGCCGATGGCACATTTATTCGGGGGACCGTGGACGCAGCGCAAACTCGGCGTCGTCCGGGAATATCTGCGACTGTACGCGACGGCGCTCAAAAACCAATCTTTTGAGCGCATATACATTGACGCCTTTGCCGGTACCGGGGACCGGACGGACAAACGGCACGATAGCTTGCCGCTTCTCGACCTTCCCGAGTTTGACGCCGTTGCGAAAGGGTCGGCTCGCCTGGCTCTTGAGGTTGAGCCGGCCTTTCACCACTATATTCTTATTGAACGCGCGACGCGTCGCGCGAGCGAACTAGAGGCGCTCAAAGCCGAGTTTCCGAACCTCAAAATTGAAATCGTCAACGCGGATGGAAACGAAGCGATCGCTGCGGTATGCAGTGCGACGAATTGGCGGAGGACCCGTGGCGTCGTCTTTCTCGACCCCTACGGCTTGCAGGTAACATGGGCTACGCTGGTCGCCATTGCGGCCACTAAGGCGCTTGACGTCTGGGTCTTGTTTCCGTCCGGCATGGGCTTGAATCGTCTGTTAACGAAATCGGGCGACATTCCCCGGGAATGGCAGGAGACGTTGGATCGAAGCTTGGGAACGAATGCGTGGCGCTCGGCCTTTTACCGCAGCGAAGAAGACCCTGACCTTTTTGCGGGACAGCGTAGCAAGACTGTCAAGGACGCCGACCCGGCGAAGCTCGAAAAGTTCTATCTCGATAGGTTGCGAACAATTTTTCCGACAGTCATGAGCAAAAGTATTTGTCTTACGAATAGCAAGGACCAGACCATGTATCTTCTGTGTTTTGCCTGCGCTAATCCCTCGCCGAAGGCTAAGGCGCTCGTGACGAGACTTTCTAATTCGGCTGCAAAGGCGTGATCTGATGGCCGCATCCGACATCGAATGGACCGAGGCGACGTGGAATCCGATCGCGGGCTGCGCCGTGCTCTCGCCCGGCTGCACCAATTGCTACGCCATGCGCATGGCGGCGCGTTTGCAGGCCATGGGCATGAGAAAATACGCCGGTACCACGCGCAAGTCCGGCAAGCGCCATGTCTGGACCGGGCGTGTCAACATCGACAAGGCCGCGCTCAGCGCGCCGCTCACCTGGAAAAAGCCGCAGCGCATCTTCGTCAATTCAATGTCCGATCTGTTCCAGGACAAGGCGGAGGAGGCTTTCATCGGCAAAGTTTGGGACGTGATGAAGCGCGCGCATTGGCATTCGTTCCAGATTCTCACCAAGCGCCCGGAGCGCATGCTGGAAATTCTGTCCAAGCCCGCATTTCCGACTCTGCCGAATGTCTGGCTCGGCACTTCAGTCGAGAGCGAAGACTATCTTGCGCGCATTGACCTGCTGCGCCGCGTGCCCGCGCATATTCGGTTCATTTCGTTTGAGCCGCTGCTGGGGCCGATCACCGATCCTGATCTGAGCGGTATTCATTGGGCCATCGTTGGCGGCGAATCGGGCCCGCGAGCGCGGCCTATGGAGGCATGGTGGGTGGAGGAATTGCGCGATACCTGTGGGCGGCAAGAGGTGGCGTTCTTCTTCAAGCAGTGGGGCGGCAAGCGGAAGAAGAAGACGGGACGGATGCTGGGGGACAGAACTTATGATGAGTATCCGAGAATTTCGGTCGCGTTATAGCTGCTTGCGTTCGAGCGGAAGTTGACCATGACGCCGCCCCGCCGAGGGTCTACAAGGGCGGCTCACGAGGATTCGCATGGTCGACGAAAAGCCGTTCTGGCGCACCAAGCGCATGGGCGAGATGAGCAAGGCGGAGTGGGAGAGCCTGTGCGACGGCTGCGGCCGCTGCTGCCTCAATAAGCTCGTCGAGGAGGAAACCAACGCGGTGGTCTATACCGACGTCGGCTGCCGCCTGCTCGATGGCCAGACATGCCGTTGTTCGGATTATCCCCGGCGCCAGGCCAAGGTGAAGGATTGCGTGCGGCTCACCCCGCGCAACGTCAAGCGGCTCACCTGGCTGCCGCCGACCTGCGGCTACCGCCTCGTCGCCAACGGCCAGGACCTCAAATGGTGGCACCCTTTGGTGTCGGGCTCGCCCGACACCGTGCACCAGGCCGGCATCTCGGTGCGCGGCCGCGTCACGGCATCCGAAAAAGACGTGCCGGACGCGCGGCTGGAGGAATATGTCGTCAGTTGGCCGGGCAAATGGCCCAAAGGCGCCAAGCGCAAGAGCGCGCCGGAGAAGAAGTGAAGTCACCGCTGTCATGCCCGCGAAGGCGGGCATCCAGTACCCGGCGCGTTATCGGATCAATATTGGGCGTCGGCGTTTACTGGGTCCCCGCTTGCGCGGGGACGACGGGCAGGGGCTGTTTGGAATATAGTCCTTGACAGCGTGACGCTCCCCATCTATATTCCCGGCATCCTCCACAACTGAATCATCAGCCATGACAAAACGCACTTCCGTGCGCGCCGCCGCGCGCGAAATTTATATGGCCGCGCCCGTTGCGCGCCCACAGCGCCAGCAGACCCGCCTGACCGCGCGCGTGCGGGCGCTTTACGAAACGAGCGCCGTGCCGGTGCGCGAAATCGCCGCGCTCGCCGGCGTCACCGAGCGCACCATTTACAAATATGCCGCCAAGCAGCGCTGGAAAAAGCGCTACGGCAAACGGGCTGATGTGGCGCAGGAATTGGCACCTGTACGGGGCGCTGGCGCGCGCTTCATCAACCGCGCGAACAGGGGCAAGTCAGTTCGGCGCGGGCTCAAGGCCACCGATCCGGGTGGCGCAAAGCGCGCCGCCGCCGGCTGCCGTGCGGCCGAGGGTGTTTCGTCGATCGCACAGGCGCAGGCGGCGCAAACTCGGCTTCTCGAACTGCGTGCCGACGCCGCCCACCAGGTCAGACTGTGCGTCGATCAGCTTCGCCTGCATCATGCGGCGCGCGACAAAAAGGCCGCGCCCTCGCGCGCGCAGCTTCTTAGCGAACGCGCACTCACGCTGGCGGTGGAAACTGCACTTGCCGGCTGGCAGAAGCTTCTGGCGGAGGGTGCGCGGCTCAACGCGGCGCAATCGGAACATCATAGGCCTGCGCTGGCCGCGGCCCATAGGTGAAGTGCCACCATTCGCGGAAATAATTGCGAAAGCCGTGCGCATGCATGGCCGCCAGCAGCGCGGCCCGCGCGCGTTTTTGTTCGGGTGCGATGGATGCGCTGGCCGTGTAGCTGCGCGGGTCGAAACAGTCGAAGCCGGTTCCCATGTCGAGGCTGTTGTCGGGCGCGCGCGCCGGCGCAGGCCCGGTGCAGGCGCCGTAGCGCACTGAGGGATCGTAAGGTGCTGGCGGCGCGTTGCGCGCGATCAGCGTGAGGTCAACGGCGACGCCAGTCGAATGCGCGGATTGCGCGGCGATATAGCCATAGGCAAACAGCGTGCGCTTCTCGAGTGCGGGGTAGAAGCGTTTGGTGGTGCTGTCGTTGCCGCTTTGCGACCAGCGCGCCATGGCGGCGACCGCGCGGATCGGACGGTAGCAATCATAGGTTTTCAGGCTCAGGTTTTGACGCGCCAGATCGGCCTGCACGCGCTTGAGCGCCAGCGCCGCGTCGCTGCGCAACACGCATTCGGGCGCGTCATAGCCGGGAAGCCGGTGGCCGGTGAAATTGTCGATGCCGGCATAGCGCATGTCCTGCGCGATGCTGGGGTCGATATCGCGCAGGTAAACAAAGCCGGGCGGCAGGGCGCCGCGCGCATCCGCGGTTACCGGCGTCAGCAGCGCTAAGATCGTCATAAGTCGGGCGGCTAACCGCATTGGCGTCTCGGTCCCCGTGTTACGAGGCAAGTTTGCGCTGCGGCGCGGTTTCATACCACCCCCGCATTTCCCCCATTGCAATGCGCGCGCACACGCGGCATCAAGCGCTTCCCATGCCCGCCAAACCCGAAAAATCCAAAGCCGAAAAGTGTCCGCCGGCAGGCGACGTAGCGCGCCACGAGCCGCGCACGCTCACGCATCCGGAAGTGCGCGCGATCGTGCTCGGCATCATGCTGGCGATGTTCCTGGGCGCGCTCGACCAGACCATCGTCGCCACCGCGCTGCCGACCATCGGGCGTCATTTCGGCAATCTCGACGACCTTTCCTGGGTGGTCACCGCCTATCTGTTGACCGGCACGGCCTCGACGCCGCTCTATGGCAAACTGTCGGACATCTACGGCCGGCGCGGCGTGATGCTCACCGCCATCTGCATTTTCATTGCCGGGTCGCTCGCTTGCGCGATGGCGCCGAGCATGCTCGCGCTCGTGCTCGGCCGCGCGCTACAGGGACTGGGCGGCGGCGGGTTGATGGCGCTGGCGCAGACCATCATCGCCGACATCGTTTCGCCGCGCGAACGCGGCCGCTACCAGGGCTATATCGGCGCGGTATTCGCGGCTTCCTCGGTCGGCGGGCCGGTGCTCGGCGGATTTTTGACCGAGCATCTCAACTGGTCTTTGATTTTCTGGATCAATTTGCCGTTCGGACTGGCGGCGCTCGGCATGACGTCGAGCGTGCTGAAGCTGGTGCCGTTTACCCCGCGCAAGCACCAGCTCGATCTGGTCGGCGCCGCACTGATGATGTGCGCGTCGATCGCGATGCTGCTGGCGCTGTCCTGGGGCGGGCGGCGCTATGACTGGATCTCGGCGCCGACCGGTGCGCTTTTGCTGTCGTCCGCGATCTTGTGGGGACTGTTTGCCTGGCGGCTGGTGAGCGCGGCCGAACCGTTCCTGCCTTTGACCGTGCTCGCCAATCCGGTGGTGCGCTGCGCCGCACTCGCGGGAGCCTGTAATATGGGAACGCTGGTCGGCATGACGATTTTCGTGCCGCTGTTTTTCGAAGTCGTGCTGCATTTGTCGGCCGGCCAATCGGGACTGGCGCTGATCCCGCTGATGGGGGCGACCGTGCTCTCGTCCACGGTGACCGGCCGGCTGATGATGCATGTGAACCATTACAAGCGCATGCCGCTGATCGGTCTAAGTCTGGCGATCTTCGCGCTCGGCCCGCTCGCGATCTGGCCGGGTTCGATGCCGATATTGCTGGTGCTGGTATTGCTCACGCTGATCGGCGCCGGGCTCGGCACGGTATTTCCGGTTTCCACCGTCTGTCTGCAAAACGCGGTGGCGCGTTCGCAAATGGGCGTTGCCACCGGCGCCGCCAACTTCTTCCGTGCGCTGTTTTCAGCGCTGGTGGTGGCGGTGCTGGGCGCGATCGTGTTGGGCGGCCTCGGCGGTGTTACCGGCATGTCGGTAGAAATGCTGGCGCGCGCGGCTTCCGCCAACGAACTCAGTTATGCCTTCCGCTTCGTGTTCCTGGCCTGCGCACTGGTGCTTACCTTCGGCATGGCGTTCCTGATTTCGCTGGAAGAGCGCCCGCTGCGCGGCCCGCCGAGCCAGGGCGCGGAAGCGCCGTCGGGTTTGCGACGCCGATCCCGGCGGAGTGGGGCGTCGGCAAGACGCCGAGGGCGCATAACTAAGAGCGCGCATAACTAAGAGCGCATGATAAAAAAAACCCCGGCGCGAAGCCGGGGTTTTCTATATTTGAGGCGATTAATCGCCGGTATTATTCGCAGTATTTGCAGGGCGGGAAGTCGCGGCTATAGACCGGCTGCGCCAGGAATTTTTCTTTGCCATAGGTCCAGAACTGGCTGACGTTTGGATAGGTCTTGATCACCGTGTTCCAGAGTTCGTCCTTGTCGTAGCCGAACATCTTCTTTTTCTCGACTTTCTTGATGTAGATGTTCTGGATCGGATTGCGCATGTCGTCGAAGCTCACCGGCCCACGCACCGCGTCGATTTTGAGCCCCGCCATGGTCTTGATGAAGGCTTCGGCGCCGGGGAATTTGCCGCCCGACTTCTTGATGGTGTCGTCGATCAATTCGGCGGTGGTGTAATTGCTCTCCGAGAAATAGGACGGCACCTTGCCGTATTTGGCGCGGTACTTTTTCACGAAATCTTCGTTTCTCGGCGTCGTGAGCGCGGCGCTGTATTGCAGCGACGAGACATCGCCGATCACTTCGTCGCCCATGAAGGGCAGGGCGAATTCGTCATAACTGGTGCCGCCGCCGATGATCGGTTTCTTGTAGCCGGCCGCCCGCAACTGTTTGGGGAACTGCAGCGACATCGGCCCCACCATCAGCGAGAACACGGCGTCGGCGTCGGACTTGATGTTCGGGATGAACGGCCCGAAATCCTTGGTGCCGAGCGGCGGCCAGATTTTCTGGATGATCTTGCCGCCGCAATCCTCGAAAGCCTTTTGGAAGCCGCCGACCTGCTCATAGCCGAAGGCGTAATCGGCGGCGACCGCGACGATTTTCTTGTAGCCCTGATCGCAGGCCCATTGGCCCATCGGGTGCTCGGGCTGCGACGACGACCAGCCGGTGCGGATCATATAGGGATATTTGTCGAGCTCGCGCTGGGTGAGGTCGTCGGCCGCCGG
The DNA here is from genome assembly GCA_963807665.1 of uncultured Alphaproteobacteria bacterium. Classification (GTDB taxonomy): domain Bacteria; phylum Pseudomonadota; class Alphaproteobacteria; order Rhizobiales; family Xanthobacteraceae; genus Pseudolabrys. The sequence goes on along the minus strand of CAWEDE010000009.1, from coordinate 38,034 downwards.
GATCGAAGGGATATAGACGGTTTTTTCCTGCGTACTCACGGGCGCCAGCGCATAGCCGGTCGAGGCCAAAACGCCGCCGACGAACATGTCGACCTTGTCGGACAGCACCAGTTTCTTGGCTTTAGTGACGGCGGCGTCGGGCTTGGCCTGATTGTCCTCGACGATGAACTTGACGTCCATGCCGCCGAGCTTGTTGCCGTGCTCGTCGAGATACATCTGGAAGCCGTCGACCATGTCCTTGCCGACCTGGGCAAAGATGCCGGTCATCGGCGCGATAAAGCCGATGCGCAATTCATCCGCTCGCGCCGGCGCGGTAAAACCGGCGGCCAGCGTCAAGGCAGTACCGAATAGAAGCGGGGTAACGTTTCGCGAAAATCGCATGGTAGTTTCCTCCCAATGAGCCGGTCCGCATCCATTCTTTGCGTGGATGTTAGGACGCCAAATTCAGCATGTTCCCGGGAGGGAAATGTACCATTGCGCCGCTATGGGCGGAAGCCCACCAATCAGTCCCGTAGTGCGCGATCGTTCAGGCGGCGGCGGCGGCTGCGCGCTGTGGCGCAAAGCGTCCGGCGAAAGCCGAGAACTGATCGATGAAGGCTTTGAGGAATTTGCGCACGTTGTCGTCCGTGACATCGTTCTCGGCATTGAGCAGTTCGGGTTTGAACAGGAGATAGGCCTCGCCGCCCATCACGTGCATGCCCTGATTGGCGAGCACGACCTTGAGATGCTGCTGGGCGATGGCCGAGGAGATGGCGCCGCCGGACGTGCCGGTGATGGCGGCCGGCTTGCCGGGCCACGAGGTCTTGCCGTAAGGCCGCCCGCCCCAGTCGATGGCGTTCTTGAGCACCGCGGGCAGCGAGCGGTTATGTTCGGGCGTGACGAACAGCAGTGCGTCGGACGCCTCGACTTCGGATTTGAAGCGGGCGACCAACTCCGGCAAGGGCTGCTCATTGTCCTGGTTGTACATCGGCAGGTCGTCGATGCGGATGAACTTGGCATCGAAGGCGTTGACCGCCGAGCTTTATCGAGGGCCTGCGCGAGCTTGCGGTTGATCAATTCCTTGCGGTTGCTGCCGACGATAATGCCGAGCTTGAATTTGGTCATGGCTGCCTCTACCTTGGTTACGAACGTATACTAGGGCTACATAGATGACTAAACAGCGAGCGCAAGAAGGCACAGGTCTGATACCCGGTCACAGCCGGGGAACTTTGGCAGGAACTTTGGGCAGTTCTTTGCCCGGTTCCTTGTCCAGTTCCTTGCCGGTAAAAGCGCAAAGATCCCCGCCGCGCACAGCCTTGCAGGGCAATCTGCAAGCCACCGAGGATTGCCGCGCCGTGAGCGAGGTGCTCGCGCGCGTCGGCGACAAATGGACCGTGCTGGTGGTCTCAACGCTGGGCGACGGCTCCAAACGTTTCAACGAATTGCGGCGCGCGCTCGGCAGTATTTCCCAGCGCATGCTGACACTTACGCTACGCGGACTAGAGCGCGACGGGCTGGTGACGCGGACGGTTTTTGCGACCGTGCCGCCGCGCGTGGATTATGAATTGACCAAACTTTTTTTTTTTTTTTTCGGGCGCTCGCTGCTCGAACCGGTAAGCGCGCTCGGCCTGTGGGCGCGGAAAAATCGCGCCGGCATCGAAGCGGCGCGCCTGCATTTCGACGCCAACGGCAAAAAAACCCGCTGAGCGGAGTTATCCCTGTTGTGCACAAGCAAAAAGCGCAGCGCGCTTGATTTCGCACGGTCAGAGCGCTTTGCTTAATGGCTGCGGGCCGAGATATCGCCGCAGCATTCGAGAGGGCCGCCCGTGCCCCGCTATTTTTTCCATTTTTCGGATGGGAAGCGCCAATTCACCGATAGTTCGGGGGTTGAATTGAGCGGCATGGCGGCGGCCCGCGCCAATGCCACCCGGCAGGTCCGCGAACTCAAGGTCGCCATGTGCCACCCCAATGTGCAGGACCTCTCGGCTTGGTCGATGACGGTGCTGGATGCAAAAAAAATTCCGGTTTTTAAAATCGGTTTTGATACGCGTCCGCCGCGCGGCCGCGGCTTAAAGCGGGCGCCCGAAATCCGCCAAGCCCTTGTATCGGCGGAGTTTGTTCCTATCGGAGGGCCGGCGAAAATTTCTCGAAAAAAGTCCTAGGACTATATTGACAGCGTGACGCTGCTGTGCTATGTTTATCCCATGCTGCGGAATTGCGTTTCGAGCGAGCAGGGCCGTGGAACGGCCGGGCACTGCGGGCGTTGTCGTCCTGGCGGGAATAGCGCAGGAGACACCCAATGCCGCATGTCGAGCATGGCCATATCGTAGAAACCGCGATCGAAGCGCGCGGTGGCGTTCTTGGTAAGCCCGTGCTCTATATGCTGGGATTTGGCACGGTCGGCGTGATCGTGCTGTTCGTCGTGGTCTATTTGTATTTCTTCGCTGGCTTATAACTGCGGCTTGTCCGCATTATCGCATAGGCGGCCGCCTCCATGGAGCAGAGTTCGGACGAGCGGCCACCCCAACCGGGCTCGGAGCGGCCTCACGCATCGCGCCTGGCGCAAGGCTTGATCATCGGCGCCATTGTCGTGCTGATCGCGATCGCGATCGTTTCGTTCAACTGACGTTCAACTGACAACTCACCTTTGGAATTCACCGCGCGCTGGCCTAAAGCCGGCGCGTTTTTTATTGGCGGGAGGTTCGCCATGGTTACCCGTAAAATCGAAATCGCACCTGAGCTCATTGCCGAAGGCAAGCGGCTTTACGAACAGACACTGACACCGCTGAACGACATTGCCGCAGTGATGGCCGGCGCGTTCGCGACAACGCTGGCGCAGCGCGGCGTGCACCGCATTCCCATGCTGTTCCAGCACGATCCGTCCGAGCCGGTCGGCGTCTGGCTCGAACTGCGCGAGGACCACCGCGGGCTTTACGCGCGCGGCCGGCTGATCCCGGAAGTAACGCGCGGGCGCGAGCTGTTGTCGCTGTTGCGCGCCGGCGCCATTGACGGGCTGTCAATCGGCTTTCGAACGGTGAAGGGCAATATCGATCCTAGGACGCGGGTGCGGCGGCTGGTCGCTGTCGATCTGTGGGAAATTTCCATCGTCACGTTCCCGCTGCTGGCGGGAGCGCGCGTGCGCGCGGTGAAGCAGGCGTCCTCCCCCTGGCGGAAGGTCGCTGGAGAAGGTGGCGAGGATACTCTCTCGCAAATGACCTGACGCGCTTGGCAGCGGCCGCGCCAAGCGCCACACTCTGCGCAACTTTCGCGGAGTTCTCCCATGGACGTGTTCGACGCCGTTTCCTCCCGCTATTCCTGTCGGACGTTTTTGCCGACGCCGATCTCTGAAGCCACCATTCGCGACATTGTCGAGCGGGCGGCGCGGGCGCCGTCGGCCGGCAACATGCAGCCCTGGCGGGTCTATGCCATTGCCGGCAAACGCGTCGAAGAGCTTAAAGCGCTGCTCGCGCCGCGCATGGCGAGTGAATTGCCGAAAGGCGAGGGGACCGACTACACGATCTATCCGCAGCCGATGATCGAGCCTTACAAAACGCGCGCCTATGACGTCGGCGAGCGGCTCTACAAGTCGATAAGCGTGCCTCGCGAGGACAAACCGGCGCGCTACAAACAATATGCGCGCAACTATCAATTTTTCGGCGCTCCCGTTGCGTTATTTTTCGCGCGCGAAAAAGCGCACGGACCGGCGCAATGGGCCGACATCGGTGGCTACCTGCAAACGGTAGCCCTGCTGGCACGCGGACACGGCTTGCACACCTGCCCGCAGCAAGCTTGGGTGTCGTTCCACCGCACCGTAGCAACTTTCCTGAAACTCCCTGACAACCTAATGGTCTATTCCGGCATGGCCATTGGTTTAGAAGACAAGAATGCCGCGATTAACGGCTGGCGCTCCCCGCGCGAGCCGCTCGACGCTTTTGCGTCATTTGCTGGTTTCGAAAGCTAACCGAATAAGGCTCAAACAAGCCCCAGCATTCAGCCCGCGTTCACCGGCGCGCCAATACCGTCCTTCCTATGCCGGTTTCCCGACTACCCAATCGTTTTTTCGGCTAGGATCGCGCGTAAAGCGAATCCAGCGGAGTACCTTGCCTTGCGCCTCCTCGTCATCGAGGACGACCCCGATCTCAACCGCCAGCTCGCCACCGCGCTGACCGACGCCGGCTATGTGGTCGATCGCGCTTTCGACGGCGAGGAGGGCCATTACCTCGGCGAGTCCGAGCCCTATGACGCCGTTATCCTCGACATCGGTCTGCCGAAAATGGACGGCATTTCGGTGCTGGAATCCTGGCGGCGCGCCGGGCGGATCATGCCGGTGCTCATGCTCACCGCGCGCGACCGCTGGAGCGACAAGGTTCAAGGTTTCGATGCCGGCGCCGACGATTACGTCGCCAAGCCGTTCCATCTGGAAGAAGTACTGGCGCGCGTGCGCGCACTGCTGCGCCGCTCGGTCGGCCACGCCAAGAGCGAATTCGTCTGCGGGCCGGTACGGCTGGATTCCCGGAATGGGCGTGTCACGGTCGACGGCAATCCGGCCAAGCTGACCAGCCACGAATACCGGCTGTTATCCTATCTGATGCACCATGCCGGCCGCGTTGTCTCGCGCACCGAACTGGTCGAGCATCTCTACGACCAGGATTTCGACCGCGACTCCAACACCATCGAAGTGTTCGTCGGCCGCATCCGCAAGAAGCTCGGCGTCGACATTATCCAGACCGTGCGTGGGCTGGGCTATTTGTTGAATCCGCCGGGCACCTGACCCGACATGCGCGCCAACTCCCTCGCGCTGCGCCTCTTCGTTTCGGCCACGGCCTGGGCGGTCGTGATCCTGCTCATCACCGGTTTTGTGCTCTCCACGCTCTACCGCCAGTCGGCCGAGCGCGCTTTCGACCGCCGGCTTGACGTCTATCTGCGCACGCTGGTCGCCGACGTCGCCTCGCCCGAGCAGGGGAGCGACAAGTTTCCCCAATCGCTCGGCGAACCGCTGTTCGAATTGCCGCTCTCAGGCTGGTACTGGCAAGTGACGCGTCTCGACCCCGGCAAGACCCAAGTGCGAGCCTCCCGTTCGCTATGGGACGCCGGATTGCCACGTTTGCCGGCACATGGCGCAGCCGACACGGTCGATGGCACGCGCCAAGGCTATGTCGCGGGACCCGAAGATCAGCGTCTACGCGAAGTCGAGCGCGACATCGATCTCGGCGACGACGGCCACTATCTTGTCGCGGTAGCGGGCGATGCTTCGGAAATCGCCGACGAAACGCGTTCCTTCGATCAGGCGCTGGTTATCACGTTTTCCATTCTCGCCGCCGTGTTGCTGCTGACCACCATGTTCCAGGTGCGCTTCGGCCTTGCGCCGCTCAAGCGCATTAGCGACAGCCTCGCCGCCATTCGCTCCGGCAGTGCCGAGCGGCTGACCGGCACATTTCCCGAAGAAATCGCGCCGCTGGCGCGCGAGACCAATGCGCTGATCGACGCCAACAGGGAAATCGTCGAGCGTGCGCGCACCCATGTCGGCAATCTCGCGCATGCGCTCAAAACGCCGCTGTCGGTGATGGTGAACGAGGCGACCGCGCGCGGCCACGATCCCTTCGCGCTCAAAGTTCAGGAGCAGGCCGACATCATGCGCGACCAAGTTGCGCGCCATCTTGAGCGGGCGCGGCTGGCAGCGCGATTGACGGTGGTGGGCTCGGTTACGAAGGTAGCCGAGGTGGTGACGGCGCTGGCGCGCACCATGGAGAAGATCCACCGCGACAGAAATATCGCGATCGAAGTGCATGCCGACGAGCAGGCGCGCTTTCGCGGCGAGCGGCCCGACCTCGAAGAGATGATCGGTAATCTCGTGGACAATGCCTGCAAATGGGCGTCCGCGCGCGTCACGATCGAGGTCGCGTGCGAGCGTATCGATCCGGCCAGCGCCAGCCAGATCGTGCGAATAGTGGTCGATGACGACGGCCGCGGTCTCTCGCCGTCGGAGCGCGAGCAGGTGGCCAAGCGCGGCCGCCGTTTGGACGAGACCAAGCCGGGTTCCGGCTTGGGCCTATCCATTGTGGTTGAACTGGCCGGTCTCTATGGCGGCGGACTGACGCTGGGCACCGCGCCGATTGGAGGCCTACGCGTCGAACTGGTGCTGCCGGCAGTGTGATTTCACCGATTAAGGTTGGCGCTCTCTTTTGCCCGCCGGACTTTTGCCCTAATTCTCCCGTCTCGATAGCGTGACCGTTGTTCACGCGTCGATTTCCGGGGGTCTTAAATGTCCGCACTCAAATTCGCCGCCATCGCTATCATGGGCATGTCGCTTGCCGCTTGCGCCGGCGATCCGGATTCCGGACGCGGCCCGAAGGAGGGCACCGGCACGCTGCTTGGCGCCGGAACGGGCGCGCTACTGGGCGCCGCGGTTGCCGGCGGCGGCACGGGCAATCGTCTGGCGGGTGCCGCGGTCGGCGGCTTGCTTGGCGGTTTGATCGGCAACCGTATGGGCGCGGCGCTCGACGATGAAGACAAGAGGCGTGCCTACGATGCGCAGATGGATGCGCTCGAGCGCGGCCCGTCCGGCGCGCCGGTGTCGTGGAAGAACCCCGACTCTGGCCGTTACGGCACCATCGTGCCGGGTCCGGCCTATCAGGAGTTGGGCCGCAACTGCCGCCAATTCACCCACACCATCTATATCGACGGCAAGCCGCAAACCGCCCGTGGCACCGCTTGCCGCAATCCCGATGGCACCTGGACTTCGCTCGGCTAACCGCAAAGCGCATCAGAATCCCCGCGCCATTATGCTTAATGAATTGTTAACGCCCGCCGCGTTAACAGACATACGGGTTTAACCGGATAGAGCCGGCGATGGCGGGCGCCGACACAATCGAACGGCTTCGGCAATTCCTGCGCGAGCTTGCGCCGCAGGCACGTTCGATGCTGATCGGCGAAATCGAGCGCAGCTTGCTGCGTGAAGAGCAAGCCGCCGGTGCCGACGCTGCTTTGCACGAATTGCTTTTGCAGGAATTGCGCCGGGTCGTGCGCGATCAGCGCGCCGGTGTCCCGCGAATCGGCAGTGCCGCCCGCCTGTTTTTCAAACCGCTCGAACCGTTCCTGGTCGACGATCGCGCCGATCACAATCATCCCGGCCGTATTGCGCGTTCTTCGCTCGAACCGCTTTGGACCTGGATTTGCCGCGACCTGTTGCCGCAAGACGCCAACATATTGGCGGGCGAAGTCAGCGCGGCTTTGCTTGGCAATAACGAGCCGCAAGCCGATCACATCACACGCGCATTCCAGGATCGCGTCGTCATCGTGATCGACACTAATCTTGAGGCGGCCGCTTCCGCTGAGGCAATTCGCCGGCGCATGCTGGCGCAGATCGGCACGCACCGCGCCTACGAAGACGCAACGACCCTCAAATGTGCGCTCAATGGCCGCGACGCGCTGGCGACGCTGGCCGCCCATCTCCCGCTGCGGATTGGCAATTTGGCCGGAAGCCAATTGGACGAATGCAAGGCGATGGTCGAGAGGGCTTCAGTTCGCAATGGCGAATTGTTCCTCTATGCGCTGCTCACGGTGATGAGCCGCCTGGCGGCGCCCTGGCAGTTGATCCGCTTGGGGGTCAAGGCGGCCGGCAGTGACACCGCTGCGCGCGTTGCCGAGACGCATTACGGCGTCGCAATCTCCATCGTGCTCGCCGACTTGGAACGCATGGTGGGCGAATTGCGCGACGATCTGCGCAGTGGGCGCGGCGTCGCGGTTTGCGCAATGCTCAAAACCATTCATGACGCGCTGCGAGGTCTGCGGACCGAATTGGACCTGCCGGTTGACAGCACCTGGGGCCGCGCGCTCTCGGCATTACGCGCCCAGATCGCGGATCTGTTGCGCGCGGAAATCGAATCCATGCCGGGGCGCGTGCGCCGGCTGCTGCGGCCTCGGCCATCCATCGAAATCCGCCCCAATTCCGAACTCGACGCCGGCGAAGTGGCCGAGACCGAGATGCTGGTGGAATTTGTCGGCGCCTGCCGCCTGTTCGCCGGCGAACTCGCCATCAATGAGATGACACAGCGCACCTTCGCCGAACTCCAGCAATATCTCGACAGCGGCATGCGCTCGCTGCTCGACGGCGTTCGCCATGCCGGAATGGCCGACCGCAGTTTCCGCCAAAGCCAAGTCGATGCCGCGGTGCGCTTTTGCGCCAAGGTTTTCGGCAAACAATATGCCTCGCTATTGGACAAAGCGGCGGAAGTGGCAAGCGCCAAAGAGCGCAAAACTGCGCGCGCCTAAGGCTTTGCGCACCCAAGTCCGCGCGCGCCATAGGCCTTGCGTAGTTTGGCCGCAATGGCACGGCTGGCAAAGCGGGGCATTTCGGCTTATGACCCCGTGCAATGACCCGCAAGCAGCGACGCCTTATTCTGATCGGTTCCAGTCTCGCCGTGCTGGCGATCGCTGCCGCGCTGGTGCTCAGCGCATTGCGCGATTCCATCGTGTTTTTCAATTCGCCGACCGACATTGCCGAAAAGCACATCGCCCCGGGCACGCGGATTCGCGTCGGCGGGCTGGTCAAGACCGGCAGCCTTCAGCGTGGCGACAATCTTGCGATCCGCTTCGAGGTCACCGACGGTAAAAACGAAATCGCGGTGCGCTATCAGGGCATTGTGCCGGATTTGTTTCGGGAAGGGCAGGGGGTGGTGGCCGAGGGTAGCCTTGCGCCGGGCGGCTATTTTGTTGCCGATACCGTGCTGGCCAAGCATGATGAGCGCTATATGCCGCGCGAAGTGGTCGACGCTTTGAAAAAGAGCGGCCGCTGGCAAGAGGGCGCTACGAAATGATCCCCGAGCTTGGACATTATGCCCTGGTACTCGCGCTGGCGCTCGGCCTGGTGCAATCGATTGTGCCGGTGATCGGCGCGCGCCGGCACGATGTCGCGCTGATGCGGCTCGGTTCATCGACCGCGGTGATGCAATTCGCTTTTGTCGCGCTGTCGTTCCTGGCGCTGACCATCTGTTACGTCACGTCGGATTTCTCGGTCGCCAGCGTGTTCGAGAATTCCCATTCGATGATGCCGCTGATCTACAAGATCACCAGCGTGTGGGGAAACCACGAGGGCTCGATGCTTTTGTGGGTTCTCATTCTGTCATTGTTCGGCGCGATGGTGGCGCTATTTGGCAATAATCTGCCGGATACCTTGAAGGCCAATGTGTTGGCGGTGCAATCGTGGATCGCCACCGCCTTCTACCTGTTCATCCTGTTGACCTCGAACCCGTTTTTGCGCCTGGCGCAGGCGCCGCTGGAAGGCCGCGACCTCAATCCGATTTTGCAGGACATCGGCTTGGCGATTCATCCGCCGCTGCTTTATCTGGGCTATGTCGGTTTCTCGATAGCGTTTTCATTCGCCATCGCCGCGCTGATCGAAGGCCGCATCGACGCCGCCTGGGCGCGCTGGGTGCGGCCGTGGACCTTGGCAGCCTGGATGTGCCTGACGGTCGGCGTCGCCATGGGTTCATACTGGGCCTATTACGAACTGGGCTGGGGCGGCTTCTGGTTCTGGGATCCGGTGGAAAATGCCTCGCTGATGCCCTGGCTCGCCGGCACCGCGCTTTTGCATTCCGCGGTGGTGATGGAAAAGCGCAACGCGTTGAAAATCTGGACGCTGCTGCTGGCGATCCTGACGTTTTCGCTGTCGCTGGTCGGCACTTTCCTGGTGCGCTCCGGCGTACTCACCTCAGTGCATACTTTTGCCAGCGATCCGGCGCGCGGCGTGTTCATTCTCGCCATTCTGGTGCTGTTTATCGGCGGCGGACTGTCATTGTTTGCCTGGCGGGCGCCGATGCTCAAGCAAGGCGGCTTGTTTGCGCCAATTTCGCGCGAAGGCGCGCTGGTGTTCAACAATCTATTTCTGACTACCGCCTGCCTGACGGTATTCGTCGGCACGCTTTATCCGCTGGCGCTTGAGGCTTTCACCGGCGAGAAAATCTCGGTCGGCGCGCCGTTTTTCAACCTGACTTTCGCGCCGCTGTTCATTCCACTGCTGTTTGCCGTGCCGTTCGGTCCGCTGCTGGCCTGGAAGCGGGGCGACATTTTAGGCGTGGCGCAACGGCTGTTGGCGGCCATGGGCGTGGGCCTCGTTGCGATCGCGGCGGGATTTGCAATTGCCGGCGCAACATCGGTGCTGGCGCCGTTTGGCATCGGACTGGCATTTTTCGTCATGGCGGGGGCGCTGACCGATTTGGTCGAACGCACCGGATTATTCCGCATGCCGTTTGAGACTGTGCGGCTGCGCGCCGGCGGATTGCCGCGTTCGACCTGGGGCACGGCGGTGGCGCATTTCGGCATCGCCATGACGCTGCTCGGCATCGTCTGTCAGACCTGGGCGAGCGAGCGCATTGTCGCGCTTAGTCCCAAGCAATCGGTGGAATTGTCCGGCTACGATTTCAGCTTCGACGGCATGGTGCAGCATGCGGGCCCGAATTTTAGCGAATTGGCGGCGAAATTCACCGTGCGCGAAGGCGGCGTCGCGATCGGCGTGATGGAGCCGTCGAAACGCAGCTTCGCCTCGCGCAACACGACGACCACCGAAGCGGCCTTGATGTCCCGCGGCGTCAGCCAGCTTTATCTCTCGCTCGGCGATACCAATCCCGATGGTTCGATTGCGGTCCGCATTTACTACAAGCCGATGGTGCTGCTGATCTGGCTCGGCGCGGTGGTGATGATGCTCGGCGGCGCCCTGTCGCTGTCCGACCGGCGCTTGCGCATCGGGGCGCCCAAGCCCGCGGCCAAGCAGCCTGCGGCAAATCTGCAGCCGGCGGAGTAGGGCGCATGCGGGCCTTTGCCTCGATCGCATTGCTGGCGGCACTTTTGGCGCCGAGCATTGCGTATGCCGTGGCGCCGGATGAAATGCTCAAAGATCCGGCTGCTGGAGGCGCGCGCGCGCGATCTGTCACGCGAACTGCGCTGCATGGTGTGCCAGAACCAATCGATCGACGATTCGGAAGCGCCTTTGGCGAAGGATTTGCGGCTCTTGGTGCGCGAGCGGCTCACAAAGGGCGATAGCGACAAACAGGTGCTCGACTTCCTGGTAGCGCGCTACGGCGAATTCGTGCTGCTAAAGCCACCGTTTGAACGAAACACGCTGCTGCTTTGGGGCCTCACCCCGCTGGCGCTGATTGCCGGCATGATCGGGCTGATTGTCGCCGCCCGGCGGCGAACCAGGGCTAGCCGCCCAGCCCGCGGCATTGAGCGAATCGGAGCAGCGCCGGCTTGCGGCTTTGGTCGAAGCCGAAGCTCCCAAGCATTGATTAATCTATTGAATTGCAAGCGTAATTGAGTTTTCCCACCTTACAAAAGTTTAATCCCCCCGACAGAACGCTGTAAGGCTCATCCCCCCATCTTCGAATTCGAAACGGCGTGCATTTGCCGCCCCGAATTGAGATGGAGATTTTATGATGAACCCGAGCGTCCCCCCCGCTCTTACAACTCCCGACATCACACCCAACGGCTCGGCTCCCAAGAAGCGCCGCGTCCTTTCTGCCCGGCGCTGGATCCTGCTTGCCACCACCGTTGCCGGCCTTGGCGTCGCGGCTCTGGTTATCGCCCCTGCCTTGAACCTCCAGGGCGGCTACCCGGCCGCGCAGGCGCAGAACTTGACCGAACAGGCGCACAAGCTACAGGCGCCGATTGGCTTTGCCGACATCGTCGAGAAGGTAAAACCCGCGGTCATCTCGGTTCGCGTCAAGATGGACGGCGGCGCGCAAACCACCGGTCTCGGCGGCGAGAACATGGAAAACGTTCCCCCCGGCTTGCGGGAATTTTTCCGTCGCTTCGGAATGCCGGACGGCCAGAATGGTCCCGACGGCATGATGCCGCGCGGCCAACAGCAACATCATAACACCATCACCGGTCAGGGCTCGGGCTTCTTTATTTCGCCCGATGGCTACGCCGTGACCAATAACCACGTGGTCGAGAAAGCCGAAAGCGTTCAAGTCACGACCGACGATGGAAAAGTTCACACCGCCAAAGTGATCGGCACCGATCCGCGCACCGATTTGGCGCTGATCAAGGTCGAAGGCGGCTCGTTCCCCTATGTGAAATTGGCCAGCGCGGCGCCACGCATCGGCGACTGGGTGATTGCGGTCGGTAATCCGTTCGGTCTGGGCGGCACCGTCACCGCCGGTATCGTTTCGGCTCGCGGTCGCGACATCGGCGCCAGCGCCTATGACGACTTCATCCAGATCGATGCGCCGGTCAACAAAGGCAATTCCGGCGGACCGACCTTCGATACCGAAGGCAATGTGATCGGTGTCAATACGGCGATCTATTCGCCGTCCGGCGGCTCGGTCGGCATCGCTTTCGCGATCCCCGCCGATACGGTCAAGAGCGTGATCGCTCAGCTCAAGGACCACGGCTCGGTCACGCGTGGCTGGATCGGCGTTCAGATCCAACCGGTGACGCAGGATATCGCCGACAGTCTCGGCCTCAAGAAGGCGGAAGGCGCACTGGTAGCGCAGCCGCAAGCCGATGGCCCGGCGGCGAAGGCTGGCATCGAAGCCGGCGACGTCATCACCGCGGTCAATGGCGATCAGGTCAAGGATGCCCGCGATCTCGCCAAAAAGATCGGCGCGTTGCCTCCCAAGGCTTCGGTCAAGCTCTCGGTCCTGCATAAGGGTTCGGAGAAAACCGTCAGCCTGACGCTCGGCGAATTGCCGAACAGCAAGGAAGCAAATGCGACGACCGACAACAGCGACAATGGCAGCGCCGACCTCGGCAAGCTTGGCCTCACTCTGGCTCCGGCCGCCCGCGTCGCGGGTGCCGGCTCCGAAGGTGTGGTGGTTACCGGCGTCGATTCTTCAGGTGTCGCCGCCGACCACGGCTTCTCGACCGGCGATGTGATTCTCGAAGTTGCCGGTAAATCCGTATCGAGCCCTGCCGACGTGCGCAAAGTCGTCTCCGCGGCCCGCACGGAAGGCAAGCGTACCGTTCTGTTGAGGGTGAAATCGGGTGACAACACCCGCTTCGTCGCCCTGCCGGTCGGCCAAGGCTGAACGAACGCGGCCGACTACGAGTTTGAGGGCGTCCTGCCGGCAACCGTCGCCCCCGCTGGCAGAGCGATCTCAACGGGACGGGCTTCGGCCCGTCCCGGCCTTTATCTGAAAAGCGGGCGGACTTAGACGTCCGGCCGCTTTCGATCCGAACTCCAACCCTGGCAACCGTCGCCCCCGCTGGGGTGGGGTCGTTGAGGGGGTGGCGGGCCAATCCCGCCACCCCCTCGCGTACGAAATGGGGCAATTGCTTTTGGACCAGTCCCTGGTCCGGCTGATTAAGGGGGTTACCAGGTCAAAAAATAGACCTGCCACGAATAGATCTGCCTTCGAATTGACTGGAAATGGTGTGCCCGATGCCCACTTATGCAAATATTCAAGGGGCTCGCGCCGTTGGCCGGATGGCCGACGCGCAACCGGATCGGGTCAGCATGCGCCTATTGGTGATCGAGGACGACCGCGATGCCGCCGACTATTTAGTCAAGGCGTTCCGCGAGGTTGGCCATGTTGCCGACGCCGCCAATGATGGCGAGGATGGCTTGTCGATGGCGCTCGACGGCGAATACGAGGTCCTTATCGTCGATCGCATGTTGCCCAAGCGTGACGGGCTCTCGCTGATCGGCACATTGCGGGCCAAGGGCATCGAGACGCCCGCGCTCATTCTGTCCGCGCTCGGCCAGGTCGATGACCGGGTCAAAGGCTTGCGGGCCGGCGGCGACGATTATCTGCCCAAGCCCTATTCATTCTCCGAACTGCTGGCGCGGGTCGAGGTGCTGGCGCGCCGCCATGGCGGGCGCAACGAGGAAACCGTCCTGAATGTTGGCGATCTCGAACTTGACCGCCTGTCCCACCAAGTTCGCCGCGGCGAAGTGGAAATAACGCTGCAACCGCGCGAATTCCGCCTGCTGGAATACCTGATGAAACATGCGGGGCAGGTGGTGACGCGGACCATGCTGTTGGAAAGCGTGTGGGACTACCATTTTGACCCGCAAACCAACGTGATTGACGTCCACATCTCGCGCTTACGCTCGAAAATCGATAAAGGTTTCTCCCAGCCGCTTCTGCATACGGTCCGCGGCGCGGGATACATGATACGTGACGGCGCTCGGTAAACTATTTCGCACGACGACATTCAAGCTGACGCTGGTCTATTTGACCGTGTTCGCGCTGTTTGCGGCGTTTCTGCTTGGATATTTTGCCCTCAATACCCGCCGCCTGATCACCGAACAGATTACCGAAACGGTTGATGCCGAAATTACCGGCCTGTCGGAGCAGTACCGGCTGGGCGGCATAAGGCGTCTGGTCATCGTGGTCGATGCGCGCGCGCGCCGGCCGGGCTCGAGCCTCTATCTGGTGACCACATTCGCCGGCGAGGCGCTGGCCGGTAACGTCACCGCGCTGCAGCCTGGCATTCTCGACAATCCAGGCTGGACCGAAACGGCCTATCGGCGTCTCGACGAAGCGGAATCTCCCGAACATCCCGACCATCACGCGCTTGCGCGCGTGTACCAGCTTCCCGGTGGTTTTCGGTTGCTGGTCGGCCGCGACCTCGACGAGCGCGAGCGGCTCTATCATATCATCCTCGACGCCGGCCGCTATTCGATCGCCATCGTGCTGGTACTGGGTCTGGCCGGCGGCTTGTTTGTCACCCGCCGCGTGCTGCGCCGCGTCGATGCCATGACGGAAACAACCCGCACCATCATGGCCGGCGATCTCGGCGAGCGGTTGCCGGTGGCCGGCACCGGCGACGAACTCGACCGGCTGGCCGAAAACCTCAATGTCATGCTCGAGCGCATCGAGGCGCTCATGCACGGCTTGAAAGAGGTGTCCGACAATATCGCCCACGATCTCAAGACGCCGCTCACGCGGCTGCGCAACCGCACCGAACAGGCGCTGCGCAGCGCCAAGAACGAGGGCGAATACCGCGCCGCGCTCGAATCGACCATCGAAGAGTCCGACAGCCTGATCGCAACCTTCAACGCGCTATTGATGATCGCAAGCGCGGAATCCGGACAGGCGCGCGACAATATGACCGAATTCGACGCCGCCGAAATCGCCAACGACATCGGCGAGCTTTACGAGCCGCTGGCTGAGGAGAAAGGCATCGCGCTCAAGGTCGAGGCTGAAAGCGCGGCGCCGGTCAATGGCAACCGCGAACTGGTCAGCCAGGCTCTCGCCAATCTGGTGGACAACGCCATCAAATATGCCGAGCCGATCAACGGAGCTACCGCCGAGATCGTGGTACGCGCGCTCAGCCAAGGCGACCGTATCCTGCTGACGGTCAGCGACAGCGGGCCGGGTATTCCGGAAGCCGACCGTGGCCATGTGGTCGAGCGCTTTGTCCGGTTGGAGCAAAGCCGCTCGAAGCCGGGCTCCGGGCTGGGTTTAAGTCTTGCGTCGGCGGTGGCAAGGCTGCATGGCGGCGAATTGACGCTTGAGGACAATCATCCGGGCCTCAAGAGCATCATTGCCTTGCCACGCGGCGGGCCGGTACAAAGTGCGGGATGAAGCCGCCGGGCAAGAAGAAAGCCGCCAAAAAGAAGCCAGTTAAAAAGACCGCCCGTAAGAGGGCGGCTCGCGTTTCGCCTGCGCACGCGCAACAGTCGCCGACAGGTCATACGCTGGCTGGGCGAATTGTCACTGCGCCGCGCCTGATCGAGCCTAAAGCTTGCACGCGCCCATGTCGCGCAATGGCTCGCCGGCCTGGTGCCGGCTGAGGCAAGGCCCCTTAGGGCGATGCTCGCCGCCCATCGCACCGTCATCGCGCTGCTTGAAAGCCTATCGGAGAGTTCGCCGTTTTTGTGGGAACTGGCGAGCCGCGAGCCCAAACGGCTCATCCGATTGCTGGGCGCCGACCCAGAAGGACATTTTACCGCCTTGCTGGCCGATCGCCGCCGCGCCATCGCGGCGACGAAAGACGAAGCCGAGGCGATGCGCCAGCTTCGCCGGCTAAAGGCGGAAGCGGCATTACTGATCGCGCTCGCCGATATCGGCGGCGTATGGCCGGTGATGCAGACGGCGCGCGCATTGACCGAACTTGCCGACACAGCGGTCAATGCCGCGGTGGATTTCGTGCTGGCCGAGGCAGCGCGCGCCGGCCGCCTGAAACTAAGCGACAAAACGCGGCCGCAGGCCGGCAGCGGCTATATCGTGCTGGCGATGGGCAAGATGGGCGCGTTCGAACTCAATTACTCGAGCGATATCGATCTCATCGTATTCTACGATCCGGAGGCGCCCGCGCTGCCGAAAGATGCCGTGCCGGCGCCGCTGTTCGTGCGCATCACGCAGCGGCTGGTGAAGCTTCTGTCCGAGCGCACCAGCGATGGCTACGTGTTCCGCACCGATTTGCGGCTGCGCCCCGATCCGGCCTCGACCGCAATCGCGATTTCGACCGCGGCGGCGATGTCTTATTACGAAAGCACCGGGCAGAACTGGGAACGCGCGGCCATGATCAAGGCGCGCGCCTGCGCCGGCGACATCGCGGCGGGCGAGGCTATCCTCGACGAATTGTCGCCTTTCGTGTGGCGCAAATATCTCGACTTCGCTTCGGTGGCCGATGTGCACGCCATGAAGCGCCAGATCAATGCCTTCCGCGGGCACGGCGAGATCGCGGTCGAGGGCCACAACATAAAGTTAGGGCGCGGCGGCATTCGCGAGATTGAATTCTTCGCGCAGACCCAGCAATTGATCGCGGGCGGTCGCAACCCGGATTTGCGCGACCGCGAAACGCTCACCACGCTCGACAAGCTCAAGCGCGACCGCTGGATCGATCCGGCCGTATGCAAGGACATGAAGGAAGCATACGGCTTCCTGCGAACGGTCGAGCATCGGCTGCAGATGGTCAATGACGAGCAGACGCAGGTGCTGCCGGCGGAACGCGCTGGACTTGAGCGCTTCGCACGCTTTCTGGGCTATGCCAGCCGCGACGCCTTCGCCAAGGTTTTGCTCGACCATCTCGCCAAGGTTCAGCGCCATTACGCGCGGTTGTTTGAAACGGCGCCAGGGAGCGGCAAGCCGGGCTCGAAGCCGGATCTGGCGTTCCCGCCGGACGCCGACGAGCGCAAAACGCTCGATCGCCTGGCCGAATTGGGCTTCCGCTCGCCGCTGGAAGCTTCGAGTACGATCCGCCACTGGCTTGGCGGCGAGCATCGCACCGTCAAAGGCGAAGCGGCGCGCAGCCATCTTACAGGCGCTGTTGCCGGTGCTTCTGGAGGAAGTAGGGCGGACCGATAATCCGGGCGCCACATTGGTGCTGTTCGACCATTTTCTTGGCAATCTGCATGGCGCGGCGCGGCTCTTGTCGATGCTGCGGCAAAAGCCCGATCTCATCGCGCTCATTACCTTGGTGCTCGGCATTGCGCCGCGGCTGGCCGATACGCTGGCGCGCAATCCGCAAGTGATGGACGCGCTGGTCGATCCGAGTTTTTTCGGCACCGTCCCAGACGATGCCGAGTTGGGCCGCCGGCTCGAGGCGGCGCTTTCGCAATCGCGCTTATGACGAGGACTTGCTTGAGCGTATTCGCATGTTTGGGCTCGAATATATGTTCCTGATTGGCGTGCGGATATTATCAGGCACCGTGACAGCGCGCCAAGCCGGCGAAGCCTTTGCGCGGCTGGCGGATGCGGTTATTCGCGCAGTGCATCGCGCGATCGCTCAGAATTTTGCGGCGTCAGCCATGGCCATCTGCGCGGCGAACAAACAGCGGTGCTCGCCATGGGCAAACTCGGCGGCCGCGAAATGACCGCGAGTTCCGATCTCGACTTGATCCTGGTCTATGACTTTGACGACAAGCATCCGGAATCGAACGGCAAACGCCCGCTATATGGCGGGCATTATTTCGCGCGGCTCACGCAACGGCTGATCAACGCGCTGACCGCGCAGACCAATTATGGCGCGCTTTACGATGTCGATATGCGGCTGCGGCCGTCGGGGCGCGCCGGGCCCTTGGCGACCCAGATCGGTGGCTTTACCAGCTATCAGCAGACCGAAGCCTGGACCTGGGAGCACATGGCGCTCACCCGCGCACGTGTGGTGTCGGCATCGCCCGGTTTTGGCGCGCGGGTGGAAAAAGTGATCAGCGAGATATTGTGCCGTCCGCGTGATGCCGCATTGATTGCCGGCGATGTGGTGGAAATGCGCGAGGCGATCGCCAAGGAAAAAAGCGACCGCAATCGATGGGACCTCAAATACGCGGCCGGCGGGTTGATCGATCTGGAATTCATCGCGCAATATTTACAGCTCGTGCATGCCAGCCGCGCGCCCGATATTCTCGACACTTCAACCGCGCGCGTGCTCGACAAAGCCTGGCAGTTGAAGCTGCTGCCGGTCGAAGAGGCCGAAATATTGCGCCCTGCGATCCAGCTCTACCAGGACCTCACTCAAATTTTGCGGCTGTGTCTGGCCGGGCCGTTCGATCCCAAGACCGCGGGGGCGGGGCTGCTGCGGCTTCTGGCGCGCGCCGCCGACGTGCCGGATTTTGCCACGCTCGACGCCACGCTGATCGAGACGCAAGCGAAGGTGCGGGCGAGTTTTGTGCGGATTTTGGGGAGAAGGCGCCAGCGTCATTCCGACCCCTGAACAGCGGGAATCCAGGGTCTTGCAATAACAAGTATCTCGGATTCGGCGCGCAACGCCCGAATGTTCACGCCGCTTCTTCCTTCGGCAGCGGGCATTGCGGCATCAGCGGCAGCCGCACCACCACCATGGTGCCTTTACCGAGCGTGGAGCGGATGCGCATGCGCCCGCCATGCAGCTCGGTCAGCGATTTGGCGATCGCCAGCCCCAGTCCCGAACCCTGATGGCTCTTGGTCAACTGGCTTTCGACCTGTTCGAACGGACGGCCAAGCCGCGTGAGCGCGTCCTTGGCAATGCCGATGCCGGTATCGGCGATCCCCAGCACGATGAAATCGTCGGTCGCGCGCCCGCGCACGGTAACGCGTCCGCCGGCGGGCGTGAATTTCACCGCATTCGATAACAGATTGAGCGCGATCTGCTTGATGGCGCGCCGGTCGGCGCGAAGATGCAGATCGGGGGCGATCCGGGCCGTGACCTCGAGCTGTTTTTCCTGCGCCTTTGCCGACACGACGCGCATGGATTCGGCCAGCAGCGTGTCGAGATCGAGGTCCTCGAAATCGAGGCGGATGCGGCCAGCCTCGATCTTCGACATATCGAGAATGTCGTTAATGACTTCCAGCAGATATTGCCCGCTGCCGCGGATATCGCTGCAATATTCGTTGTATTTATCGGCGCCGAGCGGCCCGAACATGCCCGACTCCATGATCTCGGAAAATCCGATGATGGCATTGAGGGGTGTGCGCAGTTCGTGGCTCATATTGGCGAGGAATTTCGATTTCGCCTGGTTGGCTTCCTCGGCGCGGGTCTTTTCCTCGGCATATTTTTCGGCCAATTCAGCAAGGCGCTGCTGCGAGGCGCGCAAATCGGAAATGGTGGCGATCTGGCGCTTCTCGCTATCGACCAGTTTTTCTTCGTGGGTCTTGAGCGCGGTGATGTCGGTGCCGACCGAAACATAACCGCCGTCCTTGGTGCGCCGCTCGCTGATATGGAGCCAGCGGCCGTCCTCAAGTTGCGCCTCGAAGGTGCGCGCGCCCGGAACCGTGGGGCCGCCGGTGACGATCTTGTTGCGCACGACCGGCTGGCTGCCTTCGGCCACCACCAACTCGTAAGACGCGCCGACCATGATCGCGTCGTCGGGTAGATTATGCAGTTCCTGGAAATTCGAATTGCACAGCACAAGCCGGTTATCGGCATCCCACAGTACGAAGGCTTCCGGGATGGTCTCGATGGCGTCGCGCAGCCGCATGTCGGCGGCGACCGTCTTTTCGACCAGGCTTTTCTGCTCGGTGATATCGACTGCGATGCCGATCAGATGCAGGCCGGGTTCGCCGCGTTGGCGCACCAGTTCGCAACGCGCGCGCAGCCACACCCAGTGGCCGTCGGCATGGCGCATGCGGAAGGCGTGATCGATCGCCGTCATCTTGGCGTCGGCGAGTTCGGTGGCAAGTTCGTAAAGCTGAACGTCGTCGGGATGCACCAGGGCGCTGACATCACCGAATGGCATCAGATTGTCCTTGGCCGCGAGCCCGAGAATGTCGAACATCGACTGAGACCAGAAGATGCGGCCGCGCGCCAAGTCCCAGTCCCACAAGCCGCAACGGCCCCGGTTGAGCGCAGTATCGATGCGACTGCGGACGGTTTCATAGATGACGTCCGCTTCCCGCGCCCGTGTTGCCTGCCAATGGAAGGCAAAACCGAGGATAAGAACGACAAAGCCGGTGGTGGCCGAAAGCGTGATGGTGAGTGTGGTGAGCGAACGCCACGACGAGAGGGCTGCCTCGCGCGACTGCACGACCGCGATTTGTCCGAACGGGGCCTTGAGCATGCGCACGGTCGCCAGCGCGTGGCTATCGTCGGGCAGGGTGATTTCGAGGACACCGGCGCCGGCGCCGAACGTCGTGAGCGGTTGGGTTGGCCCGAGCAGATCGATCAGGCGGCGGCCAATGGTGGCGTCGGTGGCAGGCGTGGCGGCAGCGACCACGCCATCCGCATTGGTCAAGAAATAACGCCGGCCGGCGGCGGTGGCCCAGGGCGGCAAGGCACGTGTCAGCACTTCTTGCGGACGTTCTATCGCATCGGCGGGCTGTTTAAGGGGCTGTTGCAGGCGTTCGGCGGCAAGGTCGGCAATCGCGTCGAGCGAAACGACCATGTTCTCAAGCGTCTGCCGGCGCTGGTCGAGGACCTGCACGACCGCACCGACACAAATTGTAACGAGAAACGCGATGATCAGCACCGGAACCGCGCGCCGGAGCAAGGGCTCGGCCGTCAGCAGCCGCCGATACGCCGGTTTGGCGATCGATTGCGCGAGACCCTTGATAGAATCCGGGTGTGCAGACGCACTCGCCAATCCGGCGCGCGCCATGAAGACCTCCGTTTCGTAAATCCCCTACCCGCGAACCGGAAGGATGTGCCGCATCGCTGTCCGAATCACTTGGCGATTGGAATCGATGGGCGCTGATTTGTCGAGAGTCCCAAGAGTCAATTATTTAAAATTCGTTACCCACCGGTAATTATGACACGCCTATGGGTATGCGCAGACCACAGAAGGCGCGGAAACAGCCCGCTACCGGCTTAGGCCAGCGCGCGCTCCACGATATCGCGACAGATCGCGCGACAGGCTTGGCGCAGCCTGCATGCGCGCCAGGACGGCCCCCGCTTTGGCTTGGCGTCCCGGCTCCAGTGTGCGCCAGGTGCGAAAGGCGGTGGCCATGCGGGCCGCCAATTGCGGATTTTTCGGGTCAAGCGTCAGGATATTGTCGGCGACGAAGGTATAACCGGCGCCGTCGGCGCGGTTGAACTGGGTCGGATTGGCCTGCGCGAAGGCGCCGATGAGCGAGCGCACGCGGTTTGGATTGGCGAGCGAGAAGGCGGGATGGCCGGTGAGCTTGCGCACTTCCTCAAGCGTGCCCGGCTGCGGAATCATGGCTTGCAGCGAGAACCATTTGTCGATGACCAGCGCATCGCTGGCGTAACGCGCATAGAAATCGGCCAGCGCACGTTCGCGCTCGGCGCCGTCATGTAGCGCCAGGGTTGAGAGCGCCGCCATGCGGTCGGCCATGTTGTCGGCGTCGTCGTATTGGCGGGCCGCGCGCGCGATCGATCCGGGCGCATCGGCGGCCGCCAGTAAATCGAGCGCGGCGTTGCGCAGGGTTCGCCGGCCGGCCGCCGCGGCGTCGGGCGAGTAGGGGCCGGTTATGGCCATGCGGTCATAGGCCGCGGTTAAAGCCGGCCCGAGCTGGCTGCCGATCGCCGCGCGCAAGGCCTGGCGCGCCTGGAAAATGGCGTCAGGGTCTATGTCTTTGCCGATTTCGCGGGCGATATCGCCTTCGCCCGGCGGCGCCAGTGCGAGCGCGACAAAGGCCGGCTCCAGCTTTGCGTCGTCGAGAATGGCGGCCATGGCCGCGATCAGTTTGTCGTCCGTGCGCGGCGTTTGCCGGCATGCAAAGCAGCGACATTGCCAATCAAGAGCCGCATCGCGCTGGTCTGCAGCGCCTGCCAGCGGTTGAACGCGTCACTATCATGCGCCGCCAGAAAATCGAGATCGCCATCGTCGAGATCGGTCGTGAGCTTGATCGGCGCCGAGAAACCGCGATTGATCGAAAGCACCGGGCGCTCATCGATCCCGGTGAATTCATAGGTGTGGGCCGGGGCCGTGAGTTCCAACACGCCGCGCTCGATTTTTGCGCCGTCCGCCAGCGCGAGCGGCAGATCGTGGCCGTCCTTGCCGACGAGGCCAGTCACCAGCGGGATCACCATCGGCTCTTTGGTCGGCTGATTGGGCGTCGGCGCAAGAGTTCTGTTTGCATTCAAGCGTGAATGTCTTGCGCGCGGCGTCGAAGCTCGTGCGCACGTTCACTTGCGGCGTGCCGGCCTGGCTGTACCAGAGCATGAATTGCGTCATGTCGCGCCCGCTGACATCGGCAAAGCACCGAATGAATTGCTCGACGGTCGCGGCGTGGCCGTCGTGGCGCATGAAATACAAATCCATGCCGGCGCGGAATTTTTCAGGTCCGATTAAAGTGTGCACCATGCGCACAACCTCGGCGCCCTTGTCGTAGACCGTGCTGGTGTAAAAGTTATTGATTTCCTTGTATAATTCTGGCCGGACCGGATGCGCCAACGGCCCAGAATCCTCGATGAACTGGGCGGCGCGCAAACCGCGCACATCGGAAATGCGTTTGACCGCGCGCGAGCGCATATCGGACGAAAACTCCTGGTCGCGGAAAACGGTCAGGCCCTCTTTGAGGCAAAGCTGAAACCAATCACGGCAGGTGATGCGGTTGCCGGTCCAGTTATGGAAATATTCGTGCGCGATGACGGCCTCGACGCCGGCGTAATCGCTGTCGGTCGCGGTGTCCGAACTCGCCAGCACATATTTGTCGTTGAAGACATTGAGGCCCTTGTTCTCCATCGCGCCCATGTTGAAATCGGAGACGGCGACGATCATGAAAATATCGAGATCGTATTCACGCCCGAACGCGGTCTCGTCCCAGCGCATGGCGCGCTTGAGCGAGTCCATGGCATAATCGCAGCGGCCTTCCTTGCCCGGCTCGACATAGATGCGCAGCGTGACGTCGCGGCCGGACATGGTGCGGAAGCGATCTTCGACATGGCCGAGTTTGCCGCCGACCAGCGCGAACAAATAAGACGGCTTAGGATGCGGATCGTTCCAGACCGCGAAATGACGTCCGCCTGGTAATTCCCCGCTTTCGGTCAGATTGCCGTTCGACAACAGAACCGGCGCCTCGACTTTGTCGGCCTCAATGCGCGTGGTGTAAATCGCCATCACATCGGGCCGGTCGGGAAAATAGGTGATGCGGCGAAAGCCCTCGGCTTCGCATTGCGTGCAATAGGTGCCACTGGAGCGGTAGAGCCCCGATAGCTGTGAATTGTCGGTCGGGTCGACCAGCGTCTCGATCTCGAGGGTAAAGGGTCCGTTCGGCACCTGGGGGATCGTAAGGCTATCGGGCGTCGCCGCGTAATTTTCGGCCGGCAGTGCCACGCCGTCGATTTTCAGTGACACTAGCGTGAGGCCATCGCCGTCGAGTACCAGCGGCGCGGCGGCCGACTTCGGATTGGGCTTGAGCGCGAGAGTCGCCCGCACCTTGGTTTTCGTCGGATGCAACGAAAAATCGAGCGCGACCGTCTCCACCAGCCAGTCGGGCTCGCGGTAGTCCTTCAGGCGAATAGGCTGGTCAATATCGGTACGCATTTGCTGGGGTCCGGAATGTGACTTTGATCTAAGGTGTTGGGCACGGAATTGGAAGCCAAAAGCCGCGCGATTTATTTATTCGGCTCGGCATGACCGATCACGCGCTTGATCGAGGGCGAGCGCACGCGCAAGGCGCGCTCCAGCGCATCGACTTTTTCATGCACGGTCTGCACGCTCAAGTCGGGATCGACGTGGCAGTGAAAATTGACGATCTCGCCGACATCGGTCTCGCGCACGCGCACGTCATGTACCTCGCGGATAGTGCGGGTTTCCGGCGCCAGTTCCGCGAGCGCGATTT
Organism: uncultured Alphaproteobacteria bacterium; assembly: GCA_963807665.1. Lineage (GTDB taxonomy): Bacteria > Pseudomonadota > Alphaproteobacteria > Rhizobiales > Xanthobacteraceae > Pseudolabrys. The sequence continues at coordinate 13,948 of CAWEDE010000009.1, read as the reverse complement.
CGACCGCCTTCACCCGCTCGGGCGGCGCGTCGCGGCCCGACGTTTCCTGCGGTTCCAGCGGCTCGATATGAGTCTCGACCTCGACGTCGAGGCCGAGTTCGCCGGCGATGGCGCTCTCCAAGCCATCGGCCAATTCATGGGCGGCGCGTAGCGAAAGCTTGCCGTCGACCTCGAGGTCGAGCGAAACGGCCAGCCGGCCCTTGATCTGATGCACCGTAACGTGATGCACGGCCAGCGCACGATTGCGCGCAATCACCATCACCCGGTCGAGCACGGTTTCGTTGCTCAGCGCGACGGGATCCGTAGTGACCGTGAGTTCCGCCCCCGGCATCTGGTTGTGAAACGCGGCCTCGACATCGCCCCTGATGGCGTTAACACGGTCGAGCGGGAGTGTGCGGCTCACCGCGACGACCAGATCGATAAAGGTCTTGTCGCCTACGGCGCGGGCGCGCACGTGATTGACCGCGACGACGCCCGGCACCTTCGCGGCAATCGCGGTGAATTTCTCGGCGGCGCCCACAGGCGCGGTATCGGTAAGCGTATCGATCGTGCGCCGCCCTAATCGCCAGCCGGCAAAGCAGACCAGAAGCGCCACCACCAGCGCTGCCGCGGAATCGGCCCACCACAGACCGAGCCGCACGCCGCCAAGGCCGATCAAGACCGCGAACGATGCCCACAGGTCGGACGAAAAGTGCAGCGCGTCGGCTTCCAGCGCCTCGCTGCGGGTTTGTTTGGCGGTGCGCGACAATGCGCGCGCGCGGAAAAAATCGACCGCCATCGACAGCACGATGACGCCGAATGCCCAGGCATTCGCGAGCACGATATTATCGTCGTGCTCGATCAGGCGCTTGAGTGCCGCCCAGATCACCACCCCCGAGAGCATGAACAACAGCGCGGTTTCCGCCAGCGCCGAGACACTCTCGACCTTGCCGTGGCCGTAGTTATGCTCCTTGTCGGCCGGCTTACCCGAAACGCGCACGGCGCCGTAAGTCATCACCGTGGCGCCGAGATCGATCAGCGAATGGCCGGCTTCCGATAGAATGGCCAGTGAACCGGTCGCAAAACCGACCAGGCCCTTGGCGATCGTCAGCGCAGCGGAAGCCGCGATCGAAGTGAGCGCGACCTGTTCTTTTTCACTTTGCATGGTCGCGTTGTATCACAAAGCAATCGTCTTGCCGTCGGCGGCGGCCGAGCGGGTCACGGCGTCCAGAATGCGGATATTGCCGAGCAATTGCTGGGTGGAAAAACGATAAAGCGCGCGGCTCTCGAGCGCATCCGCCCAGGCCTCGAAATTCGCCCGCACCGTGTTGCTGTGATCGTAATGGCGCGTTTGCCGGCTGCCGTCCGGTCCGCAATGAACGAAGCTCGACGGTATTCCCTTATCGACATTGCCGCCCTCTTGCACCTCGACCCAGCCTTTGTCGCAAATCAGCGTGAAGCGCCCATAGAAGGGCGGCGTTGATAAACAGGTGATGCGCCCGCGCGCGCCGTTTGAAAAATCGATTTCCGCACTGACGAAATCCTCCGACGGCGCGGGAAATATCTGCGAGGCGGTGCGCGCGCTCACGCGGCTAGGGGCGCCCGCGAGCGACACGAACATATCGCCGAGATGAATGCCGAGCGCGGTCCAGGCGCCGGCCGGCGCGTGCTTGGGATCGCGCCGCCAGTTCGCGGGGTCCATTTTGCGGAAATTATCGTGGCTGACATTGGCATCCATATGCAGGATGCGCCCGAGCGCGCCGCTCTCATATAGCCGCCGCATTTCCTCCATCGCCGGCTCGTAACGCCGTTCATGCCCGATGCCGAGCACGCCGCCGGCCTTGGCGCAGGCCGCCAATATCCGCTCGGCACTAGCGGTCGTGAGAGCCAAAGGCTTTTCGCAAAATACCTGCTTGCCGGCGGCGAAGGCGGCGATCGCCATCTCCTCGTGCAAGGCATGCGGCGTCACCACCGCGATGGCATCGATGTCGGCACGCGCGAGCAGATCTCTGTAATCGGTAACCAAATCGAAGCCATGAGTCCGCGCGAATGGGGCGGCCATATTGTGGTCTACATCGCAGCCCGCCACCACCTTGAAACGCGGGCTTTCCTTCAAGCACGTCACGATCTGCTTGCCCCACCAGCCCAGCCCAATAATTCCAATCCGGATCATGCGCCGTCATTCCGTCGCTTTGCGGGCGAGATAAGTCTCGAGCGTTATTGGATTAGGTTTGCGCGCAGGCTCAACGGCCGGCGTGCCGACGAAATCGGTTGCCTGCTCGAACCACGATCGTTGCGCCGGCAATCCCCACGGATAGGAAATCTTGGGATCGGACGGATCCCAGCCGACCGGCTCGTTCTCGATATCCATGATCTGATAATGCGTGTTGAACAGTTCGACGCGATGGCCGTCGGGATCGCGGAAATAGACGTACATGGCGTGGCCGGGACCATGGCGGCCCGGCCCGCGCTCGACCTGCGCGCCGAAACCGAGTTCGCCCGCGATGTCGCAGGCGCGCATCAGGTGCTGGGTTTCCGGCGTGACATAGGCGAAGTGGTGCAGGCGAGGGCCCGTGCCATTGAAGAATACGATGTCGTGCGGATTGCCCTTACGCTGTAGGAAAACACCGAGCAGGTCCGAAGTTCCGGCCGGTGAAATATATTCGGTCAGGCGGAAACCCGCGGCCATATAGAGTTCGCAAGCCTCGCGCACCTTGGGCGTAACGATCTGATAATGGTCGAGCCGCTGCGCGCAGCCGCCTTTGTGGGCAGTGAACGCCGTGATCATGCGCGGCATGACCGGCATGCTGGCGCAAAGTTCAAGCGGAACGCCGGCGGCGTCGGTCACATGCAAAGTGCGGGATTGAAAGGGCACCTCGGCCCATTGCGCCGCGCAACCTTTGCTTTCGAAAAAACTCTTGGCGCGGTCGAGGTCGTCCTCGGTCATCACGCGCATGCCGATATGGGCGCATGCCGCCTGTGTAGCCTTCTTGATGACGAGGCTATGATGGCAGGCCTCTTCGACACCGCGAAAATACAGCGTGTCGTTATCCTGCGCGGTCAGGATCAGCCCGATAACCTCGCTATAGAACCGGTGGCTCGCGGCCAAGTCGCGCGCGGTTATCACCACGTGGCTTGCGCGAGTGATGCGGAATGGCGGGTTAAAGACGGTAGGGGGCAAATTCATAGGCATTGGCTCATGCGCCATGTGAATTGCTACTTGGTTCCGTACATCCGGTCGCCGACATCGCCGATGCCCGGCACTATATAGCCTTGCTCGTTGATCGCCTCGTCGATCGCCGCGGTCCAGATGTGCACCTCGGGGTGGTGGGCGTGCAACTTCTCCGTGGCTTGCGCCGTCGCCAGCAAGCAAACGATACGCACCGATTTGGCGCCGCTTTCCTTCAAGCGGTCGACGGCGGCGACCGCCGAATTGCCGGTCGCCAGCATCGGATGCAGCACCAGCGCAAGACGATCCGCCATGTCGTCCGGCGCCTTGAAGAAATATTCCACCGCCGTCAGCGTGCGAGGATCGCGATAGAGCCCGACATGGGCGACGCGCGCCGACGGCACCAGATTGAGCATGCCTTCCAGAAAACCCATGCCGGCGCGGCCGACCGGCGCCAGCACCAGTTTTTTGCCGGCCAGCACCGGCGAAGTCATTTTAGCCAGCGGCGTTTCGACCTCGATCATTTGCAATGACAGATCACGCGTCACTTCGTAGAAAAGTAGCGTTCCGATCTCGTTGAATAATTCGCGAAATACCTTGGTCGAGCGCGTCTTGTCGCGCAGCAAAGTCAGCTTATGCTGCACCAGCGGGTGATCGACAATCGTTACGCCATGCATTTGAAAACCCTCACAAACTCAGAAAACCGTGCCGTCGCTCACGACGTTGAAGGGCGGCGCGCCATCGGCCCGCTTTTGCAACGCCATCTTGCGGCCGGCCGACCAGGTGCCGCCTTCCAGCAACGCGCCGAGCGGGAAATCCTGCGCCGTAACGCCAAGCAAGTCCCGCACAAGCGGCGCGATGCGATCGAGCAGTGCGACCGTCAAGGCGCGCCATTCGACGATCATTTCTGACCCAACCGGATTTGCCCGTTGCGCCATGGCGGGATCGCGTAACGCCATAACGCCGGCATCGACAAAAAGGCCGCCATTGCGATATTCGGCGAGTCCAGTGAGGCCATCGATGTCGGTGACGGTAATTCCAGCGCGGCGAACCGGCTCGATCAACGAATAAGTCAGCCATTGCGACAGCTTGTGCAGCGGCATCAGGCCGGAAGTCTCGTCGTCACGCGTGATGGCGCTGTGGCGCCAGGTATCGCCCAGCGACACGCCGCCGAGCGTCAGGCGATCCGGCCAAATCGGCGCCAGTTGCGTGAGCAAAACTTCCAGCATCGCGGGGGCGGGCAGGGCCATTTTCCCTGTGGCGTCGGCCATACAATCGAATAGCCCGCCGGCGCGCGCGGTGTCGTGTTTCGCAAATACTTTTTTATTTGCCATCATCGCGCGGCCCAATCGCGCCAGCAACGCGGCGCGGCCATCGAGGCCGGCGAGGGGATTTTCCGCCGTCGCCTGAAACCCTTTCGCCAGGTCGGCAGGCGTGAGGCTTGCAAGCCGCGCGGCATCCGCGCGCAATGGGTCGCGCGCATCGCTGAAAACAACCCGGCCTCGAACATTCGCAGGCTTGCGAGCGCCAGTCCTTCCGAGCGCCCGATAGTCAATCCGGAATCGGCATCGCGATAGCGCCAATCTGCGCCAGCGCCGGCATCGAGCAGAACCGAAACAATGGCAACGTCAAATTCGGCGCGCGCTCTGCTTTGCGCATCGGGCCACGCCGCGCGTTGCGCGATTTCCGCCCAAAGGTCGCGCCCGCCAAACACGAAATGGCGCCAGCGCGCATGCAGCGGCACTTTGAGGTCGGGATAGTTCGTGCGGATCACATCGGCGACGAAGGCTGCGGTCGGCGACAATTGCGCAAGATCGACACGAAAGTTCGGCAGCTCGCCGGCAAGTCCGATGTCCAGCATTTCATGGGCGCGGCTGCGCACCGCGGCCGATGTCAGCAGCGACAAAGCTGCAAGCCGCTTAGTATCAAGTTCGTGCAACAGCTCCGAAATGTTCAGAACTCGTCAAGCTTGCGGCCGATCACATCCTTGAGGTCGTCCGCGGTCGGCAGGCTATCGGGTGCGTAATAGCCGGCGGCCTTTTTGGCCTCGATCTCGACTTGCGCGTCGTCCGGCACGAGACCCGCCGGGATTGCCACGCGCTCGCCGATCTCGATGCCGGATTCGATGATGGCGTCGTATTTCATGTTTGACATCGACATGAAGCGATCGATGCGGGTGATACCGAGCCAATGCAGCACATCCGGCATCAACTGCTGGAAGCGGGCGTCCTGCACGCCGGCCACGCATTCGGTACGTTCGAAATAGGTCGCGGCCTGGTCGCCGCCTTCCTGGCGCTTGCGCGCATTGTAGACAAGAAACTTCGTCACTTCGCCGAGGGCGCGGCCTTCCTTGCGGTTATAGACGATGAGGCCGGCGCCGCCGTTCTGCGCTTCCTTCACGCATTCGGCGATGCCGTGAACGAGATAGGGCCGGCAGGTGCAGATGTCGGAACCGAATACGTCGGAGCCGTTGCATTCATCATGCACCCGGCAGGCGAGCGTACGTTTGCGATCGGCAATCGCGGCCGGATCGCCAAAAATGTAGAGCGTGATGCCGCCGATCGGCGGCAGGAACACCGATAGATCAGGCCGGGTCACGAGCTCCGGATAAATCCCGCCGGTTTGCTCGAACAAAGTATGGCGCAGCTTGTCCTCGCTAATGGCAAAGCGATCGGCGATTCCGGGCAGATACCAGACCGGATCGATGGCCGCTTTGGTCACCGCGATGTCGCCGCTCTCGCGCACGATATTGCCGTCGACTTTCACCAGCGCGGTTTTGCCGACGCCCAGTTCGGGTACCGTCAGCCGCGCTTTGGTGATGGCGATGGTCGGGCGGATATCGAGGCCCTCGGCGATCTCACGGCGGAAATCCTCGGCAACGCGATGGCCCCAAGGATCGAGCGACACGATGCGCCGGGGATCCGACCATTGCGGAAACGGTCCGATGTCCACGACCGGCGAGGTATTGGTTAGATCCGGTCTTATAAGCGGATTAAGAGCCCCGGACGACACCGCCAAAGCGCGGTAAAGCGCGTAGGAGCCGCCATGCGCGCCGATCGCATTTCGATCGGCCGCCGATGTCACCGTCCCGATCACCGGTCCGCGTTCGTGTGCGGTGGCTGCGCCCCATTTTATGGGGTGACGGTCAGGCCCGCGATGGCCCGGATGCGACGTCAGGCGTATGTGACCGTTTTTGTTCGCGGACATGAGATTGCCCTACAAAAGCAAAAAGCCCCCTTTCGGCGAACCGAAGGAGTGGCTTCAAAAACCTATAATACTCCTTCTTGTGTCTTTCTCAAGACCGTATCCAATGCGGCGATTGTCGCAAAAAGGCGTTAATCTGGCAGCCGCACAGATAAGCAGAGGACGACGCCTTGGAATTTCGCCAAATCCGCTACGCCCTGTCGGTGGCCAAGGCTCGATGTAGCGCAGGACCGGCCGTTTTGAGCGATTTCGCTGCGCCGTAACCTCAGTTCGAATCCCGCCCGCTTCGCCACTATCCGCCAGCGAACAACTTTCTGTCGCGATCTTGCCGCGACAAAACGTGGGGAATTTGCAGAATTCTGATGACAACCTCCGCACGGTAGAATGCGGGTCGCACCCTAAATCCGCTCTCTAAGGCGCCGCATTCTCCGCGGCTTATTACATTCACTCGGAGATACAATCTCGAGGGGCTCTTTTAAGCGGGCGTTATATTAAGCTTCTACGGCGTCATTCCTTTTGCATCGCATCGAAGGCGGCGCCGAAGCCCTTGAACGACAGCGGTAGGCTTAATTCTTTCTGTGCGACATTTTTAAAAACAAGCTTGCCGGGACCGGTCGCGCTGCGAAATTTCTTGATCGTGTCGTCTTTGATTTCGACGTCGGCGAAGCACGCGCTCGCCAGGCAGCGTTTGAACGTAGCAATTACACCCGGGTCCTTGTCGTTCACCTGCAGTTTCACGCCGGCCGGCAGCCATGTATCGATCGGCACCTGAACTACCAATTTGAGCGGCTCGCTTTTACTCGGACTGCCTATGGCGATCTGAGTAAGAACCCCGGCTTGCCCCTGCACTTGGGTGAACTGCACGATCTCGCAGGCCTTCTGCGGGGGCGTGCCGATACACCGGAGAACCCAGTCCTCGAAGGTAGCCGTCGTCTGTTGCGGCGCCTGAGCCTGACTGGCGCCACTCCACAACAGCGCGCCGATACCGCAGACCAAGCTCGTGCCAAATTTATTCATACGACGATTTCTCGATAAAGTTTGAATTCAAGACTTGAAATGACGGCTTGGACCACTTGCACGAGCGGCAGCCTATGGCATTTGCGGGGTCCGATCTAGCGGCGTCTTCAATGGGTTAGACATAAAACGGAATGCTACGAACCTCGAGGTGAATACATTGGCGGCCGCATACCATGATCTTGGTATGGCTCGCTCGCCCCATGTGCTGCATTACACATAGCTGGGCGAAACTTTCCGGATGCAAAATCGGAAATTACAACCTATAGAAAGACTTATGTAGGTCGTATAGTGCCACCCGCTGGATGGTTCAAGTTATTCATATCCAGTTCAGAAATAAGAGTATCTAATCGGAACGTACAATCACAAAACGGGGGATGACTATGAAGATTTCTTCGATATTGATCGCGTCGGCTGTTGCGTTCGCGGTGGCAGCGCCCGCTTATGCGGCGCCACTCAAAAGCGAGCTTGAGAAGATCAAAAAGGACGAGAAGATCGTCGCAAAGCCCAAGTTGGGTGTCGCCGCAGAAAAGCCAAAGACCTTAGCCGAGAAAGCAAAGCTCGCCGAGGAAACTAAGCTCGCCCAGGAAAAGAAGGTCGCGACTGAGTTAAAGCCGAAGCTGGGGGCGCCGAAGCTGCCAAAGCCCTAATCGATATTTGCTGAATCGCTATGAAGCCGGGCGCGCGAACCCTTCCGGGGATTTGGCGCCCGGTTTTAATTTCGGTGCGTGAAAGCGATTTCCGGCAACGAGTTAGATCGCCGATCGATCCGGCATCCGGCTACGTGGCGTCGAAAGCGCAATTGCACCTGTTCGCAGCAAAGACGGGCGGTGCCTTTCCCGTATCGCTGGCTCGGGCCACCGCTGCTTGCTGAATGCTTTACCGAAAATTAACGGTTGCGATTGCCTCCTAGGCAACTGATTCGGCTTAATAATTCGTATTTTTGTTGCGTAAAGGCCACAGATCGAATCATCCACAAGATATAGCGTCCACGGTGGGTATGCGTTTTTGCTTAGAGCGTGATCGCTAGCCAGGTGGTCCGCGATGACGCGCAATATCGCTATTCGCATCGGTGGGAATGTCCAAAAACACGTGGAATCCTTCAAGCTACCGCTTGCCGCGGCGCCTATTGGTGTCGGGCGCGGCCATGGCATTTGCCATGGTCGCTTCGTCCGCCGCCTTGGCCGACGACATCACGGTGACTGGCGCCACCTCGATCGGCACGATTTCCGGTACAGGTCCGTTCAATATACTCGGCACGTCCGGGTCCGCCACGACGGATGTCCTGACGGTCAACGGTCCGAACTCGTACCCGGACGCGACGTTTATCGGCGATGCTACGACCGCTCACGCAGTTACGGTGGTGGGCGGCGGCACAAATACGATCAGCGCCAATTCGCCGACGACGGTGACTTTATACAGCATCTTGAACCTCGGCGGCTTCAATCAATCAATCGGGTCGCTGGCCGGCGCCGGTACGGTGACCAATAATGGCGGTAATGCCGCGCTGACGGAAGGTGGCGACAACGGCAGCACGACGTTCAGTGGCGTCATTGAGAATGGCACCGGCACGACCGCGCTTGTTAAAGTCGGTAGCGGCACGGTCACGCTTGCGGGCGCCAACACCTACACCGGCGGCACCACGGTGTCGGCGGGAAGCCTGACGCTGTCGGGGGCTGGCACGCTGGGCAATACCGGCAACACGACGACGGTGAACGGCACCGGCACGCTGGACCTTGGCGGGCTTACGACGGTGCAGCAGGCGACGCTGAACCAGGCTGGCAGCAGCATGGTGCAGAACGGCACCATCACGGTCGGGACGTATCAGCTGACCGGCGGCACGCTGGTCTCGACGGCGACGGTGTCGGCCTCGACCTCGTTCGACATGCAGGCCGGCACGGTCAACGGCGTGCTGGCGGGCGCGGGCGCGCTGGACAAGAGCACCGCCGGCACGGTGACGCTTGCGGGCGCCAACACCTACACCGGCGGCACCACGGTAAGCGCGGGCACTTTGCAGATTTCCGGCGCGGGCACGCTGGGTGCCACGACCGGCACGCTGGCGGTTTCAGGCGGCGTTCTCGATCTCGGCACTACGACGCAGACAACCGGCGCACTGACACTGAGCGGGGGAACGATCCAGAACGGCACGCTCGATTCATCGTCGTTCGGCGTGCAGGCCGGCGCGATTTCCGCGATCCTCGGCGGCGCTGGCGCGCTGGACAAGAGCACCGCCGGCACGGTCACGCTTGCGGGCGCCAACACCTACACCGGCGGCACCACGGTGTCGGCGGGAAGCCTGACGCTGTCGGGGGCTGGCACGCTGGGCAATACCGGCAACACGACGACGGTGAACGGCACCGGCACGCTGGACCTTGGCGGGCTTACGACGGTGCAGCAGGCGACGCTGAACCAGGCTGGCAGCAGCATGGTGCAGAACGGCACCATCACGGTCGGGACGTATCAGCTGACCGGCGGCACGCTGGTCTCGACGGCGACGGTGTCGGCCTCGACCTCGTTCGACATGCAGGCCGGCACGGTCAACGGCGTGCTGGCGGGCGCTGGCGCGCTGGACAAGAGCACCGCCGGCACGGTCACGCTTGCGGGCGCCAACACCTACACCGGCGGCACCACGGTGTCGGCGGGAAGCCTGACGCTGTCGGGGGCTGGCACGCTGGGCAATACCGGCAACACGACGACGGTGAACGGCACCGGCACGCTGGACCTTGGCGGGCTTACGACGGTGCAGCAGGCGACGCTGAACCAGGCTGGCAGCAGCATGGTGCAGAACGGCACCATCACGGTCGGGACGTATCAGCTGACCGGCGGCACGCTGGTCTCGACGGCGACGGTGTCGGCCTCGACCTCGTTCGACATGCAGGCCGGCACGGTCAACGGCGTGCTGGCGGGCGCGGGCGCGCTGGACAAGAGCACCGCCGGCACGGTGACGCTTGCGGGCGCCAACACCTACACCGGCGGCACCACGGTAAGCGCGGGCACTTTGCAGATTTCCGGCGCGGGCACGCTGGGTGCCACGACCGGCACGCTGGCGGTTTCAGGCGGCGTTCTCGATCTCGGCACTACGACGCAGACAACCGGCGCACTGACACTGAGCGGGGGAACGATCCAGAACGGCACGCTCGATTTATCGTCGTTCGGCGTGCAGGCCGGCGCGATTTCCGCGATCCTCGGCGGCGCTGGCGCGCTGGACAAGAGCACCGCCGGCACGGTCACGCTTGCGGGCGCCAACACCTACACCGGCGGCACCACGGTGTCGGCGGGAAGCCTGACGCTGTCGGGGGCTGGCACGCTGGGCAATACCGGCAACACGACGACGGTGAACGGCACCGGCACGCTGGACCTTGGCGGGCTTACGACGGTGCAGCAGGCGACGCTGAACCAGGCTGGCAGCAGCATGGTGCAGAACGGCACCATCACGGTCGGGACGTATCAGCTGACCGGCGGCACGCTGGTCTCGACGGCGACGGTGTCGGCCTCGACCTCGTTCGACATGCAGGCCGGCACGGTCAACGGCGTGCTGGCGGGCGCGGGCGCGCTGGACAAGAGCACCGCCGGCACGGTGACGCTTGCGGGCGCCAACACCTACACCGGCGGCACCACGGTAAGCGCGGGCACTTTGCAGATTTCCGGCGCGGGCACGCTGGGTGCCACGACCGGCACGCTGGCGGTTTCAGGCGGCGTTCTCGATCTCGGCACTACGACGCAGACAACCGGCGCACTGACACTGAGCGGGGGAACGATCCAGAACGGCACGCTCGATTCATCGTCGTTCGGCGTGCAGGCCGGCGCGATTTCCGCGATCCTCGGCGGCGCTGGCGCGCTGGACAAGAGCACCGCCGGCACGGTCACGCTTGCGGGCGCCAACACCTACACCGGCGGCACCACGGTGTCGGCGGGAAGCCTGACGCTGTCGGGGGCTGGCACGCTGGGCAATACCGGCAACACGACGACGGTGAACGGCACCGGCACGCTGGACCTTGGCGGGCTTACGACGGTGCAGCAGGCGACGCTGAACCAGGCTGGCAGCAGCATGGTGCAGAACGGCACCATCACGGTCGGGACGTATCAGCTGACCGGCGGCACGCTGGTCTCGACGGCGACGGTGTCGGCCTCGACCTCGTTCGACATGCAGGCCGGCACGGTCAACGGCGTGCTGGCGGGCGCGGGCGCGCTGGACAAGAGCACCGCCGGCACGGTGACGCTTGCGGGCGCCAACACCTACACCGGCGGCACCACGGTGTCGGCGGGAAGCCTGACGCTGTCGGGGGCTGGCACGCTGGGCAATACCGGCAACACGACGACGGTGAACGGCACCGGCACGCTGGACCTTGGCGGGCTTACGACGGTGCAGCAGGCGACGCTGAACCAGGCTGGCAGCAGCATGGTGCAGAACGGCACCATCACGGTCGGGACGTATCAGCTGACCGGCGGCACGCTGGTCTCGACGGCGACGGTGTCGGCCTCGACCTCGTTCGACATGCAGGCCGGCACGGTCAACGGCGTGCTGGCGGGCGCGGGCGCGCTGGACAAGAGCACCGCCGGCACGGTGACGCTTGCGGGCGCCAACACCTACACCGGCGGCACCACGGTAAGCGCGGGCACTTTGCAGATTTCCGGCGCGGGCACGCTGGGTGCCACGACCGGCACGCTGGCGGTTTCAGGCGGCGTTCTCGATCTCGGCACTACGACGCAGACAACCGGCGCACTGACACTGAGCGGGGGAACGATCCAGAACGGCACGCTCGATTCATCGTCGTTCGGCGTGCAGGCCGGCGCGATTTCCGCGATCCTCGGCGGCGCTGGCGCGCTGGACAAGAGCACCGCCGGCACGGTCACGCTTGCGGGCGCCAACACCTACACCGGCGGCACCACGGTGTCGGCGGGAAGCCTGACGCTGTCGGGGGCTGGCACGCTGGGCAATACCGGCAACACGACGACGGTGAACGGCACCGGCACGCTGGACCTTGGCGGGCTTACGACGGTGCAGCAGGCGACGCTGAACCAGGCTGGCAGCAGCATGGTGCAGAACGGCACCATCACGGTCGGGACGTATCAGCTGACCGGCGGCACGCTGGTCTCGACGGCGACGGTGTCGGCCTCGACCTCGTTCGACATGCAGGCCGGCACGGTCAACGGCGTGCTGGCGGGCGCTGGCGCGCTGGACAAGAGCACCGCCGGCACGGTCACGCTTGCGGGCGCCAACACCTACACCGGCGGCACCACGGTGTCGGCGGGAAGCCTGACGCTGTCGGGGGCTGGCACGCTGGGCAATACCGGCAACACGACGACGGTGAACGGCACCGGCACGCTGGACCTTGGCGGGCTTACGACGGTGCAGCAGGCGACGCTGAACCAGGCTGGCAGCAGCATGGTGCAGAACGGCACCATCACGGTCGGGACGTATCAGCTGACCGGCGGCACGCTGGTCTCGACGGCGACGGTGTCGGCCTCGACCTCGTTCGACATGCAGGCCGGCACGGTCAACGGCGTGCTGGCGGGCGCGGGCGCGCTGGACAAGAGCACCGCCGGCACGGTGACGCTTGCGGGCGCCAACACCTACACCGGCGGCACCACGGTAAGCGCGGGCACTTTGCAGATTTCCGGCGCGGGCACGCTGGGTGCCACGACCGGCACGCTGGCGGTTTCAGGCGGCGTTCTCGATCTCGGCACTACGACGCAGACAACCGGCGCACTGACACTGAGCGGGGGAACGATCCAGAACGGCACGCTCAATTCATCGTCGTTCGGCGTGCAGGCCGGCGCGATTTCCGCGATCCTCGGCGGCGCTGGCGCGCTGGACAAGAGCACCGCCGGCACGGTCACGCTTGCGGGCGCCAACACCTACACCGGCGGCACCACGGTGTCGGCGGGAAGCCTGACGCTGTCGGGGGCTGGCACGCTGGGCAATACCGGCAACACGACGACGGTGAACGGCACCGGCACGCTGGACCTTGGCGGGCTTACGACGGTGCAGCAGGCGACGCTGAACCAGGCTGGCAGCAGCATGGTGCAGAACGGCACCATCACGGTCGGGACGTATCAGCTGACCGGCGGCACGCTGGTCTCGACGGCGACGGTGTCGGCCTCGACCTCGTTCGACATGCAGGCCGGCACGGTCAACGGCGTGCTGGCGGGCGCGGGCGCGCTGGACAAGAGCACCGCCGGCACGGTGACGCTTGCGGGCGCCAACACCTACACCGGCGGCACCACGGTGTCGGCGGGAAGCCTGACGCTGTCGGGGGCTGGCACGCTGGGCAATACCGGCAACACGACGACGGTGAACGGCACCGGCACGCTGGACCTTGGCGGGCTTACGACGGTGCAGCAGGCGACGCTGAACCAGGCTGGCAGCAGCATGGTGCAGAACGGCACCATCACGGTCGGGACGTATCAGCTGACCGGCGGCACGCTGGTCTCGACGGCGACGGTGTCGGCCTCGACCTCGTTCGACATGCAGGCCGGCACGGTCAACGGCGTGCTGGCGGGCGCGGGCGCGCTGGACAAGAGCACCGCCGGCACGGTGACGCTTGCGGGCGCCAACACCTACACCGGCGGCACCACGGT
>CAWEDE010000008.1:0-95788 GCA_963807665.1 uncultured Alphaproteobacteria bacterium | reverse complement strand
CACGGAGGCTCCGGCTCGCAGGACGACACTATCTCGCAGGCGGGCGTCGCGGGCCTCAAATAACGCACGCGCCTTCCAAACTAATTCCGCCGGGATTGGGGTCCCGGCGGGTTCTTTTAGACCGCTTGCTCGTCTATCGGTCCGTAGCGTGAAGATGATGTCGCTAATGGCACTAGCGACGTTTCGGAGCCATGCCAAAAGCGGTCGCTAACGGAGTAAAGCTGCCGAAAAAAACGAGGACCTGCCGAAGTCGCGCGCTTCTAACGACCGGCAGCCCAGTGCCGTCGGTTTGATTGCTGGCTGAACCATGGCTGCTAGCGCGTTCGATCATCTGGCTTCTGACTTAAGGGCTATCGAGCGAAAAGCTTGCCTTTTTTAGGTACGCTCATTTTGTTGCGAATGAGCCGCTACGAGAAAACCGATGTGGTGAAGCATGTCTTGGCAGCGTGTCCGAATTTCCCGGTTTGGCGGCCCCGAAGTGTTGGAACTGGAAGATGTTGCGGTGGTTCCCGATCCGGGCTCTGGTGAAGTCCGCATCAAGGTACTCGCCGCCGGAACTGGTTTTACCGATAGCTTCATTCGGCGTGGCCGCTATCCGGATTTCAAAGGGCCGCTTCCCTTCACCCCCGGCTACGAGCTTGTGGGCATTGTCGACAAAGCCGGCGCTGATGTGGCGACACCACGCGAGGGCGACGTCGTCGCCGATCTCTGCGTCGTGGGCGGCTACGCTCAATATGCAATCCGCCCCGCTCGGCTCCTGGTACCTGTCCCTGAAGGTGTCGATCCAGCAGAAGCAGCGTGCATGCCACTTGCCTATCTGACCGCCTACCAGATGCTTACTCGCTTTCGCCGTCTACCGCCGGGCGCCACAATCTTGGTCATCGGCGCTTCGGGAACGGTCGGCACGGCATTGCTCGATTTGGCGCGTCATTTCGGCCTCAAGGTAATCGGCACTTGCTCAGCCGCTAACATGCCTGTCGTTGAGAAGTTCGGCGCGACCGCCGTCGATTATCGCGCCGGTGATTTCGTCGCGAACGTGCACAAGCTCACCGCCAAGCGTCAGGGTGGCGCCGGCGTAGACGCCGTCTTCGATGCGATCGGCGGCGGGCATTTTGTTCGTTCGTTTGCCTGCCTGGCGCCCGGCGGCATCCTCATCGGCTATGGCTCGCAGACAATGGCGGTTGGAGGCGAAAGCCTGATTTCGGCCGGACTCGGCCTGGTCCGGCTGAAGATCTGGGGCTCAATGAGCTTCCTGTTCCGCGGCCGCAGTGCGTTTTGGTACAGCATCACCGCCCGCCGGACGACACATCTCGAAGAATTCAAGGCCGACATGGCCACGCTGTTCGCCCTCCTGCGCGACGGCGCCATCCATCCGGTCGTAATAGACCGTCTGCCTCTCGCTGCCGCGCGTGATGTCCATGCCCGGATCGATGCCGGCGGGTTCGGCGGCAAGATCGTGCTGTTGCCATGGGCCGCTTCGTAATGCCTTGAGCACTCGTAAATTGTAGGCCACTGCGTGCGAAGAGTGAGAACTCTGCGTCAAGTGCGGCGATCCCTGTCGTTGAGTCGATGAGTTAAGCAATTCCTGCTTCTGCAGCATTCAGTGCGGGAATATTTCAGTCGCTTTCAGACGGCGTTCAGAATCGGAATCGTGCGAAGGCAACACGATGGTTGGCCCCTCGCGGGTGAAGTCCCGCATGGCCTTCATGGTGGCTAGAGCGAGATCGACATTTGTGTGGCTACCGGCAACCTCATTGCGCAGCAATTGTCCCTGGTTGTAGACGGCGTCGCCGGTAAACAGGAATGTCATGCCGGCACGCCGTAAAATCACGGCGCAATGATTAGGGGTGTGCCCCGGCGCGGCCACCACAAAGAGATCGCGCGCGCGCGTCAACGTGTATGAAGCGGTGAAAGCCGATTTTGCGTCCTGTTGGAGTTCGAAGCACACGGGTCTCAATGCTGCCAAAAGCCGTTTCGGCGCGCCGGACGGGTGCTGCCATTCCGCCTGATTCACGAGAACCTCGACCCCAGGAACATCGGCGAGTCCGCTAATGTGATCGGTATGCAAATGCGTCAATATGATGCGCAGACCCTCTGTTCCGCGCGCCCGTACGCGGTGCAGTTGCGGTCCTAGGCCGAACCCGGCGCCATGTCGAACCGGCACATGCGGTCGGAAAGCCAGGCATCGAAACGGCCAATGGACTGCAAATAGCCGGGTGCGCTCGATGCCTCACTCATGCCTGTGTCGATAAGAAAATCGCCCTCTTCGTGCTCAATGAGCCACGCAAGTACCGGGAAAGGCTGGGTGAAGGATTGGCTCGCAAGTATGCGCAACTTGCTTGTGATCTCCCCTCCCTTGCGGGTTAGAAAGGGGACCTTCACCGCCACGGTGCCGGTGCAAATCGGGTGAATCCCATGCGTCGGCGTCATAGACTTAGCTCCTAGGCCTTCGGACGTTTACCAAAAGCCTCTTCGAGTGACTGTCGATCGCATTGGCCAGCCTCCGGGAGGCACCACATTGTGTGTTCGAATCCGCATCATGGGGCATGGCCATAGGTCAAGTTGTAATCCTTCGAACAAAAAAGAGAGACGGGCCGACGATGCAGAGGGCGATCGTTTGTGCGTCACGTTATTAACGCCTGTTCCAGGGCGCGTCGTGGGCTTGGACCTGCTGCACGCTCTGCAACACCTAATCGGAAAATGAACGTGGGCTCCCAACCTGATGCGTCGGCGAACTTGGCAAGTGGCGATCCAAATCCATCGGGCCTGCCAAGCATTGAATTGCGGTCAATGCATTCGATAGGTTGATTGAGTGGTTGGGCAGCAAGACCTTCTGCGGTCATGGCCAAATGTAGGCTTTGCCAGGCGCGTCCAGCCTGTATCCCTGATCGCATGTCGAGCCGACTGCGTACGAGAAGCATACCAAGAACTGGTGCCGTCGGGACTTGCGTCTCCCGCGTGATCGTAAGCCAATATTGGTCCGCTGATTTCGCGTCCAAATCGGGAAATAGCTTCGACGCTGCGATCACAAGCGCCGACACACCGGACGTATCAACCGTCACTCCGTCACGATGGGCAGAAATCTCACGACGACCGGTTCGAAACCAACGGGCACTATCGGCCGACATTTGTGGATCGCCGACAATTCGGCCAGTCGCTTCTATAATCAGCGCGCCCAGCTCACCGCGGGCATACTTGTCGTCTACAAAGGCAAGACGAACGGTGTCATCTGTAATGAGATCGCTAAACCGGCGTAAAATTTCAACACTAATAGGTTGATCGCCGCGATAAGGGCCGCGGTTCGTGTGGCGAAATGGAATTGCACGGAACAAAGCGTTGGCCCTGGCTGGCGTCGGCGTGAGAACGATACGGGCAGCGAGAACAATCGTATCGTCCGGTGACAAGGAGAGTGTGCCTTCGGTAGGCATAACTTTCGCCGCAAATCCAAATGCGCGCGCCGCCAATACAAGATTCTCAATCGCTGCACCAAGCCCTAAATGCATTTCGCGGCGGAAGGGATCGAACGTGCCCAGGTTGCGAGTGCGATCGGCAAACAGCGTAATCACGTTTTCACGAACGTCGAAAAGCCAAGGCTGCGTATCGTGCGGATTAGACGCCAGGATCGCGGCCCGCAATGGCCGCTTGACGCCGTCGGAAGGGGCCCCCTGCCATTCGGCCCAGGATGAGTAGGCCACACCTTTGCCGCTCGACCATGCGCCGCGGTCCCAGCTGCGATAGCCGACACCCCCAAGCGCGAGCGCAGCGGTACCTAAGCCCCCGGCTAACAGCGTTCGCCGTGTCTGCATTGCTGTCTCCGCGTGGCCGGCCTATCGGCACCCGCAAACAAGTGAGGTTGAAAAGCCCGCGTCACTTCCCAAGCAAACGCCGCGCGACGTTGCGGCTAAGCAGCGACGTTGCAAAGACCGATAGCCAGAGATACTGAGCAATATAGGGCCACAGTGCGCCGATCGCCAATGCCACGATGAACAAAGCTAGCGCAAGAGAGGACCTCACAATTTGCGCGTGGGCAACGACGCTGCGATGAACATCGATCCAGAGCAGCAAGTTCACAAGCGCGACCAGGCTGAGGTTCATGCCGTAGATCATGACGGTGGCCTGTGTTGCGCCACCACGGACCCATAGACCGGTTGAGATCGGCAACAGCACGATTAGGAACAGAAAGACAAAATGGAGCAACGTCTGCCGCGGCGTGACCGATTTTGTCATCGCCAACCGGTGCTGCTGCACCACCCAATAGCTCCCAGATATTGCGAAGCTGAGCAGGACGGCAGCGAGTTCTTCGTGCATGTCACTTAACATGTCGAAGATTGACCCTTTAATCGTCAAGACCGACGGTAACAGCGTTGCAGCGAGCAAGGTCATCGAAACCCCGAATATCGTGTCGCTGAGGCTCGCGATGCGATCAGAAGATAAGAAGGCAGCGACGTGATTTTGATTGGATTTGGCGGCCATGAACGCACTCATTCTTGCTTAAGCTAAGATGCTTCTGCCTTGCTCTTAAGCGCCTCATTCATTGCGGTGAAGCCCTGACGCGTTGCAACGAGCATTGGGCCCCGCATGATCAGAGGAACGAGCAAGCCCGAGAATCGCTCACGCTGCAACAGCCGCGTACGATTGGCTGATAAGCTCTGGAGCAGAAATGAATGTTCGCCATCAAAAAGGCCCCTAAATCCAAAACTTCCACGCCATCGCAGTTCGCGTGAGGAGACGATGGCGAGCAGGACTGGCCGAAACCGCATCGCTTTTTGGCCAGGCGGAGAAATCAAAACATCAATGCGATGGCCTTTTACGAGGCGCCCCGCAATCGACCGAATAAAAGGATTCCATGAAGGAAACGCGGGAAAGTCTGTTAGAATGGCCCACACCCGTTCGGGAGGCGCGGCGATCTCGATCTCGGTAATGATCTCACGCATGGTCGTAGCCATCCATTCTCTATTTGTGTTCGCCGGCTTTGAAACGCGCGAAGATCCCATACTTTCGGCATCCAAACACTACCAGGCCGTTCAGCCTAAAGCGTTGAACAGCGATGGTTTGTGGGGGCGCATTAGGTTGTCTCAAAAGGCTGCCAATTGAATTAGAAGTAAATCACGCGCACAAATGTCTGCTACTGGCACTTCGCGTCATTCGCCACGGTGCACCACAACTGGTCGCTTTTGGAGTAAGAGCCGACAAAGGTCGGCACAGAGGCTAAATTGGTCCGCAGCGTTTGACCCATAAGCGACATTGGACATATCGTTACAAACCACCAAACACGGTTGCACGGGCGGTTTCTCAGGTAGGTAAGAATACTTAGATTAATCAGGAATTAGGGACGTTTCCGCATCTTCGTTGACATCATTTGTCGGGAAGGCGGAATTCGCAGTGAACAGGTTTTTGTCGGGCGCGCGTTCTCGGCAATTTCTCTTTGCCGCTACAACCGCCTTGGCACTTTCCGTCGTCGCGTCTGTCAACGCGGACGAAATAATCGACGGCGGCACAACGGTCACTGTTCCGACCGATCACGCATCGCCGTGGATCGTCAATGACAATCTGGTAATCGGCGACACCGGTACCGGAACGCTCGTCATCAATCCCGGTTCTACTGTCACCACGTCGTTCGGCTTCGGGTCCACGATTGGCAACAGCGCCGGATCGAACGGCACGGTCGACGTGATCGGCGGTTCTTTCCTGGCACCTTTTTCCCTTGGGTTGAGCGGCACCGGGACAATCAATGCCAGCGCCGGCGCAATCATAGACAGTCCCAGCGCGATCGGCATCAATGCGGGCTCGCTCGGCACACTGAACCTGTCCGGCGGATCGACCTGGACCAACGAACCAAATCTTGAGGTCGGCGCAGCCGGCACGGGCATCGTCAACATCAGCGGTGGATCGACTGCCACTAGTCTGTATGCGGGCGTCGGCGATGGACTGACCGGCGTCGGCTCGGTCAACATCACGGGTGCTGGCTCGAGCTGGACAAACAGTGCATTCGCCTATATCGGCAAATCCGGTACCGGCACGCTGGCGATTTCCAACGGCGGCAGTGCGAATATAGGTCAGATGTCCCTTGGCTATTATGCCAGTGGCGTAGGAACTATTACGGTCGACGGCACAGGTTCCCAGTTGACAACGGGCGGTTTGTCGATCGGCGACGGCAACGCAAGCGGCGATCCGCCATGCTCGTTACCCGGAAATGGCTGTACGTCGTCGCTGACAGTTACCAACAACGGCGTCGTTTCGGACAGCGGCAGTTTGACAGTTGGTGGCAATTCGGCCGGTGCTCTTTCAATCTCCAGCGGCGGTGTCGTGACGGCCGGAGATGTATCGGTTGCCAATACTCTGAATAGCAGCATCACGATCACCGGAAGCGGTTCGCAACTCAATGCCGGTAACATTTATTTAGGGGGCAACGGTCTTGGGACCCTGACCATTTCGGCGGGCGCCAGCGCCAGCTTCAGCGGCTATATAAACACCGGCTATCTATCGGGCAACGTCATCACGGTAACAGGCAGCGGTTCTTCACTGGCAGCGGCCGGAGATCTCTATCTTTACGGCGGCACGCTCACAATCTCCAGCGGTGCTGTCGTGTCAAACGTCAACTCTTGGGTAGGCTACGAGGCCGATGGAGTCGTCGTCGTGACCGGAGCCGGCTCGCAGTGGAACAACTCCGGCGATATCAACATTGGATACTACTCCGATGGGCCCTACTTAGCGACACTAAACATCACCAACGGCGCGACCGTCACCAGTGTCAACGGTATTCTTGCTCCCTACGGAGATTCGACAACCAACGCCGTTGTTACGGTATCGGGCGCTGGCTCAAGCTGGACCATGACCGGCGATCTTACTGTGGGCGTTGCTGATAGCGGGACAATACCGAACAACACCACGGCGACATTGACGATTTCGAACGGCGGCACCGTCACAGACGTCAATGCCGTCATCGCCACAAGCTCCGTCGCTGTTGGCACTGTCACAGTGACGGGTACAAATTCGGCGTGGATCAACTCCGGCAATGTTACGGTCGGTGACGCCGGAACCGCGACGCTCAACATCAACAATGGCGGTACGGTGAGCGCGACCACGATGACGATCGCCAACCAGACTGGCAGCATCGGCACCGTGAACGTCGGCGCGGATGCCTTCAGCGCAGCGGCACCAAGCGGCGCCCTTAATGTCGGCACCCTCGCGTTCGGCGCTGGCACTGGCAAGCTTGTGCTCAACTACACCGACTTGAATTACATCCTCACGCCAAACATTACGGGCAATGGCACCATCCAGGTTCTCAGCGGCACGACTCACTATGCCGCCAACGGATCCGGATTTACCGGCACCGCATCAATTACAAACGCAACATTGTCTGTGAACGGTTCGCTGGGCGGCACAACTACGGTTGGTACCGGTGGCACGCTAATGGGCAATGGCACAATGGGTAATGTGATCATTGCCAACGGCGGCACGATCGCGCCAGGTAACTCGATCGGGACGCTGCACACCACGGGAAATGTTACGTTCGCATCGGGATCGACCTATACGGTCCAGTTAAATTCAGCCGGCCAAAGCGACCTCATCAGTGCAACGGGAAGGGCGACGATCAACGGTGGGACTGTGGTCGTACCCGCCGGTAACGTCTTCAATAATGCTAAGGTCTACACCATTCTAACCGCAAACGGCGGCGTGAGTGGGCAGTTCAGCAGCCTAAGTACGCCGTTTTCGCGGGTCTTTCTTTTCTACGATGCAGACGATGTTTTTCTCAAATACGTCCCCACACTCACGCTCGGGGTCACGCGCAATCAAATTGCTGCCGGCACCGGTCTTTTGAGTGTTGGTATAGGTCCAGTCTATCAGGCCGTGATGGCGCTATCCGATCCAAACTCTACCAACCAGGCTCTCGATCTGGTGTCGGGCGAGGTTCATGCTTCCGCCAAGACCGCTCTGATCGAAGACAGCCATTTCGTGCGCGACGCCGCCAACGACCGATTGCGTGCGGCATCCAACGGCCAGGACGACACAACGGGCGCCCTTAGTTATGCGAATGCCGATCAGCAGTTGAACCTTCGTCCGTCGATCGTTGATGCCCCAACGGCCTGGGCGCGCGGCTTTGGCGGTTGGAGCAACGTCGAAAGCGACGGCAATGCCGCGAGCCTGAAGCATTCAACCGGCGGCTTTGTCGCAGGCCTCGATGGATCGCTGGGAGCGATAGGGCGGGTCGGCTTTCTAACCGGCTACAGCCGCACCAGTTTCGACACCGACGGGCGGGGCTCGGGCAATAGTTCGAATTACCACTTTGGGTTATATGGTAGTATCTACCAGGGGCCGCTCGGTCTTCGTTCCAGCCTGACCTATACCAGGCACGAAATTGACACAGCACGCGGCGTCAGTTTCCCTGGTTACAGCGATAATCTGGCCGCCAAATATACCGGCGGCACGTTCCAAGCCGCAAGCGAGCTTGGATATCAAATCGATATGATGCAGCAAACAATTGAGCCGTTCCTCAACGTTGCCTATGTCAACTTACACACCGACGGTTTTTCCGAAGCCGGTGGCGCCGCCGCATTGTCAGGCAATGCGCAATCGACCAACACGGCCTTTGGAACATTGGGTGTCAGGCGTACGATCAAGGCCTCGCTAGGCGGACTGGAAGCGACAGCGCGTGGAATGATTGGCTGGCGTACTGCCTATGGCGACACGACCCCTGTTTCGACGAACAGTTTTGCCGGAGGCGATGCGTTCACTGTTGCGGGCGCGCCTATCGCGCGCCAAGCCGCCGTTGCAGAAGCTGGCTTGGATGTCAAAATTGATAAGTTCACGACCTTCGGTATTTTCTACAATGGCCAGTTCTCTTCGAGTACAATCTATAATGGCTTCAATGTTCGACTTTCTGGGATGTTCTGAAAAAATGACGCCTCCGCGGTTATGATTTGTAATATTCGCGGTCGTCGCCATCGCGCTGGCTCACGCATGGTGTGCTGCGGACTAAAAAGCCCGCATGTTTTCTCAAACGAGAAACGAAGTCTGACTGTTGGCGCTGTATTTTGGTGCGCTGCCGTTTGTCTGCTTCTGATGCTGTGGACGGCTACTCCACCGGCACGAGAGTGTCATAGGGGTTCGGCGGCGATGGTGAAAAGTCCCGCGTTTTTTTGCATCGCAGCGAATGACGCGATTGGCACTTAGCGATCAATCGGCTCCACGCCAAAAATGGTTGCTAACGGAGTAAAGCCGACAAAGGCCGATTTTTCGACTGACCGGCTAGGCAGCGAATGAGTAAAGCTGACATTGTCCGCGCCAGAGCACGAATATAAATTGAAGCGAACGGTCCTTTGAAATAACCCTGTGTCTAGGCTCTAACCATTGTCCATCGTTAGGCCTACGAGGTGGACGAACCAGATAGGTCGGCAGGTCATGGGCGGCCTCTATGTAGATTGCGGTTCCTTTCAAGGCAGTACTAAAAAGTCGGGGAGATCGATCCTTTTTGTATTGGAAGGCATGAAGGCGTTCGCTGATGAAGAGGTTCGCGCACTTTTGACCCGCTTATTGCGCGACGTAGAGGCGTGGACTTGGGCGCCACCGGAACCATTCAATATCGCTCCACACGATGCGCAGGCACTCCTTCCAATCATCTATAAATACCGGCGATACATCGAGGGCTTACTTCCCGGCTTGGACGAAAACGCGCTCAGTGACACTATGACCAAAGAAAGAGTGGATGGACTCAATTATTCAGGTCCAGCTCATCAATATGATTTCTTTCGTGATTTGGTACCCGCATTAGAAACGGCGGTCACCGAGCAGCAACCTGTGGTTCTAACATGGGATTGAGGTAGCACTCGTTTCGGTATCATGAGTTTGGGCTTACACTGGTGATTATCTAGCATCTGCTCTTGATAGGGCATGACTGGGTCGCTGTTTCCCAGCGCAAATGACGCTATTGGACCTAGAGCCGACAAAGGGCCACGATGAGGGTTGAATTGCTAAGACGCGATTTGACCCGAACGGACACCCACTCATCTAGGTCAAATAGCGCTCAGATGAGAGACGACCAGACGAGAGCAATTACCGCAATCGCCATAAGTGCTGTTCCTGCCCAGCCGAAGCCAAGGAGCCACCGCTTGGCTTTGAAACGTCCCATGATGCTTAACTTGGAAACGATAAGCATCATCGCGATCATAATCGGCACGGCAACAATACCGTTTATGACTGCGCTCCAGATCAGCATTTTGATCGGATCAATACCAGTAAATCCAAGGCCAAATCCGATGATGGTTGCCGCCGCTATAATTCCATAAAAACCAATGGCATCTGGAGCTTTTGCTTCCAATGTCGCTCGCCAACCGAAAGCTTCTGCCACGCCATAAGCGGCAGAACCGGCCATCACGGGAACAGCAAGCAGCCCGGTGCCAATGATACCCAAAGCGAACAACAAGAACGTCAACTCACCGGCCAAAGGGCGCAAAGCCTCGGCGGCTTGCGCTGCGGTTTGAATATTGGTGATGCCGCCAGCGTTCAAAACTGCCGCTGTCGTCACGATGATAAAAAATGCAATCGTGTTGGAGAATATCATTCCAACCGTTGTGTCGATTGTGATGCGATCGATTTCTGGATGACCGCCGCGACGAAGCTCCTTTAAAGGTCTTCGGTGTCTGCTCAGGTTCATCTCTTCCACTTCTTGGGAGGCCTGCCAGAAAAACAGATAGGGACTGATCGTCGTGCCAAGGACGGCAACCACCATCAGAAAATAATCAACGTTCAATGTGGCTTTTGGCCACAGTGCAGAAAGCAGCGCAACGCTCCACGGTATTTTTACAGTGAACGCGGTTAGGACATATACGAATAAAGTCAGAGTTAGAAACTTTAATACTGGCGCATACCGGCGATAAGGAACAAACACTTGAAGTAGCACGGAGATGGCAGCGAAGATCAAAGCGTGCTCATGCGTCAATCCACCGATGACGAGAGCTAGCGCCTCGCCCATCGCCCCGATATCAGCGGCAATATTGAACGTATTTGCAGCGACAAGAAGCGACACCAGAATAATCACGAACCAACGCGGAACGAATTGAGTAAGGTTGGCCGCCAGCCCTTTTCCGGTAACTCTTCCAATCTGCGCACTTATCAGTTGAATAGCGATCATAAATGGAGTGGTGACGAAAACGGTCCACAGAAGACCATATCCAAATTGAGCTCCGGCCTGAGAGTAAGTGGCAATGCCCGACGGGTCATCATCCGCCGCGCCGGTCACGAGGCCGGGCCCTAAAAGCCGAAAAACGATGTTGTGTGATTTTTTAGCGCCGGTTTTTAGAGATTGACGCATTGGATTTGAGCCCCTGCTTACTCGTTCGGCGGCCGTAGCCCTTGAGCATCAACGCGTCAAGTTCAAGTGCCCGCATGCGGCCGTAATTAGCGGCGAATTTACGCGAAGCGGTAGGGCTTGCTTTTTAGGCCCATCAAATTACGCAAACACCGATTCATGAGCACAACCAAAAATCCATAAGCCCTGACCTGCATATGTCAGCACAAAGCGGACAATCGCGGAGGCGCAACATTTTGTCCGCTCCTGGGGCAACAGCGGGCCATGCGCGCTCGCCGCTCTCCGATCCGAATTTATGGGTACACGGCCAAATAGCCGCATCTCGTTACTTCCACGTGGCGCCGATCGATTCAACGGCCGCCTGAGCGATTTTCAGGTCGGTTTCCCAGTCGCCGCCGCTGACGCCGATGCCGCCGACGCATTCGCCGTAGATCAAGATCGGCGCGCCGCCTTCCATGGCCGTCCAGCGTTCAGGGCCCGCGGCCAGCGCCAGCCCCAATGCATGCGCCACATCCAGCGGCTGGCCGACGGCGCCCTGAGCGCTCGTTATGCGACGGGTCGATGCGGCGCACACCGCCTTGGTGCCGCAGGAATGCAAAGTGTGAAA
Source organism: uncultured Alphaproteobacteria bacterium (assembly GCA_963807665.1). Taxonomy (GTDB): domain Bacteria; phylum Pseudomonadota; class Alphaproteobacteria; order Rhizobiales; family Xanthobacteraceae; genus Pseudolabrys. The sequence goes on along the minus strand of CAWEDE010000008.1, from coordinate 83,873 downwards.
GCGTCCGCCGTCCATCCGGTCGAGCGCCACGACATGGCCGCCGGCGTCCACGACGCAGCAGGAAACGGCAATCTTGGCCTCGCGCGCTTTATCGATCGCGGTGGCCACCATCTTTCGCGCGCCGTCATAAGTCAGGCGCTTGGCGTCGGTAATGTACATGAGATGACCTTCCGTCGTGTGTGGCCGGTACTGCCGCGATTAATGCGCCCGGCATTCTGAATAATTGTCATTCGATATAACGTATGGGTAGTGGGACGGCAACACCGGCTCGCGCGCATGAGATCGGGTGCAGCGCCAAAGTTTCACTCTATCGAAATGGCTGCACCGCTTTTTGCCGACGCCGCCACGGCTTCCATCACAGCCACGGTATTGACGATTTCCTCCGGCGCGATCACGAATTTTACGCCGCTCGCAACCGCATCGGCGAGAGCTTCCAGCTCGGCGCGTTCCTTGTCGGCCACATCGAAGGTCAAGCGTTCAACATTGCCCTTGAGGTCGCTCGCCAGCAGTTCGGTCTCGCCGCGCATTTCCAACGCGCCTTTGGAGCCGAACGCATGAATGCGGTAGAACGCCGAAGCCGCATGCAGCGTGCCGAGATAGCCGGTGACGCCGCCGGCAAAGCGCAGCAGGCACGATGTCGTGTCATCGACCGCGATTTCGAGTTGTAGGCGGTTGCTGAAGGCAAATACCGTGTCCACCAATCCGGCGATCGGCAGCATGGCGTCAATGACATGAACGCCGCGCGCGGTCATTGAGCCGCCCGGGCTCTCGTGTTGGTTGGAGCGCCAATTCCCCGGCTCGATCTGATAACTGGCTGGCCCGGAAAACTGTCCCTCGATATGGCGCAGCTTGCCGATCTCGCCGGCGCCGATGCGGCGCACCATCTCGATATAGGCCGGCGCGTAACGGCGGTTGAAGCCGACATGCAGCGTGACGCCGGCAGCCTTGCAGACGGCGATGGCGGCTTGCGCGTCGGCAACCGTTAGCGTGAACGGCTTTTCGCACAACACATGCTTGCCGGCTTTGGCCGCCGCGATAACTTCGGCACTGTGCTGCGAATGCGGCGTGCACAGCACCACGGCGTCGATAGCGGGATCGGCCAACACGCTGTCATAATCGGTCACTAGCGCCATGCCAAAACGTGCGGCCAGCGCGGCTTTTCCGGCCGGATCGCGGGTTAGCGCCGTCACAAAGCGGATTTTGGAACTTTTGCCCTGAACCGACTCGATTAGCCGCGTTCCCCAGTGTCCAGCACCGTAAATGGCCGCGCGCAGCATGTGTTTTTTCCCGGGGCCGTTCATGGAACCAGGCCTTGGCCCCAGCCGTTGTTATTGCAGGTAAGGTCCGGCCGCAATTGTGGGTGCGGGATATTGGAGGTTTTCATGTCCGAAAAATCGAAACAATACCTCAATGATGAGCGCGAACGCATCGAAACCGAAGAAGACACCGTCACCATCAATTCCGACGAGAGTTTTCCGGCCAGCGATTCGCCGTCATTCAATCCCGGCACGACAGGTGCCGCGGATGTAAAAAAGAAGAAGCACTAGCCGAATTTCATATTGAGCAGCTTCTCGGCATTGCCGCAAAAGAGCTTGCGCTGGTCGCCCGGCGCAAGCTCAAGCTTTTTCACGGTCTCGATGGTGGGCGCGATCGGCCCCAGCGGCGTATCGGTCGCAAACACCACATGATCGGCGCCGAAAAATTCGAAGCCGCAGCGTGTCGCCGGCACGCCGCCGCCGAACATGGCGGTGTCGCCGTAGAAATCATGCAGATAATCCATATGCGGGCGCTTGAGCGACGGCAGGATCTGCGAGTAATCCTCGTCCGACGTGCGCTGGCCCAGCACCTTTAAGCCAGGCCCGACGCGGCCATCGTAATAGGGGATCATGCCGCCGAGATGATGCGTGATGATCTTGAGTTTGGGATAGCGGTCGAACAGGCCGGAAAAAACCATCCGCACCATGGCGACCGAGGTCTCATAGGGCCAATGGAAGCACCACCACATCTCGAATCGCGATTTCTTTTCCGACGGATAATCCGGCATCGCCGCGGTGCCGACCGGATGCAGCCAGATCGGCAGATCGAGTTCGGCCATCACGGCAAATATCGGCTCGAATTTCGGGTCGTCGAGCGGCTCGCCCGCGACATTTGTATATAGGAGCACGCCGCCGGCGCCGAGATCCTTGACGGCGCGCCGCGCCTCGGCGACCGAGCCGGCCACATCGGTCATGCACAAAGCCGCCGCGAAAGCCGGAAAGCGCTCGGGATATTTGCGGCATAGCTCCGCCATCGAATCATTGGCGATGCGCGCCAGCGTCATGCCGTCCTGCGGATTGGCGATGTCTTCGATCGCCGGATTAGGCAGTGAGATAATCTGCCGGTAGTCGCCGAACGCGTCCATTTCCTTGAAGCGCGCGTCGAGATCGAACAGCTTGACGATGCCGCGCAGCCGTTTGCCCATATTTCCCAAATCCGGCTTGACCCGCGATCATTTCCTGGAAAAACCGCTCCGGGAAAATATGGGTGTAGATGTCAATGATGGTCTCAGTCATATCAAGGATCTTTCGCTCGCGCGGCTTTGAGATGCCGCAATACTTTCAGCCGTAGCGCTGTCTGTTGTTGCGGGCTCCACTTGCGGAAGCCTTCGCCCGATTTGAAGCCGAGCTTGCCGTCCGTCACGAGTTTTTCAAGATAAGGCGAAGGCGCCGGCCGGCTGTCGATATCGCCCAGCACGGTGTTGTGGATCGCCAGCGTCAAATCCGTGCCGACCATATCGGCATTTTCCAGCGGGCCGAGCACCGCCAGCCGGCGCCCGAACGCCGCTTTGATCACATTATCGACCGTCTCGGCGTCGCAAATGCCGTGCTCGACCAGCGCGATGGCCTCGCGCCAGAGCGCATGTTGCAGGCGATTGCCGATAAAGCCGGGCACGTCCTTTTTCACATGCGCGGGCGTCTTGCCGGCATCGGCGTGCAGATTCATGGTGAAATCGACGGTGGCTTTGCTCGTCCATTGCGTCTCGATCACTTCGACCAGCGGCACTAGAAACGGCGGGTTCCACCAGTGGGTTCCGAGCGCGCGCTCGCGCCGCGTCAGGCCCCGCATGATCTGGGTGATCGGAATGACCGACGTATTGCTGGCCAATATCGCGTCCGGCCGCGCATATTTTTCAACCTCGGCGAAAATCTTCTGCTTGAGCGGCAGGTCCTCCAGCACCGCCTCGACCACGTAATCGGCATCGCGCACGGCCACGCCAAGATCGGCTTGCGGCGTCACGCGGTTGACGGCGCTCTCATCGTCGCCGAGATCTTTAAGATTGGCGAGAATGCGCGCTTTGGCGCTGTCGAGCGTGGCGGCGAAATGAGTCATAGATCGTCACGTCATGGCCGGCGAGCGCGAACACCTGGGCGATGCCGTGGCCCATGAGGCCCGGCGCCGATCACGGTGATTTTAGCTTTCGGGGTGACCATTACTACTCTCCGTCATTCCGGGGCGCGGCGAAGCGGCGAACCCGGAATCCAGATGCAGGCGCGATGCTTGCCTCTGGATTCCGGGTCCGCGTGCTGCGCACGCGTCCCGGAATGACACTCAAAGTGTTGTGCTGGATTGCATCACCCCGCCGTGTAGCCGCCATCGGCATAAAGAATGTGGCCGGTGTAAAAATCCGACGCTTTCGAAGCGAGGAACAGCAGCGGCCCGGCGAGATCTTCCGGCTCGCCCAGGCGGCCCTTCGGCACGCGCGCCAGGAAACCGGCGCGAACGGTTTTGGCCCGGTCGGTGTCTTCATACATCCAGGCGGTGAGGGGCGAGCGAAACACGGTCGGGCCCAGCGCATTGACGGTAATGCCGGTATCGCCCCATTCGCAGCCCAAGGCCTTGGTGATGCCGTCGACCGCCGATTTCGACGCGCAGTAAGCCGTATAGCCGGCCGGATGGCCCAACAGGCCGCGCGCGGAGGAGGTTAGGATCACCTTGCCGCCGCCTCCTTGCTTGAGCATCTGCTTGCCGGCGGCGCGCGCCATCAGCCAAGATTGCGTGACATTGGCGTCCATCACGTCGAGAAAATCTTCCGGCTCCTGATCGACGATCTTGGACACTTTGTTGAGGCCGGAGGCGACCACGAGAATGTCGAGCCGGCCGAATTTATCGACCGCGGATTTGACGATTTTCTCGCAGTTTTCTTCCGACGAGGGCCGCAGCGCCACGATCTCGGTCTTGGCGCCGAGCGCTTCGCATTCGGCCGCCACCTTTTTCAGCTCGTCGACTTTGCTCGCGGCCAGCACCACATTGGCGCCGGCGCCCGCCAGCGTCTTGGCCGACAGGGCGCCAAACGCGCCCGACGCGCCGGTGACAATGGCGGTCTTGCCTTTGATGTCGAACAAAGTTAGCGGGTTTTTCAGGAATGCTTCGGACATGGTGGCTCCTTATTTCGGCGGCATCGCCACCGCGACCACGATGGAACAGACCTCATTGCCGCGATTGATGATCTCGCGCGTCTCGTTCGGCTCGATCACACATGAATCATTGGCCTTGAGTACGGTCTCCTTGCCACCGACAATCACCGTCAACTCGCCGCGCAGCACGAAATAGACTTTCTCGGGTGGCGAAGCGTCCGGCCCGGCGCCACCGCCGGGCAGGAAATGCGAATAGCCGAACACCAGTCCCTTGGTGCCGCCGGCCTCCGCGCCGAACAGGCGCAGCGAGGAATAGGCGCGGTGGTTGGGCGCCTCATAGGGCTTGGCGTCGTTGAAACGTTTGACGTGCATTAGAACTTGCTCCCCTTCTCGATGCGGAATTTCTGGCTTGGATCGAGCATGGCCACCAGCCGCACGATGCAGCCGTCGCCGCGGTCCCAATTCCACGGGAAATAAGCAAAGGTCACGCGTTTGCCGGTGACTTTGTCGATGTCGCCGCCGACATTCTCGATGCCCATGATGCCGTTCTTGAATAGAATACGGTGCACCGGCTCCCATTCCGGAAAGTCGTCCTTCCAGTCGCGCCCGCCCGACCATTCCTTGTATTCCTCGGCCAGATGCGGGTGCAGCGGGCCATTGCGCTGCGGGCCGATGGCGGTGGCGAGCGGATGGTCGTTGGCTTGCGTATCGTGGCCGACCACCTTGACCTTTTTCTTGACGAACCATTCGCCGGCCGACGGCACGAAGCCGGGCGAGCGGCAGAAATAATCCTCGCTGTCCTCGTAGAACTTGTGCCAGCCGGTATTGACGATCACGACGTCGCGCGGTCGCACGATCTTGCCGCAGGCCTTTTCCAGATCCTCGCCGGTGATCGGCTCCCATTTCTTTTTGGGAATAGAGACCACGATGCCGGAGCCGAAGAAATGCGGCAGCGGTACTTCGTCGATGAAGGGCGTGCCCTGGATGACATGCGCCGGCGCGTCGATATGGGTGGTGTTGTGCATCGAGGTGGTGATGCGCTGCGACAGCACGCCCGACTTCGCCATGTAATGGATGCGCTCGATCTTGACGTCCTCGAAATAGGGCCAGTTCGGCGACTGATAGCCGAAGCGATGGGACAGGTTATAGAACTCCAGCCCCATGCTGTTCTTGAGATTTTCTTCAAACATCACGCCGCGAATTTTTTTGGCCACGGACGTCTCTCCCGTTTTTGGTTGCGCTTCTATCGATAATTACCGCCCTTAAGCGGCGACGGAATTCATCTGGGTCTCGAGGGCGCGCTTGGTCGCCATCGAGCGTTCGGCGATCAAGATTGCCGGTCCGGGAAAGCGCTGGCTCGGCACCGGCACCGAAATCGCGACCGAATTGCCGAGCGGATCGTGCATGGCCACGCCGATCGGCGCAGACACCGAGCGTGTGCTCCTCGCGGTCATAGGCGATTCCGGTGCGGCGCGCGGTTTTCAAATCGGCCAGCAACGCGTCGAGGCGTTGCAGTGTCTTCGGCGTGCGCGGCTCATAGGCGCGGCCGATCAGCGTTTCGATGGCCGTTTCGGAAAGCTGCGCCAGATAGGCTTTGCCATTGGCGGTGCAATAAAGCGGAAAGGTTTCGCCGACGGCGGACACGGTGCGCAGGCGTTGCGAACCGATGACCTGATCGATGAACACCAGATTGTCTTTTTTCACCGTCGATAGATCAACCGTCTCGTGCAATTCGTTCGACAGCCGTTCGAGAAACGGCCGCGCCAGCGAAATAAAATCGCTGCGCACCGAAGCCGCCAGCCGCAGGATGGTGGGACCTAGCCGCACGCGCCCGTTTGGCGTCGCGGCGATCACCAGTTTTTCGATTTCCAATGCCGAGACGATGCGCTGCACGGTCGAGCGCGCTAGATTTACCCGTTGCGAAATTTGTCCCAGGCTAAGCCCGGCGTTTTCTTCTTCCAGCGCCCGCAGGATCGAGGCCGCGCGCGCGATCACCTGCACCTGGCTCTTGTCGTTGACGACGTGGCTTTTCATTGACGCACTCACTGGTGACGATTCCATCCCGATGTATGCCGGCGATCTTGGTCGCCTTGCATCGTGGTACACGTTAGCCCAATATCCGATACAGCCGAAAGAGAAAAAACGCGCAAATAAAGTGCGCATGATCCAGAAAAGTGGGAACCGGTTTTCGGGCCGGATCATGCGCAAATAAAAGGCAGCGTTGTGCGCCGCCGCGAGGAAACGAAAGAAACCTATGGTCAGGAAAATCGCGCTTGAGGAACATTTCCTGTCGCCCGGTCTGATCGACATCTGGCGTCCGACCATGTCGGAAGTACCGGCTACCGCGACCGAACAATTGTTCAAGCGGCTTAACGATTTTGGCGATCTTCGCCTTGAGACCATGGACAGAGCCGGCATCGCGCGCGCCGTGCTGTCGATCGCGGGGCCGGGCGTGCAGGCCGTGCGCGATCCGGCGGCCGCGACCCGCATGGCGCGAGACTCGAATGATTTTCTCGCCAAGGAAATCCAGAAACGGCCGGACCGTTTTTCCGGCTTTGCCCACATCGCGGTACAGGACCCCAAAGCCGCGGCGGATGAACTTGAGCGCTGCGTGCGCGATTTGAAATTCTGCGGCGCTCTGATCAACGGCCACACCAACGGCCAGTATCTCGACGATCCGAAGCTAGCGCCGTTCTGGGAACGCGCCGAGGCGCTCGGTACCGTCATTTATATTCACCCGATCGATCCGGTGACGCCCGCGCCTGTGCTTAACGGCGTGCCGGCGCTGCGGCGCGCCACCTGGGAGTGGGGCTTCGAGACCGGCTCGCATGCGTTGCGTCTGGTATTTTCCGGATTGTTCGATCGCTATCCCAAGGCCAAGGTCGCGCTTGGCCATATGGGCGAGGCGTTACCCTATCTGCTGTGGCGCTTCGACAGCCGGGCGAAATTATACAACGTCAAACTCGCCAAGCCGCCGTCGCAATATATCAAAGAGAATATTCTGGTGACGGTGTCGGGCGTATTCGCGGCCGAGCCGCTGCATTGCGCGCTCGATGCGCTGGGCCGCGACCGCGTCATGTTTTCCGCCGATTATCCGTTCGAGGACGCGCTCGAAGCGGGCCACTTTATGGATAACGTGCCGCTCGACGAAAGCCTTGCGCGCCGATGTCGCCTACAACAACGCGGCGAAGGCTGTTGGGGCTTACTTAATCTCTCTCACCGGCTTCCCATCCAGCCACGCACGAATGTCCTCGACGACGTCCGGATACTGCTTGCGGTAGTTCTGCTCGCTGACATAGCCGAGATGCGGCGTCAGCACGACATTGTCCATCTTGCGGAACGGATGATCGCGCGGCAGCGGCTCGACATCGAACACGTCGAGCCCGGCGCCAGCGATGGATTTCGATTGCAGCGCCGCGATCAGCGCCCTCTCGTCAACCAGCGGCCCGCGCGAGGTATTAACGAGATAGGCGGTCTTCTTCATCAGGCCGAGTTCCTTGGCACCGACAATGCCGCGCGTGCGGTCGCTCAGCACCACGTGCAGGCTGACGATATCGGCTCGCTTGAACAAATCTTCCTTGGAGACATATTCGGCGCCAGCTTCCTTGGCTTTCTCGGCTGTGAGGTTCTGGCTCCAGGCGATGATCTTCATGCCGAGCGCTCGTCCGACATTGCCGACCCGTTGCCCGAGCTTGCCCAGCCCCAGCACGCCGAGGGTGAGGCTTTCGAGGTCCTGGCCCAAGGTCACCTGCCAGGGCTCGCCCGCTTTCATGCGGGCATTTTCGTAGCCGATGCGGCGGGTGAGTTCGAGCATCAGCCCGATGGCGATGCCGGTGGTCGGGTTGCCGGCGCCGCCGGTGCCGCAGACCGTGATGCCGCGCTCGGCGCAGGCTTGCAGGTCGATCGAGGCATTGCGGGCGCCAGTAGTGATCAGCAGTTTCAGGTCGGGCAGGCCTTCGATCACCTTGCGTAGGAATGGCGTGCGCTCGCGCATCATGTTAACGATGGCAAAGCCCTGCAGCGCCTTGATGACGGCGTCGTCATTGCCGAGCGGCGCGTTGAAAACCTTGACCTCGACGTCTTTCGAGATCGAGGACCAGTCGGCGAGTTTGAGGGCGACGTTCTGATAATCATCGAGAATGGCGGCGCGAAGCATACGCGGACTCCTAGAATGCGCTGGCTAGTTCCAAGCCGCGCAATCTAGAGCCGGTAAGCCGAAAAGATAGGGGTTGTCAGGCGGCGAGAGAACGGCCGTGCTTGGCCCGCCAGGCCGGGCCGGGGCCGCGCATGTAATGCGCTTCCGGCCGGTAGGGCCGCAGGGCGTCACGGGTCAGTTCGCGCCAGAATCTCGCCAGCACGTCCGGCACCAGAGCCGCCGCGGAACCCGAAATGGCGATAATGGCGCGTCCCATGACGAAATCCCCGTTTGCATGCGGGCTTCGACCGCCCGCTTATCCCTTGGTCGCGCGATCGCGCGGCCAGGTTCATGCAGGGCGATCATGGCGCGTCAGGGGTTAAGATCGGGTGCGCGCAAGGCCTTGTCGGGGCAACAAACTGCCATCAGCCTTTCCTAGAGCTTTACCGCCCGCCCGAACGGGCCGCCGCCTTGCTCTTTAGGGTTCCGGCCGTTACATCAGCCTCGAATTTCCCGACAATACGCTCAGGACGCGCCGATTGCTGGCGCGGTTTCCAGCCGAAAAGCCAAGGTTTTGCAGCCCAATGAACGGTCGCCAATTCATCTATCACATGCAGGGTCTGACCAAGACCTTCCCGGCCGGCAAGAAGGTGCTGGATAATGTCCATCTGTCGTTCTACCCGGACGCCAAGATCGGCGTGCTCGGCGTCAACGGCTCGGGCAAATCGACGCTGCTGCGCATCATGGCCGGCATCGACACCGAATTTGTCGGCGAGGGCTTTGTCGCCGAGGGCGCCCGCGTCGGCTATCTCGAGCAGGAGCCCAAGCTCGACGAGACCAAATCGGTGCGCGAAAACGTCATGGAAGGCGTCGCCGCCAAGAAGGCGATCCTCGACCGCTATAACGAGATCGCGTCGAATTATTCCGACGAGACCGCCGACGAGATGGCCAAGCTGCAAGACGAGATCGACTCCAAGAACCTGTGGGATCTCGACAGCCAGGTCGATCTGGCGATGGACGCCTTGCGCTGCCCGCCTGACGACGCCGATATCGCCAAGCTCTCGGGCGGCGAGAAACGAAGGGTCGCGCTGTGCAAGTTGCTGCTCGATGCGCCCGACCTTCTGCTGCTCGACGAGCCGACCAACCATCTCGATGCCGAGAGCGTGAACTGGCTGGAAGGCCATCTGCGCAATTATCCGGGCGCGATCCTGATCGTAACCCACGACCGCTATTTCCTCGACAACGTCACCGGCTGGATTCTCGAACTCGATCATGGCCGCGGCATTCCCTACGAAGGCAATTACACTTCGTGGCTGCACCAGAAGCAGAAGCGCCTGGCGCAGGAAGCGCGCGAGGACGAGTCGCGCCAGCGCACATTGCAGCGAGAGAGCGAATGGATCCAATCCTCGCCCAAGGCGCGCCAGGCCAAGTCGAAGGCGCGCTACGAGCGCTATGACGAACTGCTCAAGATCGCCAATGCCAAGGTCAATACCGTGGCGCAGATCACCATTCCGGTGGCCGAACGGCTCGGCCAGAATGTCGTCGATTTCGACAAGCTCAAGAAAGGCTTCGGCGACAATCTGCTGATCGATGATCTGTCGTTCAAGCTGCCGCCCGGCGGCATTGTCGGCGTCATCGGCCCCAACGGCGCCGGCAAGACCACGCTGTTTCGGATGATCACCGGCCAGGACAAGCCGGACTCCGGCACCATCAAGATCGGCGAGTCGGTCCAGCTTGGCTATGTCGACCAGTCGCGCGACTCGCTCGATCCCAAGAAGAACATCTGGGAGGAAATCTCCAACGGCCAGGACCTCATTCTGGTCGGCAAGAAGGAAGTCAATTCGCGCGCTTATGTCTCGCTGTTCAACTTCAAGGGCACCGACCAGCAGAAGAAAGTTGGCACGCTATCGGGCGGTGAGCGCAACCGCGTGCATCTCGCCAAGATGCTGCGCACCGGCGCCAACCTGTTGTTGCTCGACGAGCCGACCAACGATCTCGACGTCGATACCTTGCGCGCCCTCGAAGAGGCGCTGGAGGATTTCGCCGGTTGCGCCGTCATCATCAGCCATGACCGCTGGTTTCTCGACCGCATCGCCACGCATATCCTGGCCTTCGAGGGCGACAGCCATGTCGAATGGTTCGAGGGCAACTTCCAGGACTACGAGAAGGACAAGATGCGCCGGCTCGGCCAGGACAGCATCATTCCGCATAGGTTGAAGTATAAGAAGTTTAGCCGCTGATCCGCCGTTATCCCCCCGATTGCCAGCCGCTTGCCCTTTGCGATAGGTTTCGCGCGCAATAGCAGCAGGACTGCTGCGCCAATCAACGAAGGGGGACACGATAAATCGCTATTTTTCCGTGGGCTTGTCGATGCTCGCGGGCGCTGCACTCGGCGGCGCGGCCATTCAGGCACTTCACGCGCAGGCCAAGCTGCCGGTTTTCCAGGTTACGCTACAGGACGTTTCGAATGCCGAAGCGCTCGCCAAGGAATTCGTGCCGCTCGCCCGCGCGACGATCACCAAGAACGGCGGCAAGTTCATCGCCAGCGGCGCGCCGGTAGCGCTTGACGGTACCGCTCCCGCCCAGCGCGTCGTCATCAATCAATGGGAGAGCATGGAAAAGGCGCGGGAATGGTTCAAGTCGCCGGAGTACCAGAAGGCCCGCGAGATCGGCAACAAATACGCAACCTTCACGGTCTTCCTGGTTCCGGGCCTGCCTCAATAACCCGCAAAGAGGGAAGCGGTGCAAGCCGCTTCCCTCGAATGGGATTCACATCGCCTGCGGCCCGTAGGCCGAATGAGCCAACGGGTCCGGCCGGAAGTGGCCGGCCCGATGACAGGCTCCGCGAAATCCGGGATATTCTCTCTTCCTCTCCCACAAAGGGAGAGGGAAGAAGAAAAGACTCCGGTCATCCCCACCCTATCAGTCATCCCCGCGAAAGCCGGGATCCAGTACGCCGTGTCCTCACGGCTCGATCTCGACACTTGCGGTTACTGGATTCCCGCCTTCGCGGAAATGACACTGAGAAGCTGGTGCAAATCCTACTCTTGCCCCCGAACGGTCGCTATTGGACTGCCGCCTCAACCGATCGACAACGGACAAATATCGACTTTTGGCCTTGGCCAGTTTGTCCGCGAATGACCCAAAGCCGACATCGGTCGTCTGCCAATTGAGACCTTTATCAGCGGGCATGATCATCTACGGTTTCCAGCGCGCGGTTGGAATTGATGTGAACGGCAACGGTTCCAACCGATTTTGTGGTAATAAGGCGCGACTGGCGGGTGCCGGCTTTAGGGGGAACATCGGGGGCGCATGCGAGGAGCAATCAGGCCAGTCTCATTGGCGCGCAAACTTGTCATCGACCTTATGTGGGCATCCGTTCCGCTCGTCGTCGTCAAACGAACGATGAATCTTGAACCGGTGGTGAAGGCGCGGGCGTTGCAGGAAATGCGTACCAGTTGGCTGACGATAATCGCCAAGGCATATTGCATTGTCGCGCGCGACGAGCCTTGGCTTCGTACATTCTATCTTAGATGGCCGTGGCCACACTTCTACGAACTGCCTAAGAGCGTTGCCATGGCCATGACTATCCGCGATGACTTCGATCGAAAAGCGCCCATAATGCTGAAAATTGGTGCTGCCGATGAGTTTTCACTAGCCGATGTGGAAAGTGCCTTGCAGCGCGGCAAGAACGCACGCCTCGAGGTCCCGCCCGATGTAAAGAGAATTTTGAGCGTTGCGCGGATGCCGCTGCCGCTGCGCAGGCTACTCTGGGCCATCGGTCTCAATATTGGACGACAGCGCGCGAATTATTTTGGTACCTTTGCGATCACTTCGGTGGCATCACTCGGCGTGGAAACGGTTGTAGCGCGTACGCCTGGTCCTGCCTTTATCACTTATGGGATGGTACGTCCGGATTACACTATGGAATTGCTGTTTCATTGGGACCATCGTATCTACGATGGCGTTATAGCCGCGCGGGCGATGCGCCGACTTGAGGATGTTTTGAACATCGATATCGCCGAGGAATTGCGCCAGAGCGGAGCACCGAAGGCCTTGTCCGCCTAGTACGGCATGCTGCGCGATCATCTACAATACAATACCCTCACAGCTTACGTATGTCGCGCAATGTCGGCTATTGGCGCCGTCCTCTAAGGATAGTTACGCCAAGCGGCGCTCCATCCCCCTCGTTTTAAAAACGAGGGCGACTGAACCAGCCCCGCGCATAATGCGCCGGGCACCCTGGCCCCCACAATTCGGACGCCCGAAAAAAATCCGCGCCGCGAAAAGGAGAACCTATGCCTGCGAAACGAAAGTCTCCAAAACAAAACGCCGAAGCGCTCCGCGACGGTCAAGGCCTACAAACATCCGCGCGGCGGCACTTCTGTACCCATCTGATGTTCTGGACGGCCTGCGGCCGCGCCAAGTGCCTGCGGGCGCGCGCCTGCGTCGGCGACGCCAATGAGTGTTTCCCTCGGCTTTGGCCGATCGTGCCGGACGAACTGAAAATCGCCATTCGCGCCGCGATCAAGGCCAAACACGCCGGGCTTCCTCCGGCCGAGGTCAAGGCCGAGGTCAAGCGCGAACTGGTGCGCTGGCGTAAATCGATGGCGCCCCGAACGGAGCAGCAAGAGATGGCCGAACCGGCGCCGCAAGCGCAGTCAATTGCGCCCGTTGCATCAAGTCATCGAGCGCCAAAATCTGGCGCGCCAAATCCGCGTGTACGAAGTCCGCGGCTGCGCATGCTATGATGACGGCCATGCGATACGTTTTGGCGATTCTTGTATGCGTGACGTTGGCCGGCGCGGCGCAGCGCCGAGCCGCGTTTCAGCAATCCTATCCTGAAATCGCAATGGCCGGCCGCGCAAGCGCTCGGCGTTTCTCGCGGCATGTTCGACGCAGCGACGCGCAATCTTGAGCCCGATCTGTCGCTGCCCGATCTCGTCATTCCCGGCCGCCCGGAAAAAGCTCCGCCGGGCCAGGCCGAATTCGTGCAGACGCCGTCCCAATATCTGCGAGAGCCGACCTTCGACCGGCTCGCCGCGCGCGGCCGTCAACTGAGCCTGCAATACAAGGACACGCTGGCGCGTATCGACAAGGAATTCGGCGTGCCCGGCAATGTCGTGCTGGCGATCTGGGCGCGCGAGACCGATTACGGCGGCTACGCGCTGCCGCTCGATGCCATCCGCACGCTGGCGACGCAGGCCTATACCGGCAAACGCAAAGAGTTCTTCCAAAACGAATTCCTGCAGGCGCTGAAAATGCTGCAAGACGGCGTGCCGCGCGCCGATATGCGATCATCCTGGGGCGGTGCGCTCGGGCTAACGCAATTTCTGCCGTCGGAGTTCTACAAATACGGCGTCGATTTCGACGGCGATGGCCGCGTCGATATCTGGCATTCGGTGCCCGATGCGCTGGCCTCCGCCGCCAAGCAGTTGGCCGGCAAAGGCTGGCAGGCGGGCGAGCGCTGGGCCTATGAAGTGCGCGCGCCGCGGACTGCCGATTGTTCGATCGGCGTGCCCGAGATCGTCGTGCCGATCGGCGACTGGCTCAAGCGCGGCTTTGTACCGGCGCATGAGCGCCAGCTCAGCGCCGCTGAACTGGCGCTGCCGGCTTCGCTCTTGCAGCCGGAGGGCAGTTACGGGCCGGCTTTCCTGACGCCGAAAAATTACTACGTCATCAAGGAATATAATTTCTCGGATCTCTATGTGCTGTTTGTCGGCCATCTGAGCGACCGCATCGCGGGCGGTGGCGCCTTCGAGACGCCGTGGAGCAAGAACGCCCAACTCAAAACAACGGATGTCGAGTCGATGCAGCGCCGGCTCACGTCGCTTGGTCTCTACAAGGACAAGATCGACGGCAAAGCCGGCATGCTCACGCGTGCCGCGCTCGGCGCCTATCAGAAGAAAAATGGCCTGAAGGTCGATTGCTGGCCGACCGCCGCCGTGCTCGATCACATGATTAAGCGCTAAGTGCTATTCGCAAACCTGGACGCGGCGGGTGCGGTAGGCTTCACCGTCCCAGACCTGCGTGCGTTCGATATGGCAGACCGGGCCATCGACATAGTCCGGGCCATCGACGTAGTCCGGCGGCGGCGCGGCATAGACCGGGGCGGGCTCGACGTAACGCGGTTGGCTGTTGGCGATGGCCGAACCGATAATGGCGCCGGCGGCAACGCCGCCGAGAACGCCGAGGCCGACGCCGCAGCCGCGGCAATTGGCTTGTGCCGGAGACGGCATCGCCGCAGCCACCAGAGCGGCCGCGGCGAGCGCGAGGATCATACGCGGAGGGTACATGGGTGCTTCCTTTGGCCGATTAAACTTTCGATCGGCCCCGATCATGCACCCAAGCCGTTACGCGTTTCTTTATGGGCAGATGAAACGCGGACGACTCCAACCGACGACATTGCCGTAGCCGTCACGGACCGGGCGGCGGGCCCAATAGCCGCCGGGACAATCGACAGGATAGCGGGCGCCGTAGCCGTCATAGACGACGTAGCCGGGGCCAGGCGAAGCATAGCGCGGATAGCTGTTGGCGATGGCGCTGCCGACGATAACGCCACCGAGAACGCCAAGACCGACGGCGCAACCGATGCAACGCGCTTCGGCAGGCTTCGGGGCACTCAGGGTACCGACGGCGATAATCGCGGCCGCCGCCACAGCAAGGATGATCTTCTTCATTGCGTTTTCCCTCCAGGGTCCAGGTCGGCCGGGGCCAACCGCAGGATGACGATTTTACTGCCTGTCCCGGCTCCAATTAAAGAGGCAGGCGTAATATGTCGGAAATTTGATGATCCAGGTTCATCCATCCCCGAAAAAGACCCGGAATCCGTTAAGAAACCGGGTTTTTCCCCATTCAATTTCACTTTGGCGGGCTTAACCGCAGACGCGGACGCGCTGCGAACGCCAACCATAGCCGTCCCACACGCGCTGGTGGGTCCAGTAGCAAGGCGGTCCATAGTAGCCCGGACCGGCTGCGTAATAGGGGCCGTAGCCGTAACGGCCGTAATAACCGTTGTTGGCGATGCTGCCGAGGATCGCGCCGGCGGCGAGGCCGCCGATGATGCCGGCGGCGATGCCGCCCCCGCGCGCTTCGGCAGGTTGTGGGGCGGCCACGGCCGCGACCGCAAGTGTCGCAGCGACCGCGATAGCTGTGAGGGTCTTGGACATATTGATCATGGCGTGCCTGCTTTCAATTTTCAGGGCCGTATCTATTGAACGGCCGATCGGTGTTTTTCCTGCGATTCTCGTACCCAGCGTTAACGTCTGGCGTAGTCGCAAGTTCCGACTTTTCGCGTGAATGCGCGGTGAACGGGGCGTTTCGAATTGTCATTTTTGAGCTTTTTGCCGGATTAAATTTCGGCAACACTCAAGGCGCAATTGCGGCAGATGCTTGCGCGGGCGCCGCCGAATCTTTTCCCCACCAAGTTCTTATCCACAACTCTTATCCGCCAAGTTTGCCAAGCATGCGCTGCAAAACGTTGCGGCGATCTGCGCGTGCGGATGCCTTGGATTTTTTACGCTTGGATTGCTTTTTCGCTTTGCGTGTCGACCGCTGCTTGCGGCCGGGCTTGGATTTGGTTTTGGCCGCGCGCGGTTTGCGGCGCGCGATCGCGCGGCGCCCGACCGTGCGCAAGAACAGTTTTTCAAGCGGATAGCTCAACTTGCGCACCGCGGCGGCCAGCGTGAGCCACTCGACCGCGGAAATATCGCGCATCAGTTCGTAACTCGGCCGCGCTTGCGCCTGCATGCGCCAGAACTGCACAACTTTCGAGCGGCCACGCGCCCGGTAGGTGATGGCGCCAAGAAATTCGCGCACCCGCACGCGGTGGCCGGTTTCTTCGACCACTTCGCGCTCGGCGCCCTTGATCGGACGTTCGGCGGGTTTGAGCTTGCCGCGCGGCAGCACCCAGCGGTCGTCCTTGCTGCGCTGAACGACGGCCACCAACGGGCGCGCGCCATTGCGCACCACGATGCCGCCGCCTGCGAGAATGGTCTTGCTCGCCACGTTTAAACCAGCGTTGTCCACGAAAAGCCGAATTCGCGTCCGCCAATATAGGCCGACTTAAGCGGCTAATCAGCGCGCTTTCACACCGCTGTGGGCAACTCGCCCGCGCGGTGGACGGTGTCATAAATCAACCGCGCCGGGCTTTGCGCGCACCGGCCAGGCCTCTCGGGTTATTTCCAGCCCGCTTCCTTGTCGCAGGCTTCCCGTTCGGTGGCGTGGGTCTTTTCCCATTGCGTGATCGACTGGGTTTCATTGCTGCTCATCTTGTTATTCATGCATGCGCAGTATTTTTGAATAACAGAAGCGTCAACCTTGGCGGCCTGATTGTCTTTCATGCATTGCGCGATCCATTTGACGTCATCGGAGTCGGCGCGCGCGCTGCCTGCCAGATTGAAGAAAACGATCATCGAAACAGCGATTCCATAACGCATTGAGTCCTCCCGGTTGCTCGTTTTAATTAAACTTCAGTCCCGCCGCCTTGGCGATCTTCAAATTGAGGTCGATCTCTCGCTTGATCATAGCGTCCATTTCAGTCGGCGTTAGCGGCGCAGGCTCGACGCCTTGCGTCGAGAATTTGATTTGCACGTCGGGCAGCGCCAACGCCTTGGTCACCTCGGCGGCGAGCCGGTCCACGATCGGGCGCGGCGTCTTCGCCGGCACCAGCAAGCCGTTCCAATAATTGAAATCGCTGTCCTTGAAGCCGGCTTCCAGCGTTGTCGGGACATCGGGCAGCGCTGGCGAGCGTTTCGCCGAACTGACGGCCAGCGCCTGCAACTGGCCGTTCTTGATGAACGGCAGGCCTGAGGCAATGCCGATCAAGCAAAAGTCAACACGCCCAGTCATCACTTCGGTGAGTTGCTCCGGTCCGCCGCGAAACGGCACATGGGTCGCCTTGATTCCGGCGCTAATACGAAAGCGCTCGGCCGCCCAATGGGTGGCGCTGCCGACGCCGGCGGACGAGAATGTCATGTTGCCTTCGCGCGCCTTGGCGACGAAGTCCTGTATGTTCTTGTAGCCTTTGGCGGGCTGGACCAGCAGCACGTTAGGCACGCTGCCGAAGCAGGCGACGCCGGAGAAATCCTTGGACGCGTCATATGGCAAATTCGGGTAGGCGGCGGGCGCGCCAGAATGCGCGGCGGCGTTGACCAAGAGCGTGTAGCCGTCGGGCTCCGCCTTGGCGACCAAGGCCGATCCGAGGCTGCCGCCGGCGCCGCCGCGGTTCTCAATGATGATAGTTTGTCCGATCTGGCGCGACACCGGGTCCATCACGATACGTCCCAAAATGTCGATGGTGCTGCCGGCAGTGAACGGCACCACGGCGCGGATGACTTTCTCCGCCGGCCACGCCGCCTCGGCGCCGGCGATGCGTGCCAGCGCGGGCATAGCGAGACCCGCGGCGGTCAGCGTTAAAAAGCGGCGGCGGTTACGCAAGGTCATTGGCATTTCCCCAGCGTTCAGTGCGCCTTATTGCGGTGGCGCATCGTGGTTTCGCTAGGCCATGATGGCATGACTTTGATGGGCAGGCCACATGCCTGTTGCGCCGGCGCCAATGGCATGGCCTAAATTGCCGCAACGATCCATAACGGGAGAAAACGCCATGGCGACCTATACCTGGGACCATATCCACCTGCGCACCGCCGATCCGGAAGCTACTGTAAAGTGGTTCGAGCAGATGCTGGGCGCGCAAGTGACCCGAAGCACGCAGGCCGGCAAACCGCGCATCGATCTCAAGCTCGGCGGCGCCAATATTTTCATTGCGCCGGTGGCGGCGGGCGACGGCGTGAACGCCGCGCCGGTTACGCCGTATCAAGGCCTCGATCATTTCGGACTGGCGGTTTCCGGCATCGATGCCGTCGCCGCCGATCTCAAGAAAAAGGGCGTCGAGTTTACCAAGGAACCGCATAGCCCGCGCCCCGGCATTAAAATCTGCTTCCTGCGCGGACCGCAAGGTATCTCCATTGAATTGCTCGACCGCGATCCTAAATACGTCTGAAGCCCTTTCCTTGGGACAATCGCGCCGGTCCCGTTGCCCTGCACGGCACCAATCGCGTAAATGCGCATGGGGCCGTCGTGGAGGACGTTGAATGCGGGCGTTTGAATCGGTCGCGCTTGGGTTGGCGATTAGCGCGGCTACGTTGATTGCGGCGCAGGCCGCCGCAGCTGATAGCCGGTTCGAGAAAAGCCTGCTGACGCTGGGACCCGTCGACCGGCTCGAGCAGCTCTGCGATTACACCGCGATGACGCAGATCCGCAAGGACGCCGGCAATTTCCGTCCCGACCGCGCGATTGCCAATGCCATTTCGGAGCCTCGCGTTAGCCAAGATAGCATCGAGGCCAAAGGCGGCGCCTTCCGCAGCCGCAGCAAGTGGTACGCACTTGCCTATGCTTGCGCGGCGACGCCGGACCATCTGAAAATCACCAGCTTCCGCTACACCATCGGGGCGGAAATCCCGGAGACCAAATGGGCCGGATACGGCCTGTGGGAGTGAGCTGGGGCTACCGGTCACGCCCGATACACCGCAAAGCGGCCAAAACCGCCAATAAGACGGCCCGATAAACGGCGATGATTCGGATCGAGTAAATTGCCTTCAGGCGTGCTAGAAGGCGCCCAATGACTAGGCGTACGACCGATTCGCGGCAAATGGCCGAAATGGCCTTTAAGCAGGCGACCACCAAGCCCGCGCAAACCGCACCGAAAGCACCGTCTCTTCCAGGCGCCAAGGAAATGGTTTCCTTGCGCATTGACCGGGACGTGCTCGACCACTTCCAGGAGAGCGGCCCAGGCTGGCAAGACCGTATCAACGACGCGCTCAGAATAGCCGCCGGCAAATAGCAGCCAATTTCAGCCGACTAACGCGGCGAAAAGCGCGACTTGTCACCCGATTAAACATTTACCAATGGAGATTGCATTGGCCGACGACAGCAAGAAAAACGCGGCGAACAACCAGTTTCGAAAATTGCGCCAGGCCGAGGAAGGCAAGCGCGCGATGACTGAATATGAAAACAACGCCATCGCCAGCCGCGCCAAAACCGCGCGCTTGCGGGCGCTGCGCCTTGCGCGCGACGCCGAGGAAGCCGCCGCCGCCGCGCTCGCCCCGCCGGCGCCGGTGAAGAAAAAGAAAGCCGCGAAGAAAAAAGTCGAGGCCGAAAGCTAGGCCGCCCCGTCCGCGCGCATCAAGGCCGCGGCGGCGCCGACTACAACCGCGAGCCCCAGGCACCAGAAGCCGGCCAGCCAATAGAGCCCGGCCGAGGCGGCGCAGCCGGCGGCAAAACATAATATCGACAGCGAAAGCCGGCCAAAGCGCGTGCGGATGGCCGCCGCATGTTCCGGATCGGTGCCGGCGATCAGATCGACGGCGTCGATAGTGGCTTGCGTGGTCGAGCCGGTCATCAGCGTGGTCGGCGGCAAGTTCGAAAGGTGCACGCGATGCAGGGCATTTTGCACCGCCATCGCCGCGATGCCGGCAAAGCCGGTGAGCAGGGCGGTCGGACTGTCGGCATCGGCGAACGGGCCGAATGTCACGGCCAATGCAAAAAACAAAAACAGCAGCGCCACTTCCACGCCCAGAAAAACCCGCAATACCGGCGCCTTGCGTGCGCGCAACGCAGCGCCGGCAAAGCGCGCCAGCGCGATTACAAGAATGAATGCCGGCAACGCCAGAATTTTTCCGATAATGCTGTGATGGCCATAGACCAAGGCCGCGCCCAGCGTGACGAAATTCCCGGTGACATGGGCGGTGAAAAGGCCGGCAAGGCCGAGAAAGCCGGCGGTGTCGACAAAACCGCCGTTGAACGAGAGCAGGGCCGCGATCAGCGCCGGTCCGCCGGGTGTTTTCATCGCTTTCGCCTCGTAAGCTCCTAGCGTCCCGCCGTTACACAGCCGGCGTCACGCGCAACTAGCCCTTATCCTTGATCGTGGTGCTGGGCCGGTCGCCGCCGCTGGCGGTTTCGGTATGCCACTTGCCTTTCTCGTCCTCGAATTGGATCTCCTCGGTGTCGCCGGGAACCTTTTGTTCGGCGGCAGCGGCCTTGGCCGCGCTCAGCGCGGCGGCGTGGCTGGGGAAGGGCTCGGAAAACACGCCGTCGACCTTATAGGCCCAGCCGCCATCGTGTTCGACGATCTCATAAGTGACTTCGGACATGGGTTCCTCGCGGGGTTTTCTTGCACTCAAGGCTAGTGTATTCACTTTAAACCTAGCACGGCGGCATCGGTTGCGCGCTATAAAAGGCCTCCACAATAAAAGCCGGGCGCCGCAGCGATTTTAGCTTGCCATGCGGATCTTCCTGTCTGGCTGTGCAATAATGCTAGCCAACAAAGCATAATAATCCCAGGGAGGTATTCGTGGCGATCATCGGACGGCGGAATTTCATTAAAGGCGCGGGCGGCATAGCCCTGGCAGGCGGCATTCTGCCCAGGCTCGCGATGCCGGCCATCGCCCAGGAAAAGTGGCCCGACCGCGTCGTGCACTTCATCGTGCCGCTGGCGCCGGGCGGCGCCATCGATTTCGTCGCGCGGCAATGTTCGCAGGTGCTGACGCAGGCGCTCGGCCAGCAATTCATCGTTGAAAATCGCACCGGCGCGGGCGGCACCATCGGCATGGATTACGCGTGGAAGGCGACGCCCGACGGCTACACCATCCTCATCACCAACGATAACGCGGCGAGCGCGCCGTATATTCTCAAGCTCGACCACGACTACACCAAGGTGCTGCTGCCGGTGATCGATATCGCGCACCAGCCGCAGATCTTTGCCGCGCACCCGTCGCTCGGCGTGAAATCGGTCAAGGAATTTGTCGATTACGTGAAAAAAAATCCGGGGCTCGGCTTTGCCAGTTCCGGCGTCGGCTCCAACCAGCACGTGATCGGCGAATGGTTCGCCAAGGAAGCCGGCCTCAAGATGGAGCACGTGCCCTATCGCGGCGCGGGCCAGGCGGTGACCGACCTGCTTGCCGGCCACGTGAAGTGTGCTTTCCTCGGGCCGACCTCGATGATCCCGCATTGGAAGGCCGGCAATCTGATTTTCCTTGCGCAAAGCGGCGGCAAGCGCGCGCCGACTTTGACCGAGATCCCGACGATCAAGGAAACCGGTTACAACGTTGTGCTCGAAGCTTGGTATGCCGCCTTCGCGCCGCCGGGAATGCCGCCGGCGCTGGTGGATCAGATCAACGGCGCGATCCAGAAGTCGCTGTCCGACAAGACGCTGCTCGAAAATTTCACCAAGGGCTCGCTCGAAGTGGTCGGCGGCACGCCGGCCGAACTCGACAAGCTGGCAAAGTCGGACTCGGTGAAATACGAGCAGCTGGTGCGCGAGCTCAATATCAGCGCCAGCTGAGAGGCGCCTAAAGCCCGCGTTCGCGCTTTAGCTGGTCGATACGGTCCGCGGCTGGGCCTGTTCAAGCGGTAACCGGGGAGGGGCGGGCGCGCCCGATGGAAATGGAACTCTGGGCCACTTGGCGAATTGTCGGTTAGGCAACTCAATCTATCCGATGGCGACCTTACTTGGCCGCCCATTTGAGCCGACCGGCTCATTCGCCCCGACGTTTCCCAGAAGGACTTAAACCCATGCGCCTATCTCGCCGGCTTCGTACTGGTCTTGTCGCCCTGCTTGCCTTAACGGGCGCTTCCGTCGCCTCTACCGCGGCTTTGGCCGATAGCGGCTCCATCAGCATCCAGATCGTGAAGGCCGGATTTGTGTTCGGCGGCTCGGCCGGCAGCGGCACGCTGACGTTCCACGGCCGCCGCTATCCGCTTTCCATCGGCGGTCTGAGCGCCGGCTTCACCTTCGGCGCGTCGGAGACGAATTTCCACGGCCGGGTCGACAACATTCGCCGCGCGTCCGATGTCGCGGGCGTCTATGGCCAGGCCGGCGCTGGCGCTGCGCTGATTCGCGGCGCGCAGGGCGTGGTGCTGACCAACCAGAACGGCGCGGTGCTCACTTTGTCGGGCATGCAGACCGGCCTCATCGTCAGCGCCGATCTCAGCGGGCTTGCGTTGTCGCTGAAGTAGCCGCGCGGCGCTTTTTGAGCCAGTTGCGAATAACAAAACGGGCTGGCCGAAAGGCTGGCCCGTTTTTTGTGGGGCTACTTCTCTGTCATGCCCGCGAAGGCGGGCATCCAGTAATGACCGCGCGGCAAGTGTTTACTGGGTCCCCGCCTTCGCGGGGACGACAGCACAATTGCCCGCCAGGCTAGCATCGGCCAAACGCCCCGCGTCAACCCACCGCACAGGCCGTTGGTACATCCAGTGCCCGATTCGGTGGCCGCACTGAATGTGCTCAACGCGCTTTGATATTGGCCGGCCAACGCGTTGCAAGTAAGCCGCTTGTAAAACTTATCCCGGACAAAACGCTTCGCTTCGGATGCAAGCATTCCGGCTGTGAGCGTCCTTGAGCGACATTTGCTGTTGTACGGCGCGAACACCCCGAAACAGCCCGGGAACTGATATCGGCATGCCGCGATCTGTTTGGTATCGGCACTTTCAAGATGCAGGGTTTGAAATGCGCCAATGAATATGCCGACATTAGTCCAACGTATCGCTCGCAGAAAAAGCGAAGCTATGACTATTTATGCGTCGATTACCGAAGCATCGTGTTTCCATCTGGCGGGGTATCTCACTGACGCGAAACAGCCGGTGTTGGGGTGAGTAAGGATTTGCTCAGAATACCTTATTGCTGTCCTTCACAGCATCAGCCGGCACATAAACCTGCTCGCCCATCGACTTAAACTTCTCCCACATCTCGGCCATTCCGGCCTCTCTTTTCATTGAAGACGGGTTTTGTTCGCCTGCGGCTCCAAAACCCGGTTGATCATTCAACGTCGCCGCATAATCCCTCACATCCTGCGTGATCTTCATCGAACAAAATTTCGGCCCGCACATCGAGCAGAAATGCGCGACCTTGTGCGCTTCCTTGGGCAGCGTCTCGTCGTGATATTCGCGCGCGGTTTCGGGATCGAGCCCGAGGTTGAACTGGTCCTGCCAGCGGAAGTCGAAGCGCGCGCGGCTTAGCGCGTCGTCGCGCAATTGCGCCGCCGGGTGGCCCTTGGCGAGGTCAGCCGCGTGCGCCGCGATCTTGTAGGTGATGACGCCTTCCTTGACGTCGTCGCGGTCGGGCAGGCCGAGATGCTCCTTCGGCGTCACGTAGCAGAGCATGGCGCAGCCGAACCAGCCGATCATGGCGGCGCCGATGCCGGAGGTGATGTGGTCGTAGCCCGGCGCGATGTCGGTGGTCAGCGGCCCTAGCGTATAGAACGGCGCCTCGCCGCATTCCTTGAGCTGCTTGTCCATGTTGATCTTGATCTTGTGCATCGGCACGTGGCCGGGGCCTTCGATCATGACCTGGCAGCCTTTCTGCCAGGCGACCTGGGTGAGTTCGCCGAGCGTTTCGAGTTCGGCGAATTGCGCGCGATCATTGGCGTCGGCGATCGAGCCGGGACGCAAGCCGTCGCCGAGCGAGAACGACACGTCGTATTTGCGCATGATGTCGCAGATCTCGTCGAAGCGCTCGTAGAGGAAGCTTTCCTTATGCCGCGACAGGCACCACTTCGCCATGATCGAGCCGCCGCGCGACACAATGCCGGTCACGCGGTTGGCGGTCAGCGGCACGTAAGCCAGCCGCACGCCGGCGTGGATGGTGAAATAATCGACGCCCTGTTCGCACTGCTCGATTAGCGTGTCCTTGTAGCATTCCCATTCGAGCTTGACCGGATCGCCGTCGACCTTTTCGAGCGCCTGATAAATCGGCACGGTGCCGATCGGCACTGGCGAATTGCGCAAGATCCATTCGCGCGTGTTGTGGATGTTGCGCCCGGTCGAGAGGTCCATCACGGTGTCGGCGCCCCAGCGGATCGCCCAGACCATTTTCTCGATTTCTTCTTCGACCGAGGAGGAGACGGCGGAATTGCCGATATTGGCGTTGATCTTGACCAGGAAATTGCGGCCGATGATCATCGGCTCCAATTCAGCATGGTTGATGTTGCTGGGGATGATGGCGCGGCCGCGCGCGATTTCCGAACGCACGAATTCCGGTGTGACAAACGCAGGGAGCGCGCCGCCGAACTGTTCGCCGTCGGCGAGCGCTGCCTCGGCGCGATCCAGCATTTTCTTGCGGCCGACATTCTCGCGCGCCGCGACGTAGATCATTTCCTTGGTGATGATGCCGGCCTTGGCGAATTCGTATTGCGTCACCGGCTTTCCATCGAGCGCCCGCCACGGCTTCGGCGTATTCGGAAAATTCCGCGCCAGGTACTTGCCGGTGGCGTTGCCGTTATCGACCGGCTGGATCGGGCGGCCGTCATATTCCTCGACGCCGCCGCGTTGCCTGACCCAATCGATGCGCGTGCGCGAAAGACCCTTTTCGACGTCGATGGTGGCGTCCGGATCGGAATAGGCGCCGGTCGTGTCATAGACCATGACATTCGGCTCCTTCGCGCTTTGCTCCAAAATGATCTCGCGTACCGGCACGCGCAGATGGGGCGCTTCATCAGGCGCGACATAAATCTTGCGCGAGGCGGGCAGCGCGCCCGTCGTCACCTTGGGCACCGTGACGTTCGGATCGTGGATATTCATGACGACTTGCTCCGTTTGCGCGGCTTACGCGCGGGGGTCTTGAAAAGTTTCTCGAATTCTTCGGCATAGCCGCAATAGACCAGCACAAAGCCCAGAATCAGCATGGCGATGCCAGCTATCAGCGGCGCCACGGCGTGGCTATAGACCGAGTCGCCGACCGCGATGGCCAGTTGCGGATAGATAATGCGGATGGTGCCGCCGATCGCGCACAGCCAGCCGAACAAGCTGATGATCAGCCGCCAGTCGCCGATCCAGACATTGTGCGCCAGCACGATGGCG
The DNA here is from genome assembly GCA_963807665.1 of uncultured Alphaproteobacteria bacterium. Classification (GTDB taxonomy): domain Bacteria; phylum Pseudomonadota; class Alphaproteobacteria; order Rhizobiales; family Xanthobacteraceae; genus Pseudolabrys. The sequence continues at coordinate 58,493 of CAWEDE010000008.1, read as the reverse complement.
ATGCCCGTCGGCATGATCAGCAGGCCGGTGATGTAAGATGAGGATGGGGCTGTTGAGCCCCTCGGCGAGGATGACGCGGTAGATTTCGCTATTGAGCAGCAGGCCGATGCCGATGGCCGCGAACACCGGGCCCATCAGTCTCGCGAGATAGATCGATCGCTGCATTGCTCTTCTCCACCCTGCGGCCCCCGGCGGCGCGGAACGCGCGCGCAGGTTATTTTTCGCCGGGCCAAAGGAGAACAAGGGGGAAGTAGCGTCTAGAAGTCCCTGTCCCTTCGCCGGCATGACCCGGATCAGGTTCTAAGGGTTTTTCTCAGCCCAACAGGGGCACCCCTCGGAACGGAGCTAATGTAGGCTTGGGGGCCCGGCTGTCAATGAGGGCGGTTCAGGCAGCCATTCAGGCCGCCATGGCGGCGATGCCGGCGATTTTGGGCGCCCCGCGTGCACCCGCCGCATGCAATTGCTGGAGGCCGCCCGTTACCGGCCTGCCTGGAACGGATCAATTTGCGAGTTGACCGATTTCGAACGCACAGAATTTTTTCAAGGCGTCCGAAAAGCTCCTCGGTATCGAACGACTTCTTGAAAATCCGCGCGGCACCGGGATGACCGCCGATCTCGCGCCGCAGCGTTTGCTGGGTGACCTCGTCGATGTCCCGCCCGCTGATGATGAAGACAGGGATGCTCTCGGTCGCCGGCGCGCTGCGCAGCCGATGCAGCAGATATTGGGCGTCGCCGTCCGGCATGAAATTGTCCGTAATGATGACGCTGGGGTGTTCCTTGCAGGCCATGCGAAATCCATGCACGGCATCGGTGGCGTATAACGTATCGATGCCGTATTTAGCGAGCCTGCTGGAGAGAAACTCCTGGATGGCAGGATCGTCGTCGATCACCAGCACGCGCGGGCGCTGATGGATTTCCGCGCCGGTCGATTGCATTTCCTGTTCTTCGATGCGGCCCGCCATGTCCGGATAAATTTCGGTCAGTGCGGTTTCGATGCTTTTCCAGAAATCGGGGCCTTTGCGTCCATAGAACAGCCCGAGGCTTTCGCAACGCTCGGCGGTTTCGGGGTCGGAATTGCCGGTGACCACGACGACTTCGACACGTTTGCTGCCGGGGTCGAGCAGGCGCGAGCAGACCGAAAGCCCGTCCATCTCGGGCATGTTGACGTCGACGATCATGATGTCGGGCTGGCTGCGGCGTGCCTTGATCAGCAACTGCAGGCCGTTGGCGGCGGTTTCCACCTTGAAGCCCATCTTCATGCATCGGTCGGCGAGCAGCCGCACAATGGCGGGATCGTCATCGGCAATGAGCATTTTGGGCGGCACTTTTTGGCCGGTCTCTAATACGTCCGTCATGTCTGCTCCGTTTCTTGTCCGTTACTTGTCCGTTATTTTGACTCGATACAGGCGAGAAGCGCATCGAGGTTGGATACGACTTTTCCCGCCGTGCCGCGGCCCGCGCTCTGCGCGATGATGGATTCCTCGAGCGCGGAGGCCGAACTGCTGACGTTCTTCAATCCGAAAACTCCGGCGGCGCCGGCAAGCTTGTGGGCGCAGGACTGCAAGCCTTCCGGCATTGGCGAAGTATCCTGCCGGCCGTGCAAAGTGGCGCGGAACGCCGTCAGGGTGAGCGTGTCGCTGCGCAGGCGTTCGCCAAAGTCATAGCCGGCGCGCGCCAGTCTGGCATCGCGCAGATGGCCGCGCAGGGTTTCGGCGAGCGTCGCCGGGTTGAACGGCTTGGCGATCACCGCCAGCGCACCCAGCGATTTGAGCCGCGCCACTTCATCCGGTTCGGCGCGCGCGGTCATGAAAATAAACGGCATCCTGGCGGTCGCCTGGTTCTTGCGCAATTGCGCCAGCACGGCCGGCCCATCCATGTCCGGCATCACCACGTCGCAAACGATCAAGTTCGGCGCCCAATCCGGCGCCATCGCCAGCGCCTCCTTGCCGTCGGCGGCGCTCATCAAGGCGAAGGCCGGCTCAAGATCGAGCGCAAGCTCCACCATCTCCCGCATCAAGGGATCGTCGTCGACGTGAAGAATGCGGTAGGTCGTCACATCGACTCCGGAATTTTTACGCGCACCATTTTGTGCGTCTTGGATTGATCGGCCGTCACCGGATCGATTGACGGCTATAAATATTAATTTCTCGGTTTGCACGCGGCTACGTATGACTGCGTAGTCGAAAAATATGCGCAAATTCGCGGCCGCGAAACGCGCCGCGCACCCAATAAATTGGCGGTTATCGGTAAGTGGGAAATTTCAGCGTGCCGGCCCGGCGTGCTTATTCGGCCGGAGCGCGCGAAGTCGGGTCATGCACGTGCGCGTCGGTCGCCAATTTGAGATCGAGCGACGCCAGTGCCTTCGGCTTGCGCAGCCGCACATAGACCTGCGCCAGGATCAAAATAACGCACAGGCTGACAAAGAAGGCGCTGATCGGATGCTTGACGAACACCAGGATGTCGCCGCGCGAAATCAGCATGGCGCGGCGGAAGTTTTCCTCGAAACGCGGCCCCAGCACGAAGCCAAGCAGCACCGGCGCCGGGTGGAAATCCAACAGCAGCAGCAGATAGCCGACCAGGCCGATGATGATGGTCTCGCCGACCTGGAACATGTCGTTGTTGGTCGAGTAGACACCGATACACACGAAGAACAGCGCGCTCGGATAGAGATAGCGGTAGGGGATGGTCAAGAGCTTCACCCACAGACCGATCATCGGCACGTTGAGCACGACCAGCATGATGTTGCCGATCCAGAAGCTCGCCACCAGGCCCCAGAAAATATCCGGATGCTCGGAGATCAAGTTGCGGGCCCGGCACGATGCCCTGGATCATCAAGCGCGCCCAGGATCAGCGCCATCACCGCGTCGCCGGGGATGCCGAGGCTCATGGTCGGAATGAAGTCGCCCTGCACCGAGGAATGCGTCGAGGCCTCCGGCGAGGCGACGCCCTCGATCATGCCGGTGCCGAACAATTCCGGCGTCTTGGAAATCTTCTTTTCGGTGGCGTAGGCGATGAACGAGGCGATGGTCGGGCCGGTGCCGGGAATAAGCGCGCACAGGCTGCCGACCAGCGTGCCGCGGAACATCGCCGGCCAGGCGCGCCGCAGCTCGTCCTTGGTCGGCCGCAGATCCTTGAACTTCACATTGGTGTATTTGGTATCGACTTCGGAGAGCTGATTGACGCTCTTCATGAACTCGGCGATGCCGAACAGGCCGAGCGCCAAGGCGACGATTTCGACGCCGTCGAACAGATTGGGGATGCCGAAAGTGAAGCGCGGCGTGCCGGTCTCGATGTCGCTGCCGACAATGCCGATCAGCAGCCCGCAAACGGTCATGGCTACGCCCTTGAGCGGCGAACCGCGCGCCAGCGTCGAGCCCGCCAGCAGTCCGAGCAGCATGAGCGAACAGATCTCGGCCGGGCCGAATTTCAAAGCCACCGTCACCAGCACCGGCGACAGGAAGATCATTTCGGTGATGCCCCAGGAGGCGCCGATAAAGGACGAAATCACCGTGATGCCCAGCGCCGCGCCGCCGCGGCCCTGCTTGGTGAGCGGAAAGCCGTCGAGACAAGTGACCGCGTGCGGTGGATGGCACGGCAGATTGAGCAGGATCGAGCAGATGGCGCCGCCATATTGCGCGCCGTAGAAAACGCCCGCCAGCATCAGGATGGCGCCGACCGGCTTGATGCCGAAGGTGAGCGGCAGCAGGATCGAGATGGTCGCGAGCGGGCCCATGCCCGGCAGCACGCCGACCATGTTGCCGACCAGCACGCCGACGAAGCACCACATGAGATTGTGCGGCTCAAGCGCTACGCCAAAGCCGAACCAGAGATCGGACAGTGCGGTGGAAATCATTTAAATCGCCCAACGGAACAAGGGGAACGGTAGCTGGAGGACATAGGTGAACAGGAAGCAACCGGGCACGGTGATGCAAAGCGCCAGCACGGCCGAGCTTTTCAGGGTCGATTCGCGGTCGCCGAGGGCGGAGATGAAGACGCAGGAGAAGGTCGCCGCCGCCATCCCGAAAAAATGACCCATGATAATGAACGAGATCGGGCCAGCCAGGATCAAGCCCCAGCCGAGCCACTCCTTATTACGCGGCAGGATGTGTTCGTCTTCGCCGAGCGGGGTGACCAGTGCCGATCCTAAAATCGCGACGCCGATCAGTGTGAGCACGCAGCCGAGGATGAACGGAAACATCCCCGGGCCCATATGCATGAGCGTGCCGGTGTTATAGGTGGTCGAATTGAGGGTCACCGCCGCGCCCATCAAGGTCATGATGCCGCCGGCGTAGAAATCGCGCTTGTGGAGTAAATTCTCTAACAAGACAGTCCCCTCCCAGGGCCGTAGAGACCACTTTTGACTGATCTTTACCCCATCCTAGCGGACGGGCCTAGAATTAAAACCATGTAATGTTGGCCTGCGCTCTCAATTACGCACGTTGGCATTAGGCCTTGCCGCTGCGGTGCAACTTGAGCACGGCATAGACTGTATCGCTCGCGGGAGTGGGTATGGCGAGGCTGCGGCCCATTTCCCGCACCTTGCCGGTCAGCCAGTCCAGTTCCAGCCTGTTGCCGCGCTCCAGATCATGCGCCATTGAGGCCTTCATGCCGGGTTCGACCTTGGTCTGCACAAAATTCATCCGTTCCTCGATATAGGCTGGATCGAGCGCCACGCCCTTGGCTTTGCCTATGGCGAAAGCTTCTTCCATGAGTTGGCGGAAGAAGCTGCGCAGTTCCGGGTCGGCCACGATCGGACCGATGGCCGAGCGCAAGGCCGAGGTCGAACCGGCCATGGCGGTGAGGAAGATGAATTTCTGCCAGCGCTCGCGTTCGATATCGGCCGAAAGTGCGACGTCGATCTTGGCCGCATTGCCGGCGTCCACAAAGGCTTGCAGCCCGGCGTCGGCGCGTCTGTCGGCGCGGCCAAAGCGCATCATGGCGAAACTGCTGGTCTGTTGAATGACGCCGGGTTCGGCGATGGTGGCGGCGATATAGGCCGCGCCGCCGATGGTTCGGTCGGCTCCTATGATCGGCGCCAGCCGCTCCACGCTGTCGATACCGTTTTGCATAGTAATGAGGCGGGTGCCGGGCCCGGCCATAGGCTTGGCCAGTTCGGCCGCCTTCTCGGTGTCCCAAAGCTTGACCGCGAACAGTACGATTTCCACCGGCCCGACGCTTTTGGGGTCATCGGTGACGTTCGGTTTCGGCAGATGCAGGTCGCCATGCACGCTTTCGATCGTGAGGCCTTTGCTTTTCATGGCCGCGAGATTGGCACCGCGCGCGATGAAGAACACGTCGTGGCCGGCCGCCGCCATGCGCGCGCCGAAATAGCCGCCGACCGCGCCCGCCGCCATGACCGCAATACGCATTCGAAAATTCTCCGCGCTTCCCCAATACTGGTTCAGCCGTAGCAAGGCCGCAAGCACCAAAAAAATTGCCCGGCACGACGGCCGGGCAAGTCTGGGGGAGGTTCAGTCCAGTAAGTGACGCGTACTAGTAAATTCCCGCGGACGGCCGGATGTTCGACCAGGTCCGCTGCGCACCGCTTTCGGGTGCAGGCGCATAAGACGATGTCAATGAGACCTGCTGCGCTTGCATCTGGCGCTCCGGAGCCGGTGCTTGCGCCGGAGCCTGCGCAACGACCGCCGGGATATTCCGCTGCGGCAGCACTACGACCTTGGCGCCGACCGCAACGCGGTTATAGAGATCGATCACGTCTTCATTGGTGAGGCGGATGCAGCCACTCGACACGGTCTTGCCGATGGTGGTCGGATCGTTGGTGCCGTGAATGCGGTATTCACTGGTGCCGAGATACATGGCGCGGGCGCCGAGCGGGTTGCCCGGGCCGCCGGCGGTCATGCGCGGCAGATAAGGCTGGCGCGAGATCATTTCGGACGGCGGATACCAATCCGGCCATTCCGCCTTGCGCGCGATTTTCTGAACGCCGGCCCAGGTGAAACCTTCGCGGCCGACGCCGATGCCGTAGCGCATCGCCTGGCCGTTGCCGAGCACGTAATAGAGATAGGTGTGGGGCGTATCGATCACGATCGTGCCTGGCGCTTCATTGGTCGAATAATCGACCACCTGGCGCTGCAAGCGCGGATCGAGCTGCGCGTCTTCGTCGGTCTGGTCTTGAGTCTGGTCTTGCGCCGGCGGCGCGTATTGCGGAGCGGAGGGCCCGTTATAGGCAAGCCGCTGCTGGGCTTGGACTGCGCTGCACGACAACGCGGCGGCGGCGATCAAAACGGTCAGTGTGGAAACGGACTTGATGGACATGACGCCCTCCGAAAAGCTCTCGATCATTCGTCGAGACAATCGTCGGCGAGGTTCAATGGTTCCTGGAGCGGGCCGATCATATGTTCGCAACCGGCTGGAACCAGTTGCGGCGCAGGGCGTTGCGGCGGATTCCGTTAACTTTCGGGCGGCTTGTGCCAGCCGACCACGGCGTCCGGAACGCTGTCGACCGAGGCGAAATAGGGCTTGATGTCGAGGAGCGGCGTGCCGTCCAGGCAGTCCAGGCCGATTACCTTAAGGGTGCATCCCTCGACCCCCAGGAGTCTGACCGTGCTTAGCGCGATCGGATTGGGGCGGGCCGGCGAGCGCAGGGCAAAGGTGCCGTGCTGCTGCTGTTTCCGGCGAGGAACTTGCAGAACAAGGTCCCTCGGGGCTTTGTCCATCCAGTACAGCAGCCAGAGGTGGCTACATGTCGCCACGTCTTTGAGGCCGGCCTGGAAGCGCGGATCGAGTTCGACCGTGCAAATAGCGTCGGATTCACGGGCGTTTTTCGGGCAATCCTGGCGCTCCTTCCAGGGCGTGCGGATGCGGCCGATGAAATACAGGCCTGCATCGGGTTGTGCTGGCAGTTCAATGGCTTGCTCGCCATCGCGGGCGCCGAAATCCTTGTTGGTCATGGCAACCTCTTCAGTGCCGACGATACAGGCTTGCGAAGCCTTGTTTCAACGTATAAAGATATCTTTATATGGTGGGAACGCGCCCAATTCCGTGAGTGTTACGCCCTTATGAGTGATGCTTCGCAGCTTGGTTTTGACGCCCTCAATGCTGCCCTCAAGGCGGCCGGCGAGGAAACGCGGCTGCGCGTGCTGGCGCTTCTGAGCGAAGCCGAACTCACCGTATCCGATCTCACCGACATATTGCGCCAGTCGCAGCCGCGAATCTCGCGCCATCTCAAGCTCTTGGCCGAGGCCGGGCTGATCGAGCGCTTCCGCGAGGGCACCTGGGCCTTCTTCCGGCTGTCCGAACATGGCGGCGGCGCCGAAGTCGCGCGGTCGCTTCTGGCGCGGCTTAATCCGGCGGACCCGACCATCGCCCGCGACCGCGAGCGGCTGGCCTCGGTGCGGGCCGCGCGCGCCGCCGCCGCGCAGGCCTATTTCCGGGCGCAAGCCGCCGAATGGGACCGCATCCGCAAACTGCATGTCGCGGACGCAGCGGTGGAAGACGCCATCCGTGCGGCACTCGCCGGCAAGCCGTTCCGGTCGCTCTTGGATCTTGGCACTGGCACCGGACGCATGCTCGAACTGTTCGGCCGCGAGATCGAACGCGGCCTGGGCCTCGATCTGTCGCTCGACATGTTGCTGCTGGCGCGCGACCGGCTGGAGCGCGCCGGGCTCAAACATTGCAGCGTGCGGCAAGGCGACATCTACGATCTGCCGCTCGGCAATGATTCATTCGACGTCGTCATCCTGCATCAGGTGCTGCACTTCCTCGACGACGGCGCGCGTGCCATCCGCGAAGCCGCGCGCGTGTTGCGACCGGGCGGGCGACTGCTGGTCATCGACTTCGCGCCGCATGAACTGGAGTTCCTGCGCGAGCAGCATGCGCATCGCCGTCTCGGCTTCCCGCCCGACACCGTGGCGCAATGGATGAGCGCGTCCGGGCTCGAACCGGTGATGCACAAGAGCCTGGCGCCGGAGCCCGGCTCCGACGGCAAAATCGCGGTGTCGCTGTGGCTGGCGCGCGACGTGCGCGCGCTGATGGCGTCGCCGGCACGTCGCGAGGTGGCGTGATGAACAGCGCGCTTCGTCTGAGCCGCAACGAACGCGGCGATCAACCCCGCATCGACGTGTCGTTCGAATTTTTCCCGCCAAAAGACGAGGCGATGGAAAATATTCTATGGGAGGCGATCGAGCGGCTGGCGCCGCTGGCTCCGAATTTCGTTTCCGTCACTTACGGCGCGGGTGGCACCACGCGCGAGCGCACTCATGCGACGGTCAAACGCATTCTGGCGGAAACGCCGCTGACGCCGGCGGCGCATTTGACTTGCGTCGCCGCTACCAAGACCGAAGTCGACGAGATCGTGCGCAATTACCACGACGCCGGCGTGCGCCACATCGTGGCGCTGCGTGGCGATCCGGCCGGCGGCGCCGGCACCAAATACGCGCCGCATCCGGGCGGCTATCAAAACGGCGCCGATCTGGCCGGCGGCATAAAGCGCGCATTCCCGGATTTCGAAGTCTCAGTCTCGGCCTATCCGGAAAAGCATCCGGATTCACCGACCGTGAACGCGGATATCGACATGCTCAAGGCCAAGGTCGACGCCGGGGCCGGGCGCGCCATCACCCAATTTTTCTTCGAAAACGATTTGTATTTCCGTTATCTCGACCGCGTACGTGCGCGCGGCATCGATATACCCATCGTTCCCGGAATCCTGCCGGTGCAGAATTTCAAGGCGGCAACCAATTTCGCCGCGCGCGCCGGCGCCTCGATCCCGCTTTGGCTGGCCGAGCGTTTTCATGGCCTCGACGCCGATCCCGCGACGCGCAAATTGATCGCCGCGGCGGTCGCGGCCGAGCAGGTGCTCGATCTGGTCGATCGCGGCGTCACGAATTTCCACTTTTATACGATGAACCGCGCCGATCTCGTTTACGCGATCTGCCATTTGCTGGGCCTGCGGCCGGCAACGCAAGAGGCCGCGTAAAACATGCCCAACCCGTCCCACACCAGCGCCCGAACTGCGTTCCTCGATCTGATGCGCACGCGCATCCTGGTGCTCGACGGCGCCATGGGCACGATGATCCAGGAGCTCAAGCTCGACGAGCAAGGCTATCGCGGCGCGCGTTTCGATGCCTGGAATCGCGAGGTTCGCGGCAATAACGATCTGCTCAATTTGAGCCGGCCCGATGCGGTGCGCGAAATCCATCTGAAATATTTCCGCGCCGGCGCCGATATCGTTTCGACCAACACGTTCTCCTCGACCAAGATCGCGCAGGCCGATTACGGCATGGAAGACATCGCCTACGAACTCAACCATGCTGGCGCGACTTTGGCGCGCGAAGCGGCGACGCGCGGCGGGAAAGGAAGACGGCCGCCGCCGCTTTGTCGCCGGCGCGCTGGGGCCGACCAACCGCACGGCGTCGATCTCGCCGGATGTGTCGAATCCCGGTTTCCGCGCTATCAGTTTCGACCAGTTGCGCGACGCCTATGGCGAACAGATCCGCGGGCTCTCGAAGGCGGCGCCGACCTGCTGCTGATCGAAACCATATTCGACACGCTCAATGCCAAGGCCGCGATCTACGCGATTTCCGAAATTTGCGACGAGTTGGGAGCGCGACGTGCCGGTGATGATCTCCGGCACCATCACCGACCGCTCGGGACGCTTGCTGTCGGGCCAAACGCCGGCGGCGTTCTGGAATTCGGTCAAGCACGCCAGTCCGATCACCGTGGGCTTGAACTGTGCGCTCGGCGCCACCGAAATGCGGGCGCATATTGAAGAGTTGGGACGGCTGTCGGATACTTTCGTTTGCGCCTACCCGAATGCCGGGCTGCCGAACGAATTCGGCTATTACGACGAGAGCCCGGAATATATGGCGGAGTTACTGGGCGAATTTGCCGATCGCGGGGCTGGTCAATGTGGTTGGCGGCTGCTGCGGCACCACGCCCGAACATATCGCGGCCATCGCCAAGGCGGTCGAAGGCAAAGCGCCGCGCAAGGATTCCGCAATTGCCACGCCAGCTTCGCCTGTCCGGTTTGGAAGCCTTCACGCTGACGCCGGAAATTCCCTTCGTGAATGTCGGCGAACGCACCAATGTCACCGGCTCGGCAAAATTTCGCAAGCTGATCACCGCCGGCGATTACACCGCCGCGCTCTCGATTGCGCGCGAGCAGGTCGAGAACGGCGCGCAGGTGATCGACGTCAATATGGACGAGGGCCTGCTCGATTCGGAAGCCGCCATGGTGACCTTCCTCAATCTGATCGCGGCCGAGCCCGACATCGCGCGCGTGCCGGTCATGGTCAACTCGTCGAAATTCTCGGTGATCGAGGCCGGGTTGAAATGCCTGCAAGGCAAGCCGGTGGTGAATTCGATTTCGATGAAAGAGGGCGAGGCCGCTTTCATCGAGCACGCCAAGATCGTGCGGCGTTACGGCGCCGCCGTCGTCGTCATGGCCTTCGACGAGAAGGGCCAAGCCGATACGTTTGAGCGCAAAACGACAATATGCAAACGCGCCTACGACATTCTGGTGAACCAGGTCGGCTTTCCGCCGGAAGATATCATCTTCGATCCCAATATCTTTGCCATCGCCACCGGCATGGAGGAGCACAATAATTACGGCCTCGATTTCATCGAGGCGACGCGCTGGATCCGCCAAAACCTGCCCTTCGTTCATGTCTCCGGCGGGGTGTCGAACCTGTCATTCTCGTTCCGCGGCAATGAGCGCGTGCGCGAGGCCATGCATTCGGTGTTCCTTTATCACGCCATCAAAGCCGGCATGGATATGGGCATCGTCAATGCCGGCCAGATGGCGGTCTATGACGATCTCGATCCGGAATTGCGCGAGGCTTGCGAGGATGTCGTGCTCAACCGCCGTGCCGACGCCTCCGAACGGCTGCTGGCGCTGGCCGATAAATTCCGCGGCAAGGGCCAGGAGGCCAAGCACGTCGATCTGGCCTGGCGCGAGCGGGCAGTCGAGAAGCGGCTGGCGCATGCGCTGGTGCATGGCATCACGGATTTCGTCGAGACCGACGTCGAGGAGGCGCGCAAAACCGCCAATCGCCCGCTCGATGTGATCGAAGGTCCGCTGATGGACGGCATGAACATCGTCGGCGATCTGTTCGGCTCGGGCAAAATGTTTCTGCCGCAAGTGGTGAAATCCGCCCGCGTCATGAAGCAGGCGGTGGCCTATCTGATGCCGTTCATGGAGCAAGACAAGATCGACCGCGGCATCACCAAGAATTCGTCGAACGGTAAGATCGTGATGGCGACCGTCAAGGGCGATGTGCACGATATCGGCAAGAACATCGTCGGCGTCGTGCTCCAGTGCAATAATTACGAGGTCATCGATCTCGGCGTCATGGTGCCGGCGGCGAAGATTCTCGAAACCGCGCGCGCCGAGAAGGCCGACATGATCGGCCTGTCCGGCCTGATCACGCCGTCATTGGACGAAATGTGCCACGTCGCGGCCGAGATGGAACGGCAGGGTCTCGACCTGCCGCTGCTTATCGGCGGCGCGACGACCAGCCGCGTGCATACGGCGGTCAAAATTCATCCGAATTACCAGCGCGGGCAGGCGGTCTATGTCAACGACGCCAGCCGCGCGGTCGGCGTGGCGCAGGCGCTGATGTCGGCCACGAACAAGGCCGGGTATGTGTCGGACTTGCGCGGCGAATATGTAAAAATCGCCGCCGCGCATGCGCGCGCACAAGAAGACAAAGTGCGGCTGCCACTGGCAACAGCGCGCGACAATGCGCCCAAGCTCGATTGGTCGGGCGCTTATGTGCCGCCCAAGCCGACCTTCCTCGGCACCAAAGTGCTGGCCGATTACCCGATCGCGGAACTCGCCGATTACATCGACTGGACGCCGTTCTTTTCGACCTGGGAGTTGAGCGGAAAATTCCCCGCCATTCTTGACGACGCCAAATATGGCGCGGCCGCGCGCCCGCTTTACGACGACGCGCGCGCCATGCTCGACAAGATCATCGCGGAGAAATGGTTCAAAGCGAGTGCCGTGGCCGGCTTCTGGCCGGCGAATTCGGTGGGCGACGATATTCACGTCTATGCCGACGAAGCGCGCAAACAGCCGATTGCCGTGATGCATTCGCTGCGCCAGCAATTGTCCAAGCGCGAGGGCCGCTTTAACCAGGCACTGTCCGATCTGGTGGCGCCGCGCGACAGCGGATTGGCCGATTACATCGGCGCCTTCACGGTGACCGCCGGCATCGGCGAGGATGTCATCGCCGAGCGCTTCAAGCGCGCCAATGACGACTATTCCGCCATTATGGTCTCGGCGCTGGCCGATCGGCTGGCGGAGGCCTTTGCCGAACGTCTGCACCAGCGCGTGCGCCGCGAATTCTGGGGCTACGAGCCGAACGAAACGCTCAAGCCGGAGGACCTGATCGCCGAGAAATACCGCGGCATCCGTCCGGCGCCGGGCTATCCCGCCCAGCCTGATCACACCGAAAAGGGCACGCTGTTTGGTTTGCTCGATAGCCAGCGCATCGGCGTGAAATTGACCGAGAGCTATGCGATGTGGCCGGGCGCCGCGGTGTGCGGGCTTTATTTCAGTCATCCGCAGAGCGCCTATTTCGGCGTCGGCAAGATCGAGCGCGACCAGGTCGAGGATTACGCCAAGCGCAAGGGCTGGAGCATCGCGGAATGCGAACGCTGGCTGGCGCCCATTCTCAATTATACGCCGGTCGCCGCGCCCAGCATCGTGGCGGCGTAATTTCCCTCCCCCCGAAGCGGTGGGGAGGGCCGCGAAGCGATGCTTAGCGGGGTGGGGGTGTTTAGGGTTTCCTAAAAATCTTTCGCTTGAGAATTTTTTTTGGCGATTTTTTTTCCCCCCACCCCTGACCCCTCCCCACCACGCGCAAGTGCTCGCGGGGGGAGGGGATTTAAAAACAAACACCGGAGAAGTTTCCCTCTCCGGTGCTTTAACAGTTGGATAATCGGTATGGCGTCGCGTCGGCCTTTTGAACTCAGAATGCTCCCAGAACGATCGCACCGACGAAAACAAAAACGGCGCACACGGCCAGTACATTCAGTCTCAAGGAAAGGTCCACGTTCAGTGCCTCCCTTGTTGAGGTGAGCCAAACTTAGCACACAGCGCGGGCGCGCCGAAGCGTGTTGCGCGCGGCACGCGTTAAATTTTTCAGCCGGCGCCATGCGCGGGGCGAATAGCGGCGGCAACCGATTGATCTCCCGATACAAAAAGACGCATTGCGGCAAAAACCCGTTGTGCATTATGGGCACGCAATCAAATTTCCGCGGCGATAGGCCGCAAACCGGGCCGAAATCCTCAATTGTTCCACCGTGCCGCGATACCCACTACGCAAATTTGCATGAGCGGCGGATCGCCGATACATAGAACGCGGCCACCGGGGAAAAAATCATGCTCAGCCAGCGATCGTCGATCCGCGCTTTCACGCTTTTCATTTTTGCCGCATTGGCGGCGATGATCGTGTCGAGTTTTGCGCCGGCTTCGGCGCAAACGCCGAACTGGCCGACGCGCCCCGTCAAATTCATCATTCCGCTCGGGCCCGGCTCCGGCGTCGATATCACCGCGCGCGTATTCGCCGACAAGCTTTCCGCGAAGTGGGGCCAGCCGGTGGTGGTCGAGAATTGGCCGGGCGGCGATGCGTTCATCGCGATCACCGCCGTGACCGGCGCGCATGACGATCATGTGCTGCTGTTTGCGCCGGCATCGACCTTCACCGCGCATCCGCTGCTGCACGACAAGCTGCCTTACGACATCAACGACCTGGTGCCGATCGCGCGCGTCACCAACACATTGATCGCGCTCGGCGTGCCGACCGAACTGGGCGTCAATACCGTCAAGGAATTGGTGGCAAAGGTCAAAGCGGCGCCGGGCAAGCTGAACTATGCGTCGGTGACGGGCGCCAACGACCTGATGTTCGCGGCCTTCCTCAAAACCGAAAAGCTCGACATGGCCAAGGTGCCCTACAAGGATCCGGTGTCAGCCATCAACGATCTGTCCGAGAACCGCATCCAGGCCTTTGTCGGCGCCTATGCGATCATGCGGCCGCGCGTGCTGGCCGGAAAAGTGAAGGTCATCGCCTTGACCAATCTCGAGCATGCCGCCGCGTTGCCCGACATTCCGACCGGCAAGGAAGCCGGCTACAAATCGCTGGAATTCGACGGGTTGGTTGGGTTGCTTGGACCGCGCGAATTGCCGCAGGCGGCGCGCGAGCGCATCGCCGCCGATATTCGCGCCATCGCCGCCGAGCCGGACGTCATGTCGCGGCTCGCCTCCACCGGCCAAGTCATCAATCCTGGCACATCGGCCGAATTCGCCAAGGCGCTGGCCGATCAGCGCGCCACGGTGGCCGAAATAGGCAAGGTGCTGGAGATCAAGCCGGCGCAGTGACTCTTCGGTTGCTAGCCGAGCCTTTTCACAATTCTGCCGGTCACGCGCTGCGCCATCGGCATGACCAGAAAGGCGGTGGTGGCGGCCACCGGCCAGGCGACGACATAGGCCTTGGCCCATTGCAGCAGAAAATCGGCCCGGAAGCCCAAGTTGAGGTAGGTAACCAGCAGCGTCACCATGAACACCATCATGGCCGACATCGTTGCTCCCAGAATAAATCGCGTCTTGGCGTCCATCGCTTCCCCCGAGCGCATGATCCCGAAAAGTGGGAACCGGTTTCCCGCCTACGCGAAGCCCGCTTCGGCGGGCGAAGGTAGGTCGGATAAGATCATGCGCCATTAAAAATCATCGCCCGGCGCAATGTCAGCCGAATTTGCGCGGGCGATCAAGCAACGATTTCTTATCCTTAACGAAATCCTGCGGCGCCAGCGTTGAAGCCCCGTTAAATAAAATACCCGCATTTTCATCATCATGACGGGTAGTTGGCGTATTTATCTCACCGGCGGGGTGATGCTGCTGGCGCTTGCCAGCTGCGGGCGCAGTTTCCTGCAAACCGGCGAACGCGAATCATGGCGGCACCAGGCTGAAGTGACATGCCTCCAGTCGGGCGCGGTCAAAATGGGCGCCGGCGTGGTGCAGATTTCGCCGATCGAAGGCCCCGGCATGTGTGGCGCCGATTTCCCGCTTAAGGTCGGCGCGCTCGGCGAGAGCCCGGCCTTGGGCTACGCGGACGAACTGCGTCCGCCCGGTTCAATCCCAAACGGTTCGCCGGCGCAGATGCCGAACTGGCCGCCCAATCAGCCGCGTTATATGCCACCGCAACCCGTTCAAGTTCAGCCCGTTCAAACGCAGCCGGCGCAAGGGCAGACCCTACGCTGGCAGCCTGGCGCGCCCGCGATCCAGGCGCCGGAAGTGACCCAGCCGGCGGGCCGGCCGGTTTCGCTCAACCCGCCGGGCGTGGCGCCTTATGCGGATGACATTCCCGACGATGCCATTCTGCCGCCCGGCCGCGGCGCGCCGCGCCAGCAGCCGGCCTATAATGCGCCGCTCTACCAGCAGCCCGAGCCGCAACCGCAGCGCCAGTTGCCGGCGCTCGGTCCGATGCGCGGCCCGCAAGGCATGAACACGATGATGCCGGCGACCTTGACGCCGGCGGCGACGCTCGCCTGTCCGCTGGTGTCGGCGCTCGACCATTGGGTGAGCGAAGGCGTTCAGCCGGCGGCGATGCGCTGGTTCGGCGCGCAGGTTGTCGAGATCAAACAGATCTCGGCCTATTCCTGCCGCAGCATGGTCGGCGCCGGCATCTCGCATATTTCCGAACATGCCTTCGGCAATGCGCTCGACGTCGCCGGCTTTATTCTGGCCGACGGCCGCAAGATCACGGTCAAGGATGGCTGGCACGGATCGCCGGAAGAGCAGGGTTTTCTGCACGACGTGCAGCTTACGGCCTGCGAAAATTTCACCACGGTGCTGGCGCCCGGCTACAACGTCTATCACTACGACCACATCCATGTGGACCTGATGCGGCGCGCCAGCGGGCGGCGTCCGTGCCGGCCCGATGCCATCCCGGGCGAAGTCGCCGCCGCCAAGGCGCGCTCGATGTATGCCAGCCATCAGCGAGGGCCCGCCTATACCGGCTCGATCGCGACCAAAGTTGCCAAGCCCGGCAAGGAGCCGGTCGCAATCCCGGGCGAGGATGGCTATGTCGCGGACGACGATGACGATGCCGGCGTGACCGGATCGATCACGCGCGCGCCGGCCAAGCCGAATACGGCTATTCCCGGCGCCGACGGCGAATTCGACGACGACGTTACCGGCTCGATCCCGGCAGCGCCGGTCCGCAAGTCTACCGCCGCCTCGGCCGGCGATGCGGCGATCCGCCTAGAAGAACTCAGGTCAAAATATTAATCGGGATTGGCCGAACAATTCTTTATGCCGTGTGGGTGCCGATTCAAACTGCCGCCTGAAGCAACATCGCCCCGAACAAAATCAAGCCGGCGTCGCGGTTGGATTTGAACTGCTTGAGGCAATGGGCGGGATCGTTGATATCGAGGCGCAGCACCTGCCACGCCAGAAGCGCGGCAAAGGCGATCAGTCCGAGCACGAAGATCAAGCCGCCGCCGGCCATTAGTCCGGCGATGCCGATCAGCACCACCGCGCCGGCGTAAAACGCGGCCAGCATCGGCTGCGTGTTTTGGCCAAACAGCAGCGCGGTCGATTTGATGCCGATCAGCGCGTCGTCCTCGCGGTCTTGATGCGCGTAGATGGTGTCGTAGCCGATCACCCAGGCGATCGATCCGGCATAGAGCACGACGGCCGGCCAATCGAGCCGGCCGAAAACGGCCGGCCAGCCCATCAGTGCGCCCCAGGAGAATGCAAGGCCAAGGCCGATCTGCGGCCAATAGGTCACGCGTTTCATGAACGGATAGATTGCCACCACCAGGAGCGAGGCAAGGCCAGTCATGACCGTGAAGCGGTTGAACTGCACGAGCACCAGAAACCCAATCAGCGCTTGCGCGAGCATGAAGACAGTCGCCTGCGCGACCGTGACTTGTTTCGAGGGGATCGGCCGCGAGCGCGTGCGCTCGACCTTGCCGTCGAGATCGCGATCGACCAAGTCGTTCCAGGTGCAGCCGGCGCCGCGCATGGCAAAGGCGCCGATGAAAAATAAGACGATATACCAGACGCTCGGAAAATGTTCGGCCCGCATGCCGGCCAGGCCGAGTGACCACCAGCACGGCATCAACAACAACCATGAGCCGATCGGGCGGTCGAGCCGGGCGAGCCGGAGATAGGGCCGAGTTATTGGCGGGGGCGAGACCATCGACCCAGTTGCCGGTGGCGTCGGCCACCTGTCCGGTGCCGCCGGTCATTTGCCGCCGAGCGGTGTGCCGGTCAAAGTGTCAAAGGTGCCGCGGCCGGTCTTGATGTTGCTGGCATCGGGCACGGCGGCACTGCCAAGCGCGTCGCTCAAACTCGGAGCCGCCGCGCGCGCGGGCTGCTCAGCGGCGCGGCAGACATTGGTCCGCAGCTCCGCGGTATGAACATGGCCTTTTTTCAAAGTCGCCAAAATTTCCGGCGGAATGCCGCACTTGGTCATATTGTCGACGGCGAATTTAATCATTTTCATTTCGGCTTCGGAAAACGAATTGAACAGCCCGCAGGCTTCCTTCGCGGTCGCCTTGTGCTCGCTGGCATTACGGATCGCGGCCGCTCGTTTCTGGGCGGCATCGCGCAGTTTGCCGAATTCCTGCACGCAGCTTTCCTGCTGCTGTTGCGGCCACATTTCCTGCTGCGGCTTCTGGTCGGGCCACGGCGCGCCGGCGGCGGCCGGCTGTTGCGGCACGAACTGCGCCAGCGCCGGCTGGCTGGCGAACCCAGCCATGCAGACGGCAACGAATAAATGCCCGGCGCAAGTCCATGGACAAATCCTCTGCTCTCCCCGGCCTATTATACAGGGCATTGGCCGCTTCGTGCCTTATAACAACCTGCGGAATACGTCGGGAAGGCGGCAAATTGGCCGAATATTGCGCCGCCAGGGATCTGGCCCTCGCGCCTTATCTCCGGCCGGCGTAAACCGATGTCCGCCGTAGCTTTAACGATTGTCCCGATAGTCCCATGCCGAGCGTCGATTTCCGCACCCCCCGCATTTACCTCGATAGGCCGCTGGCTAGGGATAGCGAAGTTTCCCTTGACCGCGACCAGGCCAATTACCTCCTCAATGTTCTCCGCCTTAGCCGGGGCGACACGGTGCTGTTGTTCAATGGCCGGGACGGCGAATGGCACGCAAAACTGGCCGGCACCGGCAAGCGGGCGTTGAGCGCGGCGGTGGGCGAGCGCGTGCGGGAACAGCCGGCGCCGCTCGACCTGCATTTTATGTTCGCGCCGCTCAAGCATGCCAGGCTCGATTATCTGGTGCAGAAAGCGGTGGAAATGGGCGCCTCGCGCCTGCAGCCGGTCATTACCCGGCATACACAAGTGGCGCGGGTCAATCTTGAGCGCATGCGCGCCAATGCGATCGAGGCCGCCCAGCAATGCGGGGTGCTGGTCTTGCCGGAGATCAAGGAGCCGGTGGCGTTCAAGGCGATTGCCGGCGCCGCCGATAGCGAACGTCTGCTGGTGTTTTGCGACGAGGACGCCGAGGTGAAAGACCCGGTCGCGGCCCTGGCGGCGGCGCGCCCGACGGCGCAGGCGCTATTGCCAGCCGGATCCGCGCGTCAAGCCATGCCGATGGCCGTGCTGATCGGGCCGGAAGGCGGCTTCGCCGAGGACGAGCGCGACATTTTGCTCAAGCGGCCGAATGTGCTGCGCATCGCGCTCGGCCCGCGCATTCTGCGCGCCGATACCGCCGCGGTGGCGGCGCTGGCGCTGGTTCAGGCGGTGTTGGGCGATTGGAAATAAGCGCGCGATGAAAATGCAGAGCCAATAATTTGGCAGCGCATTGCCGCGCGTCGCGGCCCATGCATTGCGGCGCGGTTGCCGGCAACCGACCGGCAACCGACGCCGTTAACGCGAATAACGCGACGCACAATCGTTACAAGACTCACAACATCGCATAGGCCGCCGATACCATTCCAACCGGACGCCGGTCGGCCGCACTCGACAAAGTCACGCGACAAAAACTTGTGGTCCGGCCGGTGCGCATGACGCGCGCGTCGGCGAGGACATCGAAACTCACCGGCCGTAGAAAATGCATGGTCTGATCGATCGGCGTCATCGGCCGATAACCGTTCCATGCGGCCGCGCAGGCAAACAACATGGCGCTGTCGGCGAGCGCCATCAGCGCCGGCCCACATACCACAACGCTGTCGCGGCAATTTTTTGCGGCGAACGGCAATCGCAACAGCGCTCCCGGTTGCCAATCGCCCGGCGCGCCGGCCGGTCTGCTGGCTTCCACTTTTTCGATCACCAGCCCGAGGTCCTGCATCCACGGCGGCAGTACCTCAGCCAGGTAATGTGCCGCCGACTCAAGACCAAACACCGAACCGGCCAATTCGGGCCGCCGCAGTGCTGCGGTCATAACCCCTCCTGCTTCGGACATTCATCGGCGGCCCGCAGTTGCATGGCCGCACACCGGTCCAATTCGCAGGGGAAAGGATGGCGCGCCGCGACCGGCGTAACGAGTCCAAATCACGGTAAAGCTGTGCATGAATCGGATGCGGCGGGAAAAACTTGTGATAAAGTGCGGCCGGCCCAAAGGAGCCCGACTGCGATGCGCCCGACTTACGCCATTCGATCCATAGCGCTTGCCAATTTGGCATTTGCGATTTTGCTTGGCTTGGCCGCGCTGGCGCCGGCCCAGGCCGCGGGCTGGCTGGAGAAAGACATCTATATGACCGGCACAAATTTCGATGGCGTTTTGCCGCCTTGTGAGGCCGCACTCGGCACCATCGCGTCGCGCTTTGCCCAAAAGGAAGGGAATTACTGGAATTCCAGTCTGCAAATCCTCGACTTCGAGCGCGTGCGCGAAATCGCCTACCGGCCCTGGGCGGCCGGTACCATCCCTCGCCGGTTTTGCAAGGCGACCGCCTTGGTCAGCGACGGGCGAAAACACGCGGTGAATTATTGGATCGGCGAAGACACCGGCTTCATCGGCGCGAGCTGGGGTGTCGAATGGTGCGTGGTCGGTCTCGACCGCAACTGGGCCTATAATCCACGCTGCAAAATGGCCCTGCCGTAGTCTCCCGCCAAATTGCCATTTTGTTCTTGATATGTTCTAGATTTTGCGCTACGGTGCTCTGGAACCGTTGAGCGGCGTCAATTTCCGTTTTGTTCTCGACGGGCTCTGTGGGGGGCACGCATGGTGAGTTTTCGCGTTCAGGCGGCTATACGCATCGCCGCCGTCAGTCTCAGTTTTCTGTTTATTTCCGCGATTGTCGCCTTCGCGCATCGCAATCTCAGCCCGCGCAAGAAAGCTTCGCCCAAGACCGCTTCGCCCAAGACCACCGGCAGAATGAGCCGGGTAAATTCGATTTCTATGTGCTGGCGCTGTCCTGGTCGCCGTCGTTCTGCGAAGCCTCGCAGGAGCGCGCGCCCGATCGGGCGCCCGACCAGCAATGCGGCGGACGGCCGTTTTCATTTGTGGTGCACGGGCTATGGCCGCAATACGAGCATGGCTTCCCGGCCTTTTGCCAAGTGCCGGCGCCGCGGCTTGAGCGCGACATCGTCGGCAGCATGCTCGACCTGATGCCAAGCCCTCGGCTGATTTTCCATGAATGGGATCGCCACGGAACCTGCTCGGGGCTTAGCGCGCACGCCTTTTTCGAAACCGTGCGCAAGGCGCGCGCGGTCGTGAAGATCCCGGCGGATTTTCTCGAACTCGATAAACCGGTCATGGTGACGCCGGACGAAATTGTCGATGCCTTCGTCAAGGCCAATGCCGGGCTGCCGCGCGGATCGATCGCGGTCGCCTGCGATAGCAAGCGGCTGAGCGAGGTGCGCGTCTGTCTGAACAAGGATTTTTCATTCCACGATTGCCCGGAAGTGACCCGCCGCGCCTGCAAGCGGGACAAGATCGCCATGCCGGCGGTGCGCGGCGGTTGATGGGTAATTTATTGTGCCCTTAAATCCGCGATCGCGTTAAGTGGCCGCTAACGATGGCTGCGCGCCAAATGGGGATAACCCCCGTTTGTCGAGAATTGACGCAAGACTCTCGTAAGGGAAATCCCCGACGCTTCCGCGCACGATCAGATGCGGGGGATCGCGGCAATAAATCGGGTCAGGGATTACGCGGATTTCGTGGGGTGGTTTGCCGGGCTCGGCTATATCGTGCTGTGGCCGGTCGCCTCGCCCGATTTGGGCGGCAAACCGTTTGGTGCCACGATTTTCTGTAGCGACGGCGCGCCCAGCCTGATGGACAGTCTTTGCAATTGGGTGCATCCGCTGCATTTTCCGCCCGCATTGCACGTGCTTGGATTTTTGTCGGCGGTATTCGTTACCACCAGGCTGCTGGTCTATGCGATCCGGCGGCCGTGGCGCGACAACAATGGGCACGCTGGCGATGGGTCTTTGCCCGGCGCCCAGGTTCCGGTCCCGCGGTCGCCGATCTTGCCACGAAAACCAAAGTTACGCCGCGCGCCGGTCAAGCCGCGTAAAGAGTTCGGTCTGCGCGGCGTAACGCGCAACGAAAGCGAGACTGTGGCATAAGCTCGGCATTACCAAAGCCAGAGGTCTAGCCAAGCCGTGAACTATCGCCACGCCTTCCACGCCGGCAGCTTTGCCGACGTTTTCAAGCACGCCGTGCTGTGCCGCATCCTGCATTATCTGCGGGAGAAGCCGGCCGCGTTCCGCGTGATCGACACCCATGCCGGCGCTGGGCTTTACGATCTGACGAGTTCCGAAGCCAAGCGCGGCGGCGAATGGCATGACGGCATCGAGCGGATCATGACAGCAAAGCTGTCCGACCCGGTCGCCGCGTTGCTGGCGCCTTATCTCGAAGTGATCGGCGCGCTCAACGAGCGCGGCCGCCTCAAAATCTATCCTGGCTCCCCCGCGATCGCGCGGGCCTGGCTGCGTCCGCAAGACCGGCTGGTCGCCTGCGAGTTGGAACCGAGCGCTGCGACCGCGCTCGCCGGGCACATGCGCGGTGACAGCCGCATCAAGACACTTGAGATCGACGGCTGGACCGCGCTCGCGGCCTATGTGCCGCCTAGCGAACGGCGCGGCCTGGTGCTGATCGATCCGCCATTTGAAGAGGACGGCGATTTCCATCGCCTTTCGCACAACATGGCGGGCGCGTACCGCAAATGGGCCACCGGCATTTATGCGCTCTGGTATCCGATCAAGGGCCGCGCGGAACCGGATGGCTTGGTCAAACGGCTGCGCCGGCTGGCGATCCCGAAGATCCTGCGCGCCGAGTTGATTGTTTCAAGTCTGAGCGATCCGACACGGTTGAACGGCTGCGGCCTGATCCTGGTCAACCCGCCCTGGACTCTGGAGTCCGAGTTGGCGACCCTGCTGCCCGAATTGGCCGGCCTGCTGGGACGGGACGGAAAGGCCGGGTTCGCGCTCGATTGGCTGTCCGGCGAAGGCAAAACCTGATCCATCGACGCAAATTGGTTCTGTTCGCAACATAACGCCGGCCTGGGTGCTGACCGCGCCGCCGTTTTTGGCTCTTTCCACGGCGGCACAGTTGGTGTGTAGTTCCATCATTGGCAGTGACGTTCCGCCTCCAGGCTTGTGGGGGGCCGGCGGAGTGACTGAGGCCACGCGCGGCCAACGCCATCCCCGTTTTGAATGTCGGCCGAGCCGCCGTGCGTGGGGCCGGCGGCGGTGTAGTACGGGGAGAGGGAGTTTCCCGATGCCGCAAACTGGGGTTGTTAAATTTTTCAATGGCGAACGCGGCTACGGCTTTGTGAAGCCGGACGATGGCGGACGCGATGTGTTCGTGCACATCACGGCCGTGGAGCAAGCGGGCCTCAAGAGCCTGAATGAGGGACAAAAGATCAGCTTCGATGTCGAGCCCGACAAAAAGGGCAAAGGCCCGAAGGCCGTGAACCTGGTCGTTACCGGTTAATTCTTCGCGTCCGCACGGCGCGCGAAAATTTTCCGTAGGAGTTTCACCGGCCGCGGGCTATGCATGCCGCTCCCGCTGCGGCGAAGAATTTTGTCATGATGATTTTACGTTCCGTCTCCCGCCTCGCCCTTTGGGCGCAAAGTGCGCATCGCCGCGAGCGTGCTCGGCCTTGCGTCCAAAATCGAAGTGACGGC
This sequence comes from uncultured Alphaproteobacteria bacterium, assembly GCA_963807665.1. Lineage (GTDB taxonomy): Bacteria > Pseudomonadota > Alphaproteobacteria > Rhizobiales > Xanthobacteraceae > Pseudolabrys. The sequence goes on along the minus strand of CAWEDE010000008.1, from coordinate 35,443 downwards.
CACCAGTCTCGATGATCCCGCCGACAGACTGTACGAGCAGAATCCGATCGGTAAAATTCCGGTGCTCGTCCTGGATGACGGCAACACCTACTACGACTCGCGCGTCATCCTGGAATATCTCGATTATCTCGCCGGCGGCGGCCGCATCATTCCGCGCGAGGCGCCGGCGCGGTTTCGAGGCATTACGGCTGCAGGCGCTGTGCGATGGCATGCTCGATGCCTGTCTGCTGCAGGTCTATGAGGGCCGCTATCGGCCGGCCGAGATGAAGGTGCAAGCTTGGGTCGATCGCCAGAACGGCAAAGTCGCACGCGGCATGCAGGCCTTGGAGGCAGCACCGCCCGCGCTAACGCCGGTTCCCGATATCGGACAAATCACGCTCGCCTGTCTGCTCGGTTATCGCGATCTGCGTTTTGGCGGAACCTGGCGCAAGGAATATCCCAAGCTGCTGGCCTGGCACGACAAGTTCGCGGCGCAAGTGCCGGCTTTCGGCGAGACCAAGGTCAAGCCGTAGTCCATCGTCATTCCGGCATTACAAAAGCAAAAGCCCCGGAGCGAACCCCGGGGCCTTGCGCTTCATATGTGTTTTCGCCTGAGATTTTCGATTAGAAGCGGTAATTGAGACCGGCCCGCACGATGTTGGTATTGAAGCCGGCGTCGGAACCGGCGATGCCGCCGCCGCGGCCGAGATTGACATAGAGATATTCGAGCTTGGCGGTCCATGGGCCGGCGATGCGCCGCTTCGACGCCGCCGCCGACAGTCCAGCCGGCTTTGGTGCTGGTCGCGCTACCGAGCCCCGCAACATTGTTGTTGATATCGCCAAAGGCGGCGCCGCCGGTGACGTAAGGCATGAAGCGATCGGCCGCATAGCCGAGGCGCACGCGCGTGGTGCCGAGCCAATGATTGCGGGTGCTGCAGCTAATGCCGACGGCACAAGTCGTGCTGCCATTAATATTGCTCCAGTCGAGATCGCCTTCGAGGCCAAGCACGGCCTGGCCGACCTGATAATTATAGCCGAGCGTGCCGCCGATCAGGCCGCCTGTTGAGCGAGGAGCTGCCCGTGGGCAGGCCCGAATAGCTCGATGTGCCCCAGCCGTATCCGCCATTGATACCGACATAGGCGCCGGTCCAGTTATAAAGCTGTGACATATAGATCGGCGCTTTCGCCGGCATTACTTCGCGGCGCGAAATATCCGCAGCCGAGGCAGTAGAAACACCAAAAGCCAATAAACCGACGCTGGCAAGAAGAAGATTTTTCATGACGCACACCTCATTTCCAATTTAATGGACGGACGCAGGTAGCGCCGTCCCCCGATTGCCCAAACAACGCCGGTTCCGGGCATTCGTTCCGTGTCGAATTATTGCGGGTTGGACTTGTGGCATTTGGGCACCAGAGTTCCATTGGCAAAATCGGAGTTCCACAACGAAAAAAGCCCCGGACCGAAGTCCGGGGCTTTTCGATGATTTCCGCGCTCGATCTAGAAGCGGTAGTTGACGCCGGCGCGCACCAGATTGGTGTTGAAACGCGTATCGGCACCGGCCAGCGAAGCGCCGCGGCCGAGATCGACATAGAGGTATTCGACCTTTGCCGTCCACGGCCCGGTAAGCGCTGCTTCGAGGCCGCCGCCGACAGTCCAGCCGGCCTTGTTGGCGGTCGACGATCCAACGGTGGAGATCGTGTTCTTGATGTCGCCGAAAGCTGCGCCGCCGGTAACGAAGGGCAGGAAGCGATCGAACGCATAGCCCAGGCGGCCGCGTGCCGTGCCGAGCCAATCGTTGCGGGTTTCGCAGTTTTGCCGATGCCGCAAGCCGCGTTGCCGCGGATATGCGTCCAGTCGAGATCGCCTTCAAGGCCGAACACCGTCTGGCCCATCTGCCAGTTGTAGCCAACGGTGCCGCCGACAACGCCGCCCGAGGTGTTGAAACCGCCGGTCGCGAACGGAATCGAGGTGTCGGAGCGGCCGAAGCCGTAGCCGCCGTTGATACCGACATAACCGCCGGTCCAGTTATACGCCTGCACATAGGCTGGCGCCTTGGCTGGCATGGGCCGGCGCGACAAATCAGCCGCATTCGCCGAACCGATCGTTGTCATAGCGGCGAGCGCACCGATGCCCGCCAGAACTAAGCGCTTCATTATTAAACCTCCGTGATAGCCCCTCAATCGAGGCGGCACAGTATTCGTAAATCACGTAAGGTCTAGTGTATAAAAGACACACAGCAAAACAAGTTGTAGATGGTATTGTCGTAATTATGCCGGTGAATTGCCACCTTCTTGCCTTGATCTATACAGTATAGAATGACGATGGTGGTGAAATAATACTTTACGACTTAAGTCGGCACTGGAACTTCTACATAGCTGGTTCCACAAACAAAAACCCCGAGCCGTTAGGCCCGGGGTTTTGCCGCCACGTGAGGCGAGTCGCTCAGAAGTGATAGTTGAAGCCCAGGCGCAGCATATTGGCTTCGTAGCCATTGTTCACGCCGGTGATCGAGTAGGCGCGGTCGGTCAGATCCATATAGAGATACTCGACCTTGGCGGACCAATTCGGCGTCAGGCCGACTTCCATGCCGAGGCCGCCGGCCCAACCGATGTGCGTTTTGTCCTCGCTCAGCAGGGCGCTCTCGCCTTTGACATCGCCATAGGCCAAGCCGAGGGTGCCGTAGAACAAGATATTGTTGAGCGCGTAACCGACGCGCGACGCGCGTGGTGCCGAACCACGGATTCGAGAACTTGAACGGCGCGAAGGTGACGTCGGCGCCGCTGGCCTGGAGATCGGTCTCGGCGCCGAACACGAACTGGCCGCTCTGCCAATTGTAGCCGCCCTGCAGACCGCCGGCGAGGCCGGTCGGCGAGCCGGCGCTGTTGGTGATTTTGCCCCAGTCATAGCCGAGATTGAGCGCCGGCATAGGCGCCGCCCCAGTTATAGACAGAGGCCGGTGCGGCCGAATAGGGCGCTTGCCCGCGCGGGAGGTCGGCGGCTGAGGCCGCGCCTGAAGCAGCCGCCATGGCCGCCACGGTCATCGCCAGGATCATCTTTTTCATCGCGCTCTCTCCACTCGAATTCGCGGCGCACGGGGCGCTCGGCGAACGTCACTTGTGCGTATTTTCTCGTGGAGGATTTATCGCGCTTTTTAAGTTAAGCGGTTATGAATTGCTAAGCATCAGCAAGCGTTATCACTAAGGAAGCGTTAGCCGCGCAGGCTGGGTGCAGATTAGATTCACCATGCCAGGTCAGCTTCTATTTACTATAACAGGCATGGAACATTCGAATGCCGGGCAAAGACACCAATAGCATGCCGCGCGCAGCTCTGATCACCGGGGCGGGGCGGCGCATTGGAAGCGCGATTGCGCGCGTGCTGTCGCATGCGGGCTACGCGGTCGTGCTGCACGCCAATCGCTCGCGGGCGGATGCCGAAAAGCTTGCCGCCGAAATCATCGCGGCGAGCGGGCAGGCCGCCGTGGTGCTCGCCGATCTTTCCGACCATGAGGCAGTGCGTGGGCTCGTGCCGGCTGCAAGCGCGTTCGGTCCGCTCACGCTCCTGGTCAACAATGCGGGTGAGTTCGAGCCCGACGAAATCGCCAGTTTAAGCCGCGCGCGCTTCGAGCGGGCCATAGCCGTCAATCTGGCGGCGCCATTGTTTCTGACGCAAGCATTCGCGGCGCAGGCGCCGGCGGGCGCTAATGCATCGATCGTGAACATCGTCGATCAACGCGTGCTCAAGCCGACCCCGCGCTTTCTCTCTTACACGTTGAGCAAAAGTGCGCTGCATAACGCGACCACGACGCTGGCGCAGGGGTTGGCACCAAATATTCGGGTCAACGCCGTTGCGCCGGGCCCGACACTGCCGAGCCCGCGCCAGTCGGACGCCCAATTCGCCACTCAGGCGGCGGCGCTGCCGCTCAAACAGGGGTCCGGCGCCCGCGGATATTGCGGCGGCAGTCCTTTATCTGGCCCAGGCGAAGAGCGTTACCGGAGTGACCATCGCGGTCGATGGCGGCCAGCATCTGGCATGGCGCACCGCCGACAGTGATGGCGCTGAGTAGCGCGCTTTTAAAAGAGTAATATCTATCTGCCATGAATGGCACGCCCAAAGACATCGATCCGGTCAGCGAGCTTCGTGAAGACGAGGAAGAATCCACGTTGCCCGAGTTGGATTTGAATGAGCCGTCGGCCGGCACGCTAGCCGCCGGCCGCTCGGCCATTTTGCGCTTTGTCAAACACGCGCCAGTGGCGCCCGGCGTCTATCGCATGATCGATGCCAAGGGCGAAGTGCTCTATGTCGGCAAGGCAAAAAACATCAAGAAACGGGTCACGTCCTACACGCGGCTGAATGCGCATGACAACCGCATCTCGCGCATGATCGCGGCGACGGTGACGATGGAATTCGTCTCGACGTCGACCGAGACCGAAGCGCTATTGCTGGAAGCCAATCTGATCAAGCGGCTGCGCCCGCGCTTCAACGTGCTGCTGCGCGATGACAAATCTTTCGCGTATATCCTGATCACGTCCGATCATTGGGCACCGCAGCTTCTCAAACATCGCGGCGCGCGCAGCGGCAAGGGCGAATTTTACGGACCGTTTGCGTCCGCCAGCGCGGTTAACCGCACCGTGACGGCTTTGCAGCGTGCATTCCTGCTGCGCTCATGCTCGGATTTGTTTTTCGAGGCGCGCACGCGGCCTTGCCTGCTTTATCAAATCAAGCGCTGCTCGGGGCCCTGCACGCAGGAAATCGATTTCGCCGGCTATACCGAACTGGTGCGCGAAGCCAATGCGTTTCTTTCCGGGCGCAGCAGTTTGGTGCACAAGGAACTCGCGGCCGAAATGGAAGCGGCTTCCGCTGCGATGGATTTCGAGCGCGCGGCAATTTATCGCGACCGGCTCGCGGCGCTTTCGGCGATCTCATCGCATCAGGGCATCAATCCACGCAGCGTAGAAGAGGCCGACGTGTTCGCGCTACATCAGGCCGGCGGCTATAATTGCGTCGAAGTGTTTTTCTTTCGCACCGGACAGAACTGGGGCAATCGCGCCTATTTCCCGAAAGCCGATCGCTCGCTGGGGCCGGCGGAAGTACTCGGCGCATTCCTGGCGCAATTCTACGAGGACAAGCCTGCGCCGCGCCTTGTTCTGGTGTCACATGAATTCGAAGAGCGCGAATTGCTGAGCGCGGCGCTGAGCGCCAAGAGCGGCCGCAGGGTCGAGTTCGCCGTGCCGCAGCGTGGCGAGCGTAAGGTGTTGGTGATGCATGCATTTGCCAATGCGCGCGAAGCGCTGGCGCGCAAGCTCGCCGACACGTCGTCGCAGCAGCGGCTGCTCAGGGCGCTGGCGGAAACCTTCGGGCTTCCGCGTGAGCCGCGCCGCATCGAGGTTTACGACAACAGCCATATCTCCGGCAGCAACGCGGTCGGTGCCATGGTGGTGGCGGGACCGGAAGGCTTTCGCAAGAACCAATACCGCAAGTTCAATATCCGTTCGGCCGAACTCGCGGCCGGCGACGACACCGGCATGTTGCGCGAGGTGCTCGAGCGGCGCTTCAAGCGGCTGTTGGAGGAAAGCCCGCGCCCCCTTTCGGCGAGTGACGCGCTGGCGGCGGAATTGACCGGTGAGGTCGTCGAGAGCGACGATCAGCCAGACGATCAACCATGGCCCGATCTGGTGTTGATCGACGGCGGGCAGGGCCAGCTTAATTCCGCGCAGGAGACGTTGGCTGCCCTGGGCGTGACCGACGTGCCGATGATCGCCATTGCCAAAGGCCGCGACCGCGATGCCGGGCGCGAGACTTTTTTCATGCCGGGGCGTACGCCTTTCAAGCTGCCGCCGCGCGATCCTGTGTTGTATTTCGTCGAGCGGTTGCGCGACGAAGCCCATCGCTTCGCCATCGGATCGCACCGCACGCGGCGCAAGAAGGACATTCGCGAGGCCGGATTGCAGGAAATCCCGGGTATCGGGCCGACCCGCAAGCGCGCTTTGCTGCATCATTTTGGCACTGTGAAAGCCATCGAACAGGCGTCCCTGTCCGACCTTGCCAATGTCTCTGGAATTAATGCGGAAACCGCCCGAAAGATATATGAGTTCTTTCACGAGCAGGCGGCCAAATAGGCCATCAAGCTAGCCATAGTGAGCCATCAAGGCAGGAAGCGGCAATGATCATCGAACGGCAGGAAGACGTCACCCCGGCGGTGTTGGAAGCTTACAGCACTATCGAAAGCCCGCGATTGCGCGAGATCGTCGCCGCGCTCATCAAGCATCTGCACGGATTTGCCCGCGAGGTGCACCTCACCGAAGAGGAATTTGAAAAGGCCGTGCAATATGTCGCCAAGCTCGGCCAGATGACCGACGATCGGCACAATGAAGCTGTACTGATGTCGGGTTCGCTTGGCTTTTCGGCGCTGATCTGCTTGCTCAATAATGGCAACAACGGTCAAACCGAAACCACCGCCAATCTGCTCGGTCCGTTCTGGCGGATGAATTCACCGCGCACTGAGAACGGCGGCTCCATTGTGCGCTCGCCCACGCCGGGACCGGCGCTGTTCGTCAATTGCTGGCTCAAGGATACCAAGGGCGCGCCCATCGCCGGCGCCGAGGTCGATATCTGGCATTCCTCGACCGAAGGCTTTTATGAGCAGCAGGATCCCAAGCAAGCGGATATGAATTTACGCGGCAAATTCATCACCGACGCGCAAGGACACTTCGGCTTTCGCAGCATCAAACCGGCGGGCTACCCGATTCCCATCGATGGGCCGGTTGGCGATCTGCTGGCGGCCGGCAAGCGGCACAACTATCGGCCGGCGCATTTGCACTTCCTGATTTTCAAGGAAGGATTTAAGACGCTGATCTCACAGATTTATGTCAATGACGACGACAAACTCGAAACCGACGCGCAGTTCGGCGTTACCCGCGCCCTCATTGGCGATTATGTCCGCCACGATGGGCCGGCGCCCGCGTCCGATGTCAAAGGCGAATGGTATTCACTCGATCAGACCTTCGTGATGGAGGCTGGCAAGAGCCGGCTACCCAAGCCCCCGATCCAGTAATGGTCGGGGATCGGCCGGCGCAAACTGTTGACCTTGCCGCGGTGGGGTGTTCCTTTGTCCCGCATGAATGCCGCTAAGTCCGGGCGACTGCCGGCGCGTCCATTCGCGCTGCCGAACATTTTAACCTATGCGCGCATCGCTGCCGTGCCAGTGGTGGTGGGGCTTTTGTATTGGCAAAGCATATTCGACGGCCCGCTTTGGCTGCGCTGGCTAGCGCTGGCGATTTTCACCGCCGCCGGGCTGACCGATATTCTCGACGGCTATCTCGCCCGCATCTGGGGCCAGCAATCCTCGCTCGGCCGCATGCTCGACCCGATCGCCGACAAACTGCTGGTGGCATCCTGCCTGCTGATGTTGGCGGCCGACGAGACCATACGCGGTTGGACACTGCTTGCCGCCGTCATCATTCTTTGCCGCGAAATCCTGGTGTCGGGCTTGCGGGAATTCCTCGCCGAATTGCGGGTCGGCATACCGGTGACCAAGCTCGCCAAATGGAAGACCTTCGGGCAGTTGGTTGCCATCGGGTTCTTGATTGCCGGCGAGGCCGGCGTAAAAGTGCTGCCGCAGACCATCGAGATCGGCATCGGGCTGTTATGGCTGTCGGCGATCGTGACGCTCTATACCGGCTGGGACTATTTGCGCGCCGGCTTGCGCTATATGATGGACGATTAGCGCAGGGTAAAAATCATGAAGCTGCGTTATTTCGCCTGGATCCGCGAGCGCGTCGGCAAAGCCGAGGAAGATGTCGATGTTCCCGCCGGCGTCGCTACGGTTGGCGAACTCATGGCGTGGCTGGCGTCGCGCGGCGAGGAATATGCCCATGCCTTCGACAACCCCAAGGTTATCCGCGCTGCCATCGACCGGACGCATGTGAAACCGCAAACCGCCATCAAAGACGCCGGCGAAATCGCCTTTTTCCCGCCGATGACCGGCGGATAGCCTCGCCCGCCCAAGCGGAGTAGATTGGCCGCCATGACCGGCCCTTTGCCCGCGACTTTCAACGTGCGTATCCAGCGCGAGCCATTCGACGCCGCTGCGGAAGCTGCGAAGCTGACGCGCGGGCGCACGGATGTCGGCGCGGTGGTAACTTTCACCGGCATTTGCCGCGGTGTTGAAGCCGGCGAGCCAATCGCCGCGCTCACGCTGGAACATTATCCCGGAATGGCGGAAGCCGAGATCGAGCGCCACGTGACCGAGGCGATCGGCCGCTGGCCGCTGTTAGGTGTTACCGTCATTCACCGCCATGGCCGCATTGCGCCCGGCGAGGACATCATGATGGTGGCGACTGCTTCGTCGCATCGCCAGGCCGCCTTCGCCGCGGCGGAATTCTTGATGGATTATCTCAAGATTCGCGCGCCATTTTGGAAACAGATCGAGAAGGCGGACGGGAAAATCTGGGTGGATGCCAAGGAAACCGACGACGCGGCTGCCGGACGCTGGTCCGCGCCGGTCGAATGAGGATCGACATGGTTCCTATCGTCGTCGCGGCGTTTGCCGCGCTTGCATTTGGAATCAGCCCGGCGAGTGCCGGCGACGTCACTTATTACGACGTGGCGCGCGGCGCGCATCCGCATGACGTAGCGCCGGCGCCGGACGGCAAGGTCTGGTACACCGCGCAAGCGCAAGGCGCGCTCGGTATTCTCGATCCGAAAACCGGAAAGGTAACGCAAGTATCGCTCGGCAAGGACGCCGCGCCCCATGGCGTCATTGTCGGGCCCGACCGCGCGGCCTGGATCACCGACGGCGGGCAGAACGTGATCGCGCGTTTCGATCCGGTCACGAAGGCGGTGAAGCTGTTCCCGTTGCCGAAGGAATTTCCCGACGCCAATCTCAATACCGCGACCTTTGACCGCAAAGGCATTCTCTGGTTCACCGGACAGAATGGCGTCTATGGCCGCGTCGATCCGGCCAGCGGCAAGGTCGATGCCTGGAAGGCGCCCAAGGGCGTCGGCCCCTACGGCATCACCACCACACCGAATGGCGAGGTCTGGTACGCCTCGCTCGCCGGCGATCATATTGCGAAAATCGATACCGTGAGCGGCGACGCATTGATGGTGCCGCCGCCCAAGCCAAGCGTCGGCCCGCGCCGCATCTGGTCGGATTCCAAAGGCCTGTTATGGGTGAGTTTCTGGAACACCGGCGAAGTCGGCCGCTACGATCCGATCAACAAGGCTTGGAAAGTATGGAGCCTGCCAAAAACTCAGGAAGGCTGCTACGCGGTCTATGTCGATGACAAGGACAAGGTCTGGCTGAGCGACTGGGCCAATAACGCGATCGTCCTCTTTGACCCGGTGAGCGAGAAATTCGTGAATTTCCCGAGCGACCGGCGCAACGCTGGGGTTCGCCAGTTGCTTGGCCGCAAGGGCGAATTATGGGGCGCGGAATCCGGCACCGACCGGCTGGTGATGGTGCGGGATTAGCGCATGATCAACCGGCGCCGTTTACTGCAAACCTTCGCCGCCGGCGCGGCCTTGGCGGCCGGTGTGCCGCGCGGCCTGGCGGGCGAGGCCCGCATATCCAGCCTGATCGTAGAAGCCAAGGCGCTGCCGGGCGTTGCCCAGCGCATCGATTTTATCGCCGCCGCGCTGCGCGGCACGCGCTACCGCGGCTATACGCTGATCGGCGGACCGCAGCAGCCGGAAAAATTTGTGGTGCGCGATGACGGTTTCGATTGCGTCACCTTCTGCGAAACGGTGCTAGCGGCGGCGATGGCGCACGATCTCGGTGAATTCGAGAACAATTTGCGCGCCATCCGTTATCACAATGGCGTCGTTGCCTGGCGCGAACGCAATCATTATTTCTTCGAGTGGGGCCAGCACAATATCGACAACAAGACCTGCCGGCCGGTCGCCTTGGGCGGCGCGGTCGAACTGCAAAAGACCGTGTACTGGCACCGGGAATTAGGCCGCCGCCATTTTTCCATGTCCGTCATTCCCCGCGCCACGCTGCTCGCCAACAAAGACAAGCTCGCCACCGGCGATATTATCGGCTTTGTTACGATGCGGCCGAATCTAGATTATTTTCACGTCGGCTTTGTCGCCTTCGGCAAGGACGGCGGCCTGTTGCTGCGGCATGCTTCGCTCAGCCAGCGCCGCGTGCTGGATGAGCGCATGGACGGATTTCTGAGCGCCAATCGCGTGCGTTACGTCACGCTGCTGCGGGCGATGGAGAGAACGGCCTAAGCGATATTGCGACGCGTTTACGCCGCCGCGGCTTTGCCGAGCGCGTTCACTTCCGCCGTGTAATCTTCCATCAGCGTTTTGGTGATGCCGCCCGGATTGAAATTCCACTTGGCGATCTCGGACACCGCGGTGACTTCCGCCGCCGACCCGGTGATGAAGCATTCGGAAAACGTGGTCAGCTCATCGGGCCATATGCGGCGCTCGATTACCTCGAAGCCGCGCTTCTTCGCCAAGCCGATTACGGTCTGGCGCGTGAGGCCGTCAAGGAAACAGTCGGCCAGCGGCGTGTGGATCTTGCCGTCTTTGACGAAGAAAATATTGGCGCCGGTGCATTCGGCAACGCGGCCTTCCCAATCCAGCATCATGGCGTCGGCATAGCCTTTGCGCTCGGCCGCATGTTTGGAGATGGTGCAGATCATGTAAAGACCGGCGGCCTTGGCGCGGCACGGCGCCGTGCGCGGATCGGGCCGGCGATAATCGGCGAGGTCGAGCCTTATGCCCTTGAGCCGCTGTTCGGGATCGAAATAGCTCGGCCATTCCCAACTGGCGATGGCGAGATGGATGGTGTTGTTCTGCGCCGAGACGCCCATCATCTCCGAGCCGCGCCAGGCAATCGGGCGGACATAGGCTTCCTTCTTGCCGTTCTTATCGACCACCAGTTTCTTGGCGGCATCGATCTCGGCAACCGAATAGGGGATTTCGAAATCGAGAATCTTGGCGGAGCGCTTCAACCGCTCGGAATGTTCGGTCGACTTGAATATCTGGCCGCCATAGGCGCGTTCGCCCTCGAACACGGCGCTCGCATAATGCAGACCGTGACTGAGTACGTGCAGATTGGCATCAGCCCAAGGCACCAGCTTGCCATCGTACCAGATGTGGCCCTCGAGCCGGTCATAGGATTGCGCCGCCATGGTCTCCTCCTGCGATATTCCTCTGGACCTGAAGGTCTCTTTTGCCCCGGTCATGGCGCATTTTTGCGCCTATTCCAATGCTTTGCGTCGACGGGCAACACCCGGTATGAATGGGTCCGGAGCGGTCCTATTGCCGTACCCTCGGCACTCGGCCAAGAAAAAGGACCGTTTCGGTATGATCCTTTCGTCCTTGGCGCTGTTTTTGTAACATAAAACCAAAATATGTCAACATGGCTGACATAAATGTGAACGCGAAAACTGTCGCGGCGGCACTGGCCGACCGCCAGGCCAGTGGCGCTGGGGCTGTGGCCAATGGGCCGGCGGCAAACGAGGCTGCGCAAAACCAGCCTACCTGGGACATCATCGAACTCCTGTTTTTTGCCTATCGCGATTTCGTCGACGACCCGGACGAGGTGCTTTCCAAGCTCGCCTTCGGCCGCGCCCATCATCGTGTGTTGCATTTCGTCAATCGCAATCCCGGCATGAAGGTCGCCGACCTGCTGGACATCCTCAACATCACCAAACAGTCGCTCGGCCGCGTGCTCAAGCAATTGGTCGACCAGGGCTTCGTCGTGCAGAGGGAAGGCGCGCAGGACCGCCGGCAACGGCTGCTGTTCGTGACGCCGAAGGGCGAAGCGCTGGCGCTCAAGCTCGCCGGCTTGCAGACCGCGCGCATCAACCGCGCCATCGCCGAACTCGGCCCCGGCGCGCACGAGGCGGCGCGGCAGTTTCTCACCGCCATGATCGATGGCGATAACCGCGACGGCGTGCTGCATCTGATTGCGCGCGCCGACCGCGCCAAGCCGCGAAGCTGAAATGTTGCCCGTCGCGCTTCCAGACGACGCGCCGCATCTCTTGGTCGTCGATGACGACCGCCGCATCCGCGATCTGCTGTCGCGCTTCCTGGCCGGCGAAGGCTATCGTGTCAGCACCGCCGAGACCGCGGCCGACGCGCGCGCCAAACTGATCGGCTTGAGTTTCGATCTGCTCATTCTCGACGTCATGATGCCTGGCGAGTCCGGTTTCGATCTCGCCAAGGCGATCCGCGGTAATTCCGACGTGCCGATCCTGATGCTGACGGCGCGCGACGCCGCAGAGAGCCGCATCAAGGGCCTCGAGATGGGCGCCGACGACTACCTCTCCAAACCGTTCGAGCCGCGCGAATTATCGCTGCGCATCGCCAGCATTCTCAAGCGTACACAGCCGGCGCTGACGCCGCCGGTCGAGTCGGTGCGCTTCGGGCCGTTCGTCTATCACCTCGAGCGCGGCGAATTGCGCAAGGGCGAGGAAGTCATTCGCCTCACCGACCGGGAGCGTGACATGCTGCGCATCCTAGTGACGACGCCAGGAGAAACCGTGGCGCGGCTGGCGCTTGCCGGCAATGGCGGCACAGTCAGCGAGCGCGCGGTGGACGTGCAGGTCAACCGGCTGCGGCGCAAGATCGAGCGCGATCCCGCTAATCCAATGTTCGTGCAGACGGTGCGCGGCATCGGCTACCGGCTGGTGGTCACCACATGACCAGTCTCGACAGCGGCATCGCGACCATCCGCCACGCGCTCATGCGAGCCGAAGAGCTCTGGCGCCGCTACGACGCGATCCCGCCGGTGCGCCGCATCCACGCCGCGCTTGGCAAAATCCCCGAAGGCCGACGGCGGATCGGCCGTTGGCTTAACAGCGTGATGCCGAAGGGCCTCTATGCGCGCGCACTGCTAATCATCATTTTGCCGATGGTGATCCTGCAATCGGTCATCGCCTTCGTTTTCATGGAGCGGCACTGGAATGTGGTCACCCAGCGCCTGTCAGCCGGGGTGGTGCAGGATATTGCCGCGCTGATCGACGTCTATCGCGGCTATCCGCAAGACAGCGATCAGGCCCAGATCCGGCGCATCGCGCAGGACCGGCTCGGCCTGGTGGTGGATTTTCTGCCGATCAGCGAGATGCCGCCACCCGGGCCCAAGCCGTTTTTCTCGCTGCTCGATCAGGCGCTATCGGAGGAATTGCGCAAGCAGATCGGCCGGCCATTCTGGATCGATACGGTCGGAAAATCGGCGCTGGTCGAAATCCGCGTGCAACTCGACAATTCCGTCATGCGGGTGTTTGCCCGCCGCAGCGCCGCTTATGCGTCGAATTCCGAGATATTCCTGCTCTGGATGGTCGGCACCTCGCTGGTGCTGATCACCGTCGCCATTATTTTTCTGCGCAATCAGATCAAGCCGATCTTGAAGCTGGCCGACGCCGCCGAAAGCTTCGGCAAGGGCCGCGAAGTTCCGAACTACCGTCCGCGCGGCGCGCGCGAAGTGCGGCGTGCGGCGCAGGCCTTCATCGAAATGAAAACCCGGGTTGAGCGCGCCATCGAGCAGCGCACCACGATGCTGGCCGGCGTGTCGCACGATCTGCGCACCGTACTCACGCGTTTCAAACTGGAGCTTGCGCTCATCAAGCGGAAAACGCCGGAAGTCGAGGCGATGAAGAAGGACGTCGACGAGATGGCGCGCATGCTGGAGGCCTATCTCTCCTTCGCACGCGGCGATCTCGGCGAGGCTTCGGCGCCGACCGATATGGCGGTCTTCCTAGAGGAGCTCAAGCTCGACGCCGAGCGCCACGGGCATAAAGCGAGCGTGACATTCCACGGTACGCCGATCGTCACCGTCCGACCGGCGGCGTTCAAGCGCTGTCTCGCCAATCTGGTGTCGAACGCGTCGCGTTTCGCGCCCTCGATCGCCATAACCGGCCATCGCGATCACCGCTATCTCACGGTTACGGTCGATGACGACGGACCCGGCATTCCGCCGGAAATGCGCGAGGACGTATTCAAGCCGTTTCTGCGGCTCGACGATGCACGCAATCAGGACGAAGGCGGCACCGGACTGGGCCTAGCGATTGCCCGCGACATTGCGCGCTCGCATGGCGGCGACATCGTGCTGGGTGACTCGCCGCTCGGCGGATTACGGGCGACGGTGAGGGTGCCGGTCTAGGCGGCTTTCGCCTCTTCCTTCATCGCGCGCGCGCCGGCGGCGGCGGACCGCGCATCACGCATTTCGGAATTGAACACAGGTCGTCAAGAAATCCGGCCCAGCGCGCCGCGCTGGAAAGTCCGCGGTCGAGCGCGGCCATGGTGCGATCGAGGCCTTCTTCTTCGTCGTCGACCCATACGCTGAGAACGCGCGCGAACATCAATGCCGCGCCCTGCGCCCGCAAGGCGCCGCGCGGGCCCGAGGCGCCAATGCCGGCGGCCTCCAGCATCCATTTTTGCGAGCGCACCGCCATGGCGTTGAACGCCAGTGCAAGGCCCGGGTTACGGCGCGCCGAGCGCATGATCGAGCGCACAGCTTCTTTGTAGGGACCGAGTGCCTCCAAGCGGCGCATGAGCACGTCGAACAGCCGGTCGCGAACCTGTTCTTCGGTCATGTCCGCATCGCCGCCGTCCAGTACCGCGCGATCGATGTCTTTCATCTGGGTGGCGAGGATCGCCAGCGTCGAACCGAATTCAGCGCGCAATTGCGACAGCTTAAGTCCCGCGCGGCCGGCGACCTCGGCCAGCCCGATCTGTTCGAAGGAATGTTCGGCGAGCAGCGCCATCAGCGCGTCGATGGCTTTATCGCGGTCTGTTGTTCCGCGAGGTGGGGTGCTCGAAGCCTTGTTCGGACGCTTGTTCTTGCGGGCCATGGCGGCCTCCTGGCTGTTCTTCTGGCCTTAATCTAGGCCCGCAAAGGCGCCAGTTCTAGGGCAATGGAACTTTTTGAATTAAAGCGTGATCACGCTCAACCCGCCAAATCGCGCGACCGCCTGGCGGCGGCGGCGATGGCCTTGGTGAGCAAATCGTCAAATCCGCCGGGTCCCATCAGCACCTCAAGGGCCGCGGCGGTAGTGCCGCCGGGCGAGGTGACATTCTGGCGCAGCGTGGCGGCATCGAGATCCAGGCGATGCAGCAACTCGCCGGAACCGGCGACGGTTTCGCGCGCCAGCCGCGCAGCCAGATCAGCCGGCAGTCCGGCGGCGATACCGGCCTTGGTCATGGCCTCCGCCAGCAGGAAAACATAGGCGGGTCCCGAGCCGGACAAAGCAGTAACCGCGTCAATCAGCGCTTCGTCGCTGACCCACTCGACCTTGCCGATGGCGCCAAGCAGATCGGCGGCGAGCTTGCGCTGATGCGCCGACACGTTTGCGTTGGCGACCGCCACCGTAATGCCGCGCCCGATGGCGGCCGGCGTGTTCGGCATGGCGCGCACGATCGCGGTTCCCGGCGGCAGCGACTTTTCCAGAAAGCCAAGCGTGCGGCCCGCCATGATCGACAGCACCAGCGTCGTCTTGCCAACATAGAGTCCGAGCGGCGGCACAGCCTCGGGCGCGGTCTGCGGCTTGACGGCAATGACAATGGCGGCGGCGAAGGCTTTGGCCTTGGGGCCGGATTTGGGATTGAGCCTCGCGCCGCGCCGCGCCAAGGCTTTTAGCAATTTGCCCGGCTGCGGCTCGATGATCGCAACCCGCTTGGGCGCGAGCCCGCCCGCGATCCAGCCCTCGAGCATCGCCGATCCCATCTTGCCGGCGCCGACAAGCAGGAGGCTGGCTATCGATTTCAGCGGTTGCGGCTTGCGGCTCACGCCTCGCCCGAGGTCTCGAACATGGCGGCATCGAGCGCTTCGCGCGCGGCCTTGCCGGCCCAGACCACGAATTGGTAGGCGGTGAAATAGCGCTCGCAAGTGTCGAGTGCGGTGCCGAGCAGCGCCTCGCATTGCTTGCCCGAGGCCTCGCTGCCGCCCGCCAGCACCAGTGCGTGGCGGTACATGACGATGCCTTCCTTGATCCAGAGATCGAAATGGCCGACCCACAGCCGCTCGTTGATCAGCGAGATCAGCGCCTGCACCTCGGCGCGCCGCCGCTCGGGAACTTTCATGTCGAAGGCGCAGGCCAGATGCAGCGCCTCGATGTCGCCCATCCAGGTGTAGGACAGTTGGTAGTCGGTCCACTTGCCGGTGACGAGAATGGTGATCTCGTCGTCGCTGGACCGCTCGAACGACCAGTCATTGCCGGTCGCCAGCCGCTCGACCACGTCGAGCGGGTTGATCCGAGGTTGGTCCGCATAGCTGGTCAGGGACATGACGTCTCCGCTTTGCCTTAAGTTGAGCGAGAGGAAACGCACGGCAGCGCACACGTTCGGGACGATATGACCCGGACTGAGAACGAACTACATTTTGACGCGGGGTTACGGGTGCCTTGACGGCGACTGCGAATCACTAGGCCAACCGACTATATCCTTCTCGATTCAGCCCGCCAAAGGCATCTTGCAAGCCTAATGAGCAGTGATTTGCGACTCCGTGGCAACCGCGCTTAGCGGAATCTCCACAGCCAATCCGGCCTCGCGATGAATCTTGTGGGGATAAGTATTGGGGAGCGCGGCCAGCAAAAGTGGGAACCGGTTTTGCGTCCGGCCGCGCGACCAAAGAAAAACGGTGGTGCCTAATTTCGAGTCAATCGAAAAGACTCGACACCGACTCTTCCGATGCGGTGCGCCCGATGGCCTCGCCGATCAGCGCGGCTACCGACAAGATGCGGATATTGCCGGCGGCGAGCACTTCCTTGGTCGGCTCGATTGAATCCGTAATCACCAGTTCCTTCAGCCGCGATTTGGCGATGCGCGTACAGGCGCCGCCCGACAGCACGCCGTGGCTGATATAGGCGTAAACGGCTTTCGCCCCCTGTTCGAGCAGAGCGTCGGCGGCGTTCACCAGCGTTCCGCCCGAGTTGACGATGTCGTCCACCAGCACGCAAGTATAGCCGGCGACATCGCCGATCACGTTCATCACTTCGGACTCGCCGGCGCGCTCGCGCCGCTTGTCGATGATGGCGAGCGGCGCATTGATGCGTTTGGCCAAACCGCGCGCGCGCGTGACGCCGCCGACGTCGGGCGACACCACCATGACATTGTCGAGCTGGAAGCGCTCGCGAATGTCGCGCACCATCAGCGGCGAGGCATAGAGATTGTCGGTCGGGATATCGAAGAAGCCCTGAATCTGCCCGGCATGCAGGTCGAGAGTCATCACGCGGTCGGCGCCGGCCCGCGTGATCAGATTGGCGACCAGCTTGGCCGAGATCGGCGTGCGCGGACCCGGTTTGCGGTCCTGCCGCGCGTAGCCGAAATAGGGGATCACCGCCGTGATGCGGCGCGCCGAGGAGCGGCGCAGCGCATCCATGATGATCAGCAATTCCATGAGATGGTCGTTGGCCGGAAAGGCCGTGGACTGGACGACGAAGACGTCGGAGCCGCGCACGTTTTCCTGAATTTCGACGAAAATCTCCATATCGGCAAAGCGCTTCACCACCGCTTTGGCCAATGTGGTTTTGAGATATTCGGCGATTTGCTGTGCCAGGCCAGGGTTGGAATTGCCGGCGACGAGCTTGATCGCTCCGTTCTTCGACATTCCAAATTCCTCGCTTTAGCGCGGCGCGTATCAGAACCGCAGTGAGTTTCCTCGCTCGGCGGCGTGGTCATAACAAGGCGGAGAGGGCCGGGCAATACGCGTCGGAATCGTTGTCCGAAGCTTTTTCCGGCAGGCTTAACGAAGTTGTCGGGCTAGTGGCCAGCCTGCGCCATCGTGAGCGCCGGCAACGCCGATACCGCGTCTTCGGGCGCCGGCCGGCGCCGCGGCAGCGGTACGGTATCGCCATTTCCGGCGGCGGCCGCAGCCGCGTCCGCCGGCTCGGCCACTATCGGATCGGCATTAGCCCGGAAAATGCGGAAAATCCCGGCGGCTTCCGGCGAGGAGGCGGACAGACCGGTCAGCGTAAATTGCGGCTCGCCGGGGGCCGCCTGCGCGACGGGCACGCTTGCCACATTTGGCGCGGCCTCGGGCGAGGTCAGGAAAGTGGCGAGCTGGTCCATGCTGGCGCGCGCAATCCGGCGCAACATGGCGTCATCGGCGGCGGTCCAGGCGTCGCGATGGAGACCCTTTGCCGCTTCCTCGCCGCTGATGCGCAAGGCGCGGTGTTCGTCGCCGTCGAACACATCCCAAACCCATGAAATCGTGGTCTGGCCTTTCACCACTTTGGCGGCGAGGTAGCCGCGCACGCGATAGGCCGATGACGTTTCGCGCGAAATCACGGCCAGCCGGCGAATCTGGGCTTCGTCGTTTAGATCTTGCACCAGCGTGTGGAACTGCGCGGGCGGCGGGCCGTCGATGGAATCGAAAGCGACGGAAGCGCCGCGCGGCTGCACGGCCGACAGGCTCGAAGGGTTATCGGAAACGCAGCCGGCAAGCGTCATCGCACCGGCAATGGCCAGCAACAGATGCAAACCGGAAGTGAAGGGAAACTCGGCGCCGCACGATCCGTTGCGGCAGATACGCCAATTCATTACCACCCCTACGGCCTTATCTTCGGTCGTATCGCCCGCTTGCTTCGCACACGTGGTCGTCCCCGGCCAAACGTAACTGCAAGACCGCGCTGGAGTCCAGCTAAACGGTAATTGGGAACCGCAAAGTGGGGATAATCGTCAATCGCCGCGGTTCAAGTGCTCATCGCGATCGCGTTGACGTGGCGGCCGTAATCGGCCTCGCCCAGATGCGTGGCGCGGCGAAAACTGTAGAACCGGCCTGGCTCGGCATAAGTGCAAAGGCCAAGATCGATATAATTCATGATGCCTGCTTGTTGAATGAGTCCGGCGATGTAGCCGTTGAGATCGAACAACGCGTGACCGGCGCGGCCGGACTTCCTTGAAGAAACGCGCATTGCCCGCATCGGCGGTCATGAAGCGGGCGACGAATTCCGGCCCGACCTCGTAATTGGGCTGGCTGATGGTGGGACCGAGCGCGGCCACGATGCGGCTGCGGGCGGCGCCAAGTTTTTCCATGGCCGCGACAGTCGATTCGATCACGCCGGTAAAGGCGCCGCGCCAGCCGGCATGGGCAGCGCCGATCACCCGCGCGTCGGCGTCGGCAAACAGCAGCGGTCCGCAGTCGGCGGTGGAAACGCCGATCGCCAGCTGCGGCGTTCTTGTAACGACCGCATCGGCACGCGGGCGGGTCTCGCGCGTCCACGGCTCGCCGGCGACAACCACGTCAGGCGAATGAATCTGATAGGGCGTGACCAGCCGGCCCGGCGTAACGCCCATGGACGCTGCCATGCGCGCGCGGTTCTCGGCAACTTTATCGGGTGCGTCGTTGGAACCGACGCCGCCATTGAGCGAAGCGTAGATGCCCTGCGACACGCCGCCAGTACGGGTGAAAAAGCCGTGGCGAATTCCGGCCAGTTTGCCGAGCGATGGAGCCTGCAACATGAGATCGGTCATGGCTCGAATCCGGGTGGCACGCCGATCGACGGATGCGCGAAAGCCATGGCCTTGAATAGCCTTCCCATGCCGGTGCGGCCATGGCCGGTGAGCCGGGCGAGCGCCAATTCGATATCGGCGCTAGCGGCGCGCGAGGGCGCATTGGCTTTGAGCGCAGCGGCGCGAGTCTCGATGCCGAGCGCCACCAGAAATTGCGATTGGTCCACCGGCCCGAAGCCCCTGGCTCCCATGGCCTCGACCGCACGCGCCAGTGCATAAAAATCGACGTGACCGGTCAGGTCGATATTGCCCGGCGCGGTCAGCGGATCGGCATAAGCGTGCTGGCCGACCGCCTGCAAGGTCTCGCCGACCGCGCTTACGGTGTGGCCGTAGTCGATCACCAGCGCGGCGCCGCCGTTATCGGCGACGCGGCGGCCCAGATCCATGGCCACTTTGTCGTCGCGCCATTCGAATATCGAAAGCGCGGGCGCCTCGCGCACCGCCGGCGGCAGCAGCATATCGAAATGCGCGATCGGCTCGTTCGCGAAAGTAAAAGCGAGATTGCCATTGCGGTCGATTTCGATCTGGCGCTCGTGCCAGCCGGCCTCGGTCTTGCACCGCCTGATTGACCGGCAGCGCGTCGAAAAATTCATTGGCGATGACGATGGCCGGCACCGCTCGGCACGTCTTCAAGCGCGGGATGCCAAACCATCGGCATCGACAGCGGTTCCAGCGCGCGCTCCTGCATGGCCTCCAGCACCGGGCTGATCTCGATCAGATGCAGCGCGATGGCATCGCGGAATCCGGGCATCAATTGCACCGCGCGCATGGCATCGCTCATCAAGGTGCCGCGGCCGGGGCCGAGTTCGATGACGCGGACATTTTCCGGCGCGCCCATCTGCTTCCAGACCGTGGCCATCCAAAGTCCGATCAACTCGCCGAACATCTGGCTGATTTCCGGCGCGGTGATGAAATCGCCGCGCGCGCCGAATGGATCGCGCGTGGTGTAGTAGCCGTGCTCCGGGTCGCCGAGACACAGCGCCATATATTCGCCGACCGGCATCGGGCCCGCGGCCGTGATGCGGCGGCGAATTTCGTTTTCCAGGGGTTGCGAGTCGCCGTTCATTTGCATCATTTGCATCATTTGCCGCGCAGCGGATGTTTCAGCGCATAGGCGATAAAACCGATGCCGGCGAGAAACAGCGGTACCGACAGCAGCATGCCCATGGTCAGCCCGCCCCACAAAAAGCCGAGCTGGGCGTCGGGCTCGCGGAAGAATTCGCTGGTGATGCGTGCCAGGGCATAGCCCACCGCGAAGGCGCCGATGATCAAGCCCGGCCGCTTGAGCGCGCCTAAGCGCATCAGCAGGGCGAGAACCGCAAACAGCAGCAAACCTTCCAGCGCCGCTTCATAAAGCTGGCTCGGATGTCGTGGCAGCGGGCCGCCATTGGGAAACACCATGGCCCAGGGCACGTCGGTGGGGCGGCCCCACAATTCGCCATTGATGAAATTGGCGATGCGGCCAAGAAATATGCCGATAGTGCCGACCGCGCAGGTGATGTCGCCGAGCGACAGGATCGGAATGCCGCGGTTGCGCGCGAATAAAACCACCGCCACCACGCAGCCGGTGAAGCCGCCATGGAACGACATGCCGCCATTCCATAGTTGGAAGATTTCGAGCGGATGCGCGGCGAAATGTTCCGGATTGTAGAACAGCACATAGCCGGTGCGGCCGCCGAGGATAATGCCGAGCGTGATCCAGACCACGAAATCGTCGAAGTCCAGCACCGTCAAAGGCGGCTTGCCGCCCCACAGCCGATCGGAGCGGACCAGCATGCGGGCATAGGCCCAGCCGAGCAGGATGCCGGCGATATAGGCCAGCGCGTACCAGCGGATGGCGAGCGGTCCCAGATGCACCAGGACCGGATCGAAGGCTGGAAATGGAATGACGAATAGCGGCATTGCGAATCCCAATTTAGCCCCGGGATGCTATATTATCTTGCGATGGCAAATACGACCTGCGCCGGAGGCAAAGCATGACCCAGACCAGCAACCGCATTTTTGACGAAATGGCGCGACTGATGAATGACGCCGCCGGGGTCGCTTCCGGCGTGCGGCGCGAATTCGATACGCTGTTCAAGGCCCAGGCCGAGCGTATTTTGCGCGATCTCGACGTGGTCCAGCGCGAGGATTTCGAGGCGGTCAAGGAAATGGCCCGCCTGGCGCGCGAGGAAAACGAGGCACTCAAAGCGCGCATCGAGGCGCTGGAGGCCAAAGTTTCAGCGAAATAGGCCTGTGGCAGGGGAAAATCGGCTTTCTTGCTCTTTCTTGCCCTTTCTTGCCCCCCCCGCTATAAGCCAGCGCGAACGCGGCCCCCGGCACCCCTGGAGGCTTGCCGCGTTCACAAGGCGGCCAGTAATGCCGCCTTTTCCATTCGCTCAATTGAGGATTTGATCATGGCGTCCGTCCAAGAAATGAAAGCGACGGTGCGTCCGAAAGGCGGCAAGGGGGCCGCTCGGGCAGCACGTCGGTCCGGCAATGTGCCGGGCGTAATTTACGGTGAGAACAAACCCCCGGTCATGGTCCAGATCGATCATGCCGAATTGCGCAAGCGCATTTATGCCGGGCGCTTCCTCACCACGCTTTATCACATTGACGTGGACGGCACGAAGCACCGCGTGATCCCGCGCGACTTCCAGCTCGATCCGGTCAAGGACCTGCCGATGCACGTGGATTTCCTCCGCGTGTCGGAAGGCGCCACCATCCGCGTCAATGTCGCGGTGCATGTGCTCAATGCCGAGGCCTCGCCCGGCGTGAAGCGCGGCGGCGCGGTCAATATCGTCACCCACACGGTCGAGGTATCGTGCCTGGCGGAGTCGATCCCTGAATCGATCGATGTCGATATCGGCGATCTCGACATCAACCATTCCAAGCATCTCAGCGACGTGACGCTGCCGCCAAATGTGCGCGTGATCGCGCATGGCGACATTACGCTGGTCACGGTGGTGCCGCCCTCTGGCTACGCGGAAGAACTCAAGGCCGCCGCCGAAGCGGCTGCTGCCGCCGCGGCCGCTGCCGCTGCCGCTGCCGCTGCCGGTACTGCACCTGGCGCCGAAGGCGCTCCCGGTGCCACGCCTGCTGCCGGTGCTGCTCCTGCTGGTGGCGCCGCGCCCGCGGCCGGCGCCGCGGCCACCAAGTCCGACAAAAAGTGAGGCGGCGTAAAGCTGCCTCACTCCCTTTTGCGGTTTGCGAATAGAGCGGCGAAGCCGGTGACGCCATGCTGCTTTTTGTCGGCCTAGGCAATCCGGGCGAGCGCTATGTCGGCAACCGCCATAATATCGGTTTCATGGCGGTGCAGGCGATTGCCAAGCGCCACGACATCGCGCCGTGGCGGCGCAAATTCCAGGGCGCGGCGGTGGAAGGCACGATCGGCGGCGAAAAACTTCTTCTGCTGCTGCCCGGCACCTTCATGAACGAGTCCGGGCGCGCGGTGGCGGAAGCGCTGCATTTCTACAAGCTCGAGGCCGGCGGTGTAGTGGTGTTGCACGATGAGGCCGAACTGGCGCCCGGCAAAGTGCGGGTGAAGCTCGGCGGCGGCAATGCCGGCCACAATGGCCTGCGTTCGATCTCCGAGCATATCGGCAACGACTATCGCCGCGTGCGCCTTGGCATCGGCCATCCCGGCGACAAGAAATTGATGGAAACCTACGTGTTGCAGGATTTCGCCAAGAGCGAGCGGCCCTGGGTCGAGGCGCTGTGCGACGTCGTCGCCGACAATGCCGGTTTGCTGATCGAGGGCAAGGATTCGACCTTTCAAAACAAAGTGCATCTCGCCATGGACGCTAAAGGTTTCGGCGACGGGCAAGCGGATTAGGGACTAGGCGATCATGGGATTCAAATGCGGCATAGTCGGCCTGCCGAATGTCGGCAAGTCGACGCTCTTCAATGCGCTCACGCAAACGGCGGCGGCGCAGGCGGCGAATTACCCGTTCTGCACCATTGAGCCCAATGTCGGTGAGATCGCGGTGCCGGACCCGCGCCTGGAAAAACTCGCGGTGCTGGGCAAGTCGGAGCAGATTATTCCGACGCGCATTACATTCGTCGATATCGCCGGCCTGGTGCGCGGCGCCTCGAAAGGCGAGGGGCTCGGCAACCAGTTTCTCGCCACCATCCGCGAGGTCGACGCTATCGTGCATGTCGTGCGCTGTTTCGTGGACGACGACATTACCCATGTCGAAAACAAAATCGATCCGATCGCCGACATCGAGACCATCGAGACCGAATTGATGCTGTCCGATCTCGACAGTCTGGAAAAGCGCGTCGATGCGCTGGAGAAAAAAGCCAAAGGTACCGGCGAAGACGCCAAGCTGGCCAAAGAAATGCTAGCGCTGGTCAATGGCGCGCTTGTGCTTTTGCGCGAAGGCAAGCCGGCGCGGCTGGTCGAGCGCAAACCGGACGAAGAAAAACTGTTTCATTCGTTGGGGCTGCTCACTTCGGCGCCGGTGCTCTATGCCTGCAATGTCGAGGAGGCTTCGGCCGCGACCGGCAACGACTTTTCCAAAAAGGTCGAAGCAGCTCGCCAAGAAGGAAGGCGCGGTCGCGGTGGTTATCTCCGCCAAGATCGAGTCCGAAATCGCGACATTGCCGCCGGCCGAGCGCGCGGAATTTCTTGAAGCCGTGGGTTTGGCCGAGACCGGGCTCGATCGGCTGGTGCGCGCCGGCTATGCGCTGTTGCATCTGGTGACCTATTTCACCGTCGGCCCGAAAGAGACGCGGGCCTGGACCATCACCAAGGGCACCAAGGCGCCGCAGGCGGCCGGCGTGATCCATACCGATTTCGAGCATGGCTTCATCCGCGCCGAGACTATCGGCTATGCCGATTACATCGCGACCGGCGGCGAAGTTGGCGCCAAGGAGGCCGGCAAGATGCGCCTGGAAGGCAAAGAATACGTTGTTGCCGACGGCGACGTGATGCATTTCCGGTTTGCCAACTAGCATTGATGTGACAAGCCTGTCACGCGGCTAAAGGCCGCTTATGCCGAAGCTCCATTGGGAAGATTTCCAACCAGGCACATCGCCGTTTACGGTCCGCGCCTGGTCACGCGCGAGGAGATCGTGGCCTTCGCGGCCGAATTCGATCCGCAGCCAATGCATCTCGACGAAATGGCCGGCAGCGCCACGCTGCTGGGCGGGCTAGGCGCGTCCGGCTGGCACACTTGCTGTTTGATGATGCGCATCATCGCCGACGGTTTCCTGCTCAATTCAACGTCCATGGGCGCGCCCGGCATGGAGGAAGTGCGCTGGCTGGCGCCGTTGCGGCCCGGTACCAATATCCGCGTCCGCTCGACGGTGCTCGACACGCGCGCTTCGAAAAGCCGGCCCGAAATGGGCTTGGCCAAAATGAGCTTCGAGGTGCTCGACGACAAAGGCGCCGTCCTGATGGCGGCGACGACGACGTTCATGCTCGGCCGCCGCGAGCCCGGAGCCCGCGCATGAAATATTTCGAGGACATCCAGGTCGGCGACACTGACGAAGTCGGCCGCCATACTTTCAGCGCCGTGGAGATCAAGAGCTTTGCCGGCCGCTTCGATCCGCAATTGTTTCATCTCGACGAGGCGGCGGCCGAGCGCTCGCATTTCGGCGCGCTATGCGCCTCCGGCTGGCACACGGCGGTGGTTTGGATGCGGCTGATGGTCGATCATCGCCGCGGCATGATTGAGGCGGCGCGGGCGCGCGGCGAACCGGTGGCAGGCATCGGTCCCGCGCTTGGCTTGCGCGATTTGAAATGGCTCAAGCCGGTCTATGTCGGTGACACCATTACCTATAAGACCGAGGTGATCGAGGCGCGTGTCTCCAACAGCAGGCCGGGCTCCGGGCTGATGACGTTCCGCTCGACCGGGATCAACCAGAACGGCGAGTTGGTAATATCCTTCCTGAGCACCACCTTCGTCGAATGCCGACCGGAAAAGGCATGACCGCGCTCACCGCCGAACTGTGCAAGAGCGACGAGCGGCGCGCCATGGGCGTGGCCTGCGGCGCCCATGCGCAAAGCAGCCTCCGCACCGGCAATTGAAGGGAAAGAGTTGCCTTCTATCTGTAATTTTGCCGTCGGTGATGTGGTGGCCAATCCCAACATTGCCGTTGTCGAGGACACTAAAGAGAGGGCTGTTGCTTGAATTGGTTGTCTCAAAATTGATACCCGTACCCGTACCTGCGCCCGTTACAGAAAGTTTTGCAAAGGGTGTTGTTGAGCCGATGCCGACGTTGCCACCACTCTTTATCATGAGCTGCACGCCAACACCAGGATTAGTTGAGAAGTTTATATTGCCGCCAGCAGAGAACATCGAAAGGTCGCCGAGAGTTTCTCCTGTAATTAATCGCACATCGCGCCGCTAGCACCGATGCCCGCGGTGTTCGTAGTATTGGCGCTGTTGATGAGTTGCAGCTGGCCGTTGTTTGTATTGCCGTTGATTCTCACCGAGCCTGTGTTCGGATTGACCACGCCAACTCCAAGGCCGGTCGTGAAGTACCCGTTGCCAGCTATTCCAAATGTGGCTGACGGTGATGTTGTACCGATGCCGACGTTACCGAGGAATTTATAGTTAGTTTCGGATTATTAGCAACACCAATTTCAACCCCGCTCGCACCGTACAAGGCGGCACCAATACCTCCCGTACCGATCCAGTTTGCATTGGCAGCCCCAGCAGTGTTAGTTGTTGGAAGGACGATATACCCCGTACTGGTTGCATTACCATTTATAGTTAAACCGTTACCAATTCCACCTCCTATTGTTGACGATGCCACCGACAGCAGGCCGTTTGTGAAGGTTGAGAGACCCGCAACATTCAACGTACTAGTTGCAGTAATTGCCGCAGCTGAGATATTTCCTCGAGAAGAGGCCGTTACCCTGGACTGAGAGATTTGTTGAAGGAGTTGTGGTGCCAATGCCGACGTTGCCGTTTGCAGCGATAGCAAAAATATCGCCCTTGTTTTGGGTGTTTACGTTCGTAACAGTGAAGTAGTTATTGAAGCCGTCAGTGCCCAGATACCGAGGTGGCCGCCGCTAAGCGTGCTGTCGCTTGAAGTGCCTACAAGGACCGCATTGCCCCGAATAGCGAGCGCCGTTTGTTGCGAATAAACGAAGCGCCGGTATCGAACTGATAGAAGCTGGTGTAAGTCTGGAAGTGGAATGAGCCGTTACCCAAACCTATGCCCGCATCACCCACTCCAGCGCGCGAAAGGCCAAACATGTTGCCGCTGTTTCCATTGGCGCCTTGGAGAGCAAGCAGTCCGCTGCCGCCCCATATGCTACTTACCGTGGTAGTGCCGATACCAACAGCGCCCTCCACCAAAAGGCCGTTCGTCGGCGCCGCAGTGTTGTAGTCGGCGCCGACGGTTGCTCCGCCAGATACTGCAAGGTTGGAAAGCGGCGACGTGGTACCTATGCCGACATTGCCATTTGCCAACACATTGAAAAGGTTGTTGGTGACGCCCGCAGCAGTGGTTGAGCTGACAGCCAAGATGGTCGGCTCGTCGTTGTACGACGGCGCGTTGACAACCAAGTGGCCGTTGCCCTGGGTGGTTGTAGTACCAACAAGCACATCGCTTGAATTATTTATGTACAGCGCAGGCGTCAATGTTCCCGAACCAGAGGTGCGCGAGTAAAAGATCTGACCTTGGCCCGACGTGTTCGGCTGGAACTGGAAGTCGCCAGTGTCGCGGTATGCGCCAGTTATCGCGCCGAGGCCGCCAGTCAGAGCAAATGTCATGCTTCCGACGCCAGAACGTGTATAGGTCGAGAAGTTGCCTCCGCTATTTGTTATTTCAAACGGCTCGGTTCCATCCGTTGCCCCACCGATAGAGACATTGCCGTTTGGCGTTACGTTGAAGTTTGTGCCATTTACTGTACAGCCCGCAAACGTTGAGGTTGCAGTTGTTGAAGTGGCATTGAAGTTCTGTGCAGTTGCCTGGCCTTGCACTTCGAGCTTGGAGCCCGGTTGGTGGTGCCGATGCCGACATTACCACCATTAAAATACGACACGCCGCTTCCCGCCAGAAGTGTGCTCTGTACACTGGAGCTATTGTAAAGCCCAATAAAGCCGTTGGTCGAAGCATCATCACCGGCAGTGATTCGGCGTCCGCCCGTGCTGCTTCCAGTTGAAGCTGAAGTGCATTATCTGTCGGAGGCAAAATCGTCAGAGGGCTTGTCGGAGTTTGCGTGCCAATACCAACGTTGCCTGCAAAGTATGCATTGCCAGTCGTTGTTGCGCCGCCGTTGATTGTAAGGCCGCCGTTTTGGGTTCCGTTGCCGATGGTTGATGATGCAAGTGAGAGAAACCCTGCGTTGAATGTCGAAAGGCCGGTATTCGTTGTCCCGCCAAGTATCGAGAGGTTTCCAATCTGCGCAGTTTGTGCAAAGAGATTTGTCGATGATGCAACGGTGGAGAAGAAGTTTGTCGAAGTTGCATTAGCGAGCGTCGTGTTTCCTTGGACCGTGAACGTCGAAGTAGCAGTGATTGCTCCGCCGAAGAATGCCGTGCCGCTGGTATATTGATTGCCCTGAACAGAGAGGTTTGTCGAAGGCGTGGTGGTACCTATCCCAACATTGCCCTGTCGTGTCGATGCGCATGCGCTCAAAACTTGCGGTAGAAAAAGTTATAGGAAGTACGTGCCCGTGCCGCGTATGCTTGAAGAGATTTGCACCGCTGTGGAATTGATGCCGAAGTTTGCGTACGCTGCATTCGTCGGGTTGAATTGTTATACGCGTTGATTGCCGCCGTAGCCGAAGTGCCGTTGGGAAGGAATGTGAAATTTGTATTGCCGTTTACCACGCTTGTTTCAAGCGCAACGCGGTTTGCGATTGTGGAGTTGCTAAAGTCACCTGTAATGAGAGTGCCGAGGCCTGAAAGTGCCAGATTCCCCGTCGTTGTCGCATTTCCCAAAACGGTAAGGCCGTTGGTGCCGTCGCCGACGGTCGAGCTGGCGGTGGAAATAAATCCGCCAAGCGTTGAAAGTCCTGCAACATTCAACGTTGAGGTTGCAGTGATCGCCGCAGCAGAGATGTTGCCGGAGAACAAACCATTGCCTTGCACTGAGAGCGCCTGCGATGGCGATGTAGTGCCAGAAGCCTGCGTTGCCTCCCAAGACTACGAACGAATTATCTTGCGCCGCAGTGACGGGCGTACCGGCCTGCCCGCCGAGCAAGAACGCCGCACTCCCGTTTCCGCTCAATACGGAGCCGCTCTGGTCGCCCAGGAAGAAGCCGGTGGAATTGAGGCCCGAAACAGTTGGGTTTGTGCCAGATGGAACAACCGTTCCAAACGCATTGCTGAATGCGCCGGAAACTTCGGCGTTTCCTATTGCAATGCCCCCCGTCGCGCCTGAGTCAACTCGTGCCTGCCCGATATTTCCGCCGCCAAGCGCGAACGAGTCGTCCGCCAAGGCAAAGCCGCCAGACGCGGCGAAACTGTTAACGCCCGAGGCCTGGGTACCGCCGCCGCCAAGTGCCACCGCGCCGTTGTTGCTTGCGGTTGCAGACGTACCGATTGCAATGGCGCTGATTCCCGATGCAATATTATTTACGCCGAGACGCATGGACCATTGACCATTTGCCTCGCAATCCTGTCCCGCTGCGAACGAATCCTGCCCTATGTTTGAATCGTCCCACGATGTTGAGTTGCTTACGACTGCACCCGCGCGGAATGCGCCCTTTGCCGGATACCAGAACATACGGGTGCCAACTCCCGACGTTGTAAGCGTTTGCTGGTTGCTTTGGGAAGCCACCGCCATGATCATCGAATCGATGGTGGTGCCGTTGCCGATGCTTAGGGCGTAGTTGGAGTTAGAAGTGGTTCCAATCGAAAGGTTTCCTGCAACATATGAATTGCCTGTCGTTGTTGCGCCGCCGTTGATTGTAGAGCCGCCGTTTTGGCTGCCGTTGCCGATGGTTGATGGCAAATGAAAGCAAGCCGTTTGTGAAGGTTGAGAGGCCGGAAACATTCAAACCGCAGGCAAAATTCGAATTGGAAAGATTTGTTACGGAAAGGTTCGTCCACGTTGTTGTGCCGCTGTTAAGTGCGAGTATTGACGTTGTTCCGATGCTTACAGCGCCTTGCGAATCAATTGAGAACAGCGCGCTGCCCGAGGACGATGCTATTTGGAAAATATTTCCCGTCTGGCCCGCAACTCCCTGAAGAGAAAACGTCGGCTCCGTTGTTGAACCCGAAAGATTTTGGATGTAGAGGGCTTGGTTGAACTCAAAGCGTTTTTTCGTCGAATTCCATGTCAGCAGGGCGTTAGGCACCACGCTGCCGCGGAAGAAGATAAGGCTTGCGTCCTGCGTATCGGCCGTGTTGTTGCCCGAGTTGATGGTGAAGGTTGAAAGCTGCGTGCCGCCGATCTGCGTATTGTTGGCGACGATGTTGTTTGCCGTCAGCGTGTTGATGTAGCCGTTGTTCCAGAAATACGATGGCGAACCGATGTCGTACGTGATGTTCTGGTTCGGAACGAGGCTCAAGTTGATGCTCGAGTTGATGGTCAGCGTACTCGAAGACGAATTTCCAGCGTCATTCGTCCAATCACCGTTAAGTTTCCGCCGACATATGCATTGCCGGATGTCTGGAGCACCCCGGGCGCCGTGGTTGCGATACCAACGCCAAACCCGCTCGTAACGTAGCCGTTGCCTTGCACCGCAAAATTGGTCGAAGGCGTTGAAGTGCCGATGCCGACGTTGCCGCCTTGGAGAATTGTGAGCGCGTTAAAACCCGCACCGCCATTGTACGTGTCGATGTTGAACGACTGCCCGGTGTTTGACGTGCGCAATGCCAGGCCGCGTTTCGCCGACAAAATCGGCGCCGGTCGTTACGCCCCTCCATACGCTATCGCTCAGGCCGCCGTTTCCGGAAATCGCACCGATGACCATCAATTTGTATCCGGGGTTTGCTACGCCAATGCCGACATTTCCTGCAAAGTACGCATTGCCGGTTGTAGTTGCACCGCCGTTGATTGTCAGCCCCGCCGCCCAATGTGCCGTTGCCGATGGTTGAAGACGCCTGTGACACTAAACCGGTTTGAAACGTCGAAAGCCCCGAAACATTCAGCGTGCTTGTCGCAGTAATTGCGCCGCCGAAAAATGAATTCCCCGAAGTGTAGCTGTTTCCCTGCACGGAAAGCGCAGATGCAGGGGTTGTCGTACCGATACCAAGGCTGTTTGCAAAGTACGCATTGCCGGTTGTCGTTGCGCCCCGTACCGTAAGGCCGCCTGCCTGCGTGCTGTCGCCGACAGTTGAAGATGCCTGTGAAATAAGGCCGCTCCAGAATGTGGAAAAGCCGTGCCCTCAAGAGCGACGCAAACTTTACGCGCCATTGCACCCAGCCACGGCAAATATACAGTGAGTGCTTTGCTCGGCGAACGCCTGACATCAGCAAATGCCGTCCCTGGTTCCATGTATCACGATCGTGCCATATGCCCTCACCAATGTCCTCCCCTCTGGAATCTCGACGCCGTGTGTTGTGGTGATTCACTTCCTGATTCCTCTGTCGACAGGTTCCTTCTGATGTATTCCTCTGAAATGTGTTAAGCATCGTCGTGGAGATGCTGTCGTCAAGTGTCCAACATCTCCTCCAGCCAACCTGGTTAATTCTCATCCTTCCAGCAACAGATGTTCCCAGAGGGCTTGCATCCACGACAGCTGTGTGCAAAAGTATCAATCTGATAATAGATTTGGAAAGTTACTGAGAAAGTATTCATGGCTCTCGGCTTCCATACCTTCAATGCCTTGTGGCAGCGTCGTGTTGAATCTGGGTCATATCTCATTGATAAGCTTTTCCAGATATTTCAATCGACGAGCAGCTCAAAATCCTGGTTTTCACCAGGAGCTGTGCAGTTTTCCAAATATTGTGATGAGGCTGTGGAGCGGTTTTGGCAAATTTGGAGTAGATGTGAAACCAACAATGTGCAAATATGGTTTTTCGGAAAAAAAAATACATATCCGCAGGAAACGGACGTTCCCAAACGGGAGCTCTGTGCGCGCGGTCGTGGCGAGTGTTCAAAACGGCGGTTTTCGAGCACTGCGGCAAAACCAAAAATGGTGTGCGGAAACGCCCACTGAATTCCAACACCGACAGGAGCATGTGCAATTGTATATGCAACCCTCCAATATACTATAGGCAGTGTGCGTCTCAGAACACCACGGATATTCAGCGTTTTGTTTGTGTTTTGAAAATTATTACTCACATATGCAAGCACTTGCACACTCTTGTGCACCAAGTTGCCTGTTTTTTTCTCAAATTCGGCAATGGGGAGGGGCTGTCCCAAACCACTTTGAAACTGGCAACCCTATATTCAATTTTGCTCTTAACAGCTCAAACGTGATGAGACGCTATAGGATCACCCACTTGTCTTGCACCAATTATGTGGGTATCCATTTTCAATCTTATCAATAACATAAAGTTTAAATACTTTTGTTATGATGGTCTTCAAAAACATTAAATTGGCTGTTAAATAAAAAAGCACTAATGCTTAAAATTTCATTAAATATATAAATAAATTATAAATATTTTGCATATGATTACTTTGTGATGAGACTATTTTTTTGTTTTTTTTCTGAAAAATGATAAGTTGAATACTCTCATCGATTTGTGTGTGGGAAAAATAAATGAGCATTGATATCAATTTATATAGTTTTATATAAAATTGAAATCTAGTTTTATGCGTATTTTTTTGCCATAAGCGGTTTTGCTAACTAAAATGTTTTTTTATGTGAAGGAATCACCTGTAGCAAAGGCATGAATTCGAGGACGAATTGTCTTATCCTGGGTTTTTGTTCAAGTTGTATCCGCAATATATAACAGCCGAAATGTTTTCAGATCTGAATCAACAAAATGTTTTTGTTGAAGCAAACTCCACTTCAGCTTCCATCTCTTCTCAAAATCTGGCGGTTGAGCACGGACGCAACCAAACCAAAACCAAATACCATCTTCAAAAACACAACAGATGGCTAAAAACCGTGCTGTTTTTTGACTTGCTAATGTCACAGCTATATAAAAATGCCTGGTGTTGACTTTTTAATTTTCAGTAGGTTTTTGTGAATTTTTTTGCAGTTAAATTTTTTTGGGAAAAAATTGGCACTGAAAATGGAAGGGTGGTGGATTTTGTCTTATTTTGAATTACAATTTTTGGCCTTGCAGGAAATGAAAAGTTTTCCGTCAATTTTTTTTCTATTTTTAATTGATTTCACAAAGTTTGTGCATGTTTCACGGCTTTGCAACCGGTATTGTTTTTTGCGGCGGTTAATTTTTTCATCCTATTGAGAACCGGAGGTGTTGTGTAAGTTGAATGCGTTATATGTTCATTATTATTTAAGTACTGTCCTCACAAGGATATATAAACAACTTTGCGTTTTCGTCATGCACACACTTATACCCAAACTCCACACAATAACTCGGTATTGGTTCCAGGTAGTATCCTGTTTCCTCTCTAGCAATCACTTCAACGGGGAATGTGACCCGGACTCTCCTCATCGTCCCCCGTTGATAACCTCAGAGACCCACCTGGCGGGTGTGTGTGGGACCTTTTTCATATCTTCTCAGGACTTGTCAAGAAATTTTCGCCACGACAAATCCTTTTCAGGGTCTTGCGGAAACACCTTCTTACATCCTGCAAGCTCAAGCTCGATGTGATCTCTTCCCCGCCTTGTAGTGTATCATCTTATAGGCAACAGCTGGATCTCCAGCAATCATTTCTGCACAAGAGCTGGCAGTGTGTAGTCCTGTCGTTTGGAGAACAACCGGCTTCCGAGCAGCGATGCTTTTTGCTTCGGGGGGATGTCGAGGTTGCCTTGGCATATTCTCTCCGCCTTTGCAAGAGCTTGGGGCTTGACGACCATGTCAGATCTTCTTTTTCCGCTGACCACGATGTTGCCGTTGATGAATTTCACAGCGGTACCGAGTTCGGGCTTGTCGAGATTTTTCTCCATCTCGCCAAAAAGTTTGGAAAGCTCTGCATCTCCCACGAGCTGCTCGATATCCTGTGCTTGTAGCGTACCGAGCGCAGTTAGGCGTTCGCGCTTAGCCACGGCAACTCAGGCAGTGTTTTTAAAAGTTCTGCTTTGAAAATTCAGATATCTCGGACAGACGCAGCTTAGGGAGATCCGGATCTGGGAAGTACCGGTAGTCGTGGCTCGACTCCTTTTTGCGCTGGCTAAAGGTAGTTTGTTTTCCCTCGTCCCAGCCACGCGTCTACCTTGTACGACAACGCCGCCTTCTCCAACAGCTTCGCTTTGGCGCGCTACTTCAAAGGCAATGGCCCGCTCAACACGAGCGGAAGGAATTTAGGTTCTTTACCTCTACCTTAGTGCCGAGATTTTCGGTCTTGCTAACCGAGATATTGGCCTCGACGCGCATCTCGCCTTTCTCCATATTGGCCTCCCCTGCCCCAAGATAGCGCAGTAGCAGCTGCAGTTCTCGGGCAAACGCACCCGCCGTCCTCGGCATCGTGTATGAGCGGCTCGGTTACCAGCTCCATCAATGGCACACCTGCGCGATTGTAATTAACTGAAGATTTCTCGCCCTCGTGCTGCGAGCGTGCAGTATCCTCCTCCAAGATGGATGCGTGTGAGATGCACATTCCGCAAGTGTGCCTCCGCAACGAGCGGCCGTGCATACTGGCTTATCTGATAGCCCTTGGGTATGTCAGGGTAAAAATAATTCTTCCTATCAAACTCGGTATAGTCGGCGAGCGTAGCCGCCTATGAGCCAGCGCCCACAAGGGAGCACTTTCCGTGCACCGCCTCTTTGTTGATAACCGGCAGCGTGCCGGGGTGCGCCATGCACACGGGGCAGATATTTCGTTGTTGGGTTCCTTTTCGTCCGCGTTGTTGCGGCACGCGCAAAACATCTTGGTGGCGGTGTTAAGCTCCGCGTGTATTTCCAGCCCCACGGTTGGTGCGGTAGGCTGCTCATAACTGCTTATTGTAAATGCTTTAATAAAAGCTATGCCGCAGGTTCTTCAACCAACTTGTCATCGAGTACCGATACATACAAAGCTTCTTTTCCCTCGGCTGCCATTTTAGCAATGAGGCCTGCTAATATTCTTTGTATATACTTGGGTGTCCGATTTAGTAAAAACAATAATCTCGGGCTTTTGCCACAATACGCCTCCCTCAAAGCCCTCCGAGTTCAGCGCGCACACGTGGCATAGTCGGCAAGCGGAGTCTTCTGACTCAAGCGAGATACGAGTGCACAATAAGCTCTGGTGCGGGCGATATGGCGTAAAAATTTGAACCCTAAACCCTTCCCTCCCGAGGCACCCTCAATAAGGCCCGGGATGTCTGCTAACACAAAACCATAGAGCGCACCCAGGTTTGGGTCGAGCGTGGTAAAGGCGTAAGAGGCCAACCTTGGCCTGCAGCACCGGTAATTGCATTCAACAGAGAGGATGTTTGATCCTGCGTTTGGCAAGCCCACAAAACCGGCATCAGCGATAAGCCTAAGCTCGACATGAAGAGCTCGGCAGCACTCACCTCTAGCCCCCGGAGTGAACTCCATCAGGGTCGGTTAACCGAGGTTTAAAAGCAGAGTTGCCGGCGCCGCCGCGGCCCCCCCCACGCAATATCATCTTTTTGTCTCCTTCTTTTATTAAGGTCGTACACCTCGCCCGTGTCGGGTTGCGTACGATAGAGCCTATTGGCAAATTAAGTGATGAGGTCTTTTCCCCGCTTGCCGTGCATGTTTTTTTGATTCTCGCCTGCAGCCACCTTTGCCTCCATTCAACCTTTTCTCTCCCGGTAGCGGGCAAGAAGGTTTATATCGCGAACTGCGCGAATATAGACATCGCCGCCGTTGCCGCCGTTGCCGCCCGCAGGGCCTGAATATTTTTGCCTTTCTCGTGTAGCCAGCGCACGACGCCGTCTCCGCCGTTGCCTGCCCGAGCCTCTAGAGTTAGTTCATCAACAAACGCCATATTATTCGCGCGGCTTCTTAAGCGCTACGTGCAGCACCATTGATACAAGCGACAGGAGCACGGACGCTTCAAGTGCCGGGATAAAACCGCCAAC
>CAWEDE010000007.1:0-31264 GCA_963807665.1 uncultured Alphaproteobacteria bacterium | reverse complement strand
GCGATCAGCGGGATCAGCGCCTCGGCATGCCCGCGCACCATGGGCAGCGATTTATGTACCCCGGCATTTGGGCGCTCGGTGTCGAGCACGGCGGCCGAGCAGGCCTCGAGCGCGGTATCGATGGCAAGGATGCGCATGATGGGAGTGTATCACCGCCGCGGCAATATCAACGTCCAACGCCGCACACTTAGCTAAATCGGCCTGATCTCAACCACCTCAGGCACGAAATGCTTGAGCAGGTTTTGGATGCCGTGTTGCAGTGTCGCGGTCGAGGACGGGCAGCCCGAACAGGCGCCCTTCATTTGCAGGAACACGACGCCTTCCTTGTAGCCCTTGAAAGTGATGTCGCCGCCGTCGCTGGCCACCGCCGGGCGCACGCGGGTCTCGATCAGGTCCTTGATGGTGGCGACCGTGTCGGCGTCTTTGGCGTCGAAAAACTCGTCGCCATCCGCGTTGGCCGAGGGCGCGGCGTTAGCCGCCACCAGCGGCGAACCCGACATGTAATGTTCCATGATGGCGCCAAGGATGGCCGGCTTGATCTGCTGCCAATCCCCATCGCTCTTGGTGACCGAGATGAAGTCGGAGCCGTAGAACACGCCGCCGACATTGGGAATGGAAAACAGCCGCTCGGCCAACGGCGATTGCGCGGCGTCGGCTTTGTTTGGCATGTCGAGCGTGCCGCTCTCTAACACCGGGCGGCCGGGCAGGAATTTCAGCGTCGCCGGATTGGGCGTGGCTTCGGTCTGGATGAACATCGGCACTCTCCTTACCTGACGCGGGTTGAAGGCCCGCCGGCCTGCATAACTATACAAGATAAATGGGGTTTGCGCAGGGCGCGGTCAACCGGCCCGTTTCGGGCCCTTAATCACGAACTGGCGTCGATATCGGCGTCGCTCAGATGACCGGGCACGACCGCGACCGGGATCGGGAACTGGCCCGCCGTCTTGGCGAGATGCGTGATCAGAGGGCCGGGGCCTTCATTGCCGATGCCGGCGGCCAGCACCAAAATGCCGATGTCGGCGTCCTCGTCGATCAGCTGGGAGATTTGCTCGGTGGTATCGCCCTCGCGGATCACGCGGTCCGGCGTGAGGCGTGCGATTTTCTTGATGCGCGCGGCGAATTTGTCGAGCACTTTATTGGCGGCTTCGAGCGCCTCCGCCTGCATGATGTCGGCGACGCCCAGCCATTGGCGGTTGCGCTCGGCGGTCTCGACCACGCGCAGCATGACGATCTGCGATTTGGTGCGGCCGGCGCGCTTGGCGGCCCAATAGACCGCGCGGTCGCATTCCTCGGTGTCGTCGATGACCACCAGATATTTGCGCTTGTGGCCCTTCTCGTAGCTGCTGCGCTTGCTGCTCATCTTGGAATGGTGGCACGGTTGGCGGCGCGCCGACAAGTCGGCTTGTCTAACTTGTTGTTTTGCGCATGATCTTGTCCGAAAACCGGTTCCCACTTTTCGGGATCATGCGCCGCACGAACCCGACGATATCCTTGACCGCCTTCATGGTTTCGCCGGCGATCGCCTGCGCGCGCACTGAGCCGTCGGCCAGCACCGAATCGATATAGACCGGGTCCTGCACCAGTTTTTTCATTTCCGAACCGATCGGGCCAAGCTTGGCGACCGCGAGATCGACCAGCGAAGCCTTGAACGCTGAAAATTGTGCGCCGCCGAATTCGGCCAGCACATCGGCTTTGCTCACGCCCTTGAGCGCGGCATAGATGCCGACCAGGTTGTCGGCCTCGGGGCGGGCTTCAAGGCCCTTCTCGTCGCCCGGCAGCGGTTCGGGATCGGTTTTCGCCTTGCGGATTTTCTGCGCGATGGTGTCGGCGTCGTCGGTCAGATTGATGCGCGAATAATCCGACGGCTCGGATTTGGACATTTTCTTCGAGCCGTCGCGCAAACTCATCACCCGCGTCGCCGGCCCTTGAATGATCGGCTCGGGCAGCGGGAAGAACGCCTCGCCAAATCCGTGGGCATGGATCGACGCCGCGAAGTCGGTATTGAATTTCTGCGCGATGTCGCGCGACAGTTCGAGATGCTGCTTCTGGTCCTCGCCGACCGGCACATGGGTGGCGCGATACACCAGAATGTCGGCCGCCATCAGGTTCGGATAGGCGTAAAGCCCGACCGAAACGTTCTCGCGATCCTTGCCGGCCTTCTCCTTGAACTGGGTCATGCGGTTGAGCCAGCCGAGCCGCGCCACGCAATTGAACACCCAGGCGAGCTCGGCGTGTTCGGCGACCTGGCTCTGGTTGAAAATAATCTGCTTCTTCGGATCGATGCCGCAGGCCAAAAACGCCGCCGTCACCTCGCGCGTGGCGCGCGGCAATTCGGCCGGGTCCTGCCACACCGTGATGGCGTGCAGATCGACCACGCAATAGATGCAGTCATAGGTGTCCTGCAGCGCCACGAATTTGGTGATCGCGCCGAGATAATTTCCCAGATGCAGATTACCGGTCGGCTGCACGCCGGAAAAAACCCGTTCCTTGAACGCCATTATGATTATTCCTCGCCACTTTCCCGGCCACATCGCATGATGGCGTTTGCCGTGCAACCCCGCTACGCGCTCAGCCAATGTCTCGCGCCGGCACGGGATAACAATATCAAAGGCGGCGCCGCCCCACTATAGTGGGACGAAGCTGTCGGGATCGTATGGGCGGGCGGCGCAGGGTGGGCTTTAGATGAGCAAAGATGAGCTGATCATCCAATTGGTGAAAGTGGCGCTCGGCATTCTGATCGGCGGCTACTTTCTGTGGTGGAGTTTGGAAGTGCTGAAAAGGCTTCCCCCCGTTCACTAGGCGGCTTCGGTAATGGCGTTGCCAGCAGGGCGCTCGCCGCTATAGTGCCCGCCACCTATCCACGAGGTAACGAATGGCCGCTTCTCGCTTCGACGTACTCGGTATCGGCAACGCCATTGTCGATGTCATCGCCCGCGCCGAGGACGATTTTCTGGTCGCGCATGGCATGGCCAAGGGCGCCATGGCGCTGATCGACGAAAAACGCGCCCAGAAGATTTATCAGGCCATGGGGCCGGCGGTGGAAAGTTCCGGCGGCTCGGCCGCCAATACCATTGTCGGCGTCGCCAGTTTCGGCGGCCGCGCCGCCTTTGTCGGCAAGGTCAAGGACGACGAACTCGGCCGCGCCTTCAGCCACGATATCCGCGCCGCCCGCGTCGTTTTCGAAACCAAGCCGGCGTCCAGCGGTCCCTCGACCGCGCGCTGCTACATCATGGTAACGCCTGACGGCGAGCGCACCATGAATACTTTTCTCGGCGCCGCTCAGGACCTGCATCCCAAGGACATCGACGAGGCGGCGATCGCGGCCTCCGCGGTAATCTATCTCGAAGGCTATCTGTGGGATCCGCCGCACGCCAAAGAGGCTTTCCTCAAGGCTTCGGAAATCGCGCCATCGTTACGGGCGGCGCGTCGCGCTCACTTTGTCGGACGCATTCTGCGTCGAGCGGTTTCGGCCCGAGTTTCTCAATCTGATCCGCAAGGGCACGGTCGATATCCTGTTCGCCAATGAGCGCGAACTGCACAGCCTGTACGAAACCTCCGATTTCGATACCGCCGTGAAGCTCTTGCGCGCCGACGCCAAGCTCGCGGTGGTAACGCGCAGCGAAAAAGGCTGCGTCGTGGTCGCCCGCGACGGCGTCGAGGCGGTGCAGGCCATGCCGATTGAAAAAGTGGTCGATGTCACCGGCGCCGGCGACCTGTTCGCCGCCGGATTCCTGGTCGGACATTCGCACGGCAAGGATCACCGCACCTCCGCCCGTATGGGCGCGCTCGCCGCCGCCGAAGTGATCCAGCATATCGGCGCGCGTCCGGCGGTTTCGCTCAAAGCCCTGGCCGCGGAAAACGGGCTGCCGGTTTAAACCGATCCCGATTGGTAACTAATTGGTAACCGAACGTGGTTACCGATTGGTGAACGACCAATTTGGGGAACGGCCATGGACGAACGCAAGGATATCGCGCCGGCGAGCGGCGAATTGGCCAAAAACGAGGCGAAAAAGACGCGAATTACCGGCGGTCGAATTGCCGTCGATCTCGCCGGCCAGCAGACCTGAAACCGAACCGAACCATGTCGAACCCGTCGCAGCGGCCGAACCCTCGCGCGACCTTGTCACTATCGCCGCCGTGCCCGAGGCCGACATCGGCCCGGCGCCCGAACCGGCGAGCACCACCACGCTTTGTCTTAAGGCCGCGCCACAAACGCCACGCCTTGCTCGCGGCTTCGGTCGCGATTGCCGCGGCGCTCGGCGCCGTCATCGGCGCACCGCCACCGGCGGTTTGGGCACGCCATCGCCGCAGACCACGATGGCCGCCACCAACGAGCGTAACGCGATGGAGCAATCGATCAGCCGGCTGGCCAAGGAAGTCACCACGCTCAAGACCAGTCTCGACACCGCCAACAAAGCCGCGCATGCGCAGATTGAGAAAATCTCCGAACGCATCGAGCGCAACGCCAGCGCCGAATTGATCACCGGTTCGATTTCGCCGCCGCAGACCGTGGCGCCGCTGCCAACCCCGCGCCCGGCGCCGCGTATCGCCGCGGTGGAGACGCAAATGCCCGCGCGTCAGGCGGTAATCCAGGACTGGTCGATCCGCGATATGCGCGACGGCTTTGTCTATGTGCAAGGCCATGGCGACATCTACCAGGTCGTGCGCGGCGCGCCTCTGCCGGGCCTGGGCCCGGTGGAATTGGTTGCGCAGCGCGATGGCCGCTGGGTGGTGACGACGCCCAAGGGCATCATCGTGTCCATGCGCGACCGGCGCTATTTCGAATAATCGCAGCGCGAATAACCGTTTTCATTTAGCCGTGAGGCCAGTGGCGGCACGTTCAAAACCGTGCCAGATTTGCCGCTGGTGATGGCATGGCCCGTTCGCTGAAAATCCTGGTCGCGGCTTTGGCGCTGGAATTGGCGTGTGCGCCCGGCCAATCGTCGGCGCAAACTCTGGCCCAAACTTTGGCGCAAGCCGCCAAACCCGCCGCGCCCGCCAAACCCGAAATGGCCGAAAGCTGCCCGGGGCTGATTGCCTCGCGCTCGCCGTTTACGGCGGCGCTGGAGCGCGTCGCGCTCGCTGCCGATCAGGTGCGCATCAGCTATATCGGCCATTCGACTTTCCTGATCGAGAGCCCGCTGCTGGTGCGCATCGCCACCGACTATAACGATTATGTCAAACCGCCGGTGCTGCCCGACATCGCCACCATGAATCACGCGCATACGACGCATTACACCGATCATCCCGATCCCGGCATCAAATATGTGCTGCGCGGCTGGGCGGAAGATGAAAAGCCGGCGCGCGTCGATCTGCAATACAAGGACGTGCGCGTGCGCAACGTGCCGACCAATATCCGCCGCTTCGACGGCGGCACCGAGATGTACGGCAATTCGATTTTCATTTTCGAGATCGCGCATCTGTGCATCGCCCATCTCGGCCATTTGCATCACACGCTCACGCAAGCCCAGCTCAACGACATCGGCCGCATCGATGTGCTGATGGTGCCGGTGGATGGCAACATGACGCTGGATCTCGACGGCATGGTCGAGGTGATCCGCGCCTTGAAGGCGCCGCTGATCATCCCGATGCATTATTTCAGCGCCTATACGCTCGATCGTTTTTTGCAGCGCGTGCGCCAGGATTGGGACGTGGAAATCGCCGAAGTGCCGTCGGTGCTGGTGTCCAAGACCAGCCTGCCGGCCAAGCCGAAAGTGCTCGTGCTGCCGGGCCACTAGCGCAGCGTATTCATAAAACAGGCCGCAAATATCCGCATGTCCGCTGTTCACCAAAAGCGGTCAAGCGCGGGCGCGATTGGTTTGTCCGCTAAGTGCCAATAGGCGACATCGGACGCTTGTCTTGAAATAAAAGAGCCCGCCAACTGAGGCGGCCTTCATTCAGAAGCCCCGGCGCACCGGCGATCGAAACTCCCAAGGCCAGGGCTCTGAGCATGGCTCAAAGGGCAAACCGACGAGCCGCGTTCAGAGCCCTATTCTATACAATTCGAGCAACGCGGAAAAGCCCTTGGCAAAAGTGACCACCGCTGATTTTAAAAGGCAATTATGCTCTGCGGAAGATTAATTCTCTACGATATCTTTTCTATCCGATGCCGTAGCGAAAAGGGTCTGACGGGTCTTTGTACAGATTGGACTTGCTGCAGATAAACGCCCGTCCGCCGATACGTGGAATAATGGCCTCTTCGGCGCTTAAGCGATAACTCCCATCAAACCGGCTACCGATAATACTTTCTTGGACCCAGCGATCGCCTGCGCGAAGCTTCCCGTCGGTAGCAAGGCAAGCAAGCTTGGCGCTTGTGCCGGTTCCGCACGGCGATCGGTCATAGGCGCCACCGGAACAAAGCACAAAGTTGCGACTGTCAGCCCCCGGCAAATGAGGAGGTCCAAACATCTCGACGTGGTCGATCTCAGCGCCGTCAGTTCCAGTGATGCCACACCTTTTTAGTGTCTGCTGGATAGATTGTGCGGCTTGCGTCAGCATGGGGATGTTGGCGGCGATCAGTGGACAAGGCACAGTTTCGGTCAAGAAGAACCAATTGCCGCCCCAGGCGACGTCCCCCACGACCACACCCAAGCCGTCTACCTCAATACAAACAGATTTTAGGTGTCGATAGCTTTCAACATTCTCGACGGTGGCATAATTCTTGTCAGCCAGTTCGACGGACACAACTCCAACCGGCGTTTCAAACCGGTGGTTTCCAGGTGAAATACGGCCAAGGTGTGCAAGCGTTACCGCGGCCCCGATTGTGCCATGTCCACACATGCCGAGATATCCGACATTATTGAAGAATATCAGGCCTGCTGCACAACTTGCGTCGCATGGCTCGCACAACAGCGCACCGACGAGGGCGTCGTAACCTCGGGGTTCGGTAATAGCGAAACGTCGAATACTGTCGAACTCATCCGCGAAGCATTTTCGTCGCTCGGCAAGAGATCCGTTGCCGAGCGCGGGTCCCCCGTCGACGATTAACCGCGTCGGCTCTCCTTCGGTATGGGAATCGATTACACGCATGTCGCTCATTCCGGTGTCGACTGCCAATCGGCGTACCAACTTTTGAAAAGCCTCAGTTGCGTCTCGGCATAGTGCTTTTGGCTGGCACTCAGAGCGTCGGATGCATTGAAGTGTAAGCGTATTCCGGATTACCTTCCAGCGCCTCCCTGTACGCTTCGTGACATAGAAAAGTCCAACGTGCCGAGCCCTCCGTCAAACGCGGCCTTGCAATTCGAGACCCCAGCAGAGAGATTTAACGCCTGTGTTGCGTCGACCGGTTGAGACCACCGCCATGAACGGACATCATAACGAAAGAGGCCGCCTGCTGAGGCGGCCTCAAGTTTTCTCAGTGGTGATTTTTCCTTATTGGCCCTTTGGTGCGCCCGCCATTGATACCTTCAAATTTTCTGCGATCATCCAGTTCAATTCCACCGGCTATTTCAAGCCAGAGATTTCGATCAATTAAAAGATCGGCTCGTTTAATCGGGTCGGCGGTGGCTTTCGCCATCCGCGCACATTGGTCAGCTTTGTGTTGGTACCATGAGACCAGCGACATCAACGGATTGTGCGGCAGTCGGCCTAGGCTGTCTGTGCGGTTTCGCTCATTACCGGCTGAGGCTGCCTAATTCAACTCCGGGAAACAGCCTCCGCCAGTAAGAGCAATTCGGCTGCAACTTCACGTTCAGCACGTCGGGCCTTCTGGCTGGGTAATGCTCTAACCGCTTCGAGACGCCGCACGGCTTCGCGGAAGTGCTGTTCTTTTTCGAGTTCCGTAACGGGCATATTTTCTACTCGGAGTCGGGCCCCTTTAAGAAAATACCGCCGTCTAAATGAGCGATCTGTTCAATTTTGAACACCCGCTTTACCCGCACCCCACCCAGTCAAGAAATGTTAAATAAAAGTGCATTCGGACGGAACCTATAAGGCTTTGGGCGACTTTACCCAGCGCCCTGAAAGTGCTCGAACGGGCTCGTACACCCGTACTGCGGGCATGGCGAGCTCTGTTTGATGCACTGGACTCACGGCCAAGGGGGCGCACATGGCCGTTATCCTGATTGTCGAAGACGATGTGTTTATCCGCGAGGTCGCGGAAATGTTGATCCAAGACTGGGGCCACGAAACGCTTTCCGCCAGCGACGTTGATGAGGCGCTTGCGATCCTGCACTCGCCGCAACATATCGATGCGCTTTTTACCGACATCTATTTGAAAACTTTGGTGCACGGCGGTTGCGATCTTGCCCTGCAGGCGATCGCTTTGCGGCCGGAATTGCGCGTGCTGTACACGAGCGGCAACACCGTTACCGATAAAATGAAAGCGCTACTGGCCGAAGGCACGCACTTCCTTTGCAAGCCCTACACGCAAAATCAGCTGCAAAGCTCAGTCAAGGATATGCTTGCGCCACAATGATGCCGACGGCGCTATAAAATACGCGCTGTCTATTTAGGCAGCCGCACAAAATAAATTGTCGGGGGTACTATGTTAGAAACTGAAAACGGCGAGATGCAGGTGCGAAGGGGCGCTGTCGAGGCTGCCGCCATTAGCGTGCGCATCCAAGCCGAAGAGACGTTGCTCAAAGCCGGTGCCTTGCAGAATGCCATTTTTAACAGCGCCAATTTTTCCAGCATCGCGACTGACGCCAAAGGTGTCATTCAGATTTTCAATGTCGGCGCCGAACGCATGCTGGGCTACGCCGCCACTGAAGTGGTTAACAAGATCACACCCGCCGATATTTCCGATCCACACGAGCTGACCGCGCGAGCCAACGAACTGAGCGCCGAACTCGCAACCCCAATCACACAAGGTTTTGAGGCCTTGGTGTTCAAGGCCTCACGCGGTATCGAGGACATTTACGAGCTGACTTACATCCGCAAGGACGGCAGCCGCTTTCCGGCGGTGGTGTCGGTGACGGCGCTACGTGACGCTCAGGACGCTATCATTGGCTATCTGTTGATCGGCACCGACAACACCGCACGCAAGCAGGCAGAAGAAGCGCTGCTCAAGGCAGGCGCATTGCAGCGTGCGATTTTCAACAGCGCCAATTTTTCCAGCATCGCTACCGATGCCAAGGGCGTCATACAGATTTTCAACGTCGGTGCCGAACGCATGCTGGGTTACACGGCAGCCGAAGTGATGAACAAAATCACGCCGGCCGATATTTCCGATCTCACAGGAGGTGATCGCGCGTGCCAAAGAGCTGAGTGTCGAACTTGGAACTGCGATTACGCCCGGCTTTGAAGCGCTGGTATTCAAGGCCTCGCGCGGCATCGAGGACATCTACGAGCTGACTTACATCCGCAAAGACGGCACCCGCTTTCCGGCGGTCGTGTCGGTGACGGCGCTGCGTGACGCTCAGGATACCATTATCGGCTATTTGCTGATTGGCACCGACAATACCGCGCGCAAGCTGGTCGAAGCCGAGCAAAAAAAGCTCGACCAGCGCTTGCGAGACCAGCAGTTTTACACCCGCTCGCTGATCGAATCCA
The DNA here is from genome assembly GCA_963807665.1 of uncultured Alphaproteobacteria bacterium. Lineage (GTDB taxonomy): Bacteria > Pseudomonadota > Alphaproteobacteria > Rhizobiales > Xanthobacteraceae > Pseudolabrys. The sequence goes on along the minus strand of CAWEDE010000007.1, from coordinate 21,772 downwards.
ATATTGATGCGCTGATGACGACTGACCCCTATGGCATCATCACCGACGTCAACAAGCAGATGGAGGCTCTTACCGGCTGCACGCGCGACGAGTTGATCGGCGCGCCATTCAAGGGGCATTTTACTGATCCAGAGCGGGCCGAAGCCGGGATCAAGCTTGTGCTGACCGAAAAGAAGGTCACTGACTACGAACTAACCGCGCGCGCGCGCGACGGCAAAGAGACAGAGGTGTCCTACAACGCGACCACGTTTTACGACCGCAGCCGTACGCTACAAGGTGTCTTCGCCTCAGCCCGCGACGTCACCGAGCAAAAGCAGCGAGAGCGCGATGCACTAAGCTTGACCAACGAAATTTCACACCGGATCAAAAATAATTTGCAGGTCATCGTCGGTCTGATCACCTACGAAGCCAAATGGACAGCGGCGCCCTGCGTGCAAGGCTATAAGACTATGCAGACTCGCATTGGCGCGATTGCCCAACTTTATGACCTGATATCGCAAACCAGCCGCGGCCAGACGGTCGCGGTTGACGCTTACTTACGTGAGATCGCCAGGACCATGACAGCAAGCCTGCTTGGAAACATGTCAAGCATCTCAATAGAGGTCGAGGGCGAGAAGCTGGAAATCGATCCAGACCGTGCCGTGCCGTTCGGGCTACTGGTCAATGAGCTGACGACGAATGCTATCAAACATGCATTTCCTGGAGGCAGCGGCCTCATCAAACTAAGCGTAGAACGGATCGGTGATCAAATCGAGTTGGTGGTTTCCGATGACGGTGTCGGCATGAAGGATAAGGACCTGATGAAGGGTGCGGAGAAACGCGGCTCCAATTATGTGGCGATCTTCGTGCGTCAGCTTGGCGGCGCTATCGTGCCATCAAAACAGGAAGCAACCGGAACGACGGTCAGAATTAGGCTCCCGTTGCTGCTGGTCCCATCAGGCGGCGCGGAACCGATCGCTGCGTAGCGCACTAGGGCCGATCTGAGACGGCACTGTCAGTCCGAATGAAATTCCACTTTGGGTCATTCGCGACCGGGCCATCAAAGGCCAAGACTGACCTTAGTCCGCTGTTCCCCAAAACAGACATGGGAAGACATATCCAAGGCGGTGTCTGGTTGGCCGTTTATTCGTCCGCGTCCTAGCGCTGCGCCTAGGTTGAAAGCCTTATAGCAAGCCTGTGCGCGCGCTCTATTCCGGCCCATGCGTTGATTTTTCAACAGCACCCGTTGACCCGATGGAACTAATCGCTAGATGTGACGTTCTTGGTGCGGTATTTTGATTCAGTTGAGGAATTTGCCGGTGCAAACCTGGAGTAGCTGGAAGCGGTTTCCTGACGCGCAGGTTGGTGGCCATGTCGAGGCGCCAATCGGCCCTGGGGTTTACGAAGTCCGCCACACCATGACCGGGCGCGTCGTGGCCTTCGGCCATACCGCCAATGTCGCCAACGCGATTTCCGACCTCAAGCTCAATAGCGGCGGCAATGCGCTGACGCGGATGTTTACCCGCCAGCCGCTGGTGTCGCGCGTGTCCGATCTGGAATACCGCACCTGTGCCGCCACCAGCCGCGCCGAGGCCAAAACCACCGCCAACCGCATGCTCGGCCTGCGCCAGGCCGCCTGGCGCCACCGTCTCGAAACCGGCTGGGCCGCCCGTCACCCGGGCTGAGAATCCCGCTATAAATCGAATTTTCGGCCGGCCATTCGCCGGCCGTTTCGCGTTTATGGGGCCTCTATAGCTTCCTGTCGCTCGCGCGCTTCGTATAAACTCAAAACCGCGAATGGGAGCGGTTGCCATGTTGAGTAGCGAGCAGAACGATCTCATCACCCGCGTCGGCCCTGGCACACCGGCTGGCGCGTTGATGCGCCGCTATTGGCAGCCGGCCGCCTTGGTCGATGAGCTGGCCGGCAATCGGCCGATCAAGCCGGTGCGGCTGTTCGGCGAGGACCTCGTGATCTTCAAGGACGACCAAGGCCGCTACGGCCTGGTCGGCCGCCGCTGCCCGCATCGCGGCACGGATTTGGCCTATGGCCGGCTGGAAGACGGCGGCTTGCGCTGCGCCTTTCATGGCTGGCTGTTCGACGTCAACGGCAAATGTCTTGAGACGCCGGCCGAGCCCGAGGGCAGCAATCTGTGCGCCAATATCAAACAGAAATCCTATCCGGTGGTCGAGAAGAGCGGCATCCTGTTTGCCTATATGGGCGAGGGCGCTGTTCCCGCTTTTCCGCATTTCGATTGTTTCATCGCGCCGGCAAGTCACACGTTCGCGTTCAAGGGCCTCATCGACTGCAACTGGCTGCAGTCCCTGGAAGTCGGCATCGACCCGGTGCACACCTCGTTTCTGCACCGTTTCTTTAACGACGAAGATCCGGCGCAGGGTTACGGCAAGATGTTTCGCGACACCACGCGCGATTCCGACAAGCCGATGACCCAGATCATGCGCGAGGTGACGCAGCCGAGGATCGAAGTAGAAGAGACCGAATACGGCTTTCGTCTGGTGACGTTGCGCCAGATCAGCGACCAGAACACGCATGTTCGGGTGACGAATTTGGTGTTCCCGAATGCCTTTATGATTCCGATGAGCCGGGAAATGACAATTTCTCAATGGCATGTGCCGGTCGATGACGACAAGCATTATTGGTACGCGATTTTCACCTCGTTCGGCGCCCCCGTCGACAAAAATGAAATGCGGCGCCAAAAACTCGAGCTTTATCAATTGCCTGACTACATCCCGAATAAAAACAAAAGCAACGATTACGGCTTCGATCCGCATGAGCAGGAGCACGAAACCTTCACCGGCATGGGCGCCGATATCAACGTTCATGACCAATGGGCATGTGAATCCATGGGCGCAATCCAGGACCGCACCCACGAACATCTCGGCACCTCGGATAAGGCGATCATTGCCTATCGCAAGCTGCTGCGCGATGCGATCGTGCAAGCCGGCAAGGGCGAGACGCCGGTCATGGTGCTTGATGAAGCGCGCGCCGCTACCGTCACCGGACCGGCGGCGATCGATGGCATCGGGCCCTCCGACGATTGGCAGGGCTACTGGAAAAAGACCGAGCAAGCCAAGCGCCAGTCGGCCAGTTGGGCATGACACTTTGATGTCCCCGCGTTCGCGTAAATCCGCTGCCGGCTTCGTCGAGCGGCACGGTCTGTGGAGCGCCGAGCAGGCGCGCATGGCGGCGCGCATCGAGCGCGATATCAAAAAACTCAAACTCGAGACCGTTCGGTTCTCGTTTGCCGACCAGCATGGCGTGTTGCGCGGCAAGACCTTGCTGGTATCCGAAGTCCCGGCGGCGTTGCGCACGGGCGTGAGCATGACCACCACGCTGCTCGCCAAGGACACCGCGCACCGCACGGTGTTTCCGGTGTTCACGCCCGGCGGCGGCTTCAAACGCACAGAAATGCAAGGCGGCGGCGATTTCGTCATGGTCGCCGATCCGTCGACATTTCGCATGCTGCCCTGGGCCAACAAGACCGGCTGGCTGCTGTGCGACATTTATTTCCCTGATGGCGCGCCGGTGCCGTTTTCCACCAGGGCGCGCTGCCAGGACGCGCTGGCGACGCTCGGCAAAGCCGGCTTCGATTTCCTGGCCGGGCTGGAAGTCGAATTCCATCTGTTCAAGCTGGAAAATCCCAGGCTCGCGCCCGCCGACGCCACTTGGCCGCCGCAGGCGCCGGAAGTCAGCCTGCTAACCCAAGGCTATCAATATCTCACCGAGACGCGCTACGACATGATCGACCCGGCGGTGGAAATTATCCGTCGTGGTGTCGAGGCGCTCGGTCTGCCGCTGCGTTCGGTCGAAGTCGAACTCGGCCCCAGCCAGGTCGAATTTACGTTTCGCCCGATGCGCGGGCTCGGCGCCGCCGACGCGATGATCCTGTTCCGCTCGGCGGTTAAGCAGATCGCGCGCCGCAATGGTTATCTAGCGAGCTTCATGTGCCGGCCAGCGCTTCCCAATGTCATGTCCTGCGGCTGGCATCTGCATCAGTCGCTGATCGAGACCGCGTCAAAGCGTAATGCCTTTGCCTTCGACCACCGCGATGGCCTCTCGACCGTGGGCAAATATTATCTCGGCGGGCTGTTGGCGCATGCGCGCGCGGCCGCCGCTTTCACCACGCCGACCATCAACGGCTACAAACGCTACAAGGCCTATTCGCTGGCGCCCGACCGCGCCATCTGGGCGCGCGATAATCGCGGCGTCATGATGCGGGTGTTGGGCGAGCCGGGCGACGCCGCCACCCATTTGGAAAACCGCGTCGGCGAGCCGGCCGCCAATCCTTATCTCTACATCGCCTCGCAAATCTATTCAGGGCTGGACGGCATCGCGCATCGGCTCGATCCGGGCCCCTCGGCCGATACGCCTTACGAGGCCGCGGCCGCGATGCTGCCGACAAGCCTTGCCGAGGCGCTGACCGCGCTGCGCGGCGACGAGGCCTTGCGCGCCGGTTTCGGCGCGGCTTTCATCGACTATTATGCGCATATCAAGGAGGCCGAACTTGAGCGGTTCAAAAAAGAATCGGTCGAGCAGATGGAAGTCACCGCCTGGGAACAGAACGAATATTTGGACCTGTTTTAAATGCCCTATGCCATGACGCCCGACAAAGTGCGGCTCTATTACGAGGAAGTAGGGCAGGGCAAACCGGTTCTGTTCGTGCACGAATTTTCCGGCGATCACCGCAGCTGGGAAGCGCAGATGCGCGAACTGGGCAAGCGCTATCGTTGCATCGCCTATGCCGCGCGTGGCTATACGCCCTCCGACGTGCCGGCCGACAAGGACGCCTACAGCTACTTGCATGTGATGCGCGATTGCGTCGCGGTGCTCGATCACCTCAAGATCGATGCCGCGCATATGGTGGGCCTGTCGATGGGCGGCTATACCGCGCTGCAAGTGGCGCTCAATCACCCCGAACGCGTGCGCTCGATGGTGCTGGCCGGCGCCGGCTCCGGCTCCGAGCGCTGGTTTACCGAAAAATTCCACAAAGATTCGCAGGGCGTCGCGCTAACATTCGAGCGCGTAGGCTCGGCCGCGGTCGCCAGCACCTACGGCAATGGGCCAAGCCGGGTGCCTTTCGCCAACAAGGACCCGCGCGGCTTTGCGGAATTTACGAAAAATCTGGCCGCGCACGACGCGCAAGGATCGGCCAATACGTCGCGCGGCTTCCAGGGCGCGCGGCCATCGCTCTATGATTTCGAAAGCGGCATCCGGGCGCTGAAAACCCCGGCGCTGATCGTGGTCGGCGACGAGGATGACCGCTGCATCGAGCCAAGCCTGTTTCTCAAAACCACCATCGCCGCGTCCGGGCTGATCGTGTTTCCCAAAACAGGCCATTTGGTCAACCTGGAAGAGCCCGACCTGTTCAACCAGGTGGTGGGCGATTTTCTGGGCAAGGTCGATGCCGGCCGCTGGGAGCCGCGCGATCCGCGCTCCATTTCGCCACGCGCCTGATGGGAACTTTAAACGCGCTGGGCGATTAAAAGGGCGAAGTTCCTCAATCGGGGCAGCAGGTGACGATGCTGAAATGGGCCGTGGTTTTTCTGCTGATCGCCATTGTCGCCGGGATTTTCGGATTTTCAGGCGTCGAAGAAGCGTCCGCCAGTATCGCGAAAGTCCTGTTCGGCATTTTCATGGTGCTGTTTATCGGCGCCGTGGTGATCGGGTTGGCGATCGGCGCCAGACTGACGGGGTAGGACACGTCCATTTCCCGGGCGCAGTGCAGCGCGTAGCGATGCACTGCAGACCCGGGACGGTAACAAATTCTGAATTTGCGAAGGTCCCGGATCAGCGGCGCATCACTCCGCTGCGCTTCGTGCTGCGTCGCATCCTGGGCAAGCGAGAAATTAGGCGTCCACGCTTGCCGACAGGGCGTTGTTCTGGATGAACAGGCGGCGCGGCTCGACCAATTCGCCCATCAGTTCGGCGAATACGTTGTCGACTTCCTCGCCTTCCTTGACCTTCACCTGCAACAGCGAGCGCACATTGGTGTCGAGCGTGGTTTCCCAAAGCTGTTCGGGATTCATCTCGCCCAAGCCTTTGTAGCGCTGCATGGTGATGCCCTTGCGCCCGGCATTGGTCAGCGCCTCGAACAGGCCGACCGGCCCATGAATTGAAATCTCTTCGTCCTTGCGGCGCAGAACCGCCGGCGGCGTCGGGCGCGGGAAGGTCTGCTGCAAGGCCGGCGCGAATTCGTCGAGCTTGCGGGCATCCGCCGAGGCCAGCAGCGCCTGGTCGATGATCGCGACTTCCTTGACGCCGCGCACGGTGCGCTCGAAATGGAAACCGTTCTCGTCGAAGGATCCGGTCCAGCCGCGCTCGGTCTCGTCGGCCAGCGCGTCCATGCGCTTGGCGATATAGGCCGCCGCCGCCGTGGCGGTTTTCGGATCGCCGGTCACTTCCGGCCGCAATACGCCGGCAATCGAAGCCTGTTCGATCACCTTGCGGTTATAGCGGCTGTGCAATCCGCCAAGCAGCCCGCGGATGGTGCGCGAATCCTCGACCAGCTTGTGCAGATCGGCGCCAGCCAGTTCCTCGCCGTTCGAGAGCCGCAGCACGGCTTCTTCGATGCCCGCCGCGATCAGATAATCCTCGAGCGCGCGTTCGTCCTTGAGATATTGTTCGGACTTGCCGCGCGCGATTTTATAGAGCGGCGGCTGCGCGATATAGAGATGGCCGCGCTCGATCAGCGCCGGCATCTGCCGGAAGAAGAACGTCAGCAGCAGCGTGCGGATATGCGAGCCATCGACGTCGGCGTCGGTCATGATGATGATCTTGTGGTAACGCAGCTTTTCGACGTTGAATTCGTCGCGGCCGATGCCGGTGCCGAGCGCGGTGATCAGCGTGCCGATTTCCTGGCTGCCCAGCATTTTGTCGAAACGCGCGCGCTCGACGTTGAGAATCTTGCCGCGCAGCGGCAGCACGGCCTGGAATTCGCGGTTGCGGCCCTGTTTGGCGGAGCCGCCGGCCGAATCGCCCTCGACGATGAACAGTTCGGACTTGGCCGGATCGCGCTCCTGGCAGTCGGCCAGTTTTCCGGGCAGCGAGGAAATATCGAGCGCGCCCTTGCGGCGCGTCAAATCGCGCGCCTTGCGCGCGGCTTCGCGCGCGGCCGCGGCTTCCACCACCTTGCCGACAATGACGCGGGCTTCCTGCGGATGGATTTCGAACCAGTCCTGCAAGGCCTGATTGATCACGTTCTCGACCACCGGGCGCACTTCCGAAGACACCAGTTTGTCTTTGGTCTGCGAGGAAAATTTCGGGTCCGGCACTTTTACCGACAGCACCGAAGTGAGGCCCTCGCGGCAATCGTCGCCGGTCAGCGCCACTTTTTCTTTTTTGCGTGGTGCCGAGCGTGTCGGCATATTGCGTGATCTGGCGGGTGAGCGCGCCGCGGAAACCGGCGAGATGCGTGCCGCCGTCGCGCTGCGGGATGTTGTTGGTGAAGCACAAAACCGATTCATGATAGCTGTCGTTCCACCACAGCGCGCATTCCACCGTAATGCCTTCGCGCTCGGCCTTGATCATCACCGGCTTGGTGATCAGTGGCGTCTTGTTGCGGTCGAGAAATTTAACGAAAGCCTCGACGCCGCCGTCATATTTCATTTCCTCGCGCTTTTCGACCGCGTGGCGCATGTCGGACAGCACGATATTGACGCCAGAATTGAGGAACGCCAGTTCGCGCAGGCGATGCTCGAGCGTATTGAAATCGAACTCGACCATGGTGAAAGTCTTGGGCGAGGGGAAGAAAGTGACTTGCGTTCCGCGCTTACCGGCGGATTCGCCGACAACTTTGAGCGGCGCGACCGCGACGCCATCGGCGAATTCCATGAAATGTTCTTTGCCGTCGCGCCAGATGGTCAGCTTGAGCCAGCTCGACAGCGCATTCACCACCGAGACGCCGACGCCGTGCAGGCCGCCGGATACCTTGTAGGAATTCTGGTCGAATTTTCCGCCGGCATGCAACTGGGTCATGATGACTTCGGCCGCCGAAATACCTTCGCCGGCATGGATGCCGGTCGGTATGCCGCGGCCATTGTCGATCACGGTCACCGAGCCATCGGCATTGAGCGTGGTGATCACTTCGGTGGCGTGGCCGGCGAGCGCCTCGTCGATGGCGTTGTCCACGACCTCGTAGACCATGTGGTGCAGGCCGGAGCCGTCGTCGGTATCGCCGATATACATGCCCGGCCGCTTGCGCACGGCATCGAGGCCCTTGAGGACCTTGATCGATTCGGCGCCATAGTCATCGAGATTGCGGGCTGGTTCAGCCATCGACGGGACCTTCAAAACGGGTCAAAAAATGAGTCGGATTTGTCGTTTTGTGTGACACGAAATTTGGGCGTCGTATAGGGTAAACTCACAGCAATTAATATGTTGATTTGAAAGCATTTTTTAAAGACCAGGCGCGTCAAAAACCTGTCTGTTTTTGCACCCATTTTTTGACCGAATCGAGGCTTTGAACGCCGCCTCGAAAAGTGCTCTTCGAGTGGTCACACAAGCGCCATTCGGCTCGTTGAAATCGCATGTCTTATTTGTGGCCATCCAGGCTTGCTTGCGGTCGTCACTTATCGGTAAGCCAGCGCTGCATCCGCTCTGCAGGTCGAATTTTATTCCGATGAATTGGCAACGCCCTATCGAAGTTCCGCGCCGTCTGCGGGCCATGGTGCGCGCGCGCGAGTCCAGCCTCATCGTGCTGGCGGCCATTGTCGGCGCCATCGCCGGTCTGGTGGTGACCGCGATGGGCGAAATCGTCTCGGTCATGCATGTAATTTTTTTCGGGCTTGATCCGGGCGAGCGGCTGTCGGGACGGGTGTCGCTCGATCCGCTTTATGCGTTTTTGACGCCATGCATCGGCGGCTTGTTGTTCGGTCTGGTCTCGGCCTATGTCGCGCGCCGCCGCGGCACCGAGGTCGATCCGATCGAAGCCAATGCGTTGCGTGGCGGCCGAATGTCCATGCGCGGCAGCCTGATCGTGGCTTTGCAAACCGTATGGTCAAGTGGCGTCGGCGCTTCGGTCGGACTGGAAGCCGGCTATACCCAGCTCGCCAGCGGTATCGGGTCGGCCGTCGGCCGGGCGTTTCACCTGCGCCGTAGCGATATGCGCGTATTGGTCGGCTGCGGCGCTGCCGCGGCAATCGCCGGCGCTTTCGGTGCACCGCTGGGAGGCGCCTTCTACGGCTTCGAGTTGATCATCGGCACCTATTCGATCGCCAGCCTGGCGCCGGTCGGCATGGCCGCGCTGCTCGGATATTTGGTAGCGCAAGCCTTTACGCCGGGCGCGCTTGGCATAGACACCGAAGCGGTGTCGCACCTGGCCGTGCATGATGTGGCGATTGCCGGCGCCCTCGGCCTGGTTATGGCGGGTTTTGGCATTGTCCTGATGCGCGGCGTCGCCGCCGTCGAATTGCTGTTCACGCGCATTCGGTTGGATCCGGCGCTGCGCCCGATGCTGGGCGGCGCGCTGGTCGGCCTGCTGGCGATGGTCTCGCCGCAGGTGATGTCGTCAGGTCACGGCGCTTTGCATTTGACCGGCATTTTTAGACTGCCGCTGGAGACGATCGCGCTGATCTTTGTACTCAAATCGCTGGCGTCGATGATTTCGCTCGGCAGCGGATTCCGCGGCGGCTTGTTTTTCGCTTCGCTGCTGCTGGGCGCGCTGGGCGGCCAATTATTCGCGGTCGGTCTAAATGCCGTCGGCGTGCATGCCAATGCCGACGCCTATGCCATTATCGGCATGAGCGCCCTGTCGGTGTCGGTGATCGGTGGGCCGCTTACCATGACTTTCATCGCGCTGGAGACCACCGGCGACCTCTGGCTCACGACCGCGGTGCTTATTGCGGTGATCATATCGATGCAGGTGACGCGCGAATTCTTCGGCTATTCATTTACTACCTGGCGCTTTCATTTGCGTGGCGAGACCATCCGCAGTGCCGCCGATGTCGGCTGGATTCGCGATTTGACGGTTGCCCAAATGATGCGCGCGGACGTGCGCACCACGCCGGCGGAAACATCGGTCGCGGCATTTCGCGAGAATTTTCCGTTGGGATCGGCCAATCAGGTGATCGCGGAGGACGCAGAAGGCCGCTACGCCGGCATGGTAATCGTGGCCGAGGCGCATGCGGCGGAACTCCCGCTCACCGAGCCTATCGGCGGCATACTGCATTACCCCGATCAATTTTTGTTGCCGCAATTGACCGCGCAGGAGGCCGTCGCGGCCTTCGACCGCTTCGAGGCCGAAGTGTTGGCTGTGGTCGATTCCACCGAGCACCGCCAGGTCGTTGGGCAACTTAGCGAGGCGCATGCCTTGCGCCGGTATTCGGATGCTTCGGAACGGCAGCGGCGGGAACTGCTCGGCGAAACGTGACGACTAGCCGAGCTTATGTGTGCTCAGCGAGAGATTTTGAATATGCCGGAAACCCGGTTCGTAATCGGGAACCGGTTTGCTGAATGCTTGCAGCGCGGCCGACAGAATTTCTACGCGGTCGAGATCGACGCGCATATTATCGAGAACGCGGTGCAACTGGCGCCGTACGTCGATGGCTGTTTCGGCTTTCACGTCCGTTTCCTCCGCTGAACTTCGCCTGTCAGCTTCGTATGTAGAGTAAAGAGATTGGGCGAGTGATGGTTCCGATTTCAACCGGCTTCAAGGGTTCTCGATTAACGGAACCTGCTCAACGTCTTAACGGAACTTAACTTATGCCGGTTCCACGCCGCCATTGCGCACCAGCAGCACCTGCGCGCGGCCGACGATGTCGCTGAATGCTGCCGGATCGGCGCCGGTCATCCATACTTGCGCACCGAGCCCGGCCAGCGCGTCATAAAGCGCCGCCCGCCGACTGGGATCGAGATGGGCGACCACCTCGTCGAGCAGCAGCAATGGCGCAAAGCCCGTCATCTCCTTGATCAGCCGCGCATGTGCCAGCACCAGGCGGATCAGCAGCGCCTTCTGCTCGCCGGTCGAGGCATCGGAAGCCGGGACGCCTTTGCTGGCATGGGTGACGGCAAAATCGGTCAAATGCGGGCCGTCGAGCGTGCGTCCGGCGGCGGCGTCGCGCGCGCGATTTTCCTTGAGTAGCGCGCGGTAGCGGTCTTCGATCTCACGCGCGCTCTGGCTCGGCAGCAATTTTTCCATCCAGCCGTCGAGCGCGATTTCGGCTTGCGGAAATTCCGGCGCGGTATCGCGCGCGGCCACGAGCGCGCCCGACAGGCGGTTGACGGTCTCGCTGCGCGCCGCCGCCACCGCGACAGCGACCTCAGCCGTTTCATGCTCGATGGCGTCAAGCCAATGCGGATCGCTGCGCGGATCTTCCAACAGCCGATTGCGCGAGCGCAGCGAACGCTCCAGCGCCGAGACGCGGCTGGAATGCTGCGCATCGACGGCCAATACCAATCGATCGAGAAACCGCCGCCGCTCCGACGCCGGTCCGTTGAACAGCGGGTCCATGGCGGGGGTGAGCCACACCACGCGCAAATGTTCGGCGAAAGTCGTGGCCGAGGAGACCGCTTCGCGGTCGATCCGGCATTTGCGCGTCGGCGCGGCATTCTCCTCGCTCGGCGGATCGACGCCGGTGCCGAGCGTGGAAAGGCCCAGCATGCCCTCGATCTCGGCCGACACCGCCCAGGCGCCGTCGCCTTCGGAAAACGCCAATTCGTCCATGGTGGCGCGGCGCAAGCCGCGGCCGGGCGCCAACAGCGAAATCGCCTCGATCAGATTGGTCTTGCCGGCGCCATTGGCGCCGGTGAGCACCACCGGTCCGGCGCGGTCGAGCGAAATCTGCGCGGCGTGATAGCTGCGGAAATTCGTGAGCGTGAGGCGGCGGATAAAGGCGGCGGTCATGTGCGAGCCTTATCAGCCGCACCGGCGGTGCGAAACCTCACACCCGCATCGGCATCAGCACATAGAGCGCGCCTTTGGCGTCCTTGTCCTGGATCAGCGTCGGCGAGCCCGGATCGGCGAGCTTGAGCACGGCCACTTCGCCTTCGATCTGCGCCGCGATATCGAGCAGATAGCGCGAATTGAATCCGATATCGAGCGGCTCAGAATCATACTCGACTTCGATTTCCTCGGTGGCGCTGCCGGAATCCGGATTGGTCACCGACAATACCAGCCGCCCGCCGGTAATCGACAGTTTGACGGCGCGGCCGCGTTCGCTCGATACGGTCGAGACGCGATCGACGGCGGCCTCGAAATCCTTTTTGTCGACCACCAGGCTCTTGTCGTTGTTGGCCGGGATCACGCGCGCATAATCGGGGAAGGTGCCGTCGATCAGCTTGGAGGTGAGCACCGCATTGCCGATGCTGAAGCGGATCTTGCCGGCCGACAATTCGATCGCGACTTCGCCTTCGCCGGTTTCGATCAGCCGCTGCACTTCGGCCACCGTCTTGCGCGGCACGATGATGCCCGGCATGCCGGCCGCGCCCTCCGGCAGCGGCAATTCGACTTGCGCCAGCCGATGGCCATCGGTCGCCACCGCGCGCAAGGTGCCGGCCTTGGCGGTGCCCGCCGTGTGCAGATAGATGCCGTTGAGGTAGTAGCGCGTCTCTTCGGTCGAGATCGCGAACTGGGTCTTGTCGATCAGCCGTTTGAGGTCGGCGGCCGGCAGTTTGAACGAATGGGTCATCTCGCCGGCGGCGAGATCGGGAAAATCGCTTTCCGGCAGCGTCTGCAAGGTGAAGCGCGAGCGTCCGGCGCGGATCGAGAGCACAGCGCGGTCGCCGGAGCCTTCGATCACGATCTGCGCGCCCTCGGGCAGTTTGCGCACGATCTCGTAGAACATATGCGCCGGCACGGTGGTGGCGCCGCCGGGCGACACCTCGGCGGCAATTCCGTCGGTCATTTCCAGATCGAGATCGGTCGCCTTGAGGCTGAGCTTGCCCTTGTCGGCCTTGATCAGCACGTTGGCGAGAATGGGGATGGTATTGCGCCGCTCCACCACGCGATGGACGTGGCCCAGCGATCTCAGCAGTTCGGCGCGCTCTACAGTGACCTTCATGGGAAACCCGCTTCGGCGCCTTTGAAAAAGCCTGCTATCGAGGCAAAACTTGCTAAATCAAGCGCCAAGCCGGCCGTTCGCGGAATGCGAGGCCGGGGAGCAAAGGTGGCGAAACTGCGGGGTGAACGCAAGGGCGTGTTTTTGCTCCCCGCTCATATCCCCAGGGCGTCCACAGGGTGGGGAAACGGCTATTCCTGCAGCTGGCGCTTCAAGATCTCGATTTCCTCGGCCAGCGCCATGTCGTTGCCGACCAGGCCCTCGATTTTGCGCACCGCGTGCAAAACGGTGGTGTGGTCGCGCCCGCCAAAGCGCCGGCCGATCTCCGGCAGCGAGCGCAAAGTCAGGGTCTTGGCCAGATACATGGCCACTTGCCTGGGGCGGACGACATTCGCGGTCCGGCGCGACGACAACAGGTCGGACCGGCTAACATTGTACTGTCGCGCCACCACCCGCTGGATATCCTCGATCTTGACCCGCTTGGGCTCCTGGGGACGGATCAGGTCGCGCACCTCGCGCTCGGCCATTTCCAGGGTAACCGCATGGCCGGTCAGTTTATTGTGTGCGAGCAAACGATTGAGCGCGCCTTCCAGGTCGCGGCCGTTATGGGTGACGGTCTTGGCGATATAGGCCAGCACCGGCAGCGGCACATCGAAGCTGGGATGGTGCGAGCGCGCCGCCTGAACACGCGCTTTGAGGATTTCCAGGCGAAGTTCTTCGCCGAGCGAACCCATTTCAACGACGAGTCCTCCTCCCAGGCGCGAGCGAACACGGTCCTCGAAGCTCTCGAGATCGGACGGCGGCCGGTCTGAGGCAATGACGACCTGCCGGCCGGCATCGATCAAGGCATTGAGAGTGTGGCAGAACTCGGCCTGGGTCGATTTGCCTTGCAGGAACTGCAGGTCGTCGATCACCAGCACGCCGATGCCGCGCAGCGCCTCCTTGAAAGCCAGCGCGGTTTGCGTCCGCAGCGCCGACACGAAGCCGTACATGAACTTCTCGGCGGTGAGATACAAAACTTTGCGCTCGCCTGCGGCATTTCCCGACCAGGTAATGGCCTGCAACAGATGCGTTTTGCCCAAGCCGACGCCGGCATGAATGTAGAGCGGATTGAACATTACCGGATCGGTGCGGCGCGCCGCCGATACTTGTTTGGCGGCGGCATGGGCCAGCGTATTGGAGCGGCCAACCACGAAACTCTCGAAGGTCAGCCGGGCATCGAGCGGGGAGCCGCCGAGCGCCTCGTGCACGCTAGGATCGCCAACCGACATCGGCCGGCCATTATTGCCAAAGCGGTTGCCGCTATCGCCAGCGCCGGCCGCAATCTCGGGCTTACGAGTGGGCGCGACCGCCGACTTGATCACCGCCGAGCGCACGATCAGCTCGATGCGGCCTATTTTGGCGTCTTGTGCCTGCCAGCAGGCCAAAACGCGTTCGGCATAATGCGATTGGATCCAGCTCTTGAGGAAACGGGTCGGCACCGACAGGCGCACGGTCCCTTCCTCGATGGCCTCCAGATCGACGCGGGCAAACCAGCTCGAATAAATGTCGTCACCGACTTCGGAGCGCAAGCGCGCGCGAACCTTGGTCCATCCCTCTTGATCCGAATTCGACATTTTCTTCTGCTCTATCTTATTGATTGGTTGAATGAACTCGGATGGATACAAATTCTGGCCGTTTTGGCTGGCGCTTGCGCCAGCGCAATCGTGCCGGACACAACTATTCTCACGCGATACTGTCGGGAGGCGTTTGTTCCGCCTGGGCGCTAAAGGCCGGCGGCACGACATCGACATGGGGCGAGGAAAGTTGCGCCTTAGCCTATTGGCGGCGGCGCCGTACCCCGAATTCCCGTCGTGAACGTGGAGGCCAAGCGAGATGCAATACGCAGGCAAGGCAACAAGGAGGAAACAATCCATGAAACCGGGGTCGACAAGCGGGCGGACCCAGCGCTGGCTCGATGAATCGTCGCGCCAGACGACGCACATCCAATTGTGATGGCGTTAAAAGTTGTCACTCTTCCCAGTCCCATCATAAATACCCCCCAATTTGCTGCCGGGTCTTGCCCCGGGTCGGTTAGCTTCCAGATCTCGGCCGTCTGGAATGCTTCATATCGTCTAGCGTTGGATCGCCACGCCCCAAAACCCCTCAACACCGCGACGCTTGACCCAAATCCCCTCTACTCGTCTCTATTCTTCATTCCTCTGTACGCTTTCCCACTTTCGTCGCCCCACTTTCGTCGAGCGTCCGGCTGTTTTCGACACGAATAGGCAGCCGACAGCCATCCTCACCCGCCGGTGAGCGTGATTTGAAATCTTGTTTCTGATCGCGCGCGAGGAGTTCCGCCCGCCCATTCAAAAAAACACAAGAGACGTGGCTGATCAATGCTAATCGCGCGCGCCGCTACACCGCGCGATCCACTTTACCGCAGGTCTTAGCGCTGTCGCGATCGACGCTTGGTTTCCAACTTATTGATGAGTCGCTAGGAATTTCCGCGACGCCATCTCACTGTCAGCGGTATGCAACATTAATTTTTTTTCTCGTCGCGCCGTCTCAAAAAATACCCGCCGCGCTGCTGATTCAAAGTCCTTCGCGGCGCTATCATCATAAGTCTTTATCGCGCCAAAAAAATCCTTGCTCGCTAAATGAGGGTAACCCTCTTACGCAACGGCAGCGGCCAACGCAGCCTTCGCGTCCTATGCCGTTAAATGTCCAGCTTTATCTTGCCGAGCAAATTAGTTTGACGTCCCGATGACGCTTTAACGATTTCATCATGATCGGCACGACCGATCGAGCCCGGCGGCACCGTTATATCGCCGGTGCGGGCTAGCGATGAGCATTTACATGAATTTGAAGCAAAATTTGCGCCGCATGGCGGCGCCGTCGCGTTTACGCGACGATTTGGCCGCCGGCTTTATTTGCCGAGCTTGGCAATACGATGGGCGAGGCGCGAAACTTTGCGGCTGGCGGTGTTTTTATGGACGACATTGCGCTGCGCGGCGCGCATGATTACCGGTTCGGCCGCCTTGAATGCCGCCAAAGCCAGTTTCGCGTCGCCGCCGGCGATCGCTTCCTCGACTTTGCGTACCGAATTGCGCAACAGTGTGCGGCGCACTTTGTTGATTTCGGTCTTGCGCGCGATCTTGCGCGTAGCTTTACGGGCGGAACTGGTATTGGCCATGCAGCCTCTCGTTGGCGATTGGTGCTCCGTGGCGGGAAAGTCCGCCGAAGCGACCGTTCTTTGCAAGAAATGGCGGCGGCGATAAAGCGCGCTGCCAAGGCGAGGCTTATAGTAAGGCCCAGCCGGGGCGTCAACGCCCGCGAAGACGGTGTTTACGCTACCTTTTTAGCCCGCACCGCGTCATAGCCGGCGAAAACCACCGCGCGATCGGCTGCCGAAAACGCCGCCAGCGGCGGCTTGACGCGCGCCAGTGCCGGGTCGCCATGGATATGGCCGAGCAAGGCCTTCACACCGCTGACGAGCGCCTTGCCGTCGAACAGCTTGCGGATGGCGACCGCGGCATCGAGCGCGGCCATGTCACCCTGCGCCCAGGCGCGCGCGCATAAATCGGGATTGAGATTGGCGGTCGCCGAGATGCAGCCGGCGAACGCCCCGCCGCGCGCCTCGATCAGGGCCGCTTCGGTCGAGGGAAACACCGCGAAGTCCTTCGAAATCGCCGCGGCCGAGCGCGCATAGGCCATGTCGCCGGAAGAATCTTTCAATCCGACGATGCGGCCGGGAAAAGCCTCCAGCAGCCGCTTGATCAAGGCGACATGCCACGGCAAGCCGGACATCGCCGGGAAGTGATAGAGATAGATCGGGATCGGCTGTTGCGCCGTGGCCTTCACTAGCGTGTCGATATAGGCAAACAGCCCGTCGTCGGGCACGCCCTTGTAATAAAATGGCGGCAGCACCAGCGCGCCGGCAAAACCAAGCGCGGCGGCATGGCGCGTCAGCGCGACCGCGTCGGCCACCGCGGCGGCGCCGGTCCCAACCATCAGCCGTTCCAGCGGCAGGCCGTTGCGCCTTGTAGGCATCCATGACGCTCTTTCGCTCGTCCAGCGAGAAAGAAGTCGCCTCGCCGGTGGTGCCGAGCACGTTTAGCCCGTCGCAGCCGTTATCGAGCAGATAACGCGCGAGTTTGACGGCGCGCGCCAGATCGGGACTGCCGTCCTCGGTGATGGGCGTGGCGACGGCGGCGATGACGCCCGAAAGAGTCTTGCTCACGGTGTTTCTCCGATTTTACTTTGTCATGCTGGCCAGACGGTCGATGGCTCTTATCCGCTGACATTATAGGCGGCAAGCGCCGCCATATTGACCAGTTGATTGTCTTTTGCGCCGAGCTGCACAATCTGCACCGGCCGGTCGAGGCCGACCAGCAGCGGTCCGATCACGGTGGCGCCGCCCAGCTCCTGCAGCATTTTGGTCGAGATCGAGGCCGAATGGAATGCCGGCATGATCAGCACATTGGCCGGGCCCGACAGCCGGTTGAATGGATAGGGCGCCGAAAGTTCGGGATTGAGCGCGACGTCGGCGGCCATGTCGCCGTCATATTCGAAATCGACGCGCTGATGGTCGAGAATTTTCACCGCTTCGATGACGCGGGCCGAACGCTCGCCCTTTGGGTTGCCGAAAGTCGAGAAGGCCAGCATTGCCAGCCGCGGCTCATAACCGAGCCGGCGCGCCACGCCCGCCGCCTCGATGGCGATCTCGGACAGTTCCTGCGCGTTCGGCATTTCGGTCACGGCGGTATCGGCGACCACGACGGTGCGGCCGCGCGCCACCACCAGCGACACGCCGATGACGCGGTGGCCGGGCTTGGGATCGATGACATTGCGAACGTCCTCGAGCGCGACCGAAAAATTACGTGTAACGCCGGTCACCATGGCGTCGGCGTCGCCGAGCGCCACCATGCAGGAGGCGAAATAGTTGCGGTCGGTGTTCACCAGCCGCTGGCAATCGCGCAACAGAAAGCCGCGCCGCTGCAGCCGCTCATAGAGATAATTGAGATAGACGGTGTTGCGCTTGGACAAAGCCGCATTGATGATCTCGATGCCGGTGCCAAGCTCGATGCCGGCGTCCTTGGCCGCGCCCTTGACCCGGTCCTCGCGGCCGACCAGCAGCGCGGTGCCAAGCCCCTGGCCGACGAAACTCGCCGCCGCGCGGATCACTTGTTCCTCTTCGCCTTCGGCGAACACCACGCGTTTGGGTGAACGGCGAAGCTTGGCATAGACCTGCACCATGGTGCCGGCAGCCGGATCGCGCCGCGCGTTCAATTGCTGGCGATAGGCATCCATGTCCTCGATCGGCTTGCGGGCGACGCCGGTATCCATGGCGGCTTTCGCCACCGCCGGCGGGATCGCCGATATCAGCCGCGGGTCGAACGGCACCGGAATGATATATTCGGGCCCAAAGCGCGGCCGTTCGCCATAGGCGGCGGCGACTTCGTCGGGCACATCCTCGCGCGCCAACGCGGCCAGCGCGCGCGCCGCCGCGATCTTCATCTCCATATTGATGGCGGAAGCGCGCACGTCGAGCGCGCCGCGGAATATATAGGGAAAGCCGAGGACGTTATTGACCTGGTTGGGATAGTCGGAACGCCCGGTCGCCATGATGGCGTCGTCGCGAACTTCGGCCACTTCCTCGGCGGTGATTTCCGGATCGGGATTGGCCATGGCGAAGATGATCGGCTTCGGCCGCCATCGACTTGACCATGTCTTTGGTCACCGCGCCCTTGGCCGAAAGGCCGTAGAACACGTCGGCGCCCTTGAGCGCATCGGCCAGCGTGCGGGCGTCGGTTTTCACCGCGTAGCCCGACTTCCACTGGTTCATGCCTTCGGTGCGGCCTTGATAAATGACGCCCTTGGTATCGCACAAAATGAGATTGCCGGGCGTAAAGCCGATGGATTTCAAGAGTTCGAGGCAGGCGATGCCGGCGGCGCCCGCGCCATTGCAGACCAGTTTGGTGTTCTTGATGTCTCGGCCGGTAAGATCGAGCGCGTTGATGAGGCCTGCGGCCGAGATGATCGCGGTGCCGTGCTGATCATCGTGAAACACAGGAATGTCCATCAATTCCTGCAAGCGCTGCTCGATGATGAAACATTCCGGCGCCTTGATGTCTTCCAGATTGATGCCGCCCCAGCCGGCGCCCAACAGCCGCACGCAATTGATGATTTCTTCCGGGTCTTCGGACGAGACTTCCAGATCGATGGAATCGATATCGGCAAAGCGCTTGAACAGCACCGCTTTGCCTTCCATCACGGGCTTGGCCGCCAAGGCGCCCAGATTGCCAAGGCCTAGGATCGCCGTGCCGTTGGTGATGACGGCGACGAAATTGCCCTTGACGGTGTAGTCGTAGGCCTTGCTCGGGTCCTCGGCGATCGCCAGCACGGGGATCGCCACACCCGGCGAATAGGCCAGCGACAGATCGCGCTGGGTTGCCATCGGCTTGGTGGCGACGACTTCGAGCTTGCCGGGGCGGCCGACGCTATGAAATTGCAGGGCTTCCAGGTCGGTAAACGTCGGCCGGTTCAGTCCAGCGGGGGGTTTGGCGGGCATTTCTACTCCAATACGCACCGGTGACGCCCGGCCAGGCCGAGTTTTACGGAAGGAACCGCGCTTGCTCAAGGGAAGTCCGGCTAGGCTGCTATGATTGAGACAATATTGCCAAGGTTGAACATGGGCGCCGAGCGGGTTATCGGAGGCCCTAATATGCGCCTGAATTGGCGTCCAAATCCGCTATCCAAAGGCGCGAGAAGAGCCCTTTATTATGATCCGTTTCCTGTTCCGCTTTATCGGCATGATCTGCCTGGCCGGCGCGTTCATCCTCGTCATCTATGACGGCATGAAGTCGATTGCCGGCAGCTACGTCTATTTCACCAGCGTTCGCGTTTTGTGGGAATTGATCAATGCCGGCAGCCTGGCCAGGCTCGAGCCGCTCATTAAGTCCTATGCCAACGGCATTTTATGGGACCCCGGAATGACCGCTTTGTTGGCGGCGCCAAGCTGGGCCCTTTTGGGCATTTTCGGCATTTTGTTTCTGTTGTTGGGCCGGCGCAAAAAGCCGCTGATCGGCTACGCCAGATAGGTAATATAAGTGACGCGCTCGCGTGCGCGTGAAGGCTAAGTGAGCCGGTCTGGCCTAGTCGTGAACGCCGGTGCCGTTTCGAAATGCCGCGCGGCGACATATATTGGGCCGGCAAGGCTGACCAGCAAGCAAAGCTGACCAACAAGAAACAACAAAAAGAGGACCAGGCAATGTTTGGCTTCAAGAAATCCCTGTCTCTGCCCACCGCCGCCGAGGCGCTGCCAGGCCGCGATCAGGCCATCCGTACCGCCGCAAGCCATTTCGTCAATCACCATGCGCTGCAAGGCCCCTATCCCGAGGGCTTTGAAAAAGCGGTATTCGGGTTTGGCTGCTTCTGGGGCGCCGAGAAGGCATTCTGGCAACTCGACGGCGTCTATGTCACCGCCGTCGGCTATGCCGGCGGTGTCACGCCCAATCCGACCTATGAGGAAG
This sequence comes from uncultured Alphaproteobacteria bacterium, assembly GCA_963807665.1. Taxonomy (GTDB): domain Bacteria; phylum Pseudomonadota; class Alphaproteobacteria; order Rhizobiales; family Xanthobacteraceae; genus Pseudolabrys. The sequence continues at coordinate 1,265 of CAWEDE010000007.1, read as the reverse complement.
TCTGTTCCGGGCGCACCGGCCACAACGAGGTGGTGCTGGTGGTCTATGACCCCAAGAAGATTTCCTATGACAGCTTGCTCAAGACGTTCTGGGAAAGCCACAACCCGACCCAGGGCATGCGCCAGGGCAACGATGTCGGCACGCAATACCGTTCCGGCATCTACACATTCACGCCCGCGCAGCGCAAAGCCGCCGAGGCGTCGAAGGCGATGTATGGACCGGAGCTTGCCAAAAAGGGCTACGGCGCCATCACCACCGAGATCGCCGATGCCGGCCCGTTCTATTTCGCCGAGGATTACCACCAGCAATATCTGGCCAAGAATCCGTTCGGCTATTGCGGGTTAGGGGGCACCGGCGTGTCGTGCCCGATCGGCACCGGCGCCAAACTCGCGCAAGGCGCCAGCGCCTAAATTATTCTTTCCCTCCCCCTTTTCAGGGGAAGGGAACGAAAAATCCTGCGCCAGCCCGCCAAGTGCGGGTTTGGTTAGGATTTCTTAACCATATAAAGTGTTAATCGGCTTCACGTTTCCGTCCACCATCCCGGACCTAGGCGAGATGCGGGAAGCCCGATTGCTGTTAGCCGTAGTGGCCGCGCTGGCGGTTGGCGCCTGCGCGCGCCAGCCGCAGACCAGCTACGTCATCGATCCCAACACCGGCCAGCCGGTGCCGGTGATGATGCAACCGCAATTCGCCCAAGCCGATCCCGCGCAGCCGCCATCGAGCGGCGGACGCGGACTGTTCTCGTCGCAGTCTTTCTCCGCGCAACAATCTTATGCCGCGGCGCCGGAACAAAGCAGCGGCCGCGGCTTGTTCAATATGCGCTCGAGCGCGCCCGTCTACGCACAGCAACCCTATCCGCAACAGGCCTATCCGCAACAGGCCTACGCGCCCCCGCCGCAAACCTACGCTGCGCCGCCGCCGCAAATTAACGGGCAGCAGTCCTACGCACAGCAGCGTTATGCCGCGCAATTCGCGCAGCCGCAGCCCATGGCAGCGCCGCAATATGCCCAGCAGGGCGGACCCTATGCGGCGGCGCCTTACGCTTACGCCTCGGCACCGGCCAATGCCTCGCCCGCTTATACGCTCGATAGCGGCGACAAGCTGCGCGTCGTGGTGTTCGGCCAGGACGGCATTTCAAATTCCTACATTGTCGATGCCGGCGGCAATATCAGCCTGCCGCTGGTCGGCATCATCCCGGCGCGCGGCTACTCGACGCAGCAGCTTTCCGCCATGATCGCGGAACGGCTCAAGCAAGGCTATGTGCG